>NZ_CP063304.1:1407373-2111060 GCF_015159595.1 Blautia liquoris | reverse complement strand
AATGGGGCCCGTGTGAATAATGTCGTGGATGAGTTAAAAGGTGAGAAAATTGATATCATCAACTGGGATGAAAATCCCGCCCTTCTGATTGAGAATGCACTCTCACCGGCAAAGGTGATCTCGGTGATGGCAGATCCCGATGAGAAAACTGCAAAGGTCATCGTGCCTGATTATCAGCTGTCTCTTGCCATCGGCAAGGAAGGACAGAATGCGAGACTGGCTGCACGTCTGACAGGCTTTAAGATAGATATTAAAAGCGAAACTCAGGCGAGGGAAGCCGGGGATTTTGAATACGATCAGGAAGAAGAGAATGGAGAAGATCTCGAATATAACGTTTTGGAAGATGAGAACTTTGATGATCTGGGTGACATAATTCCGGAGGATGAAGATCCTCAGGAGTAACCAAAATTACTCTGGACAAGAATGGATGTGATTGTTTGGGAAAAATAAAAAAAATTCCGATGCGAAAATGCGTAGGATGTAATGAGATGAAAAATAAGAAGGAGTTGATACGAATTATTAAAACCTCGGAAGACGAGATTCTGCTTGACCCTACTGGAAAGAAGAACGGGAGAGGTGCTTACGTGTGCCGGTGTGGTGAATGCCTCAAAAAGGCTGTCAGAAATAAAGGACTGGAGCGTGCGTTTAAGGTGCCTGTTCCCGAAGAGGTTTATGACAGTCTGGCAAAGGAGATGAATGCCCTTGGATGAAAGAAGAATATACTCTTTCCTGGGACTTTCGATGAAAGCCAAAAAGGCTGCAAGCGGCGAGTTTCAGGTGGAACATGCGGTGAAATCAGGGACAGCGTCACTGGTGATTGTTGCAAAAGACGCTTCAGAGAATACCAAGAAGAAGTTTGGCAATATGTGTGAATACTACCGTGTACCTATCTGCTATTTCGGAAAAATGGAGGAACTCGGATCAGCAATAGGAAAGACATATCGGGCAACGCTTGCAATTACAGATACGAATATGGCGAAATTAGTAGAGAAACAGATAAATCAGTAGTATGAAATGAACTTTAGAACGAAAGTTTTAGGGGACATTTTGGAAAGGTCGGTGGTAATATGTCAAAACTTAGAATACATGAGCTGGCAAAAGAGTTGGATCACAGCAACAAAGAGATCATGGATTTTTTGAAAAGTAAGCAGATAGACGTCAAAAGCCATATGAGCGTCCTGGATGAACATCAGGAGACAATAGTCCGTAAAGAGTTTGCTTCTAAAAAAAATCAGTCAGGAAAAGCAGAGGAGAAGTCAGTGGAAAAACCAAAGAAGAAATCTAATATTATCCAGGTAGTGCGTCCACAGAACGCGACAAGTCAAGAGGCAAGAAAAAAATTACAGCAGCGTGCTCAGAATGAAAAAGCAGCGAAAATGCAAAATGAGCATAAGGCGGCTGAGGAAGATACAAAAAATCAGATTAATACAAAGAGCCAGCCCAATAAGAGGGAACATGCAGGCTCACGTATGAATGATCGGCCTTCACGTGGACATCAGGGGAATGCAAATCGACAGGAGAGAAGTAACCGCCCGCAGAGTGAGAGAACCAGCCGTAATCAGGGCGATCGTAATAATAATCGTACTCAGACCCAGACAGACAGGAATAATCGCACTAATCGTCCGCAAGGCGAAAGAAATAATCAATTTCAGGGGGCTCGCAGCACTAATCGTCCACAAGGTGACAGAAATAATCGTCCACAAAGCGATAGAAATAACCGGCCTTATGGAGAACGTAACGATCGCGGCGGTAATCGTTCTCAGGGAGACAGAAATAATCGCTTTCAGGGGAACAGAAGCAATAATTCGCAGCGTCCCTATGGTTCAAAACCATATCAGTCGGGAGATAAAAACGGCCGTCCTCCGGTTGGACCAAATCGCGAAAAGAAACATCAGGTTGAATCGATGGATCTTGGATTAAAGAAACCATCCAGAGATACCAACCATAAGGAGAAAGACAAAGCGAGAGAAAGCAGAAGAGAGAAAAGTTTTGGTGAGGATCGCAGACCAAATCAGGGAAATCGTCCAAATTCCCACAGGCCAAACCAGAACCGCAGAAGAAACAGCAATATTCCAAAAGCTCTTCAAAAACCTGCACCTAAGCCAAAAGAGGAGAAAAAGGAAGTAGTTAAGGAGATTATACTGCCGGAGAAACTCACGGTTAAAGAACTGGCTGAAAAGATGAAGATGCAGCCGGCTGCGGTCGTCAAAAAGTTGTTTCTGGAAGGGACAATGGTTACAGTGAACAACGAACTGACCTATGAACAGGCAGAGGAGATTGCTCTGGGTTATGATATTATAGCAGAGCCGGAGGTCAAAGTTGATGTAATTGAAGAGCTGTTAAAAGAAGATGAAGAGGATGAAAAAAATATGGTGTCACGTCCTCCGGTAGTATGTGTCATGGGGCATGTTGATCACGGAAAAACCTCGCTTTTGGATGCAATCCGCAATACTCATGTGACGGATCGCGAGGCCGGTGGCATTACACAGCATATTGGTGCGACTGTCGTTTCCGTTGATGGCAAAAGAATCACATTCTTGGATACACCGGGACATGAGGCTTTCACGGCTATGCGTATGCGTGGTGCGAATTCCACGGATATTGCGGTTCTGGTTGTTGCTGCTGATGATGGTGTGATGCCACAGACGATAGAGGCAATTAATCATGCGAAAGCGGCCGGTGTTGAGATTATTGTTGCCGTTAATAAGATAGATAAGCCAGGCGCAAATGTAGAACGCGTTAAGCAGGAACTCTCCGAGCAGGAACTGATTCCGGAAGATTGGGGAGGCAGCACAATTTTTGTACCAGTGTCAGCGCACACTCATGAGGGAATCAAAGAATTACTTGAGATGGTTTTGCTCACTGCGGATGTGATGGAACTGAAAGCAGATCCGAAGAGAAGGGCAAGAGGCCTGGTAATCGAGGCACAGCTGGATAAAGGGAAAGGCCCTGTTGCAAATATCCTCGTTCAGAAGGGCACCCTGCACCAGGGAGATTATATAGCGGCGGGGTCATGCTCGGGAAAAGTACGTGCCATGACAGATGATAAAGGACGTCGTGTGAAAGAGGCAGGTCCGTCTACTCCTGTTGAAGTGCTGGGACTTAATGATGTGCCTAATGCCGGTGAAATTATTGTGGCCACAGATACAGACAAGGATGCCAAGAATTTTGCGGATACTTTTGTATCGGAAGGTAAGAATAAACTGCTCGAAGATACAAGAACTAAGATGTCTTTGGATGATCTGTTCAGCCAGATTCAGGAGGGCAGTTTAAAAGAGCTGAACATTGTATTGAAAGCGGATGTTCAGGGGTCTGTTGAAGCGATGAAACAATCTTTGGTTCGCCTGTCCAATGAAGAGGTGGTTGTCAAGATTGTACATGGCGGTGTCGGAGCTATTACAGAGTCTGATGTAACGCTTGCGGCGGCGTCTAATGCTATCATAATCGGATTCAATGTCAGACCGGATACTCAGGCCAAGAACCTGTCGGATCAGGAAGGCGTAGACATGCGCCTGTATCGCGTCATCTACCAGGCTATCGAAGATGTCGAAGCGGCCATGAAGGGAATGCTGGATCCTGTCTATGAAGAAAAGGTGATCGGTCATGCCGAGATCCGTCAGCTGTTTAAGGCATCTGGGATCGGGACAATTGCAGGAAGTTATGTATTAGACGGTATATTCAAAAGAGGATGCAGCGTTAGAATTACGCGTGAAGGAAAACAAATCTTCGAGGGACCACTTGCATCACTGAAACGATTCAAGGATGATGTAAAAGAAGTGAAAGCCGGATATGAGTGTGGACTTGTGTTCGATAACTTTAATGATATTCAGGAACTAGACATTGTAGAAGCTTATACCATGGTAGAAGTACCAAGGTGAGATCTCATTGGTACTTCAGGAATTAAGAGGGATTAAATTGAGAAAAAACAGTATAAAAAATATCAGGATTAATCAGGAAGTGCAAAAGGAATTAAGTCAGATTATCCGAAAGGAGATCAAAGATCCCAGAATTGCTATGATGACATCAGTCACGAAAGTTGAGGTTGCACCGGATCTTAAGACTTGTAAGGCCTATATCAGTGTACTTGGAGATGATCAGGCAAAATCTGATACAATTTTGGGGCTTCGAAATGCAGAAGGCTATATCCGCAGACTCCTGGCCAAAAATGTAAATCTTAGAAATACGCCGGAGATCATATTTGTTCTGGATGAGTCCATCGAGTATGGTGTCAATATGTCGAAATTAATTGATGATATAAACAAAGATCAGACCGAAAGGAAGACTGAGAAAGATGAATAGTCTCGATGAGGTTTTAGACGGGGTAAAGTCGGCAGCAATTGCGGGACACGTGAACCCCGATGGCGACTGCATCGGATCCTGTATGGGCTTGTATCTGTATATGAAAGATAATTTTCCGGCAGTCCATGTGGATGTCTATCTGGAGAAACCGGGGGATGAGTTTTTATTTATCAGGGACATTGATTGTGTCGAGACAGAATATGATTCCGGGAGTGACTACGATTTGATGTTCCTTCTCGATGTCAGCAGCAGTGATCGAATCGGGGTTGCAGCCTCTTTGTATGAGTGCATGGATAACACTGTGTGTCTCGATCATCATGTTACAAACAAGGGACTTGGACGGATGAACCGCATTCTTCCGAAAGCCAGTTCTACCTGCGAGGTTTTATATGAAATTTTGGATGACAAAAAGATATCCAAAGCCTGTGCCGAGGCCCTATACACTGGAATTGTACACGATACCGGAGTCTTTCAGTATACGAATACCTCCCCGGCAACGATGCGTGCCGCTGCAAATCTGATGGAGAAGGGGATCCCCTTTTCTGATATTGTCGACAGAAGTTTCTACCAGAAATCGTATGCGCAGAATCAACTGTTAGGGCGAACTTTGATGGAGAGCATTCTCCTGCTTGACGGCAGCTGTATTGCCGGTGTTGTCCGGCAAAAAGAGATGGAATTTTATGGACTCACTTCCAGGGATATGGACGGCATTGTCAGTCAGCTGCGCAATACTATAGGAGTGGAAGTTGCCATCTTTCTCTATGAGAAGGATTCTTGCCAGTTCAAAGTAAGCCTGAGATCAAAAAGTTATGTGGATGTGAGTAAGATTGCGTCTCTGTTTGGCGGCGGTGGTCATGCAAAAGCTGCAGGATGCATTATGCATGGTACGCCCTACGATGTTATCTGCAATCTTTCCAGTCAGATCGAAATACAATTGAAAGAAGTGTAACACATGTATAACGGCGTCTTAAATATCTATAAAGAAGCAGGATTTACCTCCCATGATGTAGTTGCAAAGCTTCGCGGGATCCTAAAGCAGAAAAAGATCGGGCATACGGGAACACTCGACCCCGATGCAGTAGGAGTACTGCCAGTCTGTCTGGGAAACGCCACAAAACTTTGTGATATGCTCACTGATGGGACGAAGACTTATGAGGCAGTTATGCAGCTTGGGATTAGCACAGATACCCAGGATTTAAGCGGAGAGGTGCAAGATCGTCATCCGGTAGACTGTACAGAAGAAGAGATTGTCACTTGTGTGAAAAGTTTTTGCGGTGACCGACTTCAGACACCTCCCATGTATTCCGCTTTGAAAGTAAATGGGAAAAGGCTCTATGAACTCGCCAGAGAAGGGAAAACCGTTGAAAGAAAGCCACGTCCTGTCACTTTCTATGAAATTAAAATTCTTGAGATCAATAAGCCGAAAGTGACGTTCGAAGTCACCTGTTCGAAGGGGACCTATATCCGCACTCTTTGCCATGATATCGGTGAACAATTGGGATGTGGCGGTGCGATGGAACATCTGATCCGGCGGAGAGTCGGAAGATTTACAAAAGATGAGGCCCTGACACTGACTAGTGTGAAAAAATTACAAGACGAGCAGAGAATCGGTGAATATATATTGCCTGTGGATGCGATGTTTGAACACCTTGAAAAAGCACATGTAAAGCCGGAATTTGATATCCTTGTGCACAATGGAAATGCACTTTTGCCCGAACGGATCATTTTGTCTGGAATTGATGTGAGATTTCCAGATAGAATCCGCCTGTATGACAGTACAGGTCAATTCATGGGGATCTATAAGTATGATAACAGATGCAGCATATTTAAACCGGAAAAAATGTTTATAAGTTGAGGGAACAATGGAATATATCAAAAATACACTGAATTTTGAGACAAGAAGCCCTTCCGTGATCACCCTGGGCAAATTTGATGGGGTTCACTTAGGACACAGAAAGCTGATAAACCGCATACTTGAAATCGGAAAGAGAGATGGCCTTTTGACAGTCATCTTTACTTTTGATGCCTCACCTCAGGTTACCTTAGGCTACCGAAAGCCTCAGACACTTCTGAGCAATGAAGAGAGAAGACAGAGAATTGAAAGTTTTGGGGTTGATACGTTAATTGAGTGTCCATTTGTTCCACAGATTCGAAACATGGAACCGGAAGAATTCATCACTCAGATCCTGGTGAAGAAACTGCAGGTGAAAGCTGTTGTCGTAGGCTCCGATTTCCATTTTGGAAAGAATCGACGTGGTAATCCATTTATGCTAAGTCAGATGGGGAAAAAGTACGGATTTGCAGTTGAGGTGCTGAATAAAGTAAAAGACGGCGGTCGTGAAGTGAGTAGTACCTATATCCGTGAGGAATTACTGGAAGGCCATATGGAAAAAGTTCATATGCTTTTGGGATATCCTTATATGATTATTGGAGATATCATCCATGGGCACAAACTAGGACGTCAGATCGGTATGCCGACGATTAATCAAGTTCCAAAGCCTGAGAAACTTCTTCCACCCAGAGGTGTCTATGCCTCTGTTGCCAGGATCGATGGACAAGAATTCTATGGGGTCAGCAACATAGGCATAAAGCCCACCGTACAGGAGAAGTTTGTCGGAGTAGAAACCTATCTATTTGACTGTGATCTGGATCTGTATGGGAAGGAAGCCTGCGTTTGTCTTCTTCATTACCAGCGCCCGGAAGTAAAATTTGATTCTATAGAAGAACTGAGAATTCAGATGAATAAAGACAAAGAAATTGGAAAAAAGTATTTTGGTATGTCACAATAAAGTTTACGATTGTAAAAAGCCTGTGCAGCCTGATTTATCAGGATTGCACAGGCTTTTTCATGCAAGCATGAAACGCAGAACCTTTTGACCCTGATGATACACGGATTACTCCGCACTTTGTGCTCCCGTAATCCGCTACAAACATTCGAATTCCACCCTAATCGGGTTGCATTCTCATGTTTGTTCGGGTCCCAAGTTCATGCTTTTTCATGCAAGCATGAAACGCAGAACCTTTTGACCCTGATGATACACGGATTACTCCGCACTTTGTGCTCCCGTAATCCTCTACAAACATTCGAATTCCACCCTAATCGGGTTGCATTCTTATGTTTGTTCGGGTCCCAAGGTCATGCTTTTTCATGCAAGCATGAAACGCAGAACCTTTTGACCCTGGTATCATCATATTAAGATTTTTTTAAAGACTTTCTTTGTTTTTTGTGATACTATGATGATATCTGCGGATTGTTATAAGCTTTTGCAGTCCGAAACATTGAATAGTCCATGGGAGGAAGATATGAGGAAAAAGAAAACTATCATAATCAGTATATGTGCTGCAGTGGTTCTTGTGATCGGCTGTGTTGGGGTTTTTATCTCGCAAAAGGCAGGAAAAAAAGATGAAAATGTTGTCTATGTCAATAAGATAGAAAAACTGATGAATCTGGGCAGTGGAAATGGTATGGTGAACCGATTTTCAGGAGTTGTGGAATCGCAGGAGACCTGGAAAGTGCAGGTCGATCCCGAAAAGACGGTGAAGGATATTCTGGTGGAAGAAGGACAGGAGGTCCAGGCCGGGACCATGTTATTTACATATGATACGGAAAAGTATCAGCAAGATCTTGATCAGGCAACTCTTGATCTTGATCGTCTGAATAATGAGCTCTCCGGCATGCAGGTGAATATCAGTCAGCTTACAAAGGATAAGAAGGCGGCGCCAAAAGAGGAACAGGCGACTTTACAGCTTCAGATTCAGGAGGCTCAGCTGGAACTAAAGCAAAAAGAATACGAGGGGAAAAGTAAGCAGCTCGAGATTGACAAATTAAAAGAAAACATTGGCAATGCGACTGTCACCAGTAAGATTGCAGGTGTGGTGAAATCAATCAGAAAAGGAACGGATAATGGGATGATGGATCCGTATGGTGATCAGGACAATTCTTTTATGACAATACTTTCCACCGGCGACTTTCGAATCAGGGGTAGTGCCAACGAGATGAATATGGGATCGGTGAGCGAGGACATGCCCGTTCTTGTGCATTCCCGTATGGACTCGGATATTGCATGGAAGGGTACCATCACGAAAATCGACCGTGAAAATGCCGGGTCAGAAGACGAAAATGGCGGCAGTTATATGAATTCTACGGATGGGATGAACCAGAGCAGCTCTTATCCATTTTATGTGACGCTCGAAAAAAATGAAGACCTGATGCTCGGCCAGCATGTCTATATAGAACCGGATATGGGTCAGGGAAAAGATCATACAGCCGGTGTCTGGCTGGACGAAGCATTTATTGTCGATCCAGAGAAAAAACCATACGTATGGGCCGATAACGGTAAGGGTAAACTTGAAAAACGAATTGTCACACTTGGCCAGCATGATGAAAACATGATGCAGTACGAAATTGCAGATGGGCTTACGAAGAGCGACTCTGTTACATTCCCGGAGCCAGACTTAAAAGAAGGGATGAAAACCGCTGAAGGTGAAGACGGTATGATCGGACAGAGCAATCTTTCCGGTCAGGAACCAGAAACAGGTGGGGATCCAGAATTAAGTGGGGAACCGGAAACAAGTGGGGAAACCGAAACAGGTGAGGGATCCGAATCCAAGGAAGAAATGGGAACAGAAGTGGAGGTAGTCAGGTGATTCTTGAATTAAAAGATATCTGTAAAGACTACAGACAGGATAAACTTGTAATTCCGGTCCTGAAAAATATCAGCTTCGAGATGGAAGAGGGGGAGTATGTGGCAGTTATGGGACCTTCCGGTTCCGGAAAAACGACACTTATGAATATTATCGGTTGTCTCGATCAGGCCACAAGCGGGACTTATCTGTTCGATGGGGAAGATATGGGAAGCTGCACAGAGAATCGAATGTCAGATATCCGTCTTTCCAAAATTGGATTTATCTTTCAAAATTTTGAGCTGCTGCCGCGGCAGTCTGCTATCGACAATGTATCCCTGCCTCTGATATATAAGGGGATGCCAAAAAACGATCGAAAAGATCTGGCGTCTTCGGCACTGGAACGAGTAGGACTATCTGATCGTGTGAATTTTAAACCGACACAACTTTCCGGCGGGCAGAAACAACGAGTTGCAATCGCAAGAGCCATGGTCAATCATCCTAAGATTTTGCTTGCAGATGAACCTACAGGAGCCTTAGATTCTACTTCCGGGAGTCAGATCATGGAATTATTTCAGAAACTAAATGAAGAGGGGATCAGCATTTTGATGATTACACATGATCAACAGATTGCCTCTTATGCAGACCGAAAGATTGAGATTAAAGATGGAGTCTTAAGCCGAAAGGAGGGGACGGTTTTATGACAAAGAGAAAAAGAATTGTGACAATTTTACTATCTGCAGCGGGCATATGTGCTGCCGGATCTGGTGTTGTATATGCGGTAAAGAGTACGCAAAAATCGGAAGTACTGGTTGTACCTGTAAGCGAAGTGAACAATGGCGGATACTGGGATGATGCCGCCCAGAATATGGATGGGATGGTGACATCGGACACGACTCAAAACGTCTATCTGACGGATACCCAGACCGTTGAAGAGGTAAAGGTAAAGGAAGGCGATATCGTGAAAGAAGGAGATGTCCTTCTCACATATGACATGGAATTGTCAAGCCTTAATCTTGAAATGCAGAAACTCTCGAGAGATCAGGCAGAGATTCATGTAAAAATCGCTGAAAATGATCTGAAAAAATTAAAAAAGATAAAGTCAGCCTCAAACAATCCTGCTGCGTCTGTACCTGTCGGCAGTGACAGCATAGATGTCGGCGGCGACGATGAGGGAGATAATGACTCAGATCCGGAAACGGAACAAACGCCTAGTCCGACTGAGACACCGACTGAGATACCGACTGAGACGCCGACTCCGTCTGCGCCTACAGTGTTCAGTAAGGACAACCCGCTGAGCTATAGTAATAGGCAGCAGTACTATGACGGTGAAGGGGATAAGGATAAACCTTATCGTTTCCTTTGTGAGAACGGGACGGTAATCGAAGCTTCTTTTATGAATGCAATGATGGGATATGTCTATGATGAAAATGGTGTGCGGGGAGAGAAAGCTGGAAAAACTTTCTTTTTCGTTTTGGAAGTCAGAGAGGGAGATAAAAAAGAAGGAAACCTGATCAAAGGATGGAAACAGAATGGTGCGAGTATTGAAAAACCTTTCGATGAAGACTGGAGAGGAGAACTGGAATTAAAGAGTAATTCGGACTCCTTCATTGAGACATCGGCGGGAAATATGAAGATAAAGCCCCTTAATCTTGCGATGAGAGGCAAAAAAAAATTTATATTTACGGATACAAGAGGTGCGAGTGCCAGCCCGAATTCTCAAAAGAGGAAAGAAAGTCCGAAACCGTCTATGACGCCTTCAGTGGTTTCTTCGGATACCGTGTACACGAAGGATGAACTGGCATCTGCAATTAAGGACAAGGAAAAGGAGTTATCTGCACTGAGGCTGGATCTGCAAGAGCAGAATATGAAATTAAATACGGCACAGAAGACTTTAGATGAAGGACAGGTCACTGCAAAGTTTGGCGGTGTTGTGAAAAATGTCGGTGACCCGAAAAATCCACCCAGAGATGGCTCTCCGTTTCTGGTGGTATCCGGGACAGAGGGACTGTATGTGCGCGGATTGGTCAGTGAACTGATGCTTGATAAAATCAAAGAGGGCAATGTGGTAAGTGTGACATCTTACGAAAGCGGTACTACATGCGAGGCGACAGTCAAAGAGGTCTCCCCGTATCCTTCGGAACAATATAACAACTATTCCGATTCGAATGCATCCGGGTATCCGCTTACATTGCTGATCAAAGAGGGTGGAGAACAGTTCAGGAACAATGAGGGTGTGGGAATTTCTCTGGATTCGCAGTCAGATGGCAATATGGGCGGCGGACTCTCCTTAAGCAGAGCATTTATCAAGGAAGAGAATGGTGCAAAATATGTCTACGTACGCGGAAAAGATAAGAGACTGAAACGCAAAAAGATCAACACTGGCCGCCTGATCTGGGGTGATTGCTACGAGATAAAAGACGGTGTCGGCGAGGAGGATTGGATTGCATTCCCCTATGCGAAGAATGTAAGGGAAGGCGCTAAGACAAAGGAAGGAAGCAGCGAACAGCTGTATCGATAGGGGGAAGAAAAATGTTGGAAAATATAAGACTATCCTTTCAGGGAATCTGGTCACATAAGATGCGCTCCTTCCTCACAATGTTGGGAGTTATCATAGGAATAGCATCAATTATAGCTATCGTTTCAACGATTAAGGGAACGAACGAACAGATCAAACAGAATCTGATTGGCGCCGGGAATAATAATGTGTCCGTCACATTAAGGCAAGGCGAGGATGACTACTATATGGATCAAGGGCTGCCACAGCAAGTCACAGTTCTTAAGGATGATATGAAAGAACGCCTGCATCATCTGGATCATGTAGTGAATGCATCCTTTTATTACAATAGGCCTTATGTAGATGGCATCAAACGCGGTTCCATCCGCCTTGACTCTGGAAAGGCCTGCGGAATTGACACGGACTATCTGAATACTTCCGGATATGTAATCAGTGATGGAAGAGGATTTGTCAAAAGTGATTACTCAGATATCCACAAAGTGGTACTTCTCGATGAAACGGCAGCTGTCACTCTTTTTGATGCAGGATCTGCTCTGGGCAATACGATTGAGATCAGAGGAGAACCTTTTACAGTTGTAGGTCTGATCAAGAAGGCGGAATCTTTTCAACCCGTGATTCATTCTATGGAGGACTATTATACATATTACCAGGATGCATCGGGAACCGTACTGATGCCGGATGTCTGCTGGCCGATAGTCTTTCAGTTTGATGAGCCTCAAAATGTGGTTCTGCGGGCAGAAAGCACGGAGTCTATGAGCACTGTCGGAAAAGAAGCTGCTAAGATTATGAACGAGGCAGTATTAGATAAAGAAGGAGATGTTAAATACAAAGCAGAAGACCTTCTAAAAAAAGCCAGGGAACTGCAGGAGTTAAGTGCCAGCACGAATAACCTGTTACTATGTGTGGCGGGTATCTCTCTGTTGGTTGGTGGTATCGGAGTTATGAACATCATGCTGGTATCTGTCACTGAGCGGACCAGTGAAATTGGTCTGAAAAAGGCCATCGGTGCCAGAAAGCGACGGATACTTGCGCAGTTTCTCACAGAGGCAGCTGTACTCACCAGTATCGGAGGGGTGTTGGGAGTTGTGGCTGGAATCATTCTGGCCAAAGTGATATCAAAAGTCTCGCAGACTCCGGTGGCAATTTCTGTACCGGCGATTTTCGGATCTGTGGGATTCTCCGTTGTGATCGGAATCCTGTTCGGGCTGCTTCCCTCCATTAAGGCTTCGAATCTGAATCCGATTGAGGCACTGAGACGTGAATAGGGGGAGGATAAGTGAACAGCATTATTTTACTGCAGCGTATGACAGTTTTGTTTCTTATGATCTTGGTCGGTGTTATCAGTTACAGGAAAGGGGTCCTGGATGACATATCATGTGCTAAGATTACAACACTGATTGTAAATGTATTAAATCCGATGATCATCATTTCAGGAGTACTTGATACAAATATTGAAAAAGATATCCATATCATGGATAACCTACTTCTCGTTGTAATGATGTATGCACTTCTGATTACCTTAAGTTACTTGTATGTTAAGCTGCGACGTTTTGAGATAAAACAGGCCAGATTTTATCAGCTTATGATGATTTTTAACAATGTAGGATTCATAGGGATTCCTCTTGTGAGAGGGCTTTATGGTGAAAAGTATATCATTTATCTGGTGTTTTATATCCTGGTTTTCAATCTCCTTGCGTATACATTGGGAATTTATCTGGCATCCAAATCGTCAGATAAGGAGGCGGATTATTCGTGGAAAAATATTATCAATATGGGATTTCTTGCCTGTCTGCTCAGCCTTTTAATCTTTATCTTTCGGATACCAGTGGCCGCACCGATAAAAGACGCCTGTAAGTATCTCGGGGATGCATCCATCCCTCTGTCTATGCTCATCATAGGGGCATCGGTGGCAAGGATGAGTCTCAGGGAACTTTTCTTACAGAGACAACTTTATGAGTTTATGTTTGTAAAGATGCTGCTGATTCCGTCTATCTGTGTATTGATAGTAAAACAACTTCCGGTTGCTGATGAGATATTGGGAATCTTTCTGTTATGTGTATCCATGCCCTGTGCGAGTATAGCAGGTATGCTTGCACAGGAATATGGGGGCAGAGGGACAGAAGGTAACCATCTTATTGCATTTACAACTGTGTTCTCTCTTCTGACAGTTCCTATCATCTCATTGCTGCTGTGAAATACCATTTACCCTGGGAAGGCTCATGTGCTTGTCCGGGTGGTCTTTTTATGATAAAATTTTCAATATGAAACAAAAAAACAAACAAAAAACGGGAGGAATAATGAAGCCATTAATTTTGTGTTATGACAGATGCAGTACCTGTAAGAAGGCTTTGAAGTGGTTGGATGATCAAAATGTTGTATATGATACCCGCCCGATCCGGGAGGAGCATCCGACTGTGGATGAATTAAAGAAATGGTATGAAAAAAGCGGTCTTCCTTTAAAACGTTTTTTCAATACCAGCGGAAATCTTTATAAAGAGATGAAATTAAAGGATAAACTTCCCGGCATGACCGAAGAAGAGCAGCTTCAGCTGCTTGCTGCGGACGGTATGCTGGTAAAACGTCCGCTTGTTGTCGGAGATGATTATGTTCTAACAGGATTTAAAGAAGCGGAATGGGGAAAAATTTACAGAAAGGCACAATCATAATGAAACTTGTAATTCAAAGGGTGACAGAAGCTTCTGTCAGGGCAGATGGAAACATGATTGGACACATCAATCAGGGATTGATGGTTTTGGTCGGAATTGGGCAGGATGATACGATGGAGACAGCAGACAAATATTTGAAGAAAATGCTGGCACTTCGAATCTTTGAAGATGAACAGGGAAAGACGAACCTGTCTTTGGCTGATGTGAAGGGGGAATTGCTTCTGATCTCGCAGTTTACGCTTTATGCGAACTGTCGCAAAGGAAATCGCCCCAGCTTTATCGAGGCCGGAGGACCCCATATGGCTGACGAATTGTATGAATATATGATACAGGAGGCAAAGAAGCAAGTACCTGTTGTTCAGACCGGAGAATTTGGCGCCGATATGAAAGTGTCTCTGGTAAATGATGGTCCATTTACGGTGATACTGGAAGACTTGTAAGCAGGTGATCATATAATCCTGTCTTTTTTGTGTGTATTTTTCATATCAGCTGTACATGCTATGGATAAGAAATATTCCATTGCAGGAGGCTTTAAACTTGAAAAAACATTTTCACGGACAAAATAAACAAAGTTCTTATTTTGAAGGATGGTATTTTAAACAGGAAAATAATACGGAAACACTGGCTGTAATTCCGGCTTTTCATGTGGATGAAAATGGAGAGAAAAGTGTCAGTATGCAGGTTATCACGGGACAATCTTCCTGGTATTTATATTTTCCTGTAAGTATGTTTCGGGCAAGTTCGGACAGACTGGGAGTCAAAATCGGCGAAAATATATTCACAGAAAAGGGAATCCGTTTAAGCATACATGAGGAAGGCATTAATCTGGAAGGGAGTGTGAGATTTGGAAACTTTACACCAATGAAAAAAGAGATTATGGGGCTGTTCTTTTACTTTCCTGGTATGCAGTGCACTCATGAGGTGGAAAGCCTTTATCATGAGTTAAAGGGAGATCTATACTTAAATGGGAATAAAATCAGTCTGGATGGCGGAAGAGGGTATCTGGAAAAGGACAGAGGAAGATCCTTTCCGAAAGAGTATATGTGGACGCAGTGTGGATTTGAAGATCAGGGCGGGGGGTGTATTATGGCAGCAGTGGCAGATGTTCCCTTTTTATTCGGTAGTTTTTCCGGCTGCATTTGCATTATCCTATATCGCGGGAAACAATACAGATTTGCAACTTACCTAGGTGCAAGGGTTGTACTCAATCAAAAAAGTATTGTGGTGATTCGTCAGGGTATCTGGACTCTTCGCATGACTGCCTTGCAGGAAAACCCCAAGATTCTCCTTGCACCCTCGGACGGGAAGTTGGGCCGCGCCATACAGGAAAGTGCTTCATGTCCTGTGCGGTATGAGCTTTTTAGGGGTAAAAAGAGTGTCCTGCGAATTCTGGGAGAGAGAGCCGGGTGGGAGAGGGGCTGATTCATCTCAGCTCATCATAACACAGAGTGTCAAGCAAGATACAACATTAGTTTTTCTGTTCCAGAACGTCAAACAGGTCTTTGGGAGAATTGATTATTCCGTCCGGATCTTTTGCGGATCCAAAACCATAGGATGCATAGATAAAGGGAATGCCTGCTTCTCTGGACGCATTCTCATCGCCATCTGTATCACCCACATAGACAGGGGATGACAGACCGTAGGAATCCATGACTGCACGGATATTGGCTGCTTTAGCCTTTCCGGTATCGCCCGGACAGAGATGACCGGCAAAGTAGTCTGAAAAGTCAGTTACTTTAAGAAAAGTTTCTATGTAACCGGCCGGACAGTTGCTTACAATAAAGAGCCGGTAATTTTTTGAAAGAATCTTCAGTGTATCTTCAAGACCATTATAGAGTGTTCCCGGATGACGAAGCAGAACCCGTTTCTCTTCCTGACAGCAGAGATTCATAAGTTCATTTTGTCTGCTCTTAGTCTCTCCAGTGAAGACATCGGCAGCGATATCGTCCATCATTTTACCGAAAAGCTTTTTTAAGCCGTCTGCAGTTACGCGCTTATTCAAGTCGGTTTCTTCCGCTATGACGCAGTTCCATGCACCGGCCACTGAATCAGTTGAATCCCAGAGTGTTCCGTCCAAATCAAATATTATGCTATCAGTCAATATAAACTCCTTAAAATATATCTGCAGTTGACAGTTACGTTGACCTGTGGCCAATCTCCTCCATTGTAATAAGAATCTGTACAAATTTCAACATTTATTTTGCATTTTTTACTGTTTTGTGGCAAGATAGTAGTATGCGAAAAGAAGAGGATTTGTGAAAGGAAATGTTAGAAAAAATTGTAGAACCACTATTGATGTGGTATGATAAAAACAAAAGAATTCTTCCCTGGCGGGAGACTTTTGATGCATATGATATCTGGATATCGGAAATTATGCTGCAGCAGACACGAGTAGAGGCAGTAAAACCTTATTTTCTCAGATTCAAAACAGCGCTGCCAAAGATGGAAGATCTGGCATCGTGTCCTGAAGACAGACTTTTGAAATTGTGGGAAGGCCTTGGGTACTATAACCGCGTGCGCAATATGCAAAAAGCTGCCATACAGGTTGTGGAGAAATATAACGGGAAACTTCCCGCTGACTACGAACTCCTGAAAACCCTTCCAGGCATAGGAAATTACACTGCCGGGGCGATTGCTTCGATTGCTTATAAAATCCCGGTTCCGGCTGTGGACGGGAATGTTCTTCGCGTAATTGCCAGAATTTCTGAGAATGATGACGATATTATGAAACAATCGATGAAAAACCGAGTGCAGGCTGATCTCATGAAAGTGATGCCAAAAAGCGATCCGGGAGCATTCAATCAGGCACTGATGGAACTTGGTGCTGTCGTCTGCATTCCGAATGGAAGTCCACACTGTATGGTATGTCCGATCGCAGAGAGCTGCAAGGCGAGAAAAGGCGGAAGAATTGATAAATACCCGGTAAAAGGCAAAGCGAAAGCCCGAAGGCTGGAGAAACACACGATTCTTCTCATACAGGACGGCAGCCGTATCGCACTTCATAAGAGACCCTCCCGGGGACTCCTGGCGGGACTTTATGAATTCCCGAACCTGGATGGTTATAAGAGCAGGGATGAGGTTTTGGAACAGGTGAAAGACTACGGACTATCTCCGCTCAGGATTCAGTCTCTTCCGAAAGCAAAGCATATTTTTTCCCATGTGGAATGGGATATGATGGGATATGCAGTTCAGGTTTCAGAGCTTGATCATCCAAAAGATGAAAAGATGTTATTTGTTGAAACAGAGCAGACAGAAAAGAATTATCCTGTCCCAAGAGCCTATTCTGCTTACGCCAGATATGTTAATCTAAATCTTGGACGAGATAAAATATAAGTATAACAGATTGAGGATAAAGGAAAGATGAAACTATTAAGTATAGCAGTGCCGTGTTACAATTCGTCGGCATATATGCGAAAGTGTATTGATTCCCTGCTTGTCGGAGGCGATGAGGTTGAGATCTTGATCATTGATGATGGATCGACAAAAGATGATACTGCCAAAATAGCAGACGAGTATGCGGCAAAATATCCAGATATTGTCCGTACGATTCATCAGGAAAACAAGGGCCACGGGGGAGCGGTAAATACCGGAATTTCAAAGGCAGACGGACTATATTTTAAGGTTGTTGACAGTGATGACTGGGTAAATATTGATGCATATAAGAAGATACTGGAGCTTTTGGATGAAGTAACCAGAGGCCCGAGAACGCTGGATGTACTCATATCTAACTATGTATACGAAAAGGAAGGTGCAAAGAAAAAAAGAGTGATGCGTTATCCACATGAATTCCCGGAAGGGGAGATGTTTGAGTGGAGTGATATCAAAAACCTGCGTATGACGCATTATGTGCTGATGCATTCTCTGATTTTTCGGACTTCTCTTTTAAGGGAATGCGGACTCAAACTGCCGGAGCATACATTCTATGTGGATAATCTATTTGCTTTTATCCCATTTCCATATGTGAAGACCCTATATTATCTGGATGTGAATTTTTATCGGTATTTTATCGGAAGAGCAGACCAGTCAGTCAATGAAGATGTTATGATTGGCAGGGTTGATCAACAGCTCAATGTCAATTATGAGATGATTGAATATATGGGGAGACAGAAATCTCTTAGCAGACCTCAGAGAAAATTTATGCTTCATTCACTGGGAATTATCATGACCGTGTCCTCCATTATGCTGATCCGTGCTGACACGCCGGAAAGCCTTGAGAAGAAGAGACAACTCTGGGATTATCTAAAGAAACACGATCCGCTTGCATACTTTAGCATTCGCTGGGGTCTGACAGGCGGAGCCATGAATCTGCCTGGGAAAGGTGGAAGAAAGGTATCCATAACCGGATATAAGATTGTACAGAAGCTATACGGATTCAATTAGAGATAGGAGTTCACAATATGAGAACTGGAATAGGATATGATGTACACAGGCTTACCAGAGACAGAAAGCTGATTCTTGGTGGAGTTGAAATCCCCTGTGAGATGGGTCTTTACGGTCATTCTGATGCGGATGTTCTGATACATGCAGTGATGGATGCCCTCTTGGGAGCCGCCGCTCTTAAGGATGTTGGATATCATTTTCCGGATACAGATCCTGTTTATAAGGATGTATCCAGTATCAAGCTTCTGGGCAAAGTAAGAGAGATGCTTGAGGAACACATGTATCTGATTGAGAATATTGATGCAGTGATTGTCGCACAGAAACCAAAATTGCGGCCCTATATTGATCAGATGACAAGAAACATAGCAGAGGCGTTAAAAGTTGAAGATAAACAGGTGAATGTTAAGGCCACCACGGAAGAAGGGCTGGGATTTACCGGTCATCTCGAGGGAATATCGGCACATGCTGTGTGCTCAATCGTTCCGGCACTTGACTACATGCAAGATGATCGTGTCTCTTCATCCTGTGCCGGTTGTGGCGGATGCCCGAGACTTGATGCGAAATGATATTGAAATAGTTTGACTTATCAGACAAAGCTATGTTATAATCAGCGGGTAAGGGAGTAGTCGACGGTTAGCCGTGAAAAAGTCAACACTCGGAATTAGATTCCTGGCTTTTGATGAAATGACGAGACTTATCTGTGTTTTCAGATAAGTCTCTTTTTTTAATCATCACGGATACAGGATACCTGTGGAAAGATAATCGGAAGATGAAAGACTAATAATACTTAAAGGAGATAGCTATGAAAGAGTATTTAGCTGATGTGGAACAAGTACTGCAGGATCAAAAATCCACAAAAGACGGATTGAGTTCACAAGAAGCCGAAAAAAGACTTGAGCAATTCGGGAAGAATAAGCTGAAGGAGGGTAAGAAAGACTCTCTCATCAAGCGTTTTCTGGCAGAACTTGCGGATCCGATGATCATTATTTTGATTGCAGCCGCTGTCATTTCCGGAGTTATGGCTGTGGTACATGGAGACTCTTTTGCAGATGTGATCATCATTATGATCGTGGTGATCATCAATGCAGTACTAGGTGTGGTACAGGAGAGTAAAGCAGAGAAAGCAATTGAAGCGCTTCAGCGGATTGCCGCTGCCACATCGAATGTGATTAGAGATGGAAAACAAATCACTATTAAAAGTGAGGATCTGGTTCCTGGGGATATCATTGTCTTGGAAGCCGGAGATGCAGTACCTGCGGATGCCAGAATTATGGAAAGCGCAAGCATGAAGATTGAGGAGGCTGCACTGACAGGGGAATCTGTTCCAGTCAATAAAGTCTGTAAGCTGCTGAATCTGGACGGTCAGAAGGATGTTCCGCTGGGTGACAGAAAGAATATGTGTTATATGGGCAGTACTATTGTCTATGGTCGTGGAGAGGCTGTCGTGACTGGTACCGGTATGAACACGGAGATGGGTAAGATTGCAGATGCCCTTTCTAAGGCTAAAGATGATGAGACACCACTTCAGCGTAAATTGAATCAGCTCAGTAAAACTCTTAGTATTTTGGTACTCGTAATCTGCGTCGTAATCTTTGCTGTCAGTCTTATCAGAGCTGCCGCTTACGGAACCGGAATCAATGCGGAAGTTATCTTAAATGTATTTATGGTAGCAGTATCTCTCGCTGTGGCAGCTATTCCGGAGGGACTGGCGGCTGTTGTGACTATTGTCTTGTCAATGGGTGTTACCAAAATGTCAGCGAAGAATGCAGTGATCCGCAGACTTACTGCAGTGGAGACACTGGGATGTACCCAGATTATCTGTTCTGATAAGACCGGAACACTGACACAGAATAAGATGACAGTAGTTGATCATGCAGGAGATGATGAGGATAGACTGGCCATGGCTATGGCACTTTGCTCGGACGCAAAAGTGGAAGGTGACTGCGATGCCATCGGTGAACCCACAGAGTGTGCTCTTGTAAATGATGCCGGGAAACTGGGAATGCCAAAATATGAACTTGAAAAAAAATACCCTCGTATCGGCGAGGCTCCCTTTGATTCCGGACGTAAGATGATGTCTACGATTCATAAGACAGATGACGGTAACGTCATTCAGTTTACAAAAGGTGCCCCGGATGTTGTTTTAAAGAAATGCACAAAAATTCTGAGAAATGGCAAAGAAGTTGCCCTTGACGATGACACAAGAAAAGAAATTGCACACCAGAACAAAGAGATGGCCGATCAGGCACTCCGCGTACTTTGCGGAGCACAGCGCAGCTGGGATCAGGTTCCTGAAGATCAAAGTCCTGAAAATCTTGAACAAGATCTGTGCTATGTCGGACTTTCAGGTATGATCGATCCGATTCGTCCGGAGGTAAAAGATGCAGTAAGTGAGTGCCGTGAAGCTGGTATCCGCCCTATTATGATTACAGGAGATCATATAGATACTGCTGTTGCAATAGCAAAACAGCTTGGAATTATCAAAAGTGCCGATGAAGCGATTACCGGTGCACAGCTTGATGACATCAGCGATTCAGATCTTCCGGAAAAGATTGAACAGTACTCGGTTTATGCACGTGTTCAGCCGGAACATAAGGTTCGAATTGTTAAGGGATGGAAGAGCAAGGGAATGATCGTAGCCATGACTGGCGACGGTGTTAATGATGCTCCTTCCATTAAGACTGCCGATATTGGTGTCGGTATGGGAATCACAGGAACCGATGTTACAAAGAATGTCGCAGATATGGTACTGGCAGATGATAACTTTGCAACGATCGTATCGGCTGTAGAGGAAGGCCGGAGAATCTATGACAATATCAGAAAGGCAATCCAGTTCCTTCTGGCTTCCAATATCGCGGAAGTTCTTGCTGTGTTTATTGCAACGCTGATGGGATTTACAATCTTAAGACCTGCTCACTTATTGTGGATTAACCTGATTACAGACTGTTTCCCGGCTCTTGCTCTGGGGATGGAAAAGGCCGAGAACGATATCATGCAGCGTGAACCAAGAAATTCCAGAGATGGAATATTCGCCGGAGGCATGGGATTCGATATTGTACTTCAAGGTGCGATTGTAACCGTACTCACTTTACTATCTTATTTTATCGGGCATCGTCTGGAAGCAGGAGTATGGGAAATCACAGAAAGTGCGGATGGTATGACGATGGCGTTCCTTACACTTGCAATGATTGAGATCTTCCATTCCTTTAATATGAGATCAAGAAGAGGATCCATCTTTAAGATGCCTGGTCAGAACAAATGGCTGTGGGGTGCTATGATACTCTCTTTCGTGTTGTCGACAGGAGTGATTGAGATTCCAGTATTTGCCAAAGCCTTCTCGTTTCAGACAATCGAATGGAATGAGTACCTGATTGCTATGGGTCTTGCTATATCGATCATCCCAATTGTGGAAGTTGTAAAGCTAATCCAGAGAAAATTCAAAAAGACGGTCTCATAAAAATCTGCGGTGCTCTTGACTATAAGGGCACTGCTTTTTGCATAATCGGGGTTGACAAAATCTATTCGAATGAATACACTAGTACTATATATTGATGTAGGGGTCAAAAGTAATTTGACCCCTATATACACGGATTACTCCGCACTTTGTGCTCACGTAATCCTACAAACATTCGAAATACACCCTAATCGGGTTGCTTTCTCATGTTTGTGCGGGTCCCAAAGTCATGCTTTTTCATGCAAGCATGAAAAGCATGACCTTTTGACACTGGTATCATATATTATCAAAGGCGTTGAACGGAGAAAGTATCAGGACATCCGAATCTGCAGAGAATGACCGTTATCAGCTGTAAGCGGTCTGATTACGTGACCTGTGAAGTGCCTCCGGGAGTTGATCAGATGAACAGGGATCTCTTTATAGTCTGATTCGTATGGCTGACGTTACAGGCCGATGAAGCGGAATTCTAGTCACTTCCGGATGAAAATCCATGACAGTGCCAGAATTCTGAAAATAAAGTGGGACCACGAAGAATTTCGTCTTTATCAGACGAAATTCTTTTTGATTTTGAACAGGGAGGAACATGCATATGGGATTCATTGCCTATGTAAAAGAAGAATTTTCGGTTATTAAGGAGCGGGATCCGGCAATCAAATCACCGTGGGAGGTGCTTTTGTATCCGAGTTTTCGTGTTATGCTGAAGTATAGAAGAGCCCATAAACAATATCTAAAGGGACATTATTTCAGAGCACGTTTGATCTCGCAGCGAGCAGTGAGGAAGACCGGAATTGAGATTCATCCGGGTGCGACGATAGGAAAGGGTCTGTTTATTGACCATGGTACGGGGGTTGTAATAGGTGAGACGACGATTATAGGGGATAATGTCACTCTCTATCAGGGTGTAACACTAGGTGGAACCGGAAAAGAATCAGGAAAACGACATCCTACACTGAAGGATAATGTCATGGTCAGTGCCGGTGCAAAGCTGCTGGGATCATTTACCGTTGGTGAGAATTCAAAAATTGGAGCCGGAAGCGTTGTTCTCAGTGAGGTGCCGCCAAACTGTACGGTTGTAGGTGTGCCGGGAAGAATAGCAAAGATTAAAAATGTCAAGGTTCCAAGAGATACGATGGATCAGGTACATTTGCCGGATCCGGTTCTGGACGACATTAAAGTATTGCAGCAGGAGAATACAGAACTGACAAATCGTGTTTTAGAGTTGGAAAAAGAGCTGAAATATGTTATAAATGATAGAGAGAAAAGTGATGGTAAGAAAATAGACAGGATCGTTGAATAAAATCAGCCGGAAATTGATTTGCGAAAATCTGATGAAAATATCAGCCGCCATCAAAACAGAGAGGAAAACAGTATGAAATTGTATAATACTTTGACCAGAAAGAAAGAGGAATTCATTCCCCTGAAAAAAGGTGAGATCAGCATGTATGTTTGCGGACCCACCGTGTATAATCTGATCCATATTGGAAATGCACGTCCGATGATCGTATTTGATACAGCCAGACGCTATATGGAATATAAAGGATATAAGGTAAATTATGTCTCGAATTTCACTGATGTAGATGATAAGATTATTGCGAAGGCGATGGAAGAAGGTGTAACGGCCGAGGAGATTTCCCGAAGATATATTGCTGAGTGCAAGAAAGATATGGCAGCAATGAATGTGAGGCCTGCCACGGTTCATCCGCTTGCAACACAGGAGATCCCTGGAATGATCAATATGATTCAGACGCTGATTGACAGAGGTTATGCCTACGATGTGAATGGAACGGTTTACTTCAGAACGAGAAAATTTGATGAATATGGAAAATTGTCACACAAAAATCTGGATGATCTTCGTTCCGGAAACCGTTCTTTGCAGGTGACTGGTGAGGAACAGAAAGAGGATCCGCTTGACTTTGTGCTCTGGAAACCTAAGAAAGAAGGGGAACCGGCATGGAAGTCTCCATGGAGTGACGGACGTCCGGGCTGGCACATTGAGTGTTCGGAGATGTCCAAGAGATATCTTGGTGATGAGATTGATATTCACGCGGGCGGAGAGGATCTGATCTTTCCACATCATGAAAATGAAATCGCCCAGAGTGAATGCTGCAATGAAAAGCCATTTGCAAGATATTGGCTGCATAATGCATTTTTAAATATTGATAATAAAAAGATGAGCAAGTCTCTTGGCAACTTTTTCACAGTACGTGATATCAAAGAAAAGTATGATCTTCAGATTTTAAGATTTTTTATGCTTTCCGCTCACTACAGGAGTCCTCTGAATTTCAGCGATCAGATCATGGATGCATCTAAGAATGCCTATGGACGGATCGTAACCGCGGTAGATCACTGCAAAGATATTATTTGCGCTGCAAAGGCTGAGAAACTGACAGCAGAAGAACAACAAAGTATCCGTGAAATGGGAAACTATCGTGTGAAGTTTGAATCATATATGGATGACGATATCAATACCGCTGATGCAATTTCAGCGATTTTCGAATTGGTGAAGTTTGCAAACACTGAGGTAAAAGAAGAAAGCTCAAGTGAATTTGCCAAGACAGTAAAAGCAGAGATTGTTTCATTGTGTGAGATTCTTGGCCTGATTGTGGACCGAAAAAAAGAGACTCTGGATGATGATATCGAGGAGTTGATAGCAAAGCGCCAGCAGGCAAGAAAGTCAAAAGACTTCGCAAAAGCCGATGGAATCCGTGATCAGCTGACCAGAATGGGAATTGTGCTGGAAGATACTCGAGAAGGGGTGAAGTGGAAGAGAATTTGATGGAAGACAAAAAAGAATTGAATAGTGAACAAATCGAAAAGGAACAAAGTTTAGTAAGCTACCTGAAAAATCAGTTTCATCAGGAGAATGTAGACCTACGGACGTATTCACCTCTTACGCTGGCTTATATTGGCGATGCAATCTATGAGCTGATCATTCGTACGCTTCTGGTTGATGAAGGTAACATGCAGGTGAATAAACTGCACAGAAAGGCAACGGGACTGGTAAAGGCCGAAAAACAATCACAGATGATTGAAATATTAAAGCCACATTTTACAGAAGATGAAATGCAGATCTACAAGAGAGGACGTAATGCAAAATCATTTACCAGTGCAAAGAATGCCAGCATTACGGATTATCGGAGGGCAACAGGTTTTGAGGCGGTGATGGGATACCTTTATCTTGGGGGTGAGTATCACAGAATGATAGATCTGATAAAACTTGGGCTGAGATCATGAGTGGTATAAAATCTATGCAAAGGAAGAGAAAAGAGATGGATAACGGCGAAAAAGATAAGTTTGCGGAGAATATCATAGAAGGCAGAAACGCAGTATTGGAAGCACTCCGCGCTGGAAGAAATGTAGATAAAGTGTATATTCAGGTTGGCAGTCATGACGGTCCTGTCCAGAAGATTGTCCAAGAAGCAAAAAAACAAGATACAGTTATCAGTTATGTGTCAAAGGAAAGACTTACCAAGCTTTCTGGGACAGAGAACAATCAGGGTGTTGCCGCTGTGGCCGTTCCCTATGAATACAGCTCAGTAGATGATATTCTCGAATGTGCAAGAAAGAAAAGAGAGTCTCCGTTCATCATCTTGTTGGATGGAATTGAGGATCCCCACAATCTGGGTGCAATTCTTCGAACAGCAAACCTGGCAGGAGCACATGGCATAATTATTCCGAAACACAGAGCGTGCAGACTCACACCAGCAGTGGCGAAAACATCGGCCGGTGCCATTAATTATACACCGGTTGCTAAAGTTACAAATCTGGGAGCTGCAATTGATAAATTAAAAAAGGAAGGATTGTGGTTCGTATGTGCTGACATGAGCGGAACAAAGATGTATAATCTGGATATGAAGGGACCGATTGGTCTGGTAATTGGCAATGAGGGAACTGGAGTCAGCCGCCTGGTCAGGGAAAAATGTGATTTTATTGCATCAATTCCGATGAAGGGAGACATCGATTCTCTCAATGCATCCGTTGCAGCCGGGATACTTGCTTTTGAAATTGTAAGGCAGCGAGGATAATAATCATGAAAAGATATAGTGATGAATATACAGATGAACAGCTGATTGAGAGACTTCGTGAAGGAGAAAGGGAGATTGCGGATTATCTGGTGGATAAGTACGAGAATCTTGTCCGCAAGAAAGCCCGTGCTCTGTATCTTGCCGGAGCTGACCAGGAAGATTTACTTCAGGAGGGAATGCTGGGGCTATATAAGGCTGTCAAAGAGTATCGGCCGGATAAGGGAGCTTCCTTCTACACTTTTGCGAGTACCTGCGTTTCCAATCAGATGTATAAGGCTGTCACTTCATCACTTCGGCAGAAACACCAGCCGCTCAATGATTCTCTTTCTCTCAATGAGTTGGAAGATGGTACAACGTGGAATCTGATTACAGAGGAAAGTCCGGAGAAGATCTTTTTCGATCAGGAGCGCAGCGCGCATATCGCCAGTAAGATCGATGCCTCTTTAAGCCCGTTTGAAAAGCATGTTTTGAAGATGTATCTGGATGGGGATGATTATATTGAAATAGGAGAAAAGCTGGACAAGCCATCAAAATCCATCGACAATGCACTTCAGAGAATACGAAGAAAAGTGCGGGATACGATGGGAAGATAATAATATGGGTGGACTTTTTTTCGGTTATCTTCTATAATAGATACTAATTTATAAAACACAAGAAGGCTGGTTAATGTAGATGAAATTATTGGAAGATCGCATACGTAAAGAGGGCGTTGTAAAACCTGGTAATGTTTTAAAAGTAGATGGCTTTTTGAATCATCAGATGGATGTGGGACTGTTTAACGAGATGGGCAAAGAATTTAAAAGATTATTTGCAGACTGTCCTGTGAACAAGATTCTTACAATAGAGGCATCAGGAATAGGGATCGCCTGTATTGTCGCTCAGCATTTTAATGTTCCTGTAGTATTTGCGAAGAAGACACAGAGTATCAATATTGATGGAGACGTCTATACATGTAAAATTGAATCATATACACATAAACGCACCTATGACGTGATTGTATCGAAAAAATATATCAATAAAGACGACCATATCCTGATCATCGATGATTTCCTTGCCAATGGCTGTGCAGTGAATGGGCTCATTGAACTAATACAAAGCGCCGGTGCAACAGTAGAAGGTGTGGGGATTGCTGTAGAGAAGGGACAGCAGCCGGGAGGAAAGCTACTGCGCAATCAGGGAATTCGCGTGGAATCACTTGCGATTATTGACAGTATGGATGATCAGACTGGAGAGATTATATTCAGATAACCGGTGCTGCAGTTTTAAGTGAAAACATTGTCAGAAAGGGAGCCTGTTTATGAATGAAGAACGGTGGCATATCATATTTACCGGGAGAGTCCAGTCCGTCGGATTCCGCTGTCGGTCGAAGTATGCTGCTGATGCACTTAGCCTGCGAGGATGGGTACAAAACCTGTGGGATGGTTCTGTCGAGATGGAGGTTCAAGGGCTAAAAGAGGATATTCAAAGTATGATTTCGGCCATACAGACTTCAAGCTATATTCAAATCGAGGATGTCATCTCGAAACAGGTTCCTCTGGAAAATGACAGCGGCTTTCACATCAGATAAAAAAAGCACTTGACAATCCATCTGATGTTTGGTAGAATTTCTTCTTGTAGCGAGCAAAAATTGCTGCTATGCTGATGTGGCTCAGAGGTAGAGCACTTCCTTGGTAAGGAAGGGGTCACGAGTTCAATTCTCGTCATCAGCTTTATTTTTTTATCCAAAAAGGGAAACGGACTATTCCGATTCCCCTTCTCTTACAATATCTTCCAGAACATGCATTAAATCGTATATTGTCTCGATGTGAACGTCTCGTTCCAGAATTACATTTTTTAAATTAACAGACAGCGTTTCAAATTTGTCCCGTACTCCCGGACCTATATAGGATGCCATAATCATCACCTCGGAGATATCATGTGCATTTTTTGAAGATATTATTCATTATTATAATCATCAATGCATACAGGACCGGCCAGTACTTCACGGGCTACATATAAAGTCATGTCATCTCTCGTTGCTGTAGTCCATTTCACCAGAGTCAGACATCTTTTCTCAATTTCAATGCATGTGATGCACCTGGGATGAACACAGCTTCCTGTGTTAAAGAAGGGAGAGGAAGGATCGCCGATCATAGGTCGGTGAGTATGGCCGGTGACCAGAATATGTTTGTGATCACACGCCCATCTTGTCAGACTTTCCTCTGTTTTCCTTTTATGCGTATAATTTTTGGCGGCACTGGTCGGATCCAGAACACCAAACTGTTCTGCCGGCTTCCAGATATAACGTACCAGAAATCGCGCCACTCTCCACCAAGTACTGTTGAGACGGTCAACCTGATGTCCATGCGTGAGGTAAATATCTCTGGCATGGTCTTTTAAGATCATCCCCTCATAGATCTGTATTGCAGGGAAGAGAGGTGTGTCCTGTGCACCGCTGCTGTAATAGTAAGAGGAGAGATTCTTTCTTACAAAACTCGAAGAACGTTTTATCATGTCATGGTTTCCGTAAAGCAGATATAATCGGCTCTTTTCGTAAAATCTTGATAGAAGCCAGAATACGTCACTGTGAATGTCCACAATCTGTCGCAGGGACCGGTTTTCCCATAATTCGTCACCATCTCCTAATTCAATGTAAGTGAATTCTTCCCGGTAGTAATACTTGAGGGCGGCAAAGTAAAGATTCTGATTCTTCAGAAAGTTGTCATTTGAGGTTCCCGTACCTCTGTGACAGTCACTGATCAGAACGATTTTAGAACTCATAGATAACTCAAGGACCGGTGCGTCTGCAAATGCATGATCCAGATGCTTATAATTCATTCTTTCACTTACTTCTAAGTTTGTTATTAGTATTCTATGCTGAAGCAAAGATGAAGGACATAAATACCTGCCATAGGGGTCATACTTCTTTATATCCTGTGTTTCTATAAAATACAAAGCGCTATACTTTGGAAAGATATGCGAAATAGACAATTAGACACCTTCCTTTTTGTCGCTGTTTTTGTCGAAAACTCCTTTACAATAGAAAAAAGTAATGATATCATAATGATAAATATTTATCAGATTCACAATAAAATATTATTACAACAATGCAGGGAGATATATGGCGAGAGAGAAAAAGATGAAAGTTGTTTTCACTTTTCACAGCACGACCCAGGCAATGAAGATGGAAGAAGTCTGTAAGAAGACAGAGACAGCAGGGAGAATCATACCTGTTCCAAGGCAAATTTCGGCCGGATGCGGCATGGCATGGATGGCGGATATAGAAGAACGGAAAAATATAGAGAACATAATAGATCAGGAAAACCTAGAATTGGAGGGAGTTTATGAACTCTTATTGTAAATTATGGATAAATGGTGAAGAAAAAGAATTTGAGGCAGACCGGACACTTATGGACGTCCTGAGGAATGACTGCCATCTGAAATCAGTCAAAGATGGCTGCAGTGAAGGAGCCTGCGGTGCCTGTACCGTGCTGGCAGACGGACGCCCGTTAAAAGCCTGCGTTGCAAAGATAAAGAGGTTCGAGGGAAAACATATACTGACGGTAGAAGGCTTGAGTCAGAGGGAAAAGGATGTGTTTGTCTATGCCTTTGGAAAATGCGGCGCCGTTCAGTGCGGATTTTGTATTCCAGGGATGGTTTTGTGCGGAAAGTCATTGCTTGATAAAAATCCGAATCCCAAAAGAGTCGAGATTGCAGCTGCAATCCGCAACAACATCTGTCGCTGTACCGGATATCAGAAGATTATCGACGGAATTGAACTTGCCGGTAAAATGCTTCGGGAAGAGATTCCAATCGAAGAGCAGGAAAAGATGATCAAAGTCGGATCGGAATTTGCCAAGATTGAAGTAGAGGAAAAGGTACTCGGAACAGCACAATACGTTGACGATATTGAAATCGACGGTATGATTTGCGGAAGTGCCATAAGATCAAAATACCCCAGAGCCAGAGTGTTGTCAATCAATACCGAGAAAGCAAAAGCTCTTGACGGGGTGGTCTGTGTACTGACTGCCGCTGATATTCCCGGAGAGAACAAAGTGGGTCATCTAAAGCATGACTGGGATACGATGATTGCTGTTGGTGACTGTACCCGCTATCTGGGAGATGCCGTTGCACTGGTGGCGGCAGAAACACCAGAGATCCTTGAAGAGGCAAAAAAGCTGGTAGAAATTGAATACGAAGAACTGGAGCCGCTTACATGTCCTGAGGATGCACTCAAACCCGGCGCGCCGCAGCTTCATGAGGGTGGGAATATTCTTGCTCACGAACATCTGACAAGGGGTGACGCCGATCAGGTGATTGCAGATTCAAAATACAAGGTTACCCGTCATTACGACACACCGTGGACAGAACATGCGTTTCTGGAACCTGAGTGTTCGATTGCTATGCCTTTCGATGATGGTGTTTTCATCTATTCCACGGATCAAAGTGCCTATGATATTCAGCGCGAGTGCTGTATTATGTTGGGGCTTCCTCCAGAAAAAGTAATCGTCGAAAATAAATTTGTAGGCGGCGGATTTGGCGGCAAAGAAGATGTCTCTGTCCAGCACCACGCAGCTTTGATTGCTTATCTCACGGGCCGTGTTGTCAAGGTAAAGCTTACCAGACCGGAGAGTATACTGATTCATCCGAAACGCCATTCTTTCTCTATTGATCTGACGACGGCGTGTGATGACGACGGTCATCTGACTGCGATGAAGGCGAAAGTAGTGTCAGATACGGGAGCGTATGCTTCCCTTGGAGGGCCGGTGCTGCAAAGAGCCTGTACCCACGCTGCCGGACCGTACAACTATCAGATTATCGACATCGACGGAATCGCCGTATATACGGACAATCCCCCGGCAGGAGCATACCGCGGTTTCGGTGTGACACAGACGTGCTTCGCAACAGAATGCAACCTGAATCTTCTCGCTGAGATGGTGGGAATTGATCCCTTCGAGATGAGATACAGGAATGCCATCAAGCCGGGAGATGTTCTTCCAAATGGTCAGATTGCCGATGACAGCACCGGGCTGATCGAGACACTTGATGCTGTTCGGGATATTTACTATTCCAACAAATATGTTGGAATTGGCTGTTCACTTAAAAATGCCGGTGTCGGTGTCGGGATACCTGACTATGGCAGGGCCCGTCTCGTGGTAAACGATGGAATTATCGAAATTCATTCTGCCGCGACAGATATGGGCCAGGGTTCGGACACGGTGATGGTTCAGATGGCCGCGGATAATCTGAATCTGCCTGTCACGAAGATTCGCTGGGTCGCACCGAATACATCAACAGCTCCCGATTCCGGTACATCCTCCGGTTCCCGTCAGACGACTATTACCGGAGAGGCTGTTTTACGTGCCTCAGATAAGTTAAAGGAAGCTATGAAAGATCAGACACTCGAGGAGCTGGATGGTCAGGAGTTTTACGGGGAATATCTGGCGAAGACAGATGCCATGGGTACGCCTGTTCCCAATCCTGTTTCTCACGTCGCTTATGGATATGCAACACAGCTGTGCATTTTGAATGAGGATGGTACAATAAAAGAACTGGTTGGATCCCACGAAGTCGGAAAAATTGTCAATCCCAAAGGAGCGGAAGGACAGATCGAGGGCGGTATGGTGATGAGTCTGGGTTATGCTTTGACGGAAAACTATCCGCTGGATCACTGCAGACCTACTGCAAAATTTGGAACGCTCGGGTTGTTCCGCGCAGATAAAACCCCGCCGATCAAGAGTATACTGATTGAAAAAAGCGGAATCAAGACGAGCCGCGGAGCGATTGGAATCGGTGAAATAACTTCAATACCGACTGCGCCTGCTATACAGGGGGCTTATTATAAACTGACAGGTAATTTCCAGACTAAACTGCCGCTTACGGATACTCCTTATGCAAAAAAGAAGAAATAGATAATAAGATCCCTCTGCCGATCCCATGTTCATGAGATCGGCAGAGATCTGCTGTTTATTTCTTTTTATTTTGACACCGATATCTTTGGTAAGAATATCGAATTCGCACCTTGAGATACTGGTGATACCCCACAATCTGTGATACAATGATACCAATGAGCTTCAAAGTGTCAGGCAATTGTCGGAGACAAAAGACAGCGGTTATTGCAGATTAGAAAAAGGGGAATACTACATGGATAAAAGGTTATCTTATAAGATGAGTATCAGATTATTTGAAGAAAACAAAGCATTTGGGCCAGGTATCGCAGTTCTGCTTCATAAAGTTGATGAACTGGGGTCTCTTCAGAAGGCGGCTCTGTCTATGGATATGGCTTACAGCAAAGCATGGAAGATGATCGCAGCCATGGAAAAACAGTGGGGGTTTGCACTCACTACCCGTGAAACGGGGGGACGACATGGCGGAGGATCCTCTCTTACAGCCAGAGGCAAGATACTTCTTGGGCAATACGATGAATTCATGAAAGCTGCAAGAAGTAATGTCGATGAACTGTTTGATTATTATTTTTCCAAAGACTGGCTGGAACAGTTAAGGCAGATGGAAGAAAAATCAGATGAGAAACCAGAATCTTCTGACCGCAATCTCTAAGACAAATAAGAATGAAAGGAAGCGTTCACATGATAAAACAAGAACCTGTTGTGTTTTGCAAGGGAGGAGGGTGTACAGCAAAGCTGGGGCCTTCAGTTCTTGCCAGAGTTCTGGACAAGCTGCAAAAAAAAAGAGATCCAAATCTGCTGATCGGTTATGACAGTTCTGATGATGCAGCTGTTTATCGGCTGACCAGGGATCTGGCTGTAGTACAGACACTTGATTTTTTTCCGCCGATGGTAGAAGATCCTTATACCTTTGGACAAATTGCGGCTGCGAATGCGTTGAGCGATATCTATGCGATGGGAGGCGATGTGAAGACAGCACTGAATATCGTCTGTTTCCCCGAGAGTATGGATATGAACATTCTCGGGGCTATCCTGCAGGGAGGAAATGAGAAGGTACAGGAAGCAGGCGGTACACTGGCAGGCGGCCATTCAATCAATGATGAAAGTATTAAGTACGGGTTATCAGTTTTTGGCACGATACACCCAGATCATATTCTGGCGAATAATACCTGTCATGTGGGAGATGCTCTTTTGTTGACAAAGCCCCTTGGAGTGGGAATTGTATGTACCGCACAGCATGTAGGAGGAGCTTCCGCACAAGCCGTAGATTCTGCGATCCAATCGATGAGTATGATAAACAAGTATGCATCCGAAATTGTGAGAAAGTATCGTACACATGCTTGCACCGATGTGACGGGATTCGGATTTCTGGTTCATCTGTGTGAGATGATGGATGAGCGTTTTACCGCAGTGATTGACAAAGACAAGATTCCGTATATACAGGAATGTAAGGACTATGCCGAAGAGTTTTATCTCACAGCGGCTGCCCAGCGAAACAGGAATCATGTCGGGGGTAAAGTTCAGTTTGTAGATACTTCGTTTGCCATGGAAGAGATTCTTTTTGATCCCCAGACGTCGGGAGGACTTTTGGTCAGTATGGATGCGGAGGATGCAGGGAAGGCTTTCGAGGAACTGAAAACTCTGGGCCTGTCCTGCAATATAGTGGGAACTGTGGAAAAAGGACAGGAAAAAAAGGTTATTGTGCGCTGAGAGAAAAGAATTGAGATCATTCAGCGAAAGAAAGGAGATATGATATATGATTCGTTTAGATGAAAGAGGAAAAGAGTGTCCCATACCAATAATTGAGGCAAAGAAAGCCTTGGAAAATGCTCCGGTTGGAGAAATCTGTGAGGTCATTGTTGACAATGAAATTGCGGTTCAGAATCTCAAGAAGATGGCAGAGCATAAGGGCTATAGCTTTGGGGTTCAAAGAAAAAGTGCTCAGGAGATGATTGTAAGGATTTCAGTCTCCGGTGAGGGAACACAGACAGTACAGGTGGATTCTGAGGATGCGGTCAGCTATGCGGACTGTAAAGTATCTATGACAGAGGATGGAATAAGAAAGGGAATGATTGCTGTCATTTCTTCGGGGACGATGGGCACGGGCGATGAAAAACTTGGAAAAACTCTGATGAAGGGTTTTATTTATGCACTTACACAGCAGGACATCATGCCTGAGACAGTACTGCTGTATAACGGGGGTGCATTTTTATCTTGTCAGGGCTCGGATTCTGTACAGGATCTGAAGACTCTTGAAGAAAAAGGTGTAAAGATCCTGACCTGTGGAACTTGCTTAAACTACTATGATCTTAGTGAGAAACTGGAAGTGGGAACCGTGACGAACCTATACGAGATCGCGGAAAAGGAAACAGCGGCATCAATTATTATTCGACCCTGAGGAGCAGATGAATTGAAAAGTAAAATTAAATCCTGCGATAAACTGATTATAGTAAGAGGCGGTGGGGATATCGCAACCGGAACGATTTATAAGCTGTGGAAATGTGGATTTTCTGTCCTTGTTCTCGAGACTTTGACTCCGTCGTCCATTCGCAGATTTGTCTCTTTGTCAGAGGCTGTCTATGACGGTGCGGCCAAAGTTGAGGATCTGACTGCCAGACGGGTAAGATCTCTGGATCAGGCATGGGAGGTAATTCAAGAAGGGGATGTCCCAGTCATGGTGGATCCTGATTGCAAGATATTGAATGAAGTCCGCCCTTACGCTCTGGTTGATGCGATTCTTGCAAAGAAGAATCTAGGCACAACAAGGGACATGTCCGACATCACGATTGGGCTCGGTCCCGGTTTTACCGCCGGTATGGATGTCGATCTCTGCGTGGAAACGATGAGAGGGAATGATCTTGGAAGAGTGATAGAACACGGTTCTCCACTCGCAAACACCAATACACCTGGTGTGATTGCAGGATATGGGAAAGAAAGGGTGATTCATTCACCGGCAGCCGGAGTATTATTGGCTTCACATAAAATTGGAGATATCGTCAAAAAAGATGAAGAAATTGCTGTGATTGCAGCACCAGACGGAGAATGCGTGCCGGTGAAAGCTACTTTAAGCGGTCTTTTACGCGGGATGATCCGAGACAATTATCCTGTTACGAAGGGATTTAAGATTTGTGATATCGATCCCAGAAAGAGTGAGTATGAAAACTGTTTTCGAATATCCGATAAAGCCCGCTGCGTGGCCGGAGGTGTTCTGGAAGGCATCTTATACCTTGGCAGACGTTTAAACGGTGCGGTGATACAGGAGGAAAAATATGATCTATCTTGACAGTGCGGCCACCAGTTTCTATCGTCCGCCACAGGTTGCAGAGGCGGTTGCACAAGCAATCAGACATATGGGAAACAGTTCAAGAGGGGCTTATGAAATTTCACTGGAGACATCTCGCATCATCTATCAGACACGTTGCCTGATAGATGAGCTTTTTAGCGGAGAAGGTCCGGAGCAGACTGCTTTTACGATGAATTCTACAGAAAGCCTGAATACAGCGATTAAGGGGCTTCTGTCTCCAGGTGATACAGCTGTCACTACAGTCCTTGAACACAACAGTGTTCTGCGGCCGCTGTATGAGATGGAAGAGCGCGGGGTGAAACTCGAAATCATCGGATGTGACAATCATGGAGTGCTTGACTATAAGGCAATGAAAGAGGCCATAGAAAGAAGGCCGAAACTGGCAGTGTGTACCCATGCGTCGAATCTTTGCGGTAATCTGACAGATATCAGGCGAATAGGTTCGTGGTGTGCTAAAAGCAAAGTTCTGTTCGTTGTAGATGCATCTCAGACAGCTGGCATCTTTCCGATCGATATGCAAAAGGACCATATTGATGTCCTATGTTTTACCGGACATAAGAGCCTGATGGGGCCGCAGGGAACTGGCGGACTTTGCGTTAAGAAAGATGTTCAGATACGACCTCTTTTAAGTGGGGGAAGCGGGATACAGACCTATTCAAAAACACATCCAAACGAAATGCCGGCGGCGCTAGAGGCAGGAACGATGAATGGACATGGGATTGCAGGACTTCAGGCTGCACTTTTATATCTGAAGGAGCAAAAGACTGATATGTTGAGGGAAAAAGAACAAGATCTTGCATGGGATTTTTACAGTCAGGTCAAAAAGATACCGGATGTCCACATCTATGGTGATTTTTCTTCAAAGAATCGTGCACCAATTGTGACATTGAATCTTGGCGATGAAGATTCTGGTGCGGTGAGTGATTTTCTGGCTGAAGAATGTGAGATATATACAAGAAGCGGGGGTCACTGTGCACCTTTGCTTCACCAGAGATTTCGGACAGAGGATCAGGGGAGTGTGAGATTCAGTTTTTCACATTATAATACACAGGCGGATGTTGACGCGGCAGTGAAAGGACTCAGATGCTATTGAGAGAAAAGACAGGTATAAGAAAACCCTTTGTCTGGTCTTTTGTAGGAGCAGGCGGGAAAACGACAGGGATTTTTTGTATAGCAGAATATCTTCAGAGGAAGGGCTTTCGTGTGCTTGTGACTACAACCACACATATGGCGAAACCTGATGGGAACAACTTTGTATCAGGGGAGTGTGTGGATGATATTAGAAGAAAGCTGGATGAGAGAGGTTTTTGTGTTGCTGGTATCTCTGTCACTGAAAGGAAGATAAAGGGAATCTCCATGGAAACGGTGGATGAAGTTCTTAATTTTGCCGATGCTGTTCTGATAGAAGCCGATGGTTCAGCTCGTCTGCCCTTTAAGATACCCGCGTCATACGAACCAGTTATCTATCCGAAGACGGACAGGATTCTGGTTACAGAAGGCTTAAGTGCTCTTGCCCGTCCGGTCAGTGAAATTTGTCATAGAAAAGAGTTGTTCTGCGAACTGACAGGTCTTTCTTCCCAGGACCTGTTAGATGAAGAAAAGATGGCAGAGGGAATTGTAAAAGGATATCTGTGCAGGATGAGAGAGGAATTTCCGGATATATCCCTTGCGGTGATTCTAAATCAGGCAGATGATAAGACAAGAGAAGCTGCCGGCGAGAAAGTAGCAGAGAACGTAATCAGTCTGTGGAACCGACACAAGAATGTACCGCAGGTTTTGGTGTATCCTTTGTCATGGAGGCGGATCAGAGAGAATAAGGAGGATTTGGATTGGCTGTTCATATGATTGTCCTCGCAGCAGGTTTCTCAAAGAGATACGGAAAAAACAAACTGCTGACAGTTTTTCAGGGAAAGCCTTTATATCTGCATGTGATTGATCACCTGTCCAAAATTAAAAAAATAAAAAGTGAAAAAACTACACTTACCGTGGTGACCCAATATCAGGAAATTGTTCGGGAAATGGAAAAAAGAAAGATTTCAGTTGTCTGCAATAACCACAGTGCTGATGGAATTTCCTCTTCACTGCAGATGGGGCTTAATTTTGTTCTGAGGAATCTCTCTGATGGGAAAGAAGATAACGAAAAAGAGTATTTTTGTTTTTTTGTCGGAGATCAGCCTTATCTACAGCACGAAACGATAGAGCTATTTCTGGAAGGGTATCTGATGAGTAAGAAAGGCATAGGCTGTCCAAGAGGTGGGGATAGAAATGGAAATCCGGTGATATTTTCAAACAAATATATCGATGAATTGATGGCTCTCAAGGGGGATGTAGGTGGAAAAAAAGTACTCAGATCACACAAAGAGGATGTGTACTTTTATGATGTGATAAATAAGAAAGAATTGTTCGATATCGATCGACCCGAAAATCACTTATGACTACCTGATAAAAAATTATTATAAAATGATAAAAAATTATTGACAAGATGAAAAAAATAGTGCATACTATAGTGGTAAAGTCATTTTGACAAAACTCCATAATCCATTTATTGATTCAAGGGGACAGAATTTATTCTGTCCCCTTGTTTTTGTAAGAGATATGGATTTGTTCTTCCATTAGCATGGTTTTGGCGGCGGGGGTGGTTTCCGTGGAGGATTTACAAGTATGATGTCATCACCAATCTGACATATGCAATCCCAGGGAATGATAATATCATTATCCCGACCAAACAAACCGCCAAATCTTCCGGGACCGGGGATGATGAGTGCAGTGATCACTCCAGTCTCGCGATTGAACTCCACGTCTATCGGGCAGCCCAGTGATTTACAGTCACAGATATTAATTACTTCTTTTTGCCGCAGGTCGATAACACGCATGTCAGAACCCCTTTTTTCTCAGTATATGTTGACAGCAAAAGGATTAGACTTTATACTAGAGCTAATCTTGAAAGGGGATGAATGATAGATATGAGATGCCCATTTTGCAACCAGGATAATACCAGAGTAGTGGATTCCCGGCCGGTAGAGGAGAGCAATGCGATAAGACGCCGCCGTCTTTGCGATGCCTGTGGGAGACGTTTTACTACTTATGAAAAGGTAGATACCATACCACTGATTGTCATCAAAAAAGACCAGAACCGGGAACAGTATGACCGGCAGAAAATAGAGTCCGGAGTTCTTCGGGCATGCCATAAAAGACCCATAGCTCTCCAGCAGATCAAGGAATTGGTCGATTCTGTGGAGAATGAAATATTCAACAGAGAGGAAAAAGAAATTCCCAGCAGCGTCATTGGAGAACTGGTGATGAACCGTCTCAAAGATCTGGATGCTGTGGCCTATGTAAGGTTTGCTTCAATCTATCGGGAGTTTAAAGACGTAAATACTTTTATGGATGAACTAAAGAAGATGCTGAATTAGAAAAACTGAAAGGCTGGGTATAAAAGTATGCGGACATTTTCAAAATCTTCGAAGCTAGATAACGTATTATATGACGTAAGAGGTCCGGTTGTGGAAGAAGCGGCACGGATGGAGGAAGAGGGACGACATGTTCTGAAACTTAATATCGGTAATCCCGCCCCCTTTGGATTCTCCGCTCCGGAAGAAGTAATCAGAGATATGATATCGAATGTAAGGGATTCACAGGGTTATTCGGATTCACGGGGGATTTTTTCTGCCAGAAAGGCAATTATGCAGTATTGCCAGGTTAAAAAGATACCCAATGTCTCCATGGACGGAATCTATACCGGTAATGGTGTCAGTGAGTTGATTAATCTTTCTATGCAGGCATTATTGGATAACGGGGATGAAATTTTGATACCGGCTCCGGATTATCCTCTGTGGACGGCATGTGCTACTTTGGCGGGCGGAAGGGCAGTTCACTATATCTGTGACGAAAAATCTGACTGGAATCCGGATATTGAGGATATAAAACGAAAGATAACGTATAAAACGAAGGCAATTGTAATTATAAACCCAAACAATCCGACAGGAGCACTCTATCCGAAGGAAGTATTGGAGCAAATCGTGCAGGTTGCCAGGGAACATGAACTGATGATTTTTTCAGATGAGATCTATGACAGACTTATCATGGATGGTTTGGAACATACTTCAATCGCATCACTTGCACCTGATTTATTCTGTACGACTTTTTCGGGTCTGTCCAAGTCACACATGGTTGCAGGATTTCGTGTGGGATGGATGGTTTTAAGCGGAGATAAGAGCAAAGGAAAAGATTATATTGAAGGATTGAATATGCTCTCAAATATGCGCCTTTGCTCCAACGTTCCGGCACAGAGTATCATTCAGACGGCACTGGGGGGATATCAAAGCGTAGAGGAGTATATTCAGCCAGGCGGAAGAATCTATGAACAAAGGGAATATATTTACCGTGCATTGAACGACATTCCGGGTTTGTCGGCGGTGAAACCAAAAGCCGCCTTTTATATCTTCCCGAAACTTGATGTGGACAAGTTCGATATCAAGAACGATGAACAGTTTGCCTATGATCTTCTGAGAGAAAAACAGATTCTGATTGTACACGGAGGAGGATTTAATTGGGAAATGCCAGATCATTTCCGAATTGTGTATCTTCCAGATATAAGAACTCTAAAGACTGCATCAGGTCAGCTTGCTGGTTTTTTGGAGAGATACCATCAAAAATGAAAAAAGAAAGGATGAACACAATTGGCGGCAGAAAAATCGACAGTCTGCGATGTCAGACATCATCATGGCTATGTGAAAGACATGAACATACCGAAAGATGAAGAACTTTATCGGCTTGCGGATCTTTTCAAGATTTTTGGAAATCCTACAAGAATACGTATTCTATCGGCACTGAAGACCCATGAACTGTGTGTCTGCGATATCGCGGATCTTCTGGGAATGACTCAGAGTGCAATCTCTCACCAGCTGCGCATCCTGAAGCAAATGCAGCTTGTAAAATTCCGCAGAGATGGCAAGACAGTATATTATTCACTTGCAGACGATCATGTATACACCATACTCAGTCAGGGAATGGAACATATTAACGAATAGACAGAATAAAAGTTATGTACGAATTCGTGAAATAATGATATAATGGTTTAATACATTGATTTTTGCCGGAGGTAAAAGATGAACCTTGATAAGAAAACAATGCATAATATTGAAAAACTGGTTTTATTTACTGTTCTTGTGGTGGCTGTGTTTTTTAGGATTGACTCGATCTGGTCGATGGTAAAAAAAATAATCACACTTCTGTCACCTTTTTTGCTCGGAATGGCCCTTGCCTTTGTAATTAATGTCCTGATGACTTTTATAGAGCATGCATTATTTGAAGATAAGCACTTTTCAGACAGAAAGATCATCAGGAAGATCAAGCGTCCAGTGTCGCTGGTTTTAACAATTGTATGCATTTTCGGCATTATTTACATGGTCAGCTTTGTGGTGATTCCGCAGCTTGGAACAGCAGTCACAAAGTTTACTTCTGATATCCAGACCGCACTTCCGAAATTTCAGAAATGGATATATTCACTGCTCAAGGACTATCCGAAAGTGCAGGAGGCAGTGGATCCGTATCTTAACATGAGGCCAGACTGGGAATCCATTATAAATAGGATCAGTCAATTCTTCGTAAATGGCGGAACTAATCTGCTTGGTACAGCCACTGCGATGGCGGGAACAGTGATCAGTTCCGTGGCATCACTTGTCATATCGTTTATCTTTGCCTGTTATATCCTGATCCAGAAAGAACAACTTGGCAGGCAGTCAGACAGAGTTTTGAAAGCATTTCTTCCTGAAAAAGTTTACGTGAAGATTCTTGACTTGTGTACTCTAAGTCATCATATCTTTTCAAAGTTTATTGCAGGACAATGTCTGGAGGCCTGTATTCTTGGAAGTATGTTCTTTGTTGTATTGACAATTGGAAACTTCCCTTATGCACTTTTAATCTCTGTGATGGTTGCATTTACAGCACTGATTCCTATCTTTGGTGCCTGGATATCCTGTTTTATTGGTGCATTTTTGATTCTCACGGAAAGCCCGATCAGTGCACTGGCATTTATCATTGTGTTTCAGATTGTGCAGCAGATTGAGAATAATTTCATTTATCCTAAGGTCGTGGGGACATCGATCGGACTGCCTTCCATCTGGGTTCTGGCTGCAGTGACTCTGGGCGGAAGCCTGTTTGGAATAGCAGGTATGTTAATCTTCATTCCGTTTACGTCTGTGGTATATACACTCCTGAAAAACGAAGTAAGCAGGCGGCTTGAAAACGAAGATGCGGTCAATGGCAGTAAAGACAATCATGATCACAAGAAAAAGAAAGAAAAAGTAACTGACGGAAAGGAAGTAACCAGCAATAAGAAATCAAGAAAGGGGTAATTTATATGGCGTTTAAAAATACAATAACACCTGAAATTGAAAAACTGACTGAACTGTGCAGCGACAATTCACAGATTGATCTAAGTCTTTATGGAAAATATGATGTCAAAAGAGGACTTCGAGATATCAACGGAAACGGGGTTCTTGCAGGACTGACAGATATCTCTGAGATTAATTCTTTTAAGAATGTGGATGGTGTCAAAACTCCCTGTGAGGGCAAATTGTACTATCGCGGAATTGATGTCGAGGATTTGACAAAGGGTTTTCTGAGTGAAAAGAGAATGGGGTTTGAAGAGATCACATATCTGCTGTTATTTGGCTCTCTGCCTACTCCGGCTCAGCTTGCGGATTTTCAGGAACTGCTTCGTTCGCAGCAGTCACTTCCGAAGAATTTTGTTCGTGACGTCGTGATGAAAGCACCAAGCAGTGATATGATGAATACATTATCCCGAAGTGTTCTTACATTATACTCGTATGACCCTATGGCTGATGATATCTCATTGCCCAATGTCATGCGTCAGTGCTTGAATCTTATTGCTGTTTTCCCGATGCTTTCTGTCTATGGCTATCAGGCATATAATCATTATATCAAGGGGAAGAGTCTCTACATACATAATCCGGATAAAAAGCTGTCAACTGCGGAGAATATCCTGCGTATGCTGCGTCCGGATAAAAAATACACACAGTTTGAGGCGACAATTTTGGATCTTGCACTTGTTCTTCACATGGAGCATGGTGGTGGTAACAACTCGACTTTTACAACTCATGTTGTTACATCTTCTGGGACGGATACCTATTCAACGATTGCAGCCGCACTTGGTTCACTGAAAGGACCAAAACATGGCGGTGCGAATATTAAAGTTGTCAACATGTTTGCTGATATGAAGAAACATGTCCATGACTGGGAGGATGAAGAAGAGGTTACAGAGTACCTGAAGGCATTGCTCCATAAAGAAGCTTTTGATAAGCGTGGCCTGATCTATGGTATGGGACATGCTGTCTATTCCATATCTGATCCAAGAGCAAATATTTTTAAGACATTTGTAGAACAACTGGCAAAAGAAAAAGGAAGAGAAAAAGACTATAAACTCTATTCTCTGGTTGAAAAACTTGCTCCCAGGGTAATTGCAGAGGAACGTCATATCTATAAAGGTGTCAGTGCGAACGTCGATTTTTACAGTGGATTTGTTTACAGCATGCTGGATCTTCCTACCGAATTATTTACCCCTATGTTTGCAACGGCCCGAATTGTCGGTTGGAGCGCACACCGAATGGAAGAGCTGATCAACACAGACAAGATTATTCGTCCGGCATATATGGCTGTAAAGGAAAGGGAAGAATATATTTCGCTGAATGAACGCTAATCATGGTAATATGAGACAGAAAGGGTTATTTCACAGGTTTTATCCGGATGAATGGGTGGACTCTGCGTTTGATATTGATTATGAAGAACTTTATAAAAAAGGCTATCGTGGGATCATATTTGATATCGACAATACACTTGTCTGCCATGGTGCACCTGCGGATGAAAGAGCAGTCCGGTTATTCGAGAGACTTAGCCGGATTGGCTTTCGAGCCTGTCTTCTGTCAAATAATCAGCTGCCCAGAGTAAAGCCATTTGCGGATGTTGTTGGTACGGCATTTATCGAAGATGCCCATAAGCCGTCCACAAAGAATTATCTGACGGCTTGCCGGAGAATGGGAACAAGTGTCAGTAATACAATTTTTATCGGTGATCAGCTTTTTACAGATGTCTATGGAGCAAAAAAAAGTGGAATACGTAATATCCTGGTGAAACCCATGAATTCCAAAGAAGAGATACAAATCGTCTTTAAGCGCAAACTGGAACGAATCGTATTGTTCTTTTACAAGAAACAGCAAAAAAATGGTTGAAATATAGAAGAATTTATTATAAAATAAGAAGTAGTGTGCTGCGTTTAGATCGCAGCACCAATGTTAAGGAGGAATATTGGGATGATTTCAGCAGGTGATTTTAAAAACGGTATTACGCTTGAAATCGATGGGAACGTGGTTCAGATCGTGGAATTTCAGCATGTAAAACCGGGGAAAGGGGCTGCGTTTGTCAGAACAAAGATGAAAGATATCATCAATGGAGGAATTACGGAGAAGACTTTTCGTCCGACCGAGAAATTTCCTCAGGCTCGCATTGATCGTATAGAGATGCAGTACCTGTATACAGATGGAGATTTATATAATTTCATGAACGTTGAGAATTACGACCAAATCGCTCTCGGAAAAGAAGTGGTTGGCGATGCTTTAAAATTTGTCAAAGAAAATGAAATGGTGAAGATCTGCTCTTTCAAGGGGGAAGTATTTGAGATTGATCCGCCTCTGTTTGTAGAACTTGCCATAACGGAAACGGAACCTGGTTTCAAAGGGGATACGGCACAAGGTGCAAACAAACCGGCTACTGTTGAAACAGGAGCAGTGGTAAATGTTCCTCTTTTTGTAGATGAAGGCGATACAATCAAGATTGATACCCGTACAGGAGAATATCTGAGCAGAGTATAATCGAAGTTTAAGGGCTGTGACACATATACAGGCTATGTGTCACAGCCCTTTTTGCTGCTTTAATTATTAAAGAGAAATCGTGTCTTCACCTCGATTGTAAAAATACACTCTGTTTGACAGAACTTCCTGAGGGGCCACCTGAGTCGTGTTTATATCTGTTACTATCTGTTCAAGGTCTTGTTTTGAGTAGGATTTGTGTTGGGGGATCAGAATACATTCATGAATGGAACTTGGCAGAATATAGAGATTGGAATTCAGATGGTCAGCCGTTTTTTTCAGACTCAGTGGATACAGGATACTTATAGCTCCCATACAACGGCTGCTGTTGGTGATGATATGCATAGGAATAAAATCAGAGTCAGAATGATCCGAAGGAGAAATCTCTTCCAGTTCTTCGGGAGTCATAAGATCTCTCAAGGTATCCTCAATTCTCTCCACATCACAGGGGAGTTCTCTTATGGTGTTCTCCCACGCAATGTGATAAAGTGTATCTTCCCCAATCTTCCATTTTATGAGATGTTCATTGGTGATAACGATGGTTGCATCTTTACAGACAAGATCGTCGACGTGGTAATAATAGGTGATCGCAAGATCCAGTGTTCTCCTATATGGAATCCGTGCAAGAAGGGTACTGTTCATCTCATAGTTCACAAGCCTGCAGAATATCTTGTTTCTTACAGTCTCGAAGTCGTTGAAGGACTTAAGCGAAGTAGGAGCTTTTTTGGGGATGTCTTCCTGATATAGTTCTATCATGTGTCTAGCCAGGGTGATCAGCGGTACACCATTTTTATATTGACTGTAATAATCTTCCAGATAGATGAGCGGGGCCATTGCCTCCCCCTTTTTTCTGATACACATGGCGTCTTTTATGACCCCATTATTCTTGTTCAGTTTTTTCGGAAAAACCTCTAATTCTTCACCGGAGATAACTTTGATTTCATCAAGTAAAGCTGTCTGAAAATCAGTAAAATTCATATATTAAACCACCTTTCGTATAATAAGGGGCATGTATAATTCAATCGCTGCATGCATGATCAGACGGGATATCATGTTTCAGAGCGATTAAAAACGGATGATAAGATCTCTCGATCATAAACATAGGTGAGATATTCGGCGGTATGCCATTCGAATAAAAGAAATAAATTTTACCCTGACAGGGTAAATATAATAATAGCCGATGAAACCGTAAAAGTCAAGTGCAAATTTACCAGGCAGATCTTGACAATTATGAGCCCCTGTGATACGATACTAGGGTTAAAAGTTTTTGTATTTCATGCTTGAATGATAAAACTTAAGCATCTGTAGCTCAGGGGATAGAGCAACGGTTTCCGGTGCCGTGTGCCGGGGGTTCGAATCCCTCCAGGTGTGTGATCAGAATTAAGAAACCGGATAAATATCTATTTATCCGGTTTCTTAATTCTGAGTGATTTCTGGCTGCGGGGCACCCTCGCAGTATCATAACCCAAAGAGAAAAGGAGAGCATATCTATGTCTTTAAAGGACAGGTTTAGAGAATGGCTTTCAGATAATCTGCGATATCTGTTGTTGATACTTGGCATCCTGATTGTCGTAATCATATTATATTTTGGTATAGGAGCCCTTACAAAGGACAAAAAGAGAAGCGGAGGAGAGCCGGTTCTAAAGGAAGAACAAAGCAAAAATAAGATCTCTCAATCAGACAGTACCGAGACACCTAAATCGGATCAGACAAAAGAAATCTCACAGGAATTACTAAAAGATGGCAATGCAGAGATTTCAGCATTTATGAGGCAGTATTATGATGCGCTGAGCAATAAGAATATAGAAACACTTAAGTCGTTTGTGGACAATCTGTCCGAAAAAGAGCAGGAATCAATATCGGGGGAATCTAGTATCGAAAGCTACGAAGATGTCGAGTCCTATACATTCCATGGACAGGAAGAGGGAACCTATGTAGTCATCGTGCGTTATAATTGTAAATATAAGAATATTGATACCCGGGCACCGGGACTTAACCAGATGTATGTATATACAGACAAGGAAGGCAAGTTGGTGATTGCGGCTGAAGTCAAAGATAAGGGAATCACTGATTACATGACAGATATTCGAAAACGTCCCGATGTAGAGCAGCTTATCGATGAAACACAGAAGAATTACGATAATGCAAGATCGCAGGACGCAAAATTAGACGCACTGATCAGAAGTGTATCTTAAAACCTGGTAGCTTTGGAAAATATGTAAAGGGGTTGTTCAGGCAGAGTTTCTGCGTCTACAACCCCTATGATTTTACATCTTTTCCATCCGGCATGAAAACCATAATAAAAGATATGAGGGTAGTATGATTCGACTGAATAAATTTTTAAGCGATCATGGTCTATGTTCCCGTCGCGAAGGAGACCATATCATAGAAGCCGGCAGAGTAAGTGTGAATGGCAAACAAGCTAAAGTGGGAATGAAAATTTTTCCAGACGATGTTGTCTGTCTGGATGGCAAGACCATATCAGGAGAAAATCCCCGGGTTTGTATCGCATACTATAAACCTGAAGGTATTGTTTGTACTTTTGAGACTAAAGAAAAGAACAACCTTCTTAAGAGTTTTACGTATCCCATACGGCTTACCTATGCGGGAAGACTGGATAAAGCATCTGAGGGACTGCTGATTATGACGAATGACGGATACCTGATTGATCAGATGATGAGAGCCAGGAACTATCATGAAAAAGAGTATGTAGTCAAAGTAAGCAGACGTGTTACATCAAAATTTCTTGGCGAGTTGTCACAAGGAGTATATCTGTCGGCTCTTAATGTAAAAACAAGGCCTTGTAAAGTCTTTATGACAGGCCCATTTGAATTTCATATTATTCTTACGCAGGGTCTGAACCGTCAAATTCGCCGAATGTGCGAAGAACTTGGATATCAGGTGAAAAATCTGAAGAGAATTCGCATAATGAATATCGCTCTGGGAAACTTAAGACCAGGTGAATACCGCGAACTGACCGCTGATGAGCGAAGTCTGCTTGACAGACAGCTCAAAAAAAATCACAAGGACTGCGAAAAAGGTCAGAAATAGCATAGATGAAAAGAGGAAGCGCAATATGAGTAAGCTGGATAGAATGAGAGAACTGACAGACCAGCTCAATGAGGCCAGAAAATATTACTACGCTGAAGACCGGGAAGTCATGAGCAACCTGGAATATGATAAATTGTACGATGAACTGGAAGCTTTGGAAAAGGAGACAGGAGTTGTAAGAGCTAATTCTCCGACACAGGAGGTCGGCTATGAAGCTGCCCTTGAACTGCCGAAGGAGAGACATGAGAAACCGATGCTCTCTTTGGATAAGACAAAAGATGTTGAGACATTAAGAGCCTTTATCGACGGACATAAAACCCTTCTTTCGTGGAAGATGGACGGCTTGACGATTGTTCTCACTTACCGGGAGGGAAATCTTTCAAAAGCGGTTACACGTGGAAATGGAATCATCGGTGAGGTAGTAACGGCGAATGCAAGAGTCTTTGAAAATTTGCCGGTTCGAATCCCATATCAGGGAGAACTCGTACTGCGGGGAGAAGCATTTATCACTTATTCCGATTTCGATAAAATTAATTCCGAACTTATAGGAGTAGATGCGAAGTATAAGAATCCGAGAAACCTTTGCAGTGGTTCTGTCAGACAGCTGAATAACGAAGTCACTGCAAAACGTCATGTGCATTTCTTTGCATTTTCACTTGTAAAAGCGGACGGAGTAGAGTTTAATAATTCAAGGCTTTGCCAGATGAACTGGCTTGAGGATCAGGGTTTTGAGACTGTGGAAGAACGTGTAGTGACATCCGATACACTAGATGAGGCCATGGAGTATTTTTCTGCACAGGTCTTGAAAAATGATTTTCCGTCAGATGGCCTGGTGGCCCTTTATGATGATATAGCATATGGAGAGAGCCTGGGCAGTACTGCAAAGTTTCCCAGAAATTCATTCGCATACAAGTGGGCAGATGAAGAGGCAGAAACCACTCTCACGGAGATTGAATGGAGTCCTTCAAGAACCGGACTGATCAACCCGATTGCAATCTTTGATCCGGTTGAGCTGGAGGGAACAACGGTGTCAAGAGCCAGTGTGCACAATGTGAGTATACTGAAAGAACAGCAACTGGGAATCGGCGACAAAATCATGGTATATAAGGCGAATATGATTATCCCTCAAATTGCTGCAAATATTACCAAAAGCGGAAGTATAAGAATTCCAGACACTTGTCCGGCTTGTGGAAAAAGAGCTGATATATCTGCAATTTCCGGAGTAGAGACACTTATCTGCAGTAATCCCTTATGCCCTGCGAAACAGATGAAGTCTTTTACGTTGTTTACCAGCAGAGATGCACTTAACATTAAGGGATTATCCGAGGCAACATTAAAAAAGTTCATGGCTCACGGAATGATCCATGATTTTGGAGATATCTTTGAACTGGATCAATATAAGAACGAAATCAGGGAGATGGACGGATTTGGCGAAAAATCGTGGAACCGTTTGTGGAAAGGAATCCAAAAGGCAAGACACACCACTCTTCCAAGGTTGATATATGGACTCGGCATTCCTAATATTGGAGTTGCGAATGCGAAACTGATTTGCCTGGAGTTTGGACAGGATCTGGAGGCAATACGCAGTGCAGATGCCGCTCGTCTAAGTCAGGTGCCGGGAATTGGAAGTGTAATCGCAGGTAGTTTTGTGAGATACTTCGAAAATGAAGAAAATATCAAAAATCTCGATCATTTATTAACGCATCTTGATTTCGAAGAGATTTCGGTGTCTGAGGAACAGAAGCTATCCGGATTGATTTTTGTAATCACAGGCAGTCTAAATCATTATGCCAACAGGAATGAGCTAAAGAATCTCATTGAAGAGCAGGGAGGAAAAGTAACAGGCACGGTGACATCGAATACAAACTATCTGATCAATAACGATGTGAATTCAAATTCTTCCAAGAATCGGAAGGCAAAGCAGCTAAACATTCCCATTCTTCAAGAAGATGAGTTTTTAAAGTTGCTTGAATGAAAAAGTACATGATATAATACTTGCGGACTGCTTTGCACAAAGTGTACAGTAAAAATAATGAATAAGGGAGGCAATGGGGAATGCCTATTAAGATACAAAGCGACTTACCAGCGAAAGAAATACTTGAAAAAGAAAATATTTTTGTTATGGATGAGACCAGGGCCATACATCAGGATATACGACCGATCAATATTTTGATTCTTAATCTGATGCCATTAAAAGAAGACACAGAATTGCAGCTGCTCCGTTCACTGTCCAATACACCTCTCCAGGTTGATGTGTTTTTCCTGAACATGAAAAGCCATGATTCCAGGAATACAAGGGCAAGTCATCTGAATAAATTCTACGAGACATTTGACGAGATCAGGCAGAGACATTTTGATGGAATGATTGTCACAGGAGCGCCTGTAGAACAAATGGAATTTGAAGAGGTCGATTACTGGAATGAGTTGGTACAGATTATGGACTGGACCGATCAGCATGTCACATCAACAATCTTTTTATGCTGGGCCGCACAGGCTGCGATTTTTCATTTTTACAAAATCCCAAAAAAGATGCTTCCCGAAAAGATGTTTGGGTTGTTCTGGCATCGTGTACAGAACAAAAAGACACCACTTGTGAGAGGATTTGATGACGTTTTTTTAGCACCCCATTCCAGGCACACAGAGGTGTCGATGGAAGACATCGAAAGATGCAAAGAGATTACGGTGCTGGCGAAGTCCGATGAGGCCGGGTTTTATCTTGGGATGGCGGACGAGGGCAGGAGGATATTTGTGATGGGTCATCCTGAGTATGACAGAGTGACGCTTGATGAAGAGTATAAACGCGATAAAGGGAAAGGACTTGACACACAGCCCCCGAAAAATTATTATAAAGACGATAATCCGGATATCAGACCTAATCTGGTATGGCGCGCACATGCCAATAACTTGTATACAAACTGGCTGAATTATTATGTTTATCAGACAACGCCCTATGATCTGGATGGAACTCCGTTTTCCGGATAAGTTAAAGGAGAATTAAAATTATATGTTACTAGATGTATTTAAAGACACAGTTGTCGACACCTTGAAAGTAATACCTTTTTTGTTTCTGACCTATCTTCTCATGGAGTATCTGGAACATAAGGCAGGGGGAAAAACAGAAACCGTTATGAGAAAATCCGGAAAATTTGGTCCGCTGATTGGCGGAGTAGTCGGTATTATTCCCCAATGTGGATTTTCAGCTGCAGCGGCCAGTCTTTTTGCCGGCGGAGTGATTTCGGCAGGGACACTTCTTGCGATATTTTTATCGACTTCCGATGAGATGCTTCCGATTCTGATCTCTGAATCTGTGGCGCCACTGTCAATTATTAAAATTCTTGCAGTAAAAGCCTTGCTTGGTGTGATCTCAGGATTTTTGATTGACCTTATATGGAAAAAAAGAATTCAAAAGGGCCATAATCATCACATGCATAAAGACAAAGAGATTCATGATTTATGTGAACATGATCATTGCCATTGTGAAGAGGACGGGATTGTGAAATCTGCGGCAGTACATACCTTGCAGATCACTTTCTTTATTTTTGTGATATCGTTTATTATAGGATTGACAGTGGAGGTGATTGGGGCGGATAAAATCGGTTCTCTGGTAAGCTCCCGGCCGTTTGCAGGTATCTTTTTTGCGGCACTTGTAGGTTTGATTCCGAATTGTGCGGCTTCCGTTGTGATCACACAGCTCTATCTGGAGGGTCTGCTTCGAAGCGCACAGATGATGGCGGGACTGCTGGTCGGTGCCGGAGTAGGAATACTGGTATTGTTTCGGTCCAATAAAGATACAAAGGAAAATCTGAAACTGACTGCACTTCTCTATGCCTGTGGCGTAATCTGGGGAATTATCATTGAGATTTCGGGGATTGTGTTTTAGTTTCGAAAGGAAGAAGGATAAGAGGTGAATCTGGTGGAGAAATGGATGAAGGTGCTGACAAGTGGCAGGCAGAGACTGTTGTTTGCAGCTGGTTCTCTGTATTGGAGTTTAATTCTGGTGTTTCTGCTTGCAAACAGTCGTCTGATTGTAGGTACAAATATTGCGGAAAAAAAGAGAAATACAATTGTTCTTTTTGTCCTTTTAGCCTGCATCTGTGTATCGGCTGCTTTCTGGATATTAAAATTCCCAGGCAAAACAGGGAAAAGGCGCGAATCACAGAGGATGAAAATCCGGCATATTCTTATTCTCCTGCTTAATTCAGCTTATTTATTCGTCCAGATTGAATTGACTAATAATCCGCTCTTTCGATCAATGAAACTGCAGTATATGGTTCTGAACATTTCTTTTATCTTTGTCATGCTGATTATTCTGTTGTGTTTCCTGAATTCGTGGCGTAAAACAATGCTGATCGGAAATCTGCTTTCTTTTGTTTTCAGCCTGGTGTTTTACTATGTATATCTCTTCCGTGGTGAGCCTTTTCAGTTTATTGACCTTTTCAGTATTACAACGGCCATGGAAGTGGCAGGAGGGTATGACTTTTCCCTTACCAGAGAGATTGTGATAACTGCCGTCGTGACACTTTGTCTGATTGGTGTGTACTATGAGAGTGCAGACGCAAAAGTAGCAAAACAGATTAAATCCAAAGTATGGATGCGAATATTGACAGCAGCAGCGACGATTGGTATATACATCGCTTATCTGAATACCGGATGGAATGGTGCACTTGGAATTCTTACGGATCTCTACCGCCCTTACGAAACCTATGAAGAATATGGAACAACCGCAGGGTTTCTATGTGTGGCCAAATACATGAGACTTACACCGCCAAAAGACTATTCAGAGGGGAAAGTAAAGAAACTGGCTAAAGAGACAAAGACCGATCAAAAGAGCCAGGAGGGGAAGGTAAAGCCGGTTAATATCATCGCAATTATGAATGAATCCTGGGCAGATTATCGACTGCTCGGCGATTTCAATGTAAATCAGCCATATATGGAGTTTTATGATTCCATGAAGGAAAATACAATAAAGGGGAATACACTTGTCTGCATACAGGGGGGCGGAACTGCAAAGACAGAGTATGAGTTTCTGACCGGTAATTCGGTGAAACGTTTTCCGGGAATGGTCCCCTACGTCAGCTATTTTACTCATGATCAGTACTCCCTGGTCAGCACGTTAAAAAGTCAAGGCTATCGCGCAGAGGCGATGCATCCCAATAAAGGAAGCAACTGGAAACGAACCAGTGCATACCGGATGCTTTCCTTTGACAAGTTTTATACCATAGACGATTTTGATCCGTCTTCGAAACGAATTCGCCAGCATATCAGTGACCGTGCAAACTATGAAAAAATTATAGAGACAGTCAATAAGAAAGAGAACCCTGACGATCCATATTTTCTGTTCGATATCACAATGCAGAATCACGGAGGGTACCTGGATACGAGTTATCACAGTGATGTAAAGACACAGGGATATACAGACCCGGCAGTGAATCAGTATCTGTCTCTTCTAAAAGAATCAGATGATGCCTTAAAATACTTGATCAACTATTTTAAAGATTACGATGAGCCCACAATGATTGTCATGTTTGGTGATCATTATCCGGATCTTCCGGATCGGTTTACCGAATGGATTACCGGTAAAAAATATGACGACAGTTCTCTGAAAGAGCAGGAGAGATATTTTGCAACTCCGTTTTTTATCTGGGCAAATTATGACATCCCCGAAGAGGAAGATGTCTTCACCAGTACAAACTATCTCTCAACCAGAATGTTATCTGAAACAGGACTTAAGATGACACCTTATAATTATTATCTCCAAAACCTGGAGAAAAGCATGCCCGCACTGAACCATCTGGGGTATATGGATACATATGGTGAGTTTACCGGGTGGGAAGATGCGGCTGACAAATACAATAAGCTGGAGCTGGAATATGAGACACTGCAGTACAACGAACTGGCAAAAGATTCGGGAAGACTCGATGAATTCTTTCGTGTAAAATAGAATTAATACTTGAAAAAAGATAAAATTTCGATACAATGGTTACCAGGGGTCGTAAGACATATTATAAAATAAGAACAGAGGTTAGGATATGATATCAGCAAATAATGTGACGCTGCGCTTTGGCAAAAAGGCGCTGTTTGAAGATGTAAATATTAAATTTTTAGAGGGAAACTGTTATGGTATGATCGGTGCAAATGGTGCTGGAAAATCAACTTTTCTAAAAATTCTATCCGGGAAATTAGAGCCTACCAGTGGTGAAGTTGCAATTACTCCCGGACAAAGACTATCGGTTCTGGAGCAAGATCATTTTAAATATGACAGTTATCCGGTTCTCGATACGGTAATCATGGGAAATGCCAGATTATATGAGATTATGAAAGAAAAGGAAGCCATTTATGCAAAAGAAGATTTTTCCGAGGAGGATGGAATCCGGGCGAGTGAATTGGAGGGAGAATTCGCGGAGATGAATGGCTGGGAAGCTGAGTCTGATGCTGAACAGATGTTAAATGGGCTTGGAATTGAGACAAAATATCATAATGTCTTGATGAGAGATCTCGACGGTTCCCAGAAAGTGAAGGTACTTCTGGCGAGGGCGTTATTCGGAAATCCAGATATTCTTCTGCTGGATGAGCCGACTAACTATCTCGATCTGGATGCAATTGGGTGGCTGGAAGAATTCCTAATTAACTTTGAGAACACAGTAATTGTGGTTTCCCATGACCGCTATTTTTTGAATAAAGTTTGTACTCATACTGCGGATATTGATTATGGAAAGATTCAGTTGTACGCCGGAAACTATGATTTCTGGTATGAGTCCAGTCAGCTTCTGGTAAAACAGATGAAAGAGGCAAATAAGAAAAAAGAAGAAAAGATTAAAGAGCTGCAGGACTTCATCCGCCGTTTCAGTGCGAACGCATCCAAGAGCAAACAGGCGACATCAAGAAAACGAGCACTGGAAAAGATCCAGCTGGATGAGATCAGACCTTCGAGCCGTAAATATCCTTATATTGACTTTCGTCCCGACCGTGAAATTGGAAATGAAGTGCTTCAGGTCGAAAACCTGACAAAGATAATCGACGGACAGGTGATTCTGGATCATATTTCATTTACTCTTGGAAGAGAAGACAAGGCAGCACTCGTGGGTGCGAATGAACTGGCAAAGACGACTTTATTTCAGATTCTTATGGGCGAGATGGAGCCGGATGAGGGAACTTATAAATGGGGTGTGACGACATCTCAGGCTTATTTTCCAAAGGATTACACAGAGGAATTTGACAGCGATCTTACGATTGCCGACTGGCTTACCCAGTATTCAGAGATTAAAGATGTCACATACGTCCGAGGATTTTTGGGACGAATGCTTTTTGCAGGGGAAGACGGAGTGAAAAAGGTAAGAGTCCTCTCCGGAGGAGAAAAAGTTCGCTGCCTTTTGTCAAAGATGATGATTTCGGGTGCGAATGTTCTTTTACTGGATGAGCCTACGAATCATCTGGATATGGAGTCTATTACAGCTCTGAACAATGGATTGATCAAATTTTCAGGTGTGATTGTGTTCGCCTCACATGATCATCAGTTTGTTGAGACAACAGCAAACCGTATTATGGAAATTGTTCCGGGCGGATCACTGATTGACAAGATTACCACCTACGATGAATATCTGGAAAGTGATGAGATGGCCAGAAAACGTCAAGTTTATATTATGACGGAGGAGGATAATTAAAAGTATGAAACAGCCGGTTTTAGTGGTAATGGCAGCTGGGCAGAAGAGCTGGCATGATGGATTAAAACTGATAGATCCCGTTGACAGCCAGGAAAATGCCATTATGGATTTTTCTGTTTACGATGCCATAAAGGCAGGCTTTTCCGAGATTGTTTTTATTATAAACAGAGAGAATGAATCGCGATTTCGCTCAAAGATAGATCGTACAATCAGCAAATATGTGAAAGTGCACTATGTCTATCAGGAACTCTATGATCTGCCGGAAGGGTATCTGGTTCCTGAGGGGCGCAAAAAACCATGGGGAACAGGGTATGCAGTGCTTAGCTGTATCTATGAGCTGAAAGGTGCACCTTTTGCAGTGATCAATGCAGATGATTTTTATGGGAGACAGGCGTTTACACTGATGTATGATCAGCTTTCATCCCGACAGGACGACTTGGATCAATATCATTATGCCATGGTAGGATATCGTCTCAAAAACGCACTGACGAAAGCTGGGGCAGTGTCACGAAGAATCTGCCAGTTGGATCAGAACGGTTATCTAAATGAGATCAATGAGTATCATTTCATCGAGAAAAAAGACGGAAGATTCTTATATACGCAAGACGGCGGAGACAGTTTCAGACTAATTTCAGCAGATGTGATAGTTTCCATGAATTTTTGGGGTTTTACAGATAGCTTCTTAGATGAACTTCAGTCTCGCTTTTTGAAGTTCCTGAACAAAGATGTGCAAAAAGCTCCGCTAAATGCTGAATATTTTCTCCCAGCGGTTGTAAATGAACTGATCAGGGAAGGTAAAGCAGATGTTGCGGTTCTGCCCTCCGATGAACATTGGTATGGCGGCATAAACAGCGAAAATAAAGCGGCTGCGGCCGATGCAATTAGCGAGATGAAAAAGAGTGGCCTATATCCGAAAAATTTATGGAATTAAGGCGAAAACAGTGTGATAATAAAAATAGTGATTGACAAACAAACATTTTAAGGGTAACATATGAAACTAGATTAATTATTTTGGCGAATAAAATGATAAGACAAAACATTTACCATGAGAATTCAGGTAACAGAACAATCGTCAATTCAAGGAGGAGTAGATATGTTAAAGAAGAAAATGCTTGTGAGTCTTGCACTTACAGTTACGATGGCGGCTACTGCTTTTGCAGGCTGTGGAAGCAGTGATAATACACCCTCGGATGATAAGAAAGTATTCAAAATCGGAGGCATTGGGCCGACAACAGGTGATAATGCCGCTTATGGAGATGCCGTTGAAAAGGCTTCAAAACTCGCCGCAGAGGAAATCAATAAGGACGGTGGGATCAACGGAAATAAGGTGGAGTTTAAGTTTGAGGATGATGAAAGTGATGCGGAAAAGTCTGTCAATGCTTACAACACATTAAAAGACTGGGGTATGCAGATGCTGGTCGGAACTGTGACAAGCGCACCTTGTATCGCAGTTGCAACGGAAACGGCAAATGACAATATGTTTCTGCTGACACCCTCTGCAACATCTGTGGATAGTATAGCTCCAGATAATGCCTTTCGTGTCTGTTTTTCAGATCCGGCGCAAGGTAACAAATCTGCAGAGTATATCGGAAAAAACAATATAGCCAAAAAAGTAGCTGTGATCTATGACAGCTCTAGTCCCTATTCTTCAGGAATCTACGAGAGCTTTAAGAAGGGTGCCAAAGACAATGGCATTGATGTCGTAGCTGCGGAAGCCTTTACGGCGGACAGTAAATCTGATTTTAAAGTTCAGCTGCAGAAGGCAGAGGATGCCGGTGCGGAACTGATCTTCCTCCCAATCTATTATACTGAGGCCTCACTGATCTTAAAACAGGCCTCTGATATGGGAATCAATACAAAATTTTTTGGGTGTGACGGACTGGACGGACTTCTCGGAGTTAAAAACTTTGATTCGAAACTTGCGGAAGGTGTGATGCTGTTGACGCCATTCGCCGCAGATGCACAGGATGAGACGACTCAGAAGTTTGTCAAAGCTTACAAAGATAAATATGATGGAGAGACACCGATCCAGTTTGCAGCAGATGCATATGATGCACTCTATGCAATCAAGGCGGCGGGTGATCAGGCAAAGCTCACACCGGATATGTCGGTTTCCGATATCGGCGATGCGATGAAAAAGGCAATGGTAGATATTACAGTAGACGGTGTGACAGGTAAGATTGACTGGTCTGAAAATGGCGAACCTGAAAAGGAACCTAAGGCTGTAGTCATCGAGAATGGTACCTATGTTGCAATGTAAGGTGCATTCGGAGGTGCATGATGAGTTTTCTCTCTTATTTAATTAATGGAATCAGTCTGGGCAGTGTATATGCAATTATTGCTCTCGGATATACGATGGTTTATGGAATAGCAAAAATGCTCAATTTCGCTCATGGCGATATAATTATGATCGGAGCATATGTAATTTTTACACTTATGACAGGAGCCGGGTTACACCCGCTCCTGGCTATTTTAATTTCTGTAGTTGTTTGTACACTTCTCGGAGTTGTGATCGAAAAGATAGCCTATAAACCTCTGAGAAATGCAGGATCTTCATTGGCTGTTTTAATCACTGCAATTGGTGTCAGTTATCTGCTTCAGAATCTCGCACTGCTTATTTTCGGCGCAGGTGCAAAATCATTTTCAAATGTGGTGACTTTTCCGAACCTTAAGATGGCGGGCGGGAAACTAACAATCACGGGTACGACAGCAGTTACAATTATAGTCAGTCTCGTCATTATGCTTGGTCTGACTTTATTTGTCAATAAAACAAAACCGGGACGTGCAATGCAGGCGGTATCGGAGGACCGCGGAGCCGCCGAACTGATGGGAATTAATGTGAACGCTACAATTTCACTGACCTTTGCCATAGGATCAGGCCTTGCGGCAATTGCAGGGGCTCTGTTATGTTCCGCATATCCGACCCTTACCCCTTATACAGGTGCAATGCCCGGAATCAAGGCTTTTGTCGCTGCAGTATTCGGAGGAATCGGTTCAATACCCGGTGCCATGATTGGCGGAGTTCTGCTCGGCGTCATAGAAATACTGGGAAAGGCCTATATCTCTTCCCAGGTGGCAGATGCAATTGTTTTTGCTGTCCTGATTGTCGTGCTGCTTGTAAAACCAACGGGTTTGTTCGGAAAGAATATTCAGGAGAAAGTGTGAGGTGGCTGCGATGAAGAAAAATAGTAGTGGGAATATGGCAGTGAAAAAAGACAATCTGATTACGTATGGAATTGTGGTTCTTTTCTATATTGTAATGCAGATCATGACCGTTACAGGAAGTGTTTCCAGCCTTCTTTCGGGCCTTCTTGTTCCTCTTTGTGTATATGTGATTGCAGCAGTCTCCCTCAATCTTGTGATTGGTATCTCTGGTGAACTAAGTCTTGGACATGCAGGCTTTATGTGTGTGGGAGCATACTCAAGTGCTTTTTTTTCAAATCTTATGGGAGATACGATGCCCTCCCCGGTGCGATTTATTCTGGCGATACTGATCGGTGCTCTTGCTGCAGCACTTTTTGGTATCATTATCGGCATTCCAGTTATGCGGCTGAATGGGGATTATCTGGCTATTGTGACACTTGCATTTGGGGAAATTATCAAGAACCTGATGAATATACTCTATATAGGTAAAGACAGTCACGGTCTGCATTTTGCGACAGGTGACGCGTCTGCTCTTGGCATGGAAGAAGGCGGGAAGGTGATTGTCAACGGAGCACTCGGCATTACGGGGACTCCAAAAGATTCCTCGTTCACCATTGGTGTGGTTTTGATTTTAATCACGCTGTTAATTGTACTGAATCTGGTTCATTCAAGAAGCGGTCGTGCAATCATGTCGGTCCGGGATAATCGCATCGCGGCTGAATCTGTCGGAATCAATTCTACAAAATACAGATTGATGGCATTTACAGTTTCGGCCTCGCTTGCAGGTGTGGCCGGTGTCTTATATGCACATAATCTTTCAACACTGACGGTTAAAAAATTCGATTATAATACATCCATTATGATATTGGTATATGTCGTGTTGGGAGGAATCGGCAATATACGCGGTTCTATGATTGCAGCGGTGATTTTAACCGCTCTCCCGGAAATGCTGCGCGGACTTTCGGACTATCGCATGCTGATCTATGCCATTGTTCTGATCATAATGATGCTGTTTAACTGGGCTCCTGCAGCTGTGAATGTCAGAGAACGATTAAAAGACCGATTAAAGGCCCGATTCAAAGCTCTCTGTGGCAGACGAAAGAAAGGTAAGGAGGCGTAAATGATGGCGGATATGTTAGAGGTAAATAATTTATCCATCGCATTCGGTGGTCTCCAGGCCGTAAGTGCTTTTAATCTGAATATTAAAAAAGGGCAGTTGTACGGACTGATCGGACCGAATGGGGCAGGGAAAACCACGGTGTTCAATTTACTGACAGGAGTTTATAAGCCGACGGAAGGGCTTATTAAGCTGGATGGTGAGAACCTGATCGGAAAAAACACCCTGGAGATCAATAAAGCCGGCATTGCCAGAACCTTCCAGAATATTCGGCTGTTTCAGGAGATGAGTGTACTTGACAATGTCAAAGCCGGGCTGCATAATCATTATAAGTACTCTTCACTCTCTGGAATTTTAAGACTTCCGTCTTACCATAAGACAGAAAAAATTATGGATGAGAAGGCTGTTGAAATATTGAAAGTTTTTGACCTTGATGGGGAAAAGAATTATATGGCAGGAAACCTCCCATATGGAAAACAACGCAAACTTGAGATTGCCCGAGCATTGGCTACAAAGCCGAAATTGCTTTTACTGGATGAGCCGGCTGCAGGCATGAATCCCAATGAGACACTTGAACTTATGAATACCATCCGTTTTGTAAAAGAGCATTTTAATATGACAATTCTTCTGATCGAGCATGATATGAAACTGGTAGGCGGAATCTGTGAAGCCTTGACGGTGTTGAATTTCGGCAGGATCCTGGCTGAGGGAAAAACCGATGTCGTTTTGAATGACTCGGCGGTTGTCACAGCTTATCTGGGCGAATAGGAGGAGAGTTTAAGATGGCAATGTTACGTGTCGAAGATTTGCATGTATATTATGGCGTGATACAAGCGCTGAAGGGAATTAGCTTCGAAGTGAATCAGGGTGAGGTAGTTGCCCTGATCGGTTCCAACGGTGCAGGGAAGACTACTACACTTCATGCCTTGACGGGACTTATCCCAAAACAGAGAGGCTTTGTTGAGTTTGAGGGAAGGCAAATCACAAAAGTTCCCGCACATAAAATTGTGGAGATGGGAATTGCTCATGTGCCTGAGGGACGCCGTGTTTTTTCTGAACTGACTGTCTATGAGAACCTTATTTTGGGAGCGTATACCCGCAATGATAAATCTGAAATCAGTGAAACTCTGAAAAAAGTGTATCATCGATTTCCAAGACTGGAAGAGAGAAAAAATCAGAGGGCAGGAACGCTTTCGGGCGGCGAGCAACAGATGCTGGCCATGGGACGCGCACTCATGTCAAAACCTAAGATGATTGTGATGGATGAGCCATCCATGGGTCTTTCACCTATATTCGTCAATGAGATATTTGAGATTATAGAAGAGGTCAGTGCGGATGGAACTACCGTTCTGCTTGTAGAGCAGAATGCCAACAAAGCTCTTAGCATTGCAGACCGTGCTTATGTGCTGGAGACCGGGAAGATAGTTCTTAGCGGTGACGCGGACAAAATGCTTGAGGATGATTCGATCAAGAAGGCCTATCTGGGAGAATAAGTGGAGGTGTTAGTGTGGACAATATTGTGATTACGATTGCAAGACAGTACGGAAGCGGTGGAAATGAAATTGGAGAGATGCTGGCAGATGAACTGGGCATTCATTTTTACAACCGTGAGATCATGCGCCTCGCATCAGATGACAGTGGAATCAATGAGGAGTTATTTCTCGAGGCAGACGAAAAGCTGAAAGGTTCAACCCTTTTTAAGATATCTAAAAGTGTATATAATGGTGAACTGATTCCGCCGGATTCCAATGATTTCGTTTCGACGAGAAATCTGTTCAACTATCAGGCAAAGGTCATCAAAAAGCTGGCAGAGACGGAATCCTGCGTGATTGTGGGAAGATGTGCCGATTTTATACTCAAAGATTATCCAAATGTTATGAGCGTTTTCCTTCATGCAAGCCCCGCGTTTTGTATCAGGCGTTCGGGGAAAAGGATGGGACTGACTGGACATGACCTTGAAAAATATGTTCATAAGACGGAAAAATACCGTGGAGACTATTATAAACATTACACCGGACATGACTGGAGAGATGCGGGGAACTATGATCTTTGTCTCGACAGCGAGAAACTTGGATTCGAAAAATGCAAAAATATGATACTCGCATATAGAAAAACAAGGTTTGATCTGTAGAAATTATAAATATATTTCGAATGCCAGGATCATATGATCACTATGATAAAGGGATATGGGACTGCCGATAGATTATATGGCAGTCAGATATCCTTTTTGTGATTTCCAAAAGGCCTATGATCTCTTAATTTGGCGTTTAACGGTGGTTGCATACTTTCTTGGGATATTATACAATAGATAGTATGAACAGAAAGGGAGATGAAGATCAAGGTGCGAAGTGAGGGAGGTATCCTGCCAGGTAATCAGATGAAGATCAGCAGAAGAGGAATAGTATATATTTTTTTTATTATTGGAATTTTATTCGGCACATTGCCTTTGATCAAACAGGATCATGTTATCTTTATCGTTTGGTGGCTGATGGTATTGGTCATAGGAGTAGCTTTTTTGCCCCTTTCTTATTGTCTGTTTGAGCAATTTGCAGACCGGGGCTGGATATTTTCGAAAGCGCTGGGAATCGCGATATCCGGTTTTGTTGTGTGGGCTCTTGCCAGTATGGATCTTGTAAACTTTACTCGGGCGTCCTGTCTGGGTGCTGTTATCTTCGGTGCACTTTTATGCTGGGGGATCAGGATTTACCAGATCCATCGGGGCAATGCTGCCAAGTTTAAGTTCGACGGGAATCTGATTCTGGGTGAAGAACTGCTCTTTTTGATGGTGTTTTTATTATGGACCTATCTTTCCGGGTTTCGCCCGGAAGCACATGGAACTGAAAAGTTTATGGACTATGGCTTTATGGCAGCCATGATGAGAAGCAAGAAACTTCCGGCAGCTGATATCTGGTATGCAGGAAAAGAGATCAATTATTATTATGGCGGACAATATTATGCTGTATTTCTTACGAAATTAAGTGCTCAAAGTGTGGAGAATACATATAATCTGATGCGGGCACTGGTCGCGGCACTGCTTTTTTGCATGTCATTTTCGATTGTCAGCCAGTTGATGCGGGGCCTGCAGATACTAGAAAATCCTAAGTTTAAGAAGATTATCTCTTGTTTGTCCGGTCTGCTTTCAGCAGGCTGTGTTGTTTTTGCCGGGAATTTACACTATCTAATCTATGGTGTCTTTGGTAAGTTTTTTGGCTGGAACTCCTCTGCAGATTATTTCTTTCCGGATTCCACGCGTTACATCGGTTACAATCCCGAGACAAATGACAAGTGTATTCATGAATTCCCGGCATATTCATTTGTGCTGGGTGATCTACATGCTCATGTTGTGAATACGATGTTTGTATCTTTGATTATTGGACTTTTGCTTTCCTGGGTTTTAAAGATAAAAGACGAGAAAGAACAAGATTATCGATGGGACTTTAAGCATTTTTTCTTTGATCCGCATGTATTGACTGCAGGTTTTCTTGTCGGACTCTTCCAGTTTATGAACTACTGGGATTTTGTGATATATGTTACCCTTGCTATTATTTGTCTTATCTACGTGAATCTGTTTCGCTCCAGGCATGCCCGCATAAAATCGGTCATAAGATACACGATCATTCAGTCAGTGGAATTGTTTCTTATAGCGGAGATTACAGCCTTGCCGTTTGCCTTACATTTTAAGAACATGGTATCCGGAGTTGGTATTGTAAAACATCATACGCCGATTCATCAGTGGCTGATTCTTTGGGGGCTGCCGGCCTTTGTTGTCCTGTTGTTTACGATATGTGTATTTGTTCATTATAAAGGCTTTTTAAAGTTTCTCCGAAACGGAAGGACCTCGGATGTTTTTGCGTTCATCATGGGAATGTGTGCACTTGGACTGGTACTCATTCCGGAGGTTTTCTACATAAGAGACATCTATGAAGACGGCTATGCCCGGTCGAATACGATGTTTAAACTGACTTATCAGGCGTTTATATTGTTTGGACTTTCAGTTGGTTATATTATTGTCAGATTTCTCACGGGCAAAAAGAGCAGAATTTTAAAAGCCGCCGGGGTTGTTTCACTTGTCCTTGTAGTGTCTACGTTTGGATATTTTCATAATGCTTCTGTATCCTGGTTTGGAGATGTGAAAGATCCAAAACAGTACCAATGTCTGAATGCGACTAGCTACATCGAGAATACATTCGAAAGTGACGCTGCCGCCATCCGCTGGATGAATAAAAATATTAAGGGAAATCCTGTGGTTCTGGAGGCGAATGGGGACAGCTATAGTGACTACTGCCGTGTTTCTGCCATGACAGGCTTGCCAACAGTCCTGGGATGGTATGTACATGAATGGCTGTGGAGGAGCGATCCCGCTGATCTGGATATGCGTGCCAAAGATATAGAGACAATCTATACCTCGCAGGATACCGGACGCGTTTTGGACCTACTGAAGAAATATAATGTGTGTTATATCTATGTCGGACAGTATGAGAGGGAGAAATATTCGAGACTCAATGACCAGCTTCTTCGAAACCTGGGTGTAATTGTTTATGAAGATGATGAATTCAAACAAGAGAAAGGCTTAACATATTTGATAAAAGTGAATCAGATGGCATAGATTAATAAAAAAGAGTAAATATGATGCAGCGGAGAATTCGTCTGATTTTAATAGTAATATGCTTTTTGGCAGCGGCATTTTTTATAACCGCTGCTGCTCCAGCAAAAGAAAGATGTGCCCGGGAAACTACCGGAGAGACGGCAAGAGAAAGTCCGCGGGTTGCTCTGACCTTTGATGATGGACCAAGCGATTATACAATTACTCTTCTGGATGGTCTGAGAGCACGTGGTGTAAAAGCCTCATTCTTCCTTCAAGGACAGTGTATCGAGGGTAGAGAAGAAACTATAAGACAGATGCAGGAGGATGGTCATCTGATCGGGAACCATACCTTTCATCATGTACAGCTGACAAAGCTTTCGGATGAACAGGCAAAACAGGAAGTTGTATCCACAAGCAATGCAATTTATAAAATAACAGGAATTTATACCTCCTATATCCGTCCGCCTTTCGGGGTATGGAAGAGAGGTCTTGACTATAATGTGACGATGATCCCTGTGCTTTGGACAGTTGACTCCAGAGATTGGTATACACAGAACACACCTGTTATTGTAAATGATGTCATGAAACAGGTGAAGGACGGCGACATCATTTTGATGCACGACTGTTTTAAAACATCTGTGGAATCAGCACTTCAGATTGTGGATCGTCTGAAGCAGGATGGGTATGAACTTGTCACTGTGGATGAAATGATTGCGGATTAATAAGATAGAGAGGTACGAAAAGACAGTATGGATTTGTTTGACTACATGGCAGAGAAAAAGAAAGAAACCCAGGCCCCTCTGGCCCTTCGGATGCGCCCGAGAACGCTGGAAGAGGTGGTCGGGCAGGAACATATCATCGGCACAGATAAACTTCTGTATCGTGCAATTAAGGCGGATAAGCTAAGTTCTGTTCTGTTTTATGGACCGCCGGGCACAGGAAAAACAACACTTGCTAAGGTAATTGCAAATACAACCAGTGCCGAGTTTACACAGATTAATGCGACAACTTCGGGAAAAAAGGATATGGAAGTGGTTGTAAAAGAGGCAAAAGAGAGACTGGGAATGTATGGGAAAAAGACAATTTTGTTTGTGGATGAGATTCATAGATTCAATAAAGGGCAGCAGGATTATCTTTTACCTTATGTGGAAGACGGAACGCTGGTACTGATTGGAGCCACCACGGAAAATCCATATTTTGAGGTGAATTCTGCTCTGATCTCCAGATCTGTTATATTTGAACTAAAGCCACTTGAAGTGCGAGATATTGAAGTGCTTCTGGAGCGTGCTGCGGGTGATAAAGAAAGAGGTCTGGGGAATCTGTCGGTGGAACTTACTGATGATGCGAAGAAGTTTCTGGCTGATATTTCGGGAGGAGATGCACGCTTAGCTCTGAATGCTCTGGAACTTGGAGCGCTGACGACAAAACCGCAGGCGGACGGTAAGATTCATATCGATCTTGACACGGCTTCCGAGTGTATTCAAAAGCGAGTGGTCAGGTATGATAAGAATCAGGATCAGCATTATGATACGATTTCCGCATTCATTAAAAGCATGCGGGGTTCAGATCCGGATGCAGCCGTATATTATCTTGCTAAAATGTTATATGCAGGGGAAGACATCAAATTTATCGCCCGAAGAATTATGATCTGTGCATCAGAAGATGTGGGAAACGCCGATCCCCGGGCGCTGAACGTTGCAGTTTCGGCATCACTTGCCGTAGAGAGGATCGGAATGCCGGAAGCTGCCATTGTATTATCGCAGGCTGTGACGTATGTGGCATGTGCACCAAAAAGTAATGCAGCTTCGCAGGCAATTTTTGGTGCGATGGATTCCGTGAAGAATAAGAAAACATCTGTTCCATCTCATCTTCAGGACGCTCATTATAAAGGCTCCGGGGAACTTGGGCATGGCACAGGATATCAATATGCCCATGATTTCCCATATCACTATGTAAAGCAGCAGTATTTGCCATCCGAGCTTGAAGGATCCGTATTCTATGAGCCGACTGATATGGGATATGAGCAAAAGATACGAGAATATCTGTCCTTTTTACACAGCAGGGACAAAAAACAGCCATGAGGTGTCAGTTCATCAGGGTTTTCATCAAAAATGCATATACTTCCTGACTCTTACCGGACCAGTTATCACAGATGTCCTCTGCAGCTTCCTTTGTCGGAACCGTCAGAACAACTTCAATCAGTTTCTCTGTCTGTTCGGTCACGGTGCAGTGAACTTCAAACTCGTGAGAAGTCGTCTTATAGTAGTCAGCCTGCGTTGACGATTCGTTGCGAAGTTCATAGGCATTTGCCTTCAGGTAAGTATCAATATCTGCCTTGATATCATTAGAAATTTCGCCTTTGAAGAATTCAAGAGTATCAAGTCCTTTTTCCGTCATGTGATAATTCGTTGTATTCCGGACTCTCTGTGTGGTAACAAGGCCAGAATCCCTCAGGTCATTCAGAGCCTGCTGAAGATGGAAGTAATCTGTGTATTCGGCTCCCAGAACAAATTCCGAAATCTGTGAATTCGACAGAGGAAATGTGACTTTATTCAACATATAGAGGATAATCAGCTTATAAAGAGTTAAAGGTGATTCAATCATAATACATACCCCTTTCTTCCATAAAATCAGTATAGCATACACACAATACAAAATCAAAAACAAATAAAAAACAATTAAAACCTTTACATATAGTTTTAAAAACCATATACTAATATCAGGGACAACATTATAATATGATACCAGGGTCAAAAGGTCCTGCGTTTCATGCTCGCATGAAAAAGCATGACCTTGGGACCCGAACAAACATGAGAAAGCAACCCGATTAGGGTGTATTTCGAATGTTTGTAGGATTACGTGAGCACAAAGTGCGGAGTAATCCGTGTATCTAGGGGGTCAAATTACTTTTGACCCCAACATCATAATATGAGAGGTAGAAATATGACGATAGATACGAATGACATGCTCGGGAGCATTTTAAAAAGTTTATCGAATATCGATTACGTAAAACCCGAGGATATTCCTAACATAGATTTATACATGGATCAGGTGACAACATTTATGGACGCGGCTCTTAGTCATTCCAAGAGATATCCGGATGACAAGATACTGACGAAAACGATGATTAACAATTATGCGAAGAATGATCTGCTTCCCCCTCCTATAAAAAAGAAGTATTCCCGTGAACATATGCTGATACTTGTTTTCATCTATTATTTTAAAAGTGTTTTGTCCATCACGGATATTCAGTCATTGCTAAAACCGCTCACAGACAAGTATTTTCAATCCGATGGTGAGATGAACCTTATAGATGTCTATAACGAGGTCTTCGGTGCAGAAAAAGAGCAAGTGGAAATTCTCATGAAAAATATCACAAAGAGCTATGAACGGGCAGGAGAGACTTTTGGTGATGCGCCCGAAGAGGACAGAGAGTTCCTTAGGCAATTTTCTTTTATCTGTATTTTGAGTTTCGATGTTTACGTAAAAAAAGGAATTATAGAAAAGATTATCGACAGCATGGGGAAGAAGGAAGAACCAGACGAAAAAAATAAAAAAAAATGATACCTGGATTGTGAGAACACTTAGGTGACCGGCAACCCATGGTATCATGAAACATAAATTATTGATCTGATTTATTCTTTTTGTCTTTCTCTTCCAGACGATCAAAAATCATCTCATATCCGTCGCAGCCGTAGGAAAGTGAACGATTTACTCTGCTGATCGTTGCGGTGGATGCACCCGTTTTATCAGAGATCTCCAGGTAGGTTTTCTTTTCACGAAGCATTTTTGCAACTTCGAAACGCTGGGAGAGAGATAACAATTCATTGATTGTGCAGACATCCTGAAAGAAGGTATAACATTCCTCTTTATCTTTCAGACATAAGATACCTTCAAAAAGATGGTCTACCTCTTCGGTATGAATTGATTTGCTCATGTGTAATACCCCCTATATGAATTATAATAAAATCAGACGATACCTACTTAACTAGTTTAGCACAGTAATGCATTACAATCAAGAATACTTTTCAAAGGAGAACCATCATGAATTACGATTATCTGATCGTCGGATCCGGACTGTTTGGTTCGGTATTTGCCCACGAAGCAAAAAAGAGAGGAAAAAAGGTGCTGGTGATTGATAAAAGAGATCACATCGCCGGTAATATCTATACAAAAGTATTAGAGGGGATTCAGGTGCATCAGTACGGAGCACATATCTTTCACACTTCAGATAAAGAAATCTGGAATTATATGAATCAGTTTGCAGAATTTAATAATTACATTAATTCACCGATCGCGATTTATAAAGATGAGCTCTATAATCTGCCCTTCAACATGAATACGTTCAGCAAGATGTGGAACATCCAGACGCCCAGAGAGGCAAAAGAGATCATAGACAGCCAGATTGCAGAGCTTTCAATTCAAGATCCGAAGAATCTGGAGGAACAGGCGTTGTCCCTTGCAGGAAAGGATGTCTATGAAAAACTGATCAAAGGATATACGGAAAAGCAGTGGGGAAGAGACTGCAAAGAACTGCCTGCATTTATCATAAAGAGACTCCCTTTTCGTTTTACGTATGACAATAATTATTTTAATGACAGATACCAGGGAATTCCGATCGGCGGTTATACAAAGATCGTCGAAAAAATGCTTGATGGAATAGAAGTGCTTCTGAATACAGAATATTCAGAATTTGTTAAACTACATCCGAATATCGCCGATAAGACAGTATTTACAGGGATGATTGATTCCTATTTTGATTATTGCCTTGGTACTCTGGAATACCGGAGTATTCGTTTCGAGACGGAAATCCTGGAATGTGATAATTATCAGGGAAATGCGGTGGTAAACTATACGGAACGCAAAGTTCCCTATACAAGGATTATCGAACATAAGCATTTTGAATTTAAATCACAGAAAAAGACAGTCATATCGAAAGAATATTCCACAGAATGGAAACCGGGGATGGAGCCGTACTATCCGGTAAATGATAAGAAAAACAGCGAACTTTATGTAAGATATCAAGAACTTGCCAAAGAAGAGAAGAATATAATCTTTGGTGGTCGTCTGGGAAGTTACCAGTATTATGACATGGATAAAGTGGTAAGAGCTGCACTGGATCTGTCCGGGAGAGAACTGTAATCCCTCCCGGGCCATGGTGCACAGATAGCATATTAAATCAGAGACAAAGCTGCTTCGTCCCCGACGAGAGTTACGTTTTTATGAAGCTGCAGGATAGAGGCGGGAACCTGTGGCGTAATCGGTCCAAAAAATGCTTTTTTTACAATATCTGCTTTTCCCTCGCCATTTACTACGATAAGGATTTTTCCGGCCTGGAGAATGTTTCCGATTCCCATGGTTAATGCCTGTGTCGGGACATCTTCGGTTTTATCAAAGAATCGGGAGTTCGCCTTTATGGTGCTCTCAGTCAGATTAACTTGGTGTGTACCCTTAGCGAATGAATCTGCCGGTTCATTAAATCCGATATGGCCGTTGTTTCCAAGCCCCAAAAGCTGAAGGTCGATGCCGCCCAGATTATGAATCATCTGATCGTAACGTTCACATTCTTTTTTTGTATCGAAAGCCTTGCCGTTCGGCACATAAGTATTTTTCGGATTGATGTTGACATGGTCAAACAGATGACGATTCATAAAATATCGATAACTCTGATCATCTGATCCGTCAAGCCCGACATATTCGTCAAGATTCACGGAAGTAACACCGGAAAAATCGATCAAACCATCCTCATGCCATCTGATCAGCTGGCTGTAAGTACCGATAGGTGAAGACCCTGTCGCCAGACCCAGCACACACTCTGGCATTAAAGTAACCTGAGCAGAAATTACATTTGCCGCGATCCGGCTCATATCATCATAATCTTTTCCTCTTAAGATTCTAAACATAATGTTTCTACCTTCCATTTCCTTTTGAATTGTCTACAGTTTACTGTAGCAAAAGAAAACAAAAAATGCAAGCACAAACATTGGATCTGAGGTTTTTACATCCACTGTTATATGGTATGATACTAGGGTCAAAAGGTCCTGCGTTTCATGCTTGCATGAAAAAGCATGACCTTAGGACCCGAACAAACATGAGAAAGCAACCCGATTAGGGTGTATTTCGAATGTTTTTAGGATTGTGAGAGCTCGAAGAGCGTAACAATCCGTGTATCATAAGGGGTCAAATTACTTTTGACCCCAACCTCATGGTATGATATAGATAAGACAGAAAAGAAAATAAAAGGAGAAAAACATGAACTATCGGATTTTCAATGAGAAAATGTCTGTAATGATTCATTCTAAAGGAGCGGAGCTGAATTCAATCAGGAAAGGCAACACAGAATATCTATGGCAGGGGGATCCGGCATTCTGGGAAGGGCAGGCCCCGAACTTATTCCCCTATGTGGGAAGAATGACGGATAAAAGTTATACGTATCAAGGAAACAGATATCAGATGGATATTCATGGATTTGTCAAAGACTATGATCTTACAGTCTGTGATCACGGCCGCGACTATATCACTTTTTGTCTGGATAGTGATCATGGCACGATGCGGCAATATCCTTTTTCATTTACATACCTGATCAGCTATCGTCTGGAAGGCAGCAGGCTTGAGATTAGTTATGAGGTGACAAACAGAGATGATAAGAGGATGTACTTTGGAATCGGCGGTCATCCCGGATTTCGTGTTCCAATCTGCGATGGAGAAAAATTCGAGGATTATTCGCTAAAGTTCCAGGAGAGTGTTCATCCCCTTCGTATCGGATTTTCTCCGACCTGTTTTGTGGATAATACGAAGACCCCCTTTGAACTGGGCGATGACAATTGCCTGAATCTTAAGCATAATCTGTTTGATCAGGATGCGGTTGTGCTTGAGGGAGCAGGAGATACGGTGATACTTCTGGATAAAAGGAGACATGCTGTACTTTCTTTGAATTTTCCGGATATGCCTTATCTTGGAATCTGGCATACACCGAAGATGGATGCTCCGTTTATCTGTCTGGAACCATGGGCATCTCTGCCATCCTCGCAGGGGGTAGTGGAAGAGTTGACCATGCAGAAGAGTTTGATTATGCTGGACGAGGGTAAGACCTATGTCAATGACTGGAGCATCTCAATTACCGGATGAATCTAGAGTGAACTTGCAATTTCATCTTTTACTTTCAGGATGATATGTGCGATCTCTGATATTCTTTCGTCGGACATTCTTGCGGCGGGTGCTGAGATGGAAAAAGCATATCTGGAACGTCCGTGATAATCAGGGATACTGACAGCAATACAACGTACGCCTATTTCATTCTCCTCATCGTCGAGAGCGTATCCCGATTTACGGATTTCTTCGATTCTTTTCATGAACAGAGTATAATCAGTGATTGTATTGGGGGTCAGTTTTTGAATGTTGCTCGCTTTCCACACCTCCTCAATCTTGGAATCGGGCAGATCTGCGCAGATTGCTTTTCCAACTCCGGAACAGTACAGAGGCACCCGGTTTCCCACTTTGGATACCATACGTACGGAATTTTGGCAGGATTCTTCTTTGAAGATATACACGGCATCAAGGCCGTCAAGTGCCACAAGATGCACAGTTTCTCCAGTTTCCCCGGAAAGTCTCTTGAGATAGGGCTTTAGATCTTCAAGAATGTCCATTCGGCTGAGCATCTTATTGGAGAGACTTAATATCTTCAATGACAGATCATATTTCTGAGTTTTTGGATCTTGTTTTACGTATCCCATATAACTCAGAGAACTCAAAAGACGGTGAGTAGTGCTCTTGTTCAGTTTTAGTTTCTCACAGAGAAATCCCAGAGAGACTGCACCGGTATCCGCCAGAGTTTCAAGAACGAGAAACAGCCTGTCGGCAACTTGTATTGGATTCTTTGTAACCATAAATTTTACCTTCCATTCGGGTTTTGCCCTGTCGGGCTGTTTATCTTTGTGCAGATGAGGGGATAAGCCACTGGTATCATATTTTATCACTGGAATTCTTTCTTGACAAGCAGATGTTTAGAAAGTATACTGGAATCGAGATATCACGATGTGAAATTTGATTTCACAATGTGAAATTAAAATGATTGTGATTGATAGAATGGAAAGGTCTGGTGAATACTATGAATAAAATTTTAGAAGAACTTTCAAAATTTGGTGTTGTTCCGGTTGTTGTTTTAAACGATGCGAAAGATGCAAAACCGCTTGCAAAGGCGCTTTGCGAAGGCGGGCTCCCCTGTGCGGAAGTAACTTTTCGTACAGCGGCGGCGGAAGAGTCTATCCGTATTATGACAACTGAATATCCGGATATGCTGATCGGAGCAGGTACCGTGCTCACAATAGAGAATGTTGACCGTGCCATCAATGCAGGTGCAAAATTTATTGTCAGTCCGGGATTTGATCCGGAAATTGTTGATTACTGCCTTAAAAAGGATATTCCGGTTCTTCCCGGAACTGTTACACCTTCAGAAGTTGCACAAGGTGTAAAGAGGGGACTGAAAGTACTGAAGTTCTTCCCGGCGGCACAGTATGGTGGTGTTTCGACAATCAAAGCGATTGCATCCGCTTACGTTGATGTTAAATTTATGCCTACAGGTGGTGTAAATGCAAAAAATCTGAAAGAATACTTAAGCTGTGACAAGATCTTCGCTTGTGGCGGAAGCTGGATGGTTAAGGCTGATTTGATTGAAGCTGGTGAATTTGATAAGATCACAGAGATGACAAAAGAAGCGGTCGCTCTGGTAAAAGAAATACGATAAGACAAAGAACTAGGAAAAGAGGATGAAACAATGGCAAGAGTGATAACTTTTGGTGAAATTATGCTGAGACTAGCTCCGGAAGGGTATATGAGATTCGTTCAGGCTGATACCTTTGGTGCTACTTATGGCGGAGGAGAGGCGAATGTTGCTGTTTCACTTGCAAATTATGGTATGGACGCTGCATTTGTCACAAAACTTCCAAAACATGAAATCGGCCAAGCTGCCGTAAACTCGCTGAGAAAATACGGTGTTGATACCTCTGAGATTGTAAGAGGCGGAGACCGTGTAGGAATCTACTTTGCAGAGAAGGGTGCCTCACAGAGGGCGTCCAAGGTTATTTATGACCGTGCAGATTCTGCAATTGCCAAGGCAAAGACATCGGATTTTGACTGGGAAAAAATATTCAAGGGTGCTGATTGGTTTCATTTTACAGGAATCACCCCTGCACTGAATGATGACGCTGCTCAGATTTGCCTTGAGGCATGCAAGGCAGCAAAAAAACTTGGAATTACCGTTTCCTGTGACTTAAACTACAGAAACAAACTCTGGTCAAAAGAAAAAGCCGGAGAAGTGATGGGCGAGATTTGTAAATATGTCGATGTCTGCATTGCCAATGAAGAGGATGCAGCAGATGTATTCGGAATCAAAGCAGCGAATACAGATGTTACTACCGGTACTGTAAATCATGAAGGATATAAAGATGTTGCGAAACAACTAAAAGACCGTTTTGGGTTCTCCAAAGTTGCAATCACTCTACGTGAATCTATTTCTGCGAATGATAACAACTGGTCTGCAATGCTCTATACAGAAGACGAATATTACTTCAGCAAGAAATATAAGATTCATATTGTTGATCGTATCGGCGGAGGAGACAGCTTTGGTGCCGGTCTGATCTGTGCAAGCTTAAATAACTATGACCCACAGCAGACTATTGAATTCGCAGTAGCTGCTTCCTGTCTGAAACATACGATTGAGGGAGACTTCAATATGGTGTCGATGGATGAGGTTACCCGTCTTGCAGGCGGCGACGCTTCCGGACGTGTTCAGAGATAATTAATTTTCGATAAATGTATAAAACCCATTTTGCCATGGAACATTTATAATAAAAGGGGATGTTGTGATATACAGCATCCCCTTAAAAAAACGAAAGATGAAATAAAGGAGGAAGTCATGGATAGAGAGTTTGATTTATTGTCAATGGGGGAGATTCTTCTTCGGCTGTCACCGCCGGATAATGAGCGTATCGTCAGAGGAGATACCTTCGTAAAACAGGTGGGCGGTGCAGAACTCAATGTGGTATCCGGTGTTTCATTTCTTGGCCTTCGGACAGGCATCATCTCAAAGCTGCCAGATAATCCCCTTGGGACCTATGCGAAAAATAAAGTGCGTTTCTGCGGAGTCAGCGATGACTATTTGGTATATGATGAAGATTCAGACGCAAGACTTGGAATCTATTATTATGAAAATGGCGCATTTCCAAGGAAACCGAGGGTTGTCTATGACCGAAGACATGCCTCTTTTTGCAAGATAAATGTCTGCGATCTTCCCAAAAGTCTTTATACTAGTTCCAGATGTTTCCACACCAGCGGAATTACACTTGCACTTTCCAAACAGTCGAGGGATACGGCAATAGAAGTGATGAGGCGGATGAAAGAAAACGGAACAATGATTTCTTTCGATGTCAATTTCCGGGGAAATTTGTGGACCGGCGAGGAGGCACGTGTGTGTATCGAGGAGATCCTGCCGCTTGTCGACGTCTTCTTCTGCTCAGAAGAAACCGCCCGTCTGACTTTCCATAAAGAGGGAGATGTGAAGACGATAATGAAGAGTTTTACAGATGACTATCCGATTTCAGTCGTTGCATCCACACAGCGAATTGTTCACAGCCCCAAGGAACATACCTTTGGTTCCATGATCTACAGTAAAAAAGATGATAGATTCTATGAGGAAGAGCCATATCGGCATATTGAAGTAGTGGATCGGATCGGAAGCGGAGATGCTTATTGTTCCGGAGCACTTTACGGCCTGCTTGCATATAACAATGACTGCCAGAAAGCCTTGGAGTATGGCAATGCCACCGGAGCGGTTAAGAATACGATTCCCGGAGATCTGCCTTCTAGTGATCTAAAAGAAATCAACAGAATCATATTGAACCACAAAAATACCGGTCCACAGCTTGAGATGGACCGATAAGTCAGACAGTATGTCGAATTAACAGACTTAGGGTCGAACGAATGTTCTTGACTAATGGAATCCTTCTGTTACAATTATCCTTAAGGCTACGGCCTTTGACTTCAATGATACAAGGATTTGTAAAATACAGGAGGATTTTATGTACCGCAAAAAACTTATCCTGTTGTCACAGATCGCCGCTTTTGTAATTCTATGCGGGGGAACCGCGGTAAAGGCCGAGGTAGGAAATAATCTGCTGGCACAGACAGAAGCTGATACAAAAGAGGAACATTTTGCCGTGGCAAATGTTAGTACAAAATTAAATATCCGCCAGGATCCGGGTCCGTTTAGTCAGATTGTCGGAAAAATTCCTGCCTGCGGTCTTATGAAGGTCGATGGTTACGAGGACGGATGGTGTCTTATCACTTCTGGCGATGTGACCGGATATGTGAGTGCTGATTATCTGTATTCACCGGCTGAATCAATGAGAATCATCCAGACGGCCGGTATGGCTGATATGCCAGTTGCTTATAAAGTATCACCGGTACGTCAGCAGTTGATTGATTTTGCCAGTCAGTTTATCGGGAATCCTTATGTATGGGGCGGGACAAGTCTGACAAAAGGTGCTGACTGCTCTGGTTATGTTCAGAGTGTCTACAATCATTTTGGCATCAGCCTTCCTAGAGTTTCCGCAGAACAGTCAAAGATGGGTCAGCGTATCTCAGTGGATCAGGCGCAGCCTGCCGATTTGATTTTTTATGCGAGACAGGGAGTTGTTTATCATGTCGTGATCAATCTGGGTGAGGGACAGGTTCTAAATGCAAGCAATCAAAAAAAAGGAATCTGTATATCGAATCTTGATTCTGCTCATGCAGTATGGGCGATAGATGTGATTGGATGATCGTAAAAAGTAGTTTACAAGGTATCTTTGCTATGATATACTTTAAAAGTATGAAATCTGCCTTGATTCAGAGTCCGGAGTCTCCGACCGTCTCTTGATCAATGGCTTAACGAAAAACAGGAGGAAAGAACATGATTTCACCAGAAAAGAAACAGGAAATAATGAAGGAATACGGAAGAACAGAAGGTGATACAGGATCACCGGAAGTACAGGTTGCCATTCTTACAGAGAGAATTAATGAGCTCACTGAGCATCTGAAAGTTCATCACAAGGACCATCATTCCAGAAGAGGACTTCTTAAGATGGTTGGTCAAAGACGTGGCCTGCTTGACTATCTCAAGGATAAAGATATCGAAAGATATCGTGAATTAATTGCAAAATTAGGACTTCGAAAGTAAACTTTAAGTTCAGGGCGGCATTTTCCGCCCTGTTTCGTTGTGTTGTAAATGACACCCTCTTTTGGCGGATATCTGATTCCGAGACCACTGAAAAGCACATTGAATTCAGTGTGTTTTTCAGTTGTTTCGGTGGAAAGCTGCCAACCAGAGGACTATATTTGAAAAGGAGAAACCCTATGTATAAGAGTTTTACTATGAAACTGGCAGGAAAAGATCTGACTGTTGATATCGGGCGTGTTGCAAAACAGGCAAATGGAGCTGCCTTCATGCATTATGGAGACACGGTTGTCTTGTCGACGGCCACAGCGTCTGATAAACCAAGAGAAGGAATTGATTTCTTCCCTTTAAGTGTTGAATATGAAGAAAAGATGTATGCTGTTGGAAAAATTCCCGGTGGATTTAACAAACGCGAAGGAAAGGCAAGCGAACATGCGATCCTGACTTCTCGTGTGATTGACCGTCCGATGCGTCCTCTGTTTCCAAAAGATTACAGAAATGATGTGACACTCTCCAACATGGTTATGTCTGTGGATCCGAAGTGCGATCCCGAAGTCGTTGCTATGTTGGGATCAGCGATTGCAACCAGTATTTCAGATATTCCGTTTGACGGACCATGTGCAATGACTCAGCTGGGCATGATTAATGGAGAATTTATCGTGAATCCAACGCTGGAAGAAAAAGAAGTGTCTGATTTGTCACTGACTGTTGCTTCTACCAGAGAAAAAGTGATCATGATTGAAGCCGGCGCCAACGAACTGCCTGAGCAGAAGATGATTGAGGCGATCTTTATGGCAGACGACGTAAACAAGGAAATTATAAAATTTATTGATAAAATTGTTGCCGAATGTGGTAAAGAAAAACATAGTTATGAACACTATGAAGTTCCGGAGGAGCTTTTCAGTGCTGTGAAAGAAGTAGTTCCGGAAGAAGAGATGGAAGATGCAGTCTTCACAGATGACAAGCAGACAAGGGAAGAGAATATCCGTGCGATTACGAAGCGTCTTCAGGAGAAGTTTGCTGACAATGAAGAATGGATGGAATTTATCGACGATGCCGTTTATCAATACCAGAAAAAGACTGTTCGCAGGATGATCCTAAGGGGACATAAACGTCCGGACGGCCGTGCAATCAACCAGATTCGTCCTCTTTCTGCTGAAATTGACATTATTCCAAGAGTCCATGGTTCTGCCATGTTCACCAGGGGACAGACACAGATTTGTACTGTCACTACTTTGGCACCTTTATCTGAGGCACAGAAGGTAGATGGACTTGATGAGTATATAACATCAAAACGTTATATGCATCAATACAACTTCCCGTCATATTCTGTAGGAGAGACAAAACCGTCGAGAGGACCTGGACGCCGTGAAATCGGTCATGGAGCACTGGCTGAGCGCGCCCTTGTACCGGTACTTCCGCCTGTTGAAAAGTTTCCTTATGCAATCCGGACGGTCTCTGAGACCTTTGAGTCTAATGGCTCAACTTCACAGGCCAGTATCTGTGCATCATCAATGTCATTGATGGCGGCCGGTGTACCGATCAAAAAACCAGTAGCCGGTATATCCTGCGGATTGGTAACCGGAGAGAACGACGAAGACTATATTGTGCTGACAGATATCCAGGGACTGGAAGACTTTTTCGGTGATATGGATTTTAAAGTAGCCGGAACTCACGATGGAATCACTGCAATCCAGATGGATATCAAGATTCATGGACTGACCAGAGCAATCATAGAAGAGGCGATTGCGAAAACAAAGGAAGCAAGAGAGTATATTCTGACAGAGGTGATGGAAAAGGCAATCACTGCTCCTCGTCCGGAAGTCGGAAAGTACGCGCCTAAGATTATTCAGATTCAGATTGATCCGTCAAAGATCGGAGATGTGGTTGGACAACGTGGAAAGACGATCAATACAATTATAGAAGAGACTGGTGTGAAGATTGATATAGATGATGACGGAGCGGTTTCTGTCTGTGGAACCGATAAGGAGGACATGGATCGGGCTGTCAAAGATATCCAGATTATCACGACAGACTTTGAAAAAGGCCAGATACTCACAGGGAAGGTTGTAAGTATCAAGGAATTTGGTGCCTTCCTCGAGTTCGCTCCGGGCAAAGAAGGGATGGTTCATATCTCCAAGATTGCAAAAGAACGTATTAATCATGTTGAGGACGTGCTGACACTGGGGGATATTGTGAAAGTGGTATGCCTTGGCAAAGATAAGATGGGCAGAATCAGTTTCAGTATCAAAGATGTTCCGGCAGATGCACAGTAAAAAGGCGGTTGAATCGTAAGTGAAACGAATTAAGATACAATATCTGAATGATCGAATTGAACGTTTGAGATATATAGATGGAAAGTCAGACTGGGTTGATCTGCGTTCTGCAGAAGACATTGAGATGAAAGCGGGGGAATTCAGATTGATCCCCCTCGGAATTGCAATGCAGCTTCCCGAAGGGTATGAAGCCCATGTTGTGCCCAGAAGTTCTACTTTTAAGAATTTTGGCATTATTCAGACTAATCATTGTGGGATTATTGATGAATCGTATTGCGGTCCGGATGACTGGTGGTTTATGCCGGTTTACGCAATGAGAGATACAGCCATTCATTTCAATGACCGTGTTTGTCAATTTCGCATATTCGAGCATCAGCCAAAAGTTGTTTTCGAAGAGGGTCCGCTTATGGGAAAAAACAGGGGAGGATTAGGCAGCACAGGGATACAGTAACACTTCAAAAGTATTTTTAGGAGTAAGATTGATGGGATATGATGTTAACGACTTTCAGGATAAATTAGAAAAGGAACTTGAGAATTATGTTGGTGGTCCTCTGCCGGACGATGATGAATTTGGCAGAGATAATTATGATGGCGATGGGTTATATGACAATTATGATTATGATGACGATGAAAGTGGAGACAAAAAAAACAGAATTAAAACAATTATAATTTCTGCGGTTTTAGTATTGACCGTAGTGTTAGTTGGAATTTACGGAGGTTTTACATATTATTATCATAACCGCTTTTATAAAGGAACGGTTATCAACAATACTGATTGTGGCAGACTGACAGTATCCCAGGCAGAAGAGAAAATTCGAAAAAATGTCGAAAATTATGAACTGAAACTGAAATTTAGAGGCGGAGAGAAAAAAGATATCAGGAGTTCAGATATAGATCTTGAGTATATTCCGGATGATAGCCTTACCAATCTCAGGAAATCTCAGAGTCCTTTTCTGTGGCCTAAAGGTATATTTGGCGGATCGAAGAAATATAATTTCAAGGCCAACATAACGTACGATGAGAATAAATTAGACCAGATTGTCTCCTATATTCCGCAGCTTCAGGATGAGAATATGCAGGGACCGGAAGATGCAAAGGTTGAATTCTTGGATAATAAATTCCAGGTAACAGAGGAAGTCAGGGGAAATAAACTTGATAAGGGGAAAGCCCTTGGGTTCATCAAAAAAGCAATCGACAGTGGACAGAAGAATCTTTCTCTCGAAAAAGCAGGTGCATATGAAGAGCCAAAAGTTTTGTCGGACGATAAAAACCTTCAGACCCAGGCAGCACAGTTGAACGAACTGACGGCGAGCAGTATTACCTACCAGCTGCCCCAGGGAGATCAAGTCCTTGATGGGAACACTTTAAGACAGTGGCTTTTTGTAGATGATAACGGAAATTACTCCAAGGATGATGATGTGTGGAATCAGCATATCAGAGAATATGTGCAAAATCTTGCCGAGAGCGTCGACACCTACGATGTCGATACTAAGTTTCAGGCTACAGGGTTAGGTGAGATCACTGTAAAGGGAAAGTTTGGATTCCAGATAAATCAGGAGGCAGAAGCAGCGCAGCTTTTGGATGAACTTTCCAATCATACGGTAACGACAAGAAAACCGGCCTTTTCACAGGAGGCACCGACGTATGAGAATAATGGTTTTGGTAATTCTTATGTGGAAATTGATCTCAGTCGTCAGCATGTATGGGTCTACAAAGATGGAGCACTGGCAGTCGATACGGGCTGCGTGTCGGGAAAGATGACCTCAGATCGCTGGACACCGCCGGGAATCTTCCATCTGACCTTTAAAAAGTCACCTTCTGTTTTGCGGGGAGCAAAAAGAGCGGACGGTACTTATGAGTATGAGTCACCGGTAACTTACTGGATGCCATTTAACGGAGGAATCGGGCTTCACGATGCCACCTGGCGCACATCGGGACAGTTTGGAACAAATATCTATAAAAATCGCGGTTCTCACGGATGCATCAATCTGCCGCTTTCGAAGGCAAAGGCTATCTATGAGATTATCGATGAGAGTATGCCAATTATCTGCTACTACTCTGAAACATATAATGTAGCACCTGCCGAGAAAAAGGCTGATGAAACAAAAGAGGCACCGACTGCTTCCCCGGACGAGGAAAAAAAGCAGGATTCGGATACAACAAAAGAAAAAGATAAGACAAAAGAAGAGAAAAAGAAAGATACACCGGCACCGACAAAAACACCGCCTGCACCGACAAAAGTGCCGACGCCCGCGCCAACCGATCCGCCGGTGACGGAAACACCAACTCCGACCGATCCCCCGGCGCCGACGAACACGCCGGAGGAACCTTCTCCGGATCAACCGACTGAGAATGAATAAAGAAAATGAGTCATACAGCGGGGAAAACTGTATGGCTCATTTTTAGAATTATGGCATTGAGTTCAAGAACGAACTGGAAAACGACAAGAATTGTATTCCGATATTACAAATTGTCGTCTGTATCCAGATCTTCGAATTCTTGTTCATCCATCAGCTCATCGAATGCATCGGCAGCAATGTCGTATTCTTCATCTGTGTCGATATTTTCAAGGGTAGGCTGTCCGTTTTCATTCTCGAGATAACGATAGAGGTATACTTCGCCGTCTTCGTTTTCACTTTCCTCATTCAGTGGAAGAAGTGCAATATACTGATTGTCCCCAGCTGGATAGATGGTGAGGATCGCACAAGTGATCTCTGTGTCGTCATCGAGTGTCAGCGTAACCGTAGGCTGGTCCATATCCTCGCATTCATCTTCGCAAAAATCACAATTCCCCTCGCAGTTTAAATCTTTGTTCTCATCACTCATATTTGAGATACCTTACCTTTCATGTGTTGGTTACAGTTTATCAGAATCACCTCATAAATGCAATCGGAAAATATCTCATACCTACTTGAAAATTTTCGGTTAAGGTGTATAATATTAGAAAAAGTTACACCCAGAAAAGAGGAGCAAGCGAAATGAAGAAAGATATTGATTGGAAAAATGTTGGATTTAGTTATCTCCAGACAGATAAGCGTTATGTCTCGAATTATAAGGACGGGGCATGGGATGAAGGAGAGCTAACCTCCGATTCGAATGTTGTGCTCAATGAGTGTGCCTGCGTACTTCAGTATTGTCAGGAATGTTTCGAGGGCCTGAAAGCATATACGACAAAAGATGGAAAGATTGTGACATTCCGTCCGGAACTGAATGCTGCCCGCATGATGGATTCGGCTGAAAGGCTATATATGCCGCAGTTTCCAAAGGAACGTTTTATCGATGCGCTCGATCAGCTTGTAAAGGCGAATGTTGATTACGTTCCCCCATATGGATCGGGAGCAACATTATATATCCGGCCTTATATGTTTGGCAGTAATCCTGTAATTGGGGTGAAACCCGCAACTGAGTTTCAGTTTCGTATGTTCTGTACGCCTGTCGGACCTTACTATAAGGGCGGGATTAATCCGCTCTCAATCTGTGTCAGTGATTTCGACCGCGCGGCTCCTCATGGAACAGGCAATGTAAAGGCCGGTCTAAACTATGCGATGAGCCTGTATGCCGTGATGGATGCACATAACCGAGGTTTTGATGAGAATATGTATCTGGATGCTGCGACAAGGACGAAAGTGGAGGAATCTGGTGGAGCTAACTTTATTTTTGTGACGAAAGACGATAAAGTAATAACTCCAAAATCAGACAGTATACTTCCATCTGTGACGAGACGTTCTATCATGCATGTTGCAAAGGAGTATCTGGGGCTGGAAGTAGAGGAGCGAGAAGTTTATCTCGATGAAGTGAAAGATTTTGCAGAGTGTGGAATGTGCGGTACTGCGGCTGTAATCTCTCCGATTGGAAAAATTGATGACCATGGAAAAGAAATTCTCTTCCCGAGCGGCATGGACCATATGGGACCTGTGATCCAGAAACTTTATGATACCCTGACAGGTATTCAGATGGGTGAAATTAAGTCTCCTGAGGGCTGGATTCATGTCATTGAATAGGATGAATCAGGATCAGTTACCAATCGTCAATGCTTTAGTTGATTTTTCTGGCAGAAATCCGGCGTATTTTCGGATTCCTGCTCACCGTTTTGCCGGGGGTGTGAATCCCCGGCTTTTAGATGCTTTCGGGGAAGGAGTATTCCGATGCGATCTTTCAGAGGCGGAAGGTCTGGATGATCTGCACCAGGCAAGGGGTGTGATCAAACAGGCACAGGAACTGGCGGCAGATCTCTGGGGTGCAAAAAGAACTTTCTTTCTGGTGAACGGTACGACATGTGGAAACGAGGCAATGGTGATTTCTATGACATCTCCGGGCGACAAGGTGATTATCCCGAGAAATGCTCACAAATCCCTGTTGATGGGAATGATTATGAGTGGCGCGGATCCCTGTTATGTGATGCCGGAGTTTGACGATGCATGGAATGTCTGGGGCAGTGTCGATGTATTGGGAATTAAACATCTCCTGGAAGGCGAGGCATCCGGATGCAAATCCGTCTTTCTGGTAAGCCCCACCTATTATGGTGTATTAAGCGATCTGAAGTCCATAAGCAAAGTATGCCATGATCATGGGGCACTATTGTGTGTCGATGAGGCACACGGAAGTCACCTGTACTTTTCCGATAAACTGCCAAAAGGTGCACTTCGGCAGGATGTGGATATGTGTGCACAGAGTATACACAAAACTGCAGGCAGTATGACACAGAGTTCTCTTTTGCAGATCAACAGTGATCGCGTAGAGCAACATCAGGTGATGAAGGCACTGCAGATGGTTCAAAGCACGAGTCCTTCGTATATACTGATGGCATCTTTGGATGCGGCCAGACAGGAACTGGCTCTTCATGGAGAAGAGATGATTGAGAAGGCTCTTGAACTTGCTGATACCGCCAGACATCAGATTCACAGTATTCCCGGTATAAGTGTACTACAAAAAGATGAAAACAACAGTGCGGTTTATGATCTGGATCCTCTGCGGCTGGTTTTCTCCGCCAGAAAACTTCACATCAGTGGTTACCGAATGCAGCAGCTTTTGTATGAGGACAGCGGTGTAAGCACGGAGCTTGCAGATGAAGACAACGTTGTCTGCGTCATTACATTTGGCAATACAAAAGAAGATATTGACAGACTGGTACATGGAATCAGACGGATTGCAAAGGAAACCAAATATCAGCAGGAATACAAAAGAGATGATCAGGAGCGGTTTTCCATGAAACTTCCCAAAAAAGTATTAACGCCTCGTGACGCCTATTTTCATAAAAAAGAAACAGTAAGATGGCAGGATGCCCGAGGCAGGATATCAGGGGAGATGATTGTCCCTTATCCGCCCGGAATCCCGCTGATATATCCCGGAGAGCTGATTGATGACGAGATCTTTGATCAGATAGATGACTACAGACGAAAAGGGCTCTCGATACACGGTCCTGCTGATACAAAACTGAGTAACCTCCAGATTATAACCTTTTGACACCCTATGATACACGGATTACTCCGCACTTTGTGCTCACGTAATCCTACAAACATTCGAAATACACCCTAATCGGGTTGCTTTCTCATGTTTGTTCGGGTCCCAAAGTCATGCTTTTTCATGCGAGCATGAAAAGCAAGACCTTTTGACCCTGGTATCAGATCATGATATACTTATATGGATGCTTGATCAGGTTTTCACCTGTGCAGGCATCCATTTATCAAATACAGAAGAAAGGTACGATTGCTTATGAAACTTGTATCATGGAATGTTAATGGCCTGCGGGCTTGTGTCAATAAAGGCTTTCTGGACACCTTCGCGGAACTGGATGCTGATATTTTCTGTATTCAGGAGAGCAAACTTCAAGAAGGGCAGATTGACCTAAACCTTGAGGGCTATCATCAGTTTTGGAATTATGCAGTGAAAAAAGGCTACTCCGGAACGGCGGTATTTACAAAGGAAAAGCCGCTTTGTGTGTCCTATGGGATGAGTATAGAAGATCACGACCAGGAAGGACGCATAATCACCTGTGAATATGAGAAGTTCGCACTGGTGACCGTATATACGCCAAATTCTAAGGCAGAGCTTGCGAGACTTCCTTACCGAATGAAGTGGGAAGATGATTTCCTGGCTTATCTGAAAAAGCTGGAGGAGACAAAGCCGGTGATTTTCTGCGGCGATTTGAATGTTGCACATAAAGAGATTGATCTTAAGAACCCTAAGACTAACAGGAAGAATGCCGGTTTCACGGATGAAGAACGTGAGAAGTTCACCAACCTTTTGGAACATGGTTTTGTGGATACGTATCGTTATCTGTATCCGGATCAGGCTGGGATTTATTCCTGGTGGTCTTACCGGTTCCGCGCAAGAGAGCATAATGCAGGATGGAGAATTGATTACTTTTGTGTCTCAGACTGTCTGAAAGACAAAATAGGGGATGCAAAGATACATACCGAAATTATGGGCTCTGACCATTGCCCTGTGGAACTTGATATCAATCTATAAAGTGAAAGGACTGCTGCTCATGAAGAAGCTTAAGACATATCCCGGATGGAAAATTTCTTCGGGCGATCCTGCAAGGATGGGAGCCCACAAGGTTGGAAAGGGATACAGTTTTACAGTGCAAATTGCTGATGAAGAGGAAGCTTCTCTTTTGTTGTTTAAAAAAGAGAATCCTAAAGAAGTATATAGAGTTCCTCTGCCTGTTACAGAACGAATCGGGGAGATACGTTCTGTAAGAATAGAGCCGCTGGACGCCAGACAGTGGTATTACGGCTATGAGTCAGGGCATAAATACTTTTTGGATCCTTATGCATGTGAGATTGCACAGATGAGCGGTCAAGGGAAACCATATCTTATACCGCACGATATGACAAAGGGGTGTATCATCCCTAAAACACCGGTCCTTACAACAAAGCCGCCCAGAATTCCATATGAAGATTCTATTATCTATAAGACCAATGTCAGGGGCTTTACTATGAGCCGCGGTTCGAATACGAAAGATGGAGGTACCTTTTCTGGCGTAATAAATAAAATTCCATACCTGAAAGAATTGGGAATTACGGCACTAGAGCTCATGCCGGTCTATGAATTTTATGATATTTTAGATTTTGATCTGCTTCATATCCGGGATGAGAAACAAAGGAAAACAGTCGACCTGGATCAGATGAAGAGAAATTACTGGGGATATGGTCCGGCTCTTTATTATGCTCCAAAAGCTTTGTATGGATTACCTGGTCATACCCGTACTGATCTGGTCAGCCAATTTGCCGATCTCGTGGATGCACTTCACAAGGAGAAGATGGAATGTATCCTTGAATTCTTTTTTACTCCGGATATCAGGCCGGAGGTGGTTCTCGATATTCTTCATTATTGGACACTAACCTTTAGAGTAGATGGATTTCATCTGATGGGAGATCACATTCTTGCGAATCATATTGCAGCAGACCCTCTTTTAAGAGATACGAAATTGATTTATACAGGATTTGACACAGCAGCGATCTATGGAGAAAATGTAAAGCCATCCTTTAAAAATCTGGCTGAGCACAATCTTTCATTCGAACATCTTATGAGAAAATTTCTGAAAGGAGATGACGGGTGTGCTGAATCTGCAGCGTATAAGCTTCGAAGAAATCCCACCGGTTGTGGGCAGATCAATTATTTTGCAGACCATGATGGCTTTACCATGGCTGACATGGTAATGTACGAACAGAAACACAACGAAAGTAACGGCGAAAATAACCGCGACGGCACAGATTTGAATTATACATGGAACTGTGGGATGGAAGGCCCTGCATCGAATAAAAAAATCTGTTCACTTCGGAGACAGCAGATGAGGAATGCGTGGCTTATACTTATGACTGCACAGGGAACTCCCCTCATCTATGGCGGAGATGAAAACTGCAATTCGGCCTCCGGCAATAATAACCCCTATTGTCAGGATAATGCAATTGGATGGCAGGATTGGAATCGAAAAAAAGACACCCTTGCAATGAGAAAGTTTGTAAAAAACTGTATTCAATTTCGAAAGAGTCATCCTGTTTTACACCAGAGCGAGGAGCCCAGACTCACAGATTATAAGTCACTTGGATATCCGGATCTGTCGTATCACGGTGACGAGGCCTGGTTTCCTCAGATGGAGTATAACAGCAAAACTTTGGGCATTCTATATTATGGTGCCTATGGTACAAAAAGGGATGATGTAAAGGATGAGTCGGTCTATATTGCTCTGAATATGAGCAGCAGTGAGCAAAAACTGGCTCTTCCTGATCTGAGCGAAAAAGAAGTCTGGAAGATTGCCGCCGATACGAGTATGAAAGATGGATTTTATCCGCCGGGTAAAGAGCAGGAAGTGTCCGGGATAAGGAAGATAACTGTTCCGCCCCGGACGGTTATGGTTTTAATATCGGGACAAACTAAAAAACAGGGTGGTCATTGAACATGCACATCTGGAAACATTTTAAGACAATAACAAAACATAGATTTCTCGTCATGGGGTACTGCTTTAAAATCGGATTATACCGACAGGGTTTCATGCATGATTTGTCAAAATATTCATGGACAGAATTTTCCAGAGGATGTAGATATTATCAGGGAAACAGAAGTCCGAACAATGCCGAGCGTGAAGAAACTGGAATTTCCGAGGCATGGCTTCATCACAAAGGCCGTAACAGACATCACTTCGAATATTGGATTGATTATAGTGCCGATCCGGGATGTAAAACAGTGATCGAAGGCATGAGGATGCCAAAAAAATATGTGGCAGAGATGGTGATGGACAGGATCTGTGCATCCAGAGTGTACAAAGGTGATAATTATTCATCAAATGACCCGCTCGAATATTACAGGAATAGCAAAGACCATCTCTGGTTTGTTCATCCTGAAGTAAAGAAGGAACTGGAATATCTTCTTACGATGCTCGCCGAAAAAGGTGAAGACGTGACACTTAGTTATATTAAAAATATATTTTTGCGTGAATGATCAGCAGAAACATACCTTTTGGTTATTAAAGGAAAGTATTTGAAGGCATAATGAGTCGGAAGCCGGGGAAAACTGATGACAGATTCTTTTTTGAAAAGGAGGGATCTGCTATTATGAAAGATGAGATGAAAGAAGAGTTTCAAGAGTTTTTAGAGGATTTAGAGGACGATTCTTACGTATCCTCCGTGAGCGACTGTACAGGTTTGATACCATCTTCTCCTTCTTCGGAGGATGAACTGGAGGCATATGAACAGCTTTACCATTTTGTCCATCCTGCAAAGGATACGAAAGAGGATGGAAAAGAGCAGTACAAGAATCGGTGCAATCTATAGCTGTCAATATGAAAAGAGACAGATGTGTATAGGAAAGTATATGCATCTGTCCTTTTTGTTTCATGAGCTTGTGCAAGATTGTTTCACGTGGTATTATTGTTTGTAGATTGTATTTCGGGTTTAATGAAAGAAGAGGGTAGAAAATGGAGAATAGCAAAATAAAAAATCATGAAGATTCAGTGAAAGATGTGATCAGGGAAGGCCGAACGGTTCTTGGCATTGAATTGGGATCCACGAGAATAAAAGCAGTTCTGATCGGTGAGGATTATGCTCTGATTGCTTCCGGTTCACAGACATGGGAAAATCGCTATGAGGATGGCATCTGGACTTATCGCATAGAGGATGTGTGGAAAGGACTTCAGGACAGCTATTATCAGATGACTTGTGATGTGAAGAAAAGATATGGAATGTCTCTTAAGACAATCGGCGCAATCGGATTCAGCGGCATGATGCACGGCTATATGGCCTTTGATAAAGATGGAAAACTTCTGGTTCCGTTCCGAACATGGCGAAATAATATCACTGGCGAGGCTGCGGACAAGCTGACGGAAGTTTTTCATTTTCAGATACCACAGCGCTGGTCTGTAGCTCACCTATATCAGGCTATGTTAAATCAGGAGGATCATGTTGGAAAAATTGACTATCTGACAACCCTTGCGGGGTACATACATTGGAAGCTGACGGGAAAGAGAGTTTTGGGAATCGGAGAGGCTTCCGGGGTTTTTCCAATTGACTCAGAACTTAAGACGTTCCGTCCCGATCTTGTGGAGAAATTTGATCAATTGGATGAGAGCCGAAGATATTCGTGGAAGCTTTCCGAGATTCTTCCCAGAGTTTTGACAGCCGGTGAAGCCGCCGGAAATCTGACAGATGAGGGGGCAAAACTACTGGATGTCAGCGGCATGCTGCAAAGCGGAATTCCCCTTTGCCCTCCGGAAGGAGATGCCGGTACCGGGATGGCGGCGACCAATTCTGTTGCAAAGCGGACAGGAAATGTATCTGCTGGAACGTCTGTCTTTGCGATGGTTGTGCTGGAAAAGGAACTGTCAAAGGTATATTCAAAACTAGATATGGTAACTACTCCTTCCGGTGATCCGGTAGCTATGGTTCATTGCCAGAACTGTACTTCGGATCTGAACGCATGGGTGGGACTATTTAAAGAAACCTTAGAGTGTTTTGGCATAAAGCCTGATATGGATGAGCTGTATGGGATCCTCTATCGAAAAGCGTTAGAAGGCGACCCTGACTGTGGCGGACTGCTCGCCTATAATTATTATTCCGGGGAGCATATCACGGATTTCACAGAAGGACGTCCGCTCTTTGTAAGATCGGCTGAAAATAGCTTAAATCTTGCTAATTTTATGCGTGTCCATCTGTCTACGGCTCTCGGTGCACTCAAGGTTGGAGCAGATATTCTGTTTAAAGAAGAAGGAGTAAAGGTCGATAAGCTGACCGGACACGGCGGACTCTTCAGGACAAAAGAAGTAGGGCAGCGAATTCTCGCTGCGGCCATGAACACACCGGTCTCGGTCCTGAAGACTGCCGGAGAAGGAGGGCCATGGGGAAGTGCGCTGCTCGCCTCATATATGATAAATAGAGAAGAAGATGAGAGTCTGGATACTTTTCTTGAGAATAGGGTCTTTACCGGTCAGGAGAGCAAAACGATACAACCTGATCCAAAAGAAGCAGCCGGCTTTGAGGCATTTACCAGGCGCTATAAGAAAGGCCTTGCAATTGAAAGAGCAGCAGTAGAGACATTATTATGATCTGTTTGCAAAGGAGAAAGCGTATGTTAGAAGAATTAAAAAAACGTGTATACGAGGCCAATATGTTACTTCCAAAATATGGTCTGGTTACATTTACATGGGGCAATGTCAGTGAGATAGATCGTAAGGCAGGATTGTTTGCCATTAAACCCAGTGGCGTAGATTATGATTTGCTTACCCCGGAGGATATAGTGATTATGGATCTGGATGGGAATAAAGTGGAAGGAAACTATAATCCGTCCTCTGATACACCGACTCATCTTGAACTATACAAAGCCTTTCGGAATATAGGAGGAATTGTCCATACGCATTCACCGTGGGCCACCAGCTGGGCGCAGGCCGGCAGAGGAATCCCATGCTATGGCACAACCCATGCGGACTACATGTATGGAGAGATTCCATGTGCGAGATGTCTTACAAAAGAAGAGATTGAGCACGATTACGAAAAGAATACCGGACACTTGATTGCGGATTTATTCAAGAATTTAAACTACGAGGCCATGCCGGCGGTACTCTGTAAAAATCATGGACCATTTACATGGGGAAGAGATGCCCGAAAAGCAGTTCATAACGCTGTTGTATTGGAGGAAGTTGCAAAGATGGCAGCAAGATGTGAGCAGATTAATTCCAAGGTACAGCCGGCACCTCAAGAGCTTTTGGATAAGCATTATTACAGAAAACATGGGGAGGATGCTTATTACGGTCAAAAAGAAAGCAGACGCTAAAAAACTTGACGGATACGACTTCATGCGATAAATTATATGAAAAACTAAAAAAAGGAGTATTGACCTGATGATAAAAGTTGCGAAATTTGGTGGAAGTTCCCTCGCAAGTGCGACACAGTTTAAAAAAGTAAGCAATATTATATTTGAAGATGATGACAGGAGATATGTCGTGCCTTCAGCACCGGGAAAGCGTTATGACGGTGACACGAAGGTTACGGATATGCTTTATATGTGTTATAATGTTGCCGGAAAAGGCGGGGATTTTGATCTCATATTAAGAGAGATACAGGAAAGATATCAGGAAATTATTGATGGATTATCTTTAAACTTATCTCTGGATCAGGAATTTTCGGAGATTCACCGCCAGATTGATAATCATGCGGGAATAGATTACGCGGCATCACGTGGTGAATACCTGAATGGAATACTCCTTGCAAATTATCTGAACTATGAATTCGTAGATGCGGCTGAAGTCATTTTCTTCAGGGAAGATGGATCTTTTGATGATGAAAAGACGAACAACAACCTTGGAAAAAGACTAAATAAGACGAAAAGGGCAGTGATCCCGGGATTTTATGGTATGGCACCGGATGGAAGCATAAAAACTTTCTCAAGGGGAGGTTCTGATATAACCGGATCAATTGTTGCAAGGGCAGTCCATGCTGACTTGTATGAAAACTGGACAGATGTATCAGGATTTCTGGTCACGGATCCTCATATTGTCGAAAACCCGGAAGTGATCTCTACTATTACATATAAAGAACTAAGAGAACTTTCTTATTCTGGGGCAACGGTCCTACATGGAGACTGTATTCTGCCCATTCGGCGGGAGGGTATTCCGATTAATGTCAGAAATACAAACCGCCCCGATGATGAAGGCACGCTGATCGTGGAAAGTACTTGTACGAAACCTAAGTATACAATTACGGGTATAGCCGGAATGAGAGGATTTGTATCAATTAATATTGAAAAAGACATGATGAATACGGAGATTGGTTTTGGAAGAAAGGTTCTTCAGGTTTTTGAAGAATACGGGCTTTCGTTTGAACATACGCCATCAGGAATAGATACGTTCTCGATCTATGTTCATCAGAAAGAATTCGAAGCAAAAGAACAGCAGGTGATCACAAAGCTGAACAAGCTGGTCAGGCCTGACTCCATTGATCTGGAATCAGATCTTGCCTTGATCGCTGTGGTTGGCCGAGGGATGCGCAGAGCACGCGGGACAGCCGGCAGAATTTTCTCAGCACTGGCACATGCCCATGTCAATGTGAAGATGATCGATCAGGGTTCATCGGAGCTGAACATTATTATCGGAGTTGAGGATAAGGATTATGAGGCGGCAATCAAAGCAATATATGATATTTTTGTAACTACGCAGGCGTAATGAAATACAATGTAAGGAGTTTTTATGTTTAGAATAAAAAAGATGCAGGAAAATGATTGCGATTCGGTTTTGAATATGGTGATGGCCTTCTACGACAGTCCGGCTGTCAGCCATACGGTGTCAAAGGAGACGCTGACCAGGACTTTCAAAGCAGCTGTTGCTGGCGATCAGGGACTGGATGGATACAAATTAATGGAAGGTGAAAGGATCTGCGGCTATTGCTATGTGACAGAGTATTATGCCTGTGAGGTTGGAGGAAAGAATGTTATGATTGAAGAACTCTATTTTGATCCCTCTGCCAGAAATAAAGGTTATGGTACCGAGATGTTAAACTGGATCTTTAAGAGTTACCCTGGTGCAAAGAGATATCGCCTGGAGGTGACGGATGATAATCCTAGTGCTAGAAGATTATATGAAAGGCTTGGTTTTACAGCCCTTGATTATGGACAGATGGTGAGGGATGTGTTATAATCACCCGTAGATATGAATAATTGAGGAATGAGGATAAAACCTGATGAAAAAAGTATTGCTGAAACTTAGCGGAGAAGCACTTGCGGGAGCAAAAAAAACAGGCTTTGACGAGGAGACGGTAACTGCTGTTGCAAAGCAGGTAAAAAAGCTTACGGCAGAAGAAATCAAAGTTGGAGTCGTCATCGGGGGCGGAAATTTCTGGCGAGGTCGAAGCAGTGAGAACATTGACCGCACAAAAGCCGATCAGATAGGAATGCTTGCGACGATCATGAACTGCATCTATGTGTCGGAAATCTTTCGGTCACAAGGACTTGCGACAGCTGTGATGACACCATTCAAATGCGGAGAGTTTACCGAGATCTTTTCAAAAGACCGTGTAAATGAATATTTCGATCAGAACAGGGTCGTCTTTTTTGCGGGAGGCACAGGACATCCTTACTTTTCTACAGATACAGCGGCAGTACTGCGTGCAGTAGAGATTGAAGCGGATTCAATCTTACTTGCGAAGGCTGTTGACGGTGTTTACGATAGTGATCCGAAACTGAATCCGGAGGCAAAAAAGTATGATGTGGTTTCAATACAGCAGGTAATTAATGAAAAACTTGCTGTTGTTGATATGACTGCATCAATTATGTGCATGGAGAACCACATGCCGATGCAAGTGTTTTTATTAAATGAACAAGATGGAATCATAGATGCTGCACGTGGAATTAATAATGGGACAAAAATAACTGTTTAAAAAGCGCCAGGGAGGGAATGTTAGATTATGGATGCAAATATTAAAGAGTGTAACTCTAAGATGGAAAAGTCGATTAAAAGTCTCGAGAATGAACTTGGAACAATCAGGGCAGGACGTGCAAATCCACACGTGTTAGACCGTATTACAGTCGATTATTATGGCACTCCTACGCCATTACAGCAAGTTGCTAACATCTCGGTTCCGGAGGCCAGAATGATCCAGATTCAGCCATGGGAGCCGTCCCTTGTGAAGGAAATCTGTAAAGCAATTCAGGTTTCTGATCTTGGGATTAATCCTAATAACGACGGAAAAGTTATCAGGCTTGTATTTCCTGAACTTACAGAGGAACGGAGAAAAGAACTGGTAAAGGACGTCAAAAAGAAAGGTGAAAATGGAAAGATCGCAATCCGCAATATCCGCCGTGATGCGAATGACAACCTAAAAAAACTGGCTAAAGAGGATGTCTCGGAAGATGAAATTAAGGAACTGGAAGATGAGATTCAAAAATCAACAGACAAATTTGTCAAAAAAATCGACGAATTAATTGAATTAAAATCAAAAGAAATTCTCACAGTGTAAGATATGCAAAATTGCGGGAGTGTATTTATGTACAGTTACCCGTGTATTACGAAGTTAAATTTGAGAGGGATAGAAAGAAATGACGGATATGATACCGTGTTTCTTTCTATCGTTTTTCTAAAAGGAGTATTTTATTATGAATGTGCCAAATCACGTGGCAATTATTCTTGATGGAAATGGGCGCTGGGCAAGGAAAAAAAGAATGCCCAGAGGTTATGGACATATGGTGGGATGCGATAACCTTGAGAAGATCTGCTACACCGCCAGAGATCTGGGAATCAAATATCTGACAGTGTATGCTTTTTCTACGGAGAACTGGAAGAGATCAAGGGAAGAAGTGGATGGTCTTATGAATCTTTTTCGCCGCTATCTGAAAAGATGTATCAAAAGTTCCAGGGAGAATGAGATGTGTGTCAGAGTTATTGGTGAAACGAGTGTTTTTGATGATGATATTCAGGAAAGCATCAGGACTCTGGAAGACTATTCGAAGGACTATCGTAAGCTTTATTTTCAGATTGCCTTAAACTACGGAGGGCGGGACGAGATCTTAAGAGCTGTATCAAAACTTTCAGCAGATGTCAGAGATGGAAAACAAAGTGCAGACGCAATTACATCTGATACGTTCGAGGCATATCTTGACACGGCAGGGATTCCCGATCCGGATCTGATGATCCGCACAAGCGGTGAACAACGTCTTTCGAATTTCTTGTTATGGCAGCTTTCCTATTCAGAATTTTATTTTACAGATGTTCTCTGGCCGGATTTCAACAAAGAGGAATTGGTCAAGGCTATTCGCCAATATAATAACAGAGACCGGAGATTTGGGGCGGTGAAAGGGGATCCATCATGTTCACAACAAGACTGATGAGCGGAATCGTATTAGTTTTAATTGCTCTTTTAACCATTGGGACAGGAGGAACCATCCTTTTTGCAACTCTTTTGATCGTCTCTTTGATTGGTGCATATGAACTTCTTAAGGCTTTAAAAGTTCAGGATGAAAAGCTCAATACCCTTTCCGCGGCAAGTTACATTGGTATTATCCTGTATTATGCAGCTGTGGTACTTCCAGATGTGAGAATCGGACATATGCACATCAATAACCTGGATCTGCCCGGTATGGCACTCATCTCATCACTCATGCTGGTCATGTGTGTCTATGTCTTCACCTTTCCCAGGTATCATGCGAACCAAGTGACTGGGGCTCTTTTTGCAGTTATATATGTTGGTGTTATGCTTTCTTATATTTATCAGACCAGGATGATTGAAGGCGGCAAGTATCATGTATGGCTGATATTCTTGTGTTCATGGGGTGCTGACACTTGTGCCTACTGCGTGGGTATCCTTTTCGGAAAGCATAAGATGGCGCCCGCGCTCAGCCCGAAAAAATCGATAGAGGGAGCAGTTGGAGGGGTATGTGGAGCCGCACTTCTCGGATTTTTGTTCCAGCTGGCGACATATGGTTTATCTTACCAATATGCCATCATCTGTGCAGTCGGAGCAGTGATTTCTATGGTTGGAGATCTCGGAGCGTCTGCGATTAAGCGAAATATGGGGATTAAAGATTATGGTACCCTGATACCTGGTCATGGCGGGATCATGGATCGTTTTGACAGCGTTATCTTCACGGCACCTGTCATATACTACCTCTCGTCTTTTCTGATAGGTTAAGACGCAGACCGGATCACGCGATGAGGGAGGAAAATATATGAAGAAAATAGCGATATTAGGTTCCACTGGTTCGATTGGAACTCAGACACTGGAGGTCGTGCGGGAGAATACGGATATAGAAGTGCTGGCTGTCAGTGCCCGCTCAAATATCAGAAAACTGGAGGAACAGGTGCGTGAATTTTCACCGAAACTTGCAGCAGTCTGGGATGAAAACCATGCTTGTGAATTAAAAAGAGCAATTTCGGATACTAATACTAAAGTGGTATATGGAATGGATGGCCTGCTAGAACTGGCATCCATCAGCGAGGCCGATATGATTGTCACAGCAGTGGTTGGCATGATTGGGATACTGCCGACGATTGAGGCAGTCAAAGCAGGAAAAGACATTGCTCTCGCAAACAAAGAGACTTTGGTTACAGCTGGACATATTATCATTCCGCTTGCCAGAAAACACAAGGTGCAGATCCTTCCAGTTGACAGTGAACATAGTGCAATCTTTCAATGCATAAACGGCGAGGATAAGAAGACAATTGAAAAGCTGTTAATCACTGCTTCCGGAGGTCCCTTCCGCGGGAAGAAGACAGAGGAATTGAAAAATGTCTGCGTGGAGGATGCGCTGAGACATCCGACATGGTCTATGGGAAATAAGATTACGATTGATTCAGCGACACTGGTGAATAAAGGACTGGAAGTGATGGAGGCCAGCTGGCTCTTTGATGTGGATATTGATCAGATCCAGGTTGTAGTGCAGCCGAGCAGTACCATCCATTCCATGGTCCAGTTTCAGGATGGTGCGGTTATGGCACAGCTTGGAACGCCGGACATGAAGATTCCCATACAATATGCCATATATTATCCGAATCGCCGCTATGCAAGTGGCAGGCGGCTTGACTTTACCACATTGACACAGATTGATTTTGAAGTTCCTGATACCGGGACATTTCGAGGGCTTCCGCTTGCCTTTCGTGCGGCAAAGGAAGGCGGTTCGATGCCCACCGTGTTCAATGCGGCAAATGAACGTGCTGTGGCAATGTTTTTAGGACACAGAGTTGGTTTTTTGGATATCTATAATATCATCGAGGGTGCGATGGACCATCATCAGGTGCTTGATAATCCTACTGTCGATGAAATCTTAAGTGCTGAAGCTGAAACTTACGACTGGATTGAAAGCAGGTGGAGTATTTGATTATTAACATTATTATTGCAGTACTTATTTTCAGCATTGTGGTGATTATACATGAGATGGGTCACTTTTTGCTGGCTAAGGCTAATCACATCACTGTGACCGAATTTTCCGTCGGTATGGGACCGACACTTCTCTCAACAGTTAAGAATGACACTAAATATTCTCTGAAACTACTTCCTTTCGGAGGTTCCTGCATGATGCTCGGGGAGGATGATAATTCTGAAGCAGAAGGTGCTTTTAACAGCAAATCGGTCTGGGCGCGTATGTCGGTTATTATTGCAGGACCTCTTTTTAACATGATTCTGGCTTTCTTTCTGTCGATTATCATCATAAGCTTTGTCGGATCTGATCCCCCCAGAATTACAGAAGTAGAAGCGGGATCACCGGCTGCCGAGACAGGTCTCAAAGAGGGCGATCTAATCACCAGATATGAGGGAAGCAGAATCTCTATAGGAAGAGACTTATATACGAAGGTTAATCTGGACGGAATTCCATCGGACAACATCACATTGAGCTATAAACGTGATGGGAAGACTCATGATGTCACCTATGTCCCGGACTCAGAAGAGAAATATATGCTTGGATTCACCCATGAATCCGGGGAAAATAAAGCGGAAGTGATTTCTCTTATGCCGGGCTATCCTCTGGCAAAAGCCGGAGTACAGGTAGGAGATATCATATTGGAACTAAACCATACGGTGATAAACAGCAATCAAGATCTGGAAGATTATATGAGCAGTCACCCGTTTTCGGATGATTCTGTGGACATCACATATCAGCATAAGGATCGAATTCACGATGCCACAGTCACACCCAGGCTCACCAAAAATGCAGCACTTGGATTTGTATTTAATCTTGGAAGAGAAAAACAGCCTCCGCTTTTGATCTTAAAGTACAGTGTTAAAGAGATTGGCTATTGGATCAAGACTACAGTGAAAAGTCTTGCAATGCTCATTACAGGTAAGTTTACCGTCAATGACCTGAGCGGACCAGTTGGGGTGGTAGATGAGATTGGAAAGACAATCAACAGCTCCAGGGCTGATGGAGGCTTTTATGTGATCATGAACCTTTTAAACTTTATGATATTACTGTCCGCCAATCTGGGAGTGATGAATCTGATTCCGTTTCCAGCTCTGGACGGCGGAAGACTTCTGTTCCTGATCATAGAGGCGATTCGAGGCAAGGGAATCAAACAGGAAGTAGAAGGGATGATTAACTTTGCAGGACTGATGCTTCTGATGGCGCTGATGGTATTTGTCATGTTCAACGATATAAGAAAAATTTTCTGATACCAAAATTGTAATCCTACAAACATTCGAAATACACCCTAATCGGGTTGCTTTCTCATGTTTGTTCGGGTCCCAAGGTCATGCGAGCATGAAACGCAGGACCTTTTGACCCTGGTATCAAATTATCAGAAAAAGGTAATATCAGAAAAAGTTTAAAAAGGTATTGACGAATTCTGAAACGGATGATATAATAAATTTTGTCGTTTGGGAAAAACGAGAGAAATACATATGCGCGAGTGTCGGAATTGGCAGACGAGCTAGACTAAGGATCTAGTGATTATTGCAATCGTACGGGTTCAAGTCCCGTCTCGCGCAGACAAAAAAGGCATCGCATTGGTTGGGTTTATCTAAGCCATGCGATGCCTGATTTTTTGCTGTTAAGTCAATTCTGCGATTCGGGTAACTGCTACATAGATATCCTGAATCTTATACCATGTAGGATAGTCGATGATACCTGATGCGGGCAGACCAAACAAGGACTGGAAAGCCTGAACGGTATGCTGAGTATTTTCGGTGAAAGTGCCATCCTGATTTGTGGTGGGTATGCTGGAGTAGACAGCGGCAATGGCATTCAGCTGATCCTGAATCTGAGATACCTTTGGACCGGAAGCACCGATGTCAAGATTATAACCAGGCCACGAAGCAGGTACACCGGATACCTCCTCTGCCGTGTTGATGTACATATCCTGCCCGTAATAATTGCGAAGAATTTGTATGGTGGAGTAGCCCTGATCCCCGAGATATTTAGAACCCCACTGAGCCATCCAGTTTGGACAGGTTACTCTGTTTCCGTCACAATACTGTGTGAGAATGGGCTGACGGACATTTGGCCGCGACAGGTAATTTGAGAACATTTCATCGACGATCTGGGAAATACTGTCGAAATAATTACGTCCGTGAATCCACTTGTGATCATAGGCAGTAGAGGAGGTGATGGTAAAATCGTTTCCTTTGTTGCGGTACCACTCTGTATATACACGGTTCAATGTGAATGACATGATAGCCAGAATGTTGGCTCGAATTGTGGCATCCGGCCAGGTGGCATAGATTTCACTGCTGGCTACATTTTTAATATAATCTCTGTATCGTTCGTAATAGTTCGCTGCGGTGGGGTCACCGGGTGCTCCGTCATGAACAACGACAAATTCCGGGATGACGACCCTGCTCAGTACAATTTCTCCTGTCTCATCGACCGGTTTTATCTCATCCTCCGGGATTTTAGGCGGATATTCATAATAGAGTGTGTGGGCTGCGATAGCTATGTCCATGAAAGGATTTTCAGGAGTTTCTGGATTTAATTGGACTGGCTGAATGGCAGTAGAATCCGGCAGCAGCTGACATCCCGATATTTCAACAGGCTCATGGCCGCTGGCATTTACTTTAATCGTATATTCTGAATATGGCTGATTTTCATTTGGTGCCATGCTGTAGTCGATTGGCGGAGCAGGAAGTTCAACAACAGGTGTACGGCCATTATTGTCTGTGGTGAGTTCTTCCAGAATATTTTGGGGATCACCGGTATAGGATATGCTGACACTGGCCTGATCTATCGGATGATTTTGAGGAAGGCTGCTTACTTGTACCTGAAGTTTCCCATTATCCACCTGGTTTGTATCCATCTTTTTCATACAAAAATAACCTATGGTATATTAATTATTCTAATCTATGCATAGGGAAAGATTTTCATTCCGAATTCACTCTGAAAAAAATGAAATAAAAAAGGAAAATTGTCATTTGCGGGGTATGTTAATTACAGGAAGGATTATTGTAATTCTTTGGAGGTGTTGTCTATGAATATACGAGAAAGCTTTGAAGAACGCGAATTTCAGGAACTAAGCCCCTACGCATCCTACAGCAGGAATTCAAGAGGACGTGATGTATACGAGACGGAGTGCGACATTCGTACAGTTTATCAAAGAGACAGAGATCGGATTCTGCACTCGAAAGCATTTCGAAGGCTGAAAGATAAAACACAGGTGTTTCTTGCCCCGCAGGGGGATCATTACAGAACAAGGCTTACACATACTCTGGAAGTCTCACAGACGGCCAGGACAGTGGCAAAAGCCCTGAATCTGAACGAAGATCTCGTTGAGGCAATTGCACTGGGACATGATCTGGGACATACGCCATTTGGACATGCAGGGGAGGATGCACTTAATAAAGTATGTCCGGAAGGATTTGCTCATTACAAACAGAGTATTCGGGTAGTAGAGATCCTCGAAAAGGAAGGGCAGGGGCTGAATCTGACATGGGAGGTCAGAGACGGCATATTAAACCACCGGACAGCTGGCACACCACATACGCTGGAGGGACAGATTGTACGTCTTTGTGATAAGATGTCCTATATCCATCACGATATGGACGATGCCAAAAGGGCCGGGATTATCTCTGAGAATGATATTCCGATTACAATCCGTGTGGTGCTGGGTGAGACAAGCAGAGACCGCTTGAATACGATGATTCATGATATTATTATCAATAGTATGGGGAAAGATTCAATTCGGCAGTCGAAAGAAATTGCTGAGGCTATGCGCACGCTGAGACAATTGATGTTTGACAACGTATACAATAATTCTATAGCGAAAAAAGAAGATGATAAAGCAAAAAGAATGCTGACAGAGCTTTATGAATATTATAGTGATCATATCATCGAGCTGCCGGATGAATACCAGAGACTGATTCTCGCAGGAGAAAAAGAAGAGCGTGTGGTATGTGACTACATCTCAGGGATGACAGATCAGTATTCGATGCACAAGTTTGAAGAATTGTTTGTTCCCAAAGCATGGGCGGTCTATTGACTGCACCCGTTGCGGATGCAAAATTTTATTAGAAAAGAGGAGAAAGATGCGCTATTCGGATGACTTGATAGAAGAAATCCGTCTAAAGAATGATATTATTGATGTGATTGGCGGATATGTGCAGTTGAAGAGGAAGGGAAGCTCTTATTTTGGACTGTGCCCCTTTCACAACGAGAAGACACCGTCCTTTTCCGTAAGTCCGTCAAAGCAGATGTATTACTGTTTTGGATGCGGGGCCGGTGGAAATGTGTTCACATTTTTGATGGAATATGAGAACTTTACATTTCCGGAGGCAGTTAAATCTCTGGCTGAACGTGCTGGGGTGAAACTTCCCGATCTTGAATATTCGAAAGAGGAGAAGAGAAAAGCTGATCAGAGGTCAAGACTTCTGCAGATCAATAAAGAAGCGGCAAAGTACTATTATGTTCTGCTTCGAGATCACAAGGGATGTCAAGGACTTGAGTATCTAAAAAAGCGTGGACTTTCCGATGAGACAATACAAAGATTTGGTCTTGGCTATTCTGACAAATTCGGAGGAGGACTTTATAAATTTCTGAAACAGCGGGGATATCCGGATGAGGATCTTCGGGAATCGGGACTTTTTAATTCGGATGAAAGACACGGAATGTACGATAAATTCTGGAACCGTGTTATATTTCCGATTATGGATGTAAACAATAAAGTGATAGGTTTCGGAGGAAGAGTGATGGGTGATGGAAAGCCGAAATATCTGAACTCTCCTGAGACAAAGATTTTTGATAAAAGCAGGAACCTTTATGGACTGAATGCTGCAAGACTCTCCAGAAAGAAGAATCTTATTATCTGTGAAGGATATATGGATGTGATCTCCATGCACCAGGCTGGATTCAACCATGCAGTTGCGTCGCTTGGAACAGCCCTTACATCGCCCCAGGCAAGTCTTTTAAAACGCTATACCGATGAGGTTTTAATTATATATGACAGTGACGAGGCAGGCACGAAGGCAGCGCTGCGGGCAATCCCACTTTTAAAGGAGGTGGGGCTGTCTACGAAAGTTGTGAATCTGAAACCGCATAAAGATCCGGATGAATTTATAAAAAGTGAAGGCAGCAAAGCCTTCGAGGCACGCCTGGAGAAAGCTGAGAACAGTTTCTTATTTGAGGTGCGCATGGCAGAGCGTGATTATGATATGAATGATCCTCAGGGAAAGACGGATTTTCTTCATTACGTGGCAGGAAGATTACTGAACTTTGAGGATGAAATTGAACGCAATAACTATATTGAATCGGTTGCCAGGGTTTATCATATCGAACTTGCTACATTGTCGAAACTTGTTGGAAAACTTGCTCTGAAAGGGGCAGGAATTATTAAGACTAAGAAACCGAAATCTGGCATTCATTCAGATCGGGAAAAGGAGAGCGGAACGGATAAAGCTCAAAAGCTGATGCTGACCTGGATCACATCATATCCTGATATCATGGAACAGATTACGGATTACATATCCCCTGATGATTTTACGACCGATTTGTATCATAAAGTAGCTGTAATGATATTTGAACAGTATCACGAGGGTGAGATAAATCCGGCCAGACTGCTCAGCAGATTTGATGACAGTGATGAGACAAGAAAAGTTACGGCCTTGTTTAACGCCGTGATCCCTTTGAACTCTGATGCCGAGAAAATGCAGGCTTTAAGTGATGTGATATGTAACATGAAAGAGCACAGTATTAATTATCGCTCTTCCCGCTTAGATCCCACGGACATGCAGGGACTGCAGGAAGTGATGCGTGATAAAAAAGCACTTGAACAGTGGAAGGAAAACGGCATAAGGCTGCATATTTCCTTTGACTAAGGATAAAATATAAACAGTATGTGGAAGGATGGAACATATATGGAATTCGAAAAAGAGAAATTCTTGGAAAAAATGAAAGGGCTTGAAGATCTGGCTAAAAAGAAGAAGAACGTTTTGGAATATGAGGAAATTAACGATTATTTCAAAGATATGCCTTTGGATGCCGAACAGATGGACAAAGTATTCGACTATCTGGATGCGAAAAGTATTGACGTACTGAGAATTTCCGATAACGGATCCGACAGCGATGATGATATCCTGCTTCTTTCCGACGATGACGATGAGGGGAAAGAGGACGATGTTGACATGGAAAAAATCGATCTCTCGGTTCCGGAAGGTGTCAGCATTGAAGACCCGGTGCGTATGTACTTAAAGGAGATTGGAAAAGTTCCGTTGCTGTCGGCGGATGAGGAGATTTCGCTTGCCAAGAAAATGGAACAGGGAGATGAAGCGGCAAAAAAACGCCTTGCTGAGGCAAATTTAAGGCTGGTGGTTTCTATTGCAAAGAGATACGTGGGAAGAGGAATGCTGTTTCTTGATCTTATCCAAGAAGGAAACCTCGGTCTGATTAAAGCTGTGGAAAAATTTGATTATCGCAAGGGATATAAGTTTTCCACATATGCAACGTGGTGGATTCGTCAGGCAATCACGAGGGCAATTGCCGATCAGGCCCGAACCATCAGAATTCCGGTTCATATGGTAGAGACAATTAATAAACTTATCCGAGTATCCAGACAGCTCCTTCAGGAACTGGGCAGGGAACCTACTCCTGAAGAAATTGCCGAAGAGATGGATATGCCGGTAGAGCGTGTCAGGGAGATATTGAAGATTTCTCAGGAGCCAGTCTCTCTTGAGACACCGATTGGCGAGGAGGAAGACAGTCATCTGGGCGACTTTATTCAGGACGATAACGTGCCGATACCTGCCGATGCGGCTGCATTTACCATGTTAAAAGAGCAGCTGGAAGAAGTTTTGGATACTTTGACCGACAGAGAGCAGAAAGTTCTTCGTCTGCGTTTCGGATTGGACGACGGACGTGCACGTACACTGGAAGAAGTCGGAAAAGAATTCAATGTGACGAGAGAACGTATTCGTCAGATCGAGGCAAAAGCACTGCGAAAACTGAGACATCCCAGCCGAAGCAGAAAACTGAAAGATTATCTGGATTGACAGGATGATGGCAGTACAGTTGTCAAAAAGGCTTGCGGCGGCTGCCTGTATGGTCACAAAGGGAAACCGGGTCGTGGATGTCGGCTGTGATCATGGCTATCTTCCGATCAGTCTTGTGAGGGAGGGAAGAGTTCCCAGTGCGATAGCGATGGATGTAAATCAAGGGCCGCTTTTGCGGGCACAGGCGAATATCATGCGGTATGATCTTTCAGACTACATAGAGACTCGTCTGTCAGACGGGGTTTCTTCACTTGCTTTGAATGAAGGAGATACTCTTGTGATTGCGGGCATGGGCGGACCTTTGATGGAAAAAATTCTCGATCGTGGGGAAGATGTGCTTGGCAGCTTTCAGGAGTTTGTTCTGGAGCCACAGTCGGAGTTGAGACATTTTCGATTATTTCTCACGACACATGGATATGGAATTATTTCTGAGAATATGGTATTGGATGGAGGAAAGTTTTATCCAGTCATAAAGGCGGTTCATAAAGAGATGGAGCCGCTAAAACCGGAAGAACTTGAATATGGGCCCTGCCTTTTAAGAGATCGAAACCCTGTTTTATATGAATATCTGTGCCGGGAAAAGGAGAGTACGCGAAAGCTGATATCCTTGCTGAGCAAAAGTCATAGCGCTACAGCACTTACCCGAAGAAGGGAACTGGAACAGAAGATGAATCTTATAGACATCGCAAATAGTTACTACGATTATGGATGACAATTGTAAGGAGGTGTCACAGATGGATCAGAGGATGTATCAGGCGACGATCAGGGGAGAGACAAAAACCTTCCCTGAAGGAACCACTTATGGTGATATTGTAAAAGAATATGACAAGGGACGGGATCTTCCCACCCTTTTAGTTTTTGCAAATGGAATCTTAAGGGAACTGCACAAGCCTCTTGAGGAGGACTGTACTCTGGAACCTGTGGGATTAAAGGACAGCATTGGACACGAGACATACAGAAGGAGCATGACGCTTCTCCTTTTGAAAGCGATCTATCATATCGGAGGCTCTCAAAACATAGAAAAGGTGATTCTTCATTTTTCTGTCGGATCAGGTTTTTACTTTACAATGAAAGGTGATGTGGTATTAAATGATGACTTTCTTTCAAAGGTAAAGGCCTATATGCAGGAACTCATTGACCGCAAGATTCCAATCATAAAAAGAAATGTCAGTACTCTCAATGCAAGAGAACTTTTCGCAAAGCATGGTATGCATGACAAAGAGAAACTGTTCCGGTATCGGAGAAGTTCTGGGGTCAATATCTATAGTATTGAAGATTTCGAAGATTATTTTTATGGATTTATGGTATGGCATACAGGTTATCTGAGATATTTTGATCTTTGCCTCTATGATGAAGGTTTTGTACTTCAGATGCCAAGAAGAGACAATCCAACAGAAATTCCAAATTTTGAAACCTCTCCCAAAATCTTTATGATTCAAAAGGAGTCTGAACACTGGGGACAAAAACTTGGCATTGATACGGTTGGTGATTTAAATGAATCCATCAGTAAGGGAAATGTGAAAGAACTCATCCTTGTGTCAGAGGCACTGCAAGAGGCAAGAATATCAAAGATCGCAGATCAGATTGCAAAAAAACGGCATGTAAAGTTTGTGATGATTGCAGGGCCGACTTCTTCCGGGAAGACGACATTTTCCCACAGGCTGTCTATTCAACTTTCCGTTCACGGACTGAAACCGCATCCGATTTCCATGGATGATTTTTATGTCAATCGTTTGGATACGCCCAAAGATAAGAATGGCGAGTATGATTTTGAGAGTATTGAAGCGATTGATATCCCTCTTTTTACGGAAAAGATGCAGGCCTTGCTGGATGGTGAGAAAGTGGAGATGCCACACTTTAATTTTGTCACAGGAGAGCGGGAATATCATGGAGATGTTATCTCGCTTGGTGAAAATGATATACTTGTATTGGAAGGTATTCATGGACTGAATGATAAGACCAGCCATATGCTTCCGGCCGAGAGTAAATTTAAGATCTATATCAGTGCACTGACACAGCTCAATGTCGACGAACATAATAGAATTTCGACAACGGACGGAAGACTGATCAGACGTATTGTCAGGGATAACCGCACCAGAGGAATCAGCGCTCAGAAAACAATCGCTATGTGGAATTCCGTAAAAAGAGGAGAGGTACAAAACATCTTTCCCTATCAGGAGGAGGCGGATGTCATGTTCAATTCGGCACTTTTATATGAACTGGCAGTTCTGAAACTCTATGCAGAACCTATCCTTTTCCAGATTCCGGAGAACACCCCGGAATACATGGAGGCAAAGAGACTTTTGAAATTTTTAGACTATTTTGTCGGAGTTCCGGGTGAAGATATTCCGCAGAATTCCATATTGCGGGAGTTTGTCGGAAACAGCTGTTTTGACGTGTAATGTGATTTCACCCACTGGACAAAAGAGAAATTTTGTGATAAAATTTAAACGCTGTACAAGTAGAGTATGTAATCGCAGCTGACATATGCCGAAAGGCGTCAGGTGAGGAAAGTCCGGGCTTCGCAGGGCTGGATGCCGGATAACGTCCGGTGGAGGTGACTCCAAGGATAGTGCAACAGAGATATACCGCCTGCCGCATATGTGGCGGGTAAGGGTGGAAAGGCAGTGTAAGAGACTACCGTTTTTCTGGTAACAGAAGAAGCCATGTAAACCCCATCCGAAGCAAGACCGAATAAAAGCGATGTGGCTGCCCGTCACGCTTTTAGGTGGGTCGCTTGAGACTGCTGGCGACAGCAGTTTTAGATAGATGATTACACACGACATAACCCGGCTTATCGCTCTGCTTGTATGATGAAAATTGTCGATGAATATATTTCCACAGACTGACCGTGCAGATACTTCTGCTTAAGGCGGTTTGTGGATATTTTTTTGCAACGGGGAAAGGATGACGTTGATGCACGGAATCAATAACATTATTCTGGCCTCCCAATCACCCAGACGAAAAGAGCTGCTTGATCAGGTTGGTATTGCCTGCCGTGTTGTGCCAGGAAACTTTGAAGAAAAAATCACATCCAGCGTTCCGGAGGAAGTCGTCACAGACCTCTCCAGGGGAAAGTGCCGTGAAGTATCATCAAGGATGAGACAAAGCTGTATCATAATTGGAGCGGATACGATTGTTTCGGCAGACAACCAGATACTTGGAAAACCTTATGACAAAACGCAGGCGAAAGAAATGTTGCTTACCTTACAGGGAAATACACATCAGGTATATACCGGTGTTACAATTATCTGGAAAACGTCCAAAGAGATACGCAGGGAAACAACATTCTTTGAAAAAACAGATGTAACTTTCTATCCCATGTCTGACAGGGAGATCAATGAATATCTAAAGACGGATGAGCCGATGGATAAAGCAGGAGCCTATGGCATCCAGGGTCTGTCGGCGGTATATATAAAAAAAATAAATGGCGATTATAATAATGTTGTCGGACTTCCTGTTGCAGCAGTCTACCAGATTCTAAAATCTGCCAGTGAAACTTACGATATTCAAAATGATATTTTTGAATAAATCTGCAATATTGCATCTTGAAGAATACAACATATTGTGTTAGGATTATCTGTGAGCACTAAATATAGGATTTTGATATAATATTGCTTGCGAGCACAAAAAGAGAGGAAAGAGTTCAATGAAAGTACAGGAATGGCTGGGAGAAGATAATCAGCTGGGGTCTGATATTTGGAATAAAAAATATTGCTACGAGGGCGAATCATTTGACCATTGGATCAAAAGAGTCAGTGGCGGTAATGATATCATTGCCAGGTACATGAAGGAAAGAAAATTTCTATTTGGGGGAAGAATCCTTTCCAATCGTGGTCTGGAATACCGAGGCAGGAAAATCACACTGTCTAATTGTTATGTGATTGAGCCACCGGACGATGAGATTGAGAGTATTTTTGACTGTGCAAAAAAACTGGCACGTACCTACAGCTATGGAGGAGGCTGCGGAATTGATATTTCCGGACTTTCCCCCAAGGGAGCGAAAATTAACAATGCTGCGAAAGAGACGACGGGCGCAGTTTCTTTTATGGATTTGTATTCACTTGTCACCGACCTGATCGGGCAGAATGGAAGAAGAGGAGCACTTATGATCTCTATTGACTGTTCACATCCCGATGTAGAAGACTTTATTAATATCAAGACAAATCTGGATAAAGTCACGAAAGCGAACATCTCTGTTCGTATCTCCGATGAACTTATGAAGGCGGTAAAAAATAATGACAAATTCCGTCTTCACTATACTAGAGAAGCAACAGGAGAGACGATAGAGCAGTATGTCAATGCAAAAGAGTTGTTTCACCATATAGCGGAGACAAACTGGGATTACGCTGAACCGGGGGCTCTTTTCTGGGACAGAGTTAAGAACTGGAATCTTCTCTCCAATACAAAAGAATTTTCGTTTGCAGGTGTGAATCCCTGTGCAGAGGAGCCTCTTCCGGCAGGAGGGAGCTGTCTGCTCGGCAGTATCAATCTTGCAGAATTTGTCGATAAACCGTTTACCGAGAATGCCTCTTTTAATTTCACCGGCTTTAAAGAGTGTGTAAAGGCATGTGTCACCGGACTGAATGAAGTTCTGGATGAGGGGATGGAGCTGCATCCCCTCCCGGAACAAAGAGAAAGCGTGCGTGACTGGAGACAGATTGGTCTTGGAATCATGGGACTTGGCGATATGCTTATTAAACTTGGAATCACTTACGGTGACGAGGATGCAGTGAAGATCTGTGATAAAATTGGATTTGCAATGGCAGATACTGCTATTGCACAGTCCGCTCTTTTGGCGAAGGAAGAGGGAACCTATCCAAAGTGTAATACACAGGAGATCATGGAGACTCCGTTCTTCCTGCGCAATACATCCAAACCGACAAAGGAACTTGTGAAAAAATATGGCCTTCGGAATTCACAGCTGCTGACCATTGCACCGACCGGGACACTTTCCACGATGCTGGGTATCTCCGGAGGAATTGAGCCGATCTTTGCGAATTACTATGAGAGAAAAACAGAATCCCTTCATGGAACAGATGTCTACTACAAAGTTTATACGAAGATTGTGGAGCAGTACATGAAAGATCATAAGCTAACGGATGACAGTGATCTGCCGGATTACTTTGTCACGGCTATGACACTTGATTATCGTCAGAGAATTGAGATGCAGGCAGTCTGGCAGGAACACATCGACGCATCCATCAGCTCTACGGTCAATGTGACAAATGAATTTACCGTGGAAGAGACAGAGAATCTTTATCTCTATGCCTATGAAAAAGGATTAAAAGGTATTACAATCTTCCGCGATGGGTGCAAACGTACCGGAATTCTCACCCCTGAGGAGGAGAAAGAGCACAGGGGTGTTATTGCAGGAGAGGGATTGAAACGCGGCGATATCATCGAGATCAACGATGAGGTTATCGGCAAGAAGAGAAAGTTGGTCACCGGCTGTGGCAGCCTGCACTGCATTGCAATGTTTGACCCATATACAGGTGCACTGCTCGAAACTTATCTGAGCAAGGGTTCTACCGGCGGATGTAATAACTTTATGATTGGGCTTTCTCGTATGATATCGATTAGTGCAAGGGGCGGTATTGATATCTATACAATTATCGATCAGCTGAACTCAACTGGATCCTGCCCGTCTTACAGCGTGCGGCGTGCGACCAAAAAAGATACCAGCAGAGGAAGCTGCTGCCCGATGGCAGTTGGAAATGCTCTGCTTGATATGTACAACGAGGTTCAGGAAGAACTTAAGAACAAAGAAAGCGGAGAATCACATCAGAAAGTGGCGCCAAAGGCACCAAAGCCGAAGGCTGTAAAGAATGTTTCGCAGAAAATGATATGCCCAGAATGCGGAGAACCTCTCCAGTTTGAAGGTGGCTGCACAATCTGCAAAAATTGCGGATGGAGCAAGTGTATATAAAAATTTTCCTTGCTTTTTCCTCTGAGAAGTTATACGATAGATCAAGGAAAAAATTAACCAGACTTTTTAGGAGGTATATATGCGACATTTGATGAGCCCTTTGGATTTCTCTGTGGAAGAACTGAACCAGATGATGGATCTGGCTTGTGATATCGAAAAGAATCCAAAGAAGTATTCACATGCATGTGACGGAAAGAAGATAGCCACATTGTTCTATGAACCAAGTACCCGTACAAGACTGAGCTTTGAAACAGCGATGCTTAATCTTGGAGGATCTGTAATTGGATTCTCATCGGCAGCGTCCAGTTCAGTCTCGAAAGGAGAGAGTGTGGCTGATACAATTCGTGTGATCAGCTGTTTTGCGGATATCTGTGCTATGAGACATCCGAAAGAAGGTGCACCACTTGTGGCCGCCGCCAACTCTTCCATACCTGTGATTAATGCAGGTGATGGCGGACACCAACACCCGACACAGACACTGACTGATCTGATGACGATCCATTCTTTAAAGCACAGATTCGACGGGCTTACCATTGGCCTTTGCGGTGACTTGAAGTTTGGACGTACGGTTCATTCTCTGATCAGCGCTCTGGTTCGCTATACAGGTGTGAAATTTGTGTTGATTTCTCCGGAAGAGCTTAAAATACCGGATTATATTCGTGATGATGTGCTGAGGGCAAATCATGTAGAGTTTCAAGAAGTAATTAAACTTGAAGATGCACTTCCAAAGTTGGATATTTTATATATGACTCGTGTTCAGAAGGAACGTTTCTTCAATGAGGAAGACTATCTCCGCATGAAAGACTTCTATATTCTGGATACAGAAAAGATGAAACTGGCGAAAGATAACATGTATATTCTCCATCCTCTTCCACGTGTCAATGAGATTGCTGTGGAAGTTGACAAGGATCCGAGAGCAGCTTACTTTAAACAAGTTCAGTATGGTGTCTATATTCGTATGGCGCTGATTCTCACACTTCTGGAGGTGAAAGTATGTTAAATGTCGGAAAGATATCGGAGGGATTTGTATTAGATCATATTGAAGCCGGAAAAGCTATGACCATCTATCATGACCTGGAACTGGACAAGCTGGACTGCACAGTTGCAATCATTAAGAATGCCCGCAGCAATAAGATGGGAAAGAAGGATATCTTAAAGGTCGAGTGCCCGGTAGGCATGTTGGATCTCGATATTTTGGGATTTATAGACCACAATATTACGGTAAATGTCATCGAAAATGGCGAGATTACAGAGAAAAAGATACTGCATCTTCCCAACAAGGTGGTCAATGTAATCAGGTGTAAAAATCCTCGTTGTATCACTTCAATTGAACAGGAACTGGATCAAGTTTTCATTCTGTCTGATCCGGAAAAGGAGATTTATCGCTGTCAGTACTGCGAAGAAAAATATCATGGAAATGAGAAATGATGCCGGACTTAGAAAAAATAAGAGATGAGATTGACAGTATCGATGGTCAGATACAAAAATTGTTCGAACGGCGAATGAACCTCACAGGTGAGGTGGCCGAATATAAAATAGCAACCGGAAAACCAGTATTTGATCAGGATAGAGAAAATAAAAAATTAGAGTGTATAAGCGAATCCGCTTCCAGTGACTTCAATGCGAAGGGTATTTGTGAGATCCTCCGTCAGACCATGTCTATCAGCAGGATCCGTCAGTATCAGATGCTTGCCGAACATGAAGATGACTTGTTCTCGGGCTATATTCAGTTGGAACATCTGCCTGTACAGGAAGCTCAGGTGATCTATCAGGGGCTTGAAGGAGCTTATGCCTCGGAAGCGGCAAAGAAGTTTTTTGGCAAATGTGTAAACACCGCACATGTCGGCACCTGGGAAGAAGCAATTCAGATTGTCTCAAAAAAACAGGCAGACTATGCGGTTCTTCCAATAGAGAATTCGACTGCCGGAATTGTTCAGGATATCTATGACCTGATTCTTGAATATCCTGTATACATTGTAGGAGAACAGATTCTTCCAATAGAGCATGAGCTGCTGGGCCTTCCTGGCGCGGATATTTCGGATGTGCGGACTGTCTTTTCTCATCCTCAGGCTCTTGCCCAGTGTAAAGAGTATCTGAAAGAGCATCCAGACTGGGAGCAGAGAAAACTATTAAATACTGCTGTAGCTGCAAGAAAAGTAGCCGATGACAAAGATATCCGACAGGCTGCCATTGCCAGCCATTCGGCAGGAGAATTGTTTGGACTGCAAAGACTGGAAGAGAAGAGATTGTCGACGGAGAAAAACTCCACCAGGTTTATCATAATCTCCAATCAAAAATACATTGTGAAAAATGCCGAAAAGATCAGCATTTGTTTTGAATTGCCTCACAAAAGTGGCTCTCTCTATCATGCTTTGTCAAATTTAATTTACAATGATTTGAATATGACTAAGATCGAATCGCGTCCGATTCGGGACAGAAACTTTGAATATCGTTTTTTCCTGGATTTTGAGGGGAATCTGTCTGAACCTGAAGTGAAGAATGCATTGATTGGCATTCAAAATGAGGCTGATGAGCTGTACATACTGGGAAATTACTAGAAGAAAAGAACCTGCCGAAAGCCAAGAACATGTGATATTCTTGGCTCTCGACAGGTTCTTTATGCCTGTTTTGCCGGCAGGGAAAAGGTCCATCTTCCTATCCGGTAAGCAGGCCTTTTTCCCTCTTCAAAAAGATAATAATCGAGGCCATCGGCAACAATAATTCCAATTCCAGACAAAAAGAACCAAAAGACTGAAAATAAAGGACATATCAGTCCATCAAGGGAATTCATCCATAGTTCGCTGTAATCCCACATACGAATATCGAGAACAAATAATGCAAACGTCCCGGAAATTAGTTCCAGACAGGTGATGACAGCAGCGCCCATCAGCATTTTTGGAGGGAGCTGCTCAGTATTGTGAAAGGTTTCAGAGATTTCTGATAAACCGATCATGGACAGTCCGCCCACGATTCCCATCAGACGAAAACTAAATCCCCGGAACGTAACCTCGATGGCCAGATAGATGCAATATCCCATCAAAAAAAGTATAAAGTTTTTTATTAACCATTTTTTTCGTTTTTTCATAGTGCCAATTCCTTTATAAATCTGAGCAAGCAGCCCGAAATGCATAACTTTTTTACGCTTGTTATAATTATATGTAATAGTTTTCCTCGTTTGAGAACAAAATATAGATGTAATAAATGGATGTAGAATTGTATGTAGAAATTGCATGTAGAAAGCTTCACATTCTTGACGAAATTCCTGATCTCTGTTATGATATACCCACAAGGGGTATGAATTCCGGGAGGTGATATCATTGGCCGAAGAAGCTAACTGCTGCTGTGTGAAAACGAAACACAGAGAAGAGAATGAATACAAAAAACTCATTAACCGGCTAAATAGGATTGAAGGTCAGGTCCGAGGTGTCAAAAGCATGGTCGAAAATGACAGATACTGTGTAGATATTCTGACGCAAGTAGCGGCAATCCAGTCTGCATTAAATGCATTTAACCGAGAGCTACTGACAAATCATATTAAAACATGTGTAGTGGATGACATAAAGGATGGCGATGATAAAGTCGTTGATGAGTTATGCGATACAATAAAAAAATTGATGAAGTAAGGATACCAAGGGTGAAAGATTATGTGCGGCAATACGTGGTATCTGGCAGGGCAGAGGAGGACTTTTATGAGAGCATATGAAAGACTTTTAAAGTATGTGGTAATACCGACAGCAAGCGACGATAATAATACAACCGTTCCGAGTACAAAAGAACAGTTTAATCTTGCGGCGGTGCTTGTAGATGAACTAAAGGAGCTTGGATTAAGTGACGCCAGGGTGGACGACAAATGCTACGTCTACGCCACCCTTCCGGCAACAGAAGGATGTGAAAAGGCACCGGCTATCGGATGGATTTCGCATATGGATACCGTATCTGATTTTGCAGACCATAAAGTAAATCCGCAGATTCATGAGAAGTATGACGGAAAAGATCTAAAGCTTGGTGATTCGGGAAGAAAACTGGAAGTAAAGTTATTCCCACACCTTCCGAATTTAAAAGGAAGGACTTTAATTACATCTGATGGGACAACGATTCTGGGCAGTGACGATAAATCAGGGATTGCTGAGATTATGACGATGTTAGAGCATATCCGGAAAGAAAATATTGCACATGGGAAGCTCTGCATCGGTTTCACCCCGGATGAAGAGGTCGGAGCGGGAGCGGACTATTTTGATGTGAAATCTTTTGGGGCCGAATATGCTTATACGGTAGATGGAGGAGCTGAAGGCGGAATTGAATATGAGAACTTTAATGGCGCTTCAGCAAAGCTGGACATCGTGGGCGTTAATGTTCATCCGGGCGATGCAAAAGACATTATGGTAAATGCTGCATCTGTGGCATGTGAGATACAGTCCCTGCTTCCGATGGAGGAAACTCCGGAGATGACAGAGGGATATGAGGGATTCTTCCATCTGTTGAAGCTTTCAGGTGATGTTGCAAATGCTCATATGGAGTATATTATACGTGACCATGACCGTGAAAAATTTGAAGAAAAGAAAGAACTTCTTGCTCGTGTCTCTGATCAGATGAATGAAAAGTATGGCAAGGGCACTGTCAGTCTAAAACTGAAAGATCAGTATTATAACATGAAAGAAAAGATCGAACCTTGCCTTCATCTGATTGAGAACGCAAAGAAAGCTGCCAAAGAAGCTGGAATAGAGCCAAAAGTGGAGGCTATCCGCGGAGGTACGGATGGAGCCAGATTAAGTTTTATGGGGCTGCCCTGCCCGAATTTAGGGACAGGCGGATATGCATTCCATGGTCCCTTTGAGCATATAACTGTGGAAGGCATGGATATTGTAGTGGAGATCCTGGTGCAGATTGTAAAAATATATTCAAAGCAGTCTTGATGTGTGTTCGGATCCTGTCGGACTACATTCTTATGTTTGTTCGGCTTCCAAGGTTATGCTTTTCATACAGTCATGAAAAGCATAACCTTTTGACCTTCCTATCACTACGAATTGTAGAAAAAGTCAGTTTTTTAAAAAAATTAAAAAAAAGGCTTGCATTTTTCTTTGGAATGAGTTATTATAATTGAGCAAGGTAGATTGGTCAAGTGGTTAAGACGCCGCCCTCTCACGGCGGAATCAGGGGTTCAACTCCCCTATCTACTATGAATAAACATCGCTGGAATGCTTGTATTTACAGGCTTCTGGCGATTTTTCTATTAAACTTTTTGACTGCTCAGCAGTCACAGGTTTCCTCAATTTGATTAGTTCACCTGAATAAGAAAGGGGTTTTCAAAGACATCTATGAGAACATTAAAAGAGAAAGCCTCTGTATTTCGTTGGCTTTTCGGGACTCTGTTTTTTGTAATTCTGATACTGAACATAGGATGCGCACCAAAACCGGCATCCCATGTGGAGCAGCAGGCGGATGCAGCGGCAGCGGAAAACGAACAGGAAAAAACTCCGCTGGAAGTGCATTTCCTGGATGTTGGACAGGCTGACAGCATATTGATTAAGACATCCGATGCAGCGATGCTTGTTGATGCCGGAAAGAATGAGGATGGGAAAAAGGTTGTAACATATCTGCAGCAGCAGGGAATTACCCGGCTGGACTATGTGGTAGGCACACACCCTCATGAAGATCATATCGGAGGCCTTGATGATGTGATTCGCTCATTTGATGTCGAAAACGTCATACTTCCTGAGAAAATTCATACTTCACAGACTTACATGGATGTCCTTGCGGCAATACAGGAAAAAGGACTTCAGATCACACAGGCAAATACCGGACAGGAGTATCAGCTAGGTGATGCGAAGATTACTATACTGTCACCAAAGCCAGGGGTCGATTATGGGGATAATCTGAACAACTGGTCCATTGGGATAAAGCTTGTATATGGAGACAATAGTTTTGTCATGGCAGGAGATGCGGAAGATGCAGCCGAGCGAGACATTATTGGATCCGGGATAGATCTGAAAGCGGATGTATGGAAAGCCGGTCATCATGGAAGTAAAACATCTAATTCGGAAGCTATGCTAGATGCAGTATCTCCGACGTATGCGGTGATCAGCTGTGGGGTGAATAATCAGTATGGTCATCCCGATCAGGAAATTCTGCAGAGATTTGCACAGCACAATATCCAGACATTTAGGACAGACCAACAGGGTACCATTATAGCGTCCAGCGATGGAGCACACATTTCATGGAATACAAAAGAAGCATCCATGGAGGCAGCACAGGTGCCCAATAAGACAGAACAGGATCCCACCGTATATATCACGAAAGCAGGAACAAAATATCATACAGACGGATGTAAATACTTAAAGAACAGTTACATAGAAGTGAAATTATCAGAAGCACGCAACAGGGGATTAGAACCTTGCAGCGTTTGTAATCCCCCACAGTAATGGATAAATAATAGCAGGAGGTGTGTAGCAAATGAAACTGATTGTGGATCGATTGGAGGGAAATCTGGCTGTATGTGAGACCGAAGATAAAAAGATTCTGAATATACCGGTATCTGAGTTCGAGTCTCGTCCTGCAGACGGAGATGTCATTGAGTATGATAATGAAAGGGCAATTGTTCTGAAAGAGGAGACAAAAAGGAGAAAAAGGGCTGCAGAGGAGTTGTTCCGTAAATTGTTGAAAAAATAATTACAATTTAAAAAATTACCTATTGACAACAGGAGCGTTTTAATAGTATAATAAGCAAGTCGGTTGAGAGAAATAACAAAAATCGACAGCGAATAAAATGGGATCTTAGCTCAGCTGGGAGAGCATCTGCCTTACAAGCAGAGGGTCACAGGTTCGAGCCCTGTAGGTCCCACTCTTCTGGAACAGAAGTATAATTCAATATGGCGAGATAGCTCAGTTGGCTAGAGCATGCGGTTCATACCCGCAGTGTCGGGGGTTCAAATCCCTTTCTCGCTATTACACAAACCCCCGTAAGTACAAGGCTTTCGGGGGTTTGTTTTATTTTCCTAAAATGGTGGCATTATTATAGTGCCTGTGATATAATGAAAAGGAAATATATTTTCAGTTTTATTTCAGCAATAGAAGCCATACTTGGTATACTGTCAAGTTAATCTTTCGATCAATTAGAATAACCGATGTTAATTGCGGTATACTAAATAAAAGAAATCTATTTCGGCAGAAAGGTTGGTGTTTGAATGAATAGGTTAGATGATGTCGTAGAGTTATTAAAGAAGAGAGATAAAGAAGACGAGAAGTCTAAGAACACCCTGCTGTGGGTTCTGGCTATAATCGGAGCGGTAACAGCTGTGGCCGGAATTGCTTATGCAGTATATCGGTTCTTCACTCCGGATTATCTGGAGGACTTTGAAGATGATTTTGATGATGACTTTGATGACTACTTTGAAGACGATGATGATAGTGAAGAATAATATTCAGAGAGCTGAGGCTTCGGTGCTTTTGTGCCGGAGCTTTCTTTCTGTCACTTTCATGCGAGAAATCTTTTCTTGTATCATAGTGGTTGAAACAAGAATCCACCTGCTTTAGCTGTGGGGAGTGTCAAAGAAAATAAATTATATCTGATTAGGAGATTGTTATGAAAAAAGGCGAAATATATGAGGGTGTAATTGAAAAAATCGATTTTCCGAATAAAGGGCTGGTGCGTGTAGGAGAGAATACTGTCACCGTCAAAAATGGAATCTGTGGCTCAAAGGTACGTTTTATTATTCACAAAAAGCGCAAAAATAAGGCAGAGGGACGGATTCTCGAAGTTCTGGAACCTTCGCCCCTTGAAAAAAGAAAACCGGTCTGCAGCATCTTTCCGGCTTGTGGTGGGTGCATGTACCAGACCATGCTCTATGATGATCAGCTGGAGATGAAGAAGTCACAGGTGCGGCAGATATTGGATAGAACGCTTACTGAGGCAGGTCAAATTGATGAAGAGGGAACCCCCGATTATCAATTCGAAGGAATATATGGAAGCCCGAAAGAATTCGAGTACCGTAACAAGATGGAGTTCTCTTTTGGAGATGAATATAAAGACGGACCTCTGACGCTTGGACTACATAAGAAGGGCAGTACATATGACATTCTGACTGCAGATGACTGCAAGATTGTTCATGAGGACATGACCTTGATCTTGAGAACTGTACTCGACTATTTTACGGAGAACCCTATGCCATATTATCACAAGATATCCCATGTCGGGTATCTCCGCCACCTTCTTCTGCGAAGAGCAGAAAAGACAGGAGAGATACTGGTGAATCTGGTGACCACCAGTCAAAATGTTTGCAATCTGGATTCTCTTGTAGAGAAACTTCTGGCTTTAAAGCTTACGGGAAAAATTGTCGGAATTCTCCATATTGTCAACGATTCATTGGCAGACGTGGTTCAAAGTGATGAGACACGGATTTTATATGGACAAGACTATTTTTATGAAACACTGCTAGATCTGCGATTCAAGATTTCGCCGTTTTCCTTCTTTCAGACGAACTCACTTGGCGCCGAGATCCTCTACTCGAAAGCAAGATCTTATATCGGTGACATGAAAGATATGACCGTGTTTGATTTATACAGCGGAACCGGAACCATAGCGCAGATGCTGGCACCGATTGCAAAAGAAGTGATCGGAGTTGAGATCGTGGAAGAGGCCGTGGAAGCAGCCAGAGAAAATGCCAAGATGAATGGGCTGGAAAACTGCAGCTTTATCGCCGGAGATGTCTTAAAAATGATCGATGAAATTGACAGGAAACCGGATTTTATCGTCCTGGATCCACCGAGGGAAGGTATCCATCCAAAAGCACTTCCAAAAATTCTGAACTTTCAAGTCGAACGCATGGTTTATATCTCATGTAAGCCGACAAGTCTCGCAAGAGACCTTGCGGTGCTGATAAGAGGCGGATATAGAGTAGAAAAAGTCTGCTGCGTTGATATGTTCTGTTCGACCATACATGTGGAGACGGTAGTGTTGATGTCAAGGGTCAGGTAAAAAGTTAAGAAAAGGGCCCGATTTAGGGCCTTTTTGCTATCGTGAGTACGAAAACATTCAATCAGAGGCCTAAACATAGCGCTCTGCGGAAACAGGGCGATAAGCGAGGAACATAAAAAGTGTGTATAGTTTAGACGCCGATTTAGATGTCGGGTATTGAGTTGCCGATTTTGTTGTCAGAGAGAGTTTAGGCTGTGGATTGGATATACTTGGGAGGACGGTGGAAATAATGAAGATTAGAGAAATAGAAAAAATAATTGATGCGTATCACAATAATCATCCGGTGTTTGTTGGTAACAAGCAACAGGTCACATATGAATTACTTGCATCTTTTGAGGATTTATGCTCTTTGGCTGTAATGAGTAGTATGTTAAATCCGTTTGCATTAAAAAAGATTACAGACTATATGGATGCACTTAATCAGGCACTAAATTGGCTTGGGAATAGTACATTAGCTCTTTCGGAAGAAAAAATCAATTCAAATCTCTCAGAGGAACGATATAAAGAATGCACCTCTTTTCTTACGCATTACGCATATCCGTATTCTTTGATATGCAGTGGATATATTTCTTTTTCGAGGAAACGGTTAGATGCGAGAGTTGAAGGCAATAAAGTCACATTTATCTTTCCTGAAAATGCAAACAAATCAGCATGGAGCGATATCATGAGGGAAGCGAATCAATCGAATTTTGCTGGATTTATGGAATCCATTAACCCTGTAAAACTCTCATCCGCAAATACTGAATTACAAAAAAGGATTACAATTCAAGATGAGCAATTGTGTTATGAATTATCTGCAGAAATTCTGGATACCTTTAAGGATGTAGCTGAGAAACAGTGGGATTCAACAAAAACACTGCCTGATTTATGGAAATTCGACTTGTTTACATTAGCTGAATATAAGCAAGTATGGGTAGCAATTGCAACATTGTGTTATATTCACTTTTTTAGCTGTCTTTCCATAAAAGATGCTCTTGTTAGATTGAAAAACAGCACAATAATACAGCCGATAGGAAGTATTGCTGATTATATTGTTTCAACCACTAATGTTCAAAGAGACACAGTTTTGAATATCATCAACTATATTACTTTTGAAGATGATAAGCACAATGTAGATATTGTATATCAACCGATTGTGATTTTGCCTGGGGAAATTGTAGTCATAGCACCGATGTTGTTTATGGGTTCTCGTCCAGAAAGAAATTTGTTATCTGTAGTCAGTTCGAAAACTGATTTTGAGCATTCAAAAGAAGTTAATGATTTAGAAGACCTGATGGTTCAAGAAATAGAGGCCTTTATATCACATAAAGAGAATCTTAAAGTGATAAAACACAAGAAGTTGGAAGGACGTTTACCAGATATTGATTTAGGATTATTTGATGTAAATACAAATGCTGTGCTTTTATGTGAGCTCAAATGGTTTATGGCAGCTGATTCATCAAAAGAAGTCTATGCCCGGGAGGATGACATTACACACGGATGTGAACAATCAGGAGAAATAATGGCATATGCAATGAGTAATAAAAGAAAGTTCATGAAACATGTATTTGATGTGGATGATTGTGAAGCGGTAGATTTGTTTTGCTGCGTTGTTGCAAGACATAATATAAGAACACAAAATAAGTATGTTCCAGTTATTGATTTGAAAAAACTTAAGGAATTACTTTCAACTAAGCCGCTCAATTCAGTGTTTCATACTATTCGGAATCATGAGTATGAGGAAAGCTTACCAAATGATACGTCGATAACTTATCAGACGGTTGAATATGGAGGCTATACATTTGAAATTCCTGCAATTTGTTTCGGCTCGATGCCTGAATAGGTTATAAACAGAAGGCTCCCCATCACCGGATATTATTCCAGTGGTGAGGAGCCTTTGTTTCTGTGGGTTATCCTTCAATATCAACGCTTATCCCTGACTTGAATTCCACCGTGAAGTGGTCTTCAAAAACGGTGATTTTCTGCAGTAGCCTGCGGACAAGACTTTCATCAAACTCCGTAATGTTGGTTTCCTGTTTGCTGATAAAGTCCTGCAGTTCCTTGATTCGCTTCATGGCTTTTTCTCGACTGTAGCTTTCAGTTTCAGACTTTTCCTTCTGTTCGCGGAGACGGAAGATCTCGTCAGCGATGGCGTCGTAATCTTGCCTGTTATTAACCTTCTTGATGAGCTCTTTTTGAAGCTTCTCCAACCTTGTCTGAATGCCATCCGGTGAGAGAGTGTCAGCACTGATCACGGCTTTGGCAATGTTCTCTTGCAGAACTTTCAGAAAAGTGTTTCTGTCGGTCAGAATCATATTGATGGCCTTGATGGTGATGCCTTGAAGAACAGTTTCGTTTACCGTGCGGTTGGTGCAGTTTATGTCGGCGGAAGTGGGATCCAGACGGCTGATGCAGCGCCAGACGATAGATTTACAACCATGGTTATTCCAATGGACGCGACGATAAAGTTCTCCGCACTCGCCGCAGAATATCATCTGTGCAAAGCAGTGGTTGCAGGAGAACTTTCGTTTTTTCCCAGAAGGGCTGACATGGACGACCCGGCGGCGGACAAGCTCAGCCTGCACCTGCATGAAAAGTTCTTTCGGAATGATCGCCTCGTGGTCACCCTCGACGTAGTACTGAGGTACCGTGCCGTTGTTTTTGATTCGCTTCTTGGTAAGAAAATCGACGGTGTAGGTCTTCTGCAGCAAGGCGTCACCCATATATTTTTCGTTCCGGAGAATCTTGTTGATGGTGCTGGTGTGCCATTTCGGCTTTCCGGCACCGGTGAGGATGCCGTCTGCCTCAAGGCCGGCTGAAATCTTGTCCATGCTGGAGCCTTCAAGGTATTCTCGATAGATTCGCTTTACAATCTCTGCCTGATCTGTGTCGATGATCAGGTGACCGTCTTTGTCCTTCGTGTAGCCGAGGAAGCGACTGTGATTCACCTGAACTTTTCCTTGCTGGTAACGGTACTGGAGACCGAGTTTCACGTTCTGCGAAAGGCTCTGGCTTTCCTGCTGGGCAAGTGATGCCATGATCGTGATCAGCACTTCGCCCTTGGCATCCATCGTATTGATGGACTCCTTTTCAAAGTAGACTGGAATATTCTTGTCTTTCAGCTGGCGGATGTACTGCAGGCAGTCGAGCCTGTTGCGGGCAAAACGGCTGATCGATTTGGTGATGATCATGTCGATATTCCCGGCCATGCATTCATCGATCATACGGTTGAACTCGTCTCGTTTTTTGGTGTTGGTTCCGGAGATGCCGTCGTCGGCGAAGATGCCCGCCAGCATCCACTCTGGATTGCTCTGAATGTACTCGGTGTAGTGGGTGACTTGAGCATCGTAGCTGGTTTCCTGCTCGTCGGAGTCCGTACTGACTCGACAGTAAGCGGCGACGCGAAGTTTAGGCTGCTCAGATTGTTTGACGGTGTTCCCAACCTGCCGTTTGGCTGGAATAAACATGACATTGCCCATCAGCTCACCTCACTTTCTATGAGGCTGTAGAGGTATTCTGCCTGTAGCTTTGGGTCTTCATAGTGCTGAACGGCTTCGGCAAGATGGAAGTGTGTCGGAACCGCAGCTTGCTTCATGGCTTTCTTGTGCTTCAGCCTGCCGAGCTTATCAGCACGTCGGATCCGTTCCTCGGAAGCGCTGTCGAAAGCCTCCTGTTCGATGATGGCAGGATAGAAGGTATCGCCGAGGTAGTGGCGATTTTCCATCAGGCGTTTTGCTTCACCGTGGTAGGCTTCAATCCCGGCTTCTGCCGCAGCCTTGGCAAGCGCCATGCCGGAGAGGTAGTACTCGTAGAGTTTTCGGATTTTGCCTGCTTTTTCTTCATCAATGATGGCAGTGCCGTTTTCAATGCTGTATCCATAGGGTGTATGCCCCATGTGATCACATCCTTTCTTTCAGTGTCAGACCGCACTTTAATTCAAAGCATGCTTCCGTTCGGGAGCGAATGATGATGCGGCTGACGAATTTTTCAAATAGTTCTTCCTCAAAGACAGGAACCATCCCACCTTTTTCTGCAAAGTGAAGAAGCACCGTGGCCTCAGTTACCTTCGTGACATCTTCGGAAACCGTGTTCTTTAGCGCTTCCATTTCATCCCGAAAGCTGTCTGCCTGCGAGAGAAGCTCGTTTGTTTCCCTGCTGTAGAGGATCTGGTCGATGATACCCTGTGTCATGAGCTTGGTCAGCGTCTCGCGTTTTTCCGTGTTCTGTGCCATCAAGGTCTGGATCTCCTGAATGTGCCGGAGAGAATCGTCAGCGGATGAATGCTTTAGAGCATCGATATAAGGCTTTAAGATCACCCGGTGTCCATAGACCAACTTGTTCATCATGGTGACGAAGGCCTGCTTCAAGGAATCATCCCGAACGTAGAGCATCGAACAGCGGCTCTTGTCTTGAATATGGGTGTTGCAGCACCATGCTGCATATTTGTAATCGGTACAGCTGTGGATTCTTCGCTTAAAGGTGTCACCGCATTCACCGCAGATGATCTTACCTGAGAAGGCGTAGCGGCTTTGATACTTAGCACTTCCCTTGGTAACGCCTTTTTCGTTTGCACGTTGGTTGATCAGTCCCTGTGCTGCTTCAAAATCCTCTCGGCGGATGATTGCCTCATGATGACGCTTAAGCAGGTACTGGCCTTTTTCACCATGATTGGCGTGGCGATTGAAGCTGGAATCCGAGAAGGACTTCTGGAAGATACAGTCTCCGACATACTTTTCATTGCCAAGCATTCCGCGAATCGTCGTAGACGTCCAGTGTCCGGTACGCTTGGTGGGAACACCTCGCCGGTTCAGATCGTCAGCGATGGCTTGGGTACCCTTGCCGGATAAAAGAGCAGCGAATATTTCCTTCACGATGGCTGCCTGTTCTGGATTAATAAGCATCTTTTCCCCATCCCAGTCGTAACCATAGGGCGGGTAACTGATTTTAAAGGTTCCATTCTCGAAGCGCTTCTGGATGGACCATTTGCTGTTTTGTGAAATGGAAACCGACTCACCTTCAGCCATGCTGGAGAGGATTGCCAGAAAGAGCTCGCTCTCCATAGAGCCGGTGTTCAGGTTTTCTTTTTCAAAGTAAATAGGGATGCGTAAATCAAGAAGTTTTCTGACAAGCTCTAGACAATCCAGAGTATTGCGACTGAAGCGGCTGATGGACTTCGTGACAATGAAATCCACTTTACCGGCTTTGCAGTCGTCAATGAGCCGCAAAAGCTCCGGTCGTCGTTCCTTTTTGGTGCCGGTGATGCCTTTGTCGAAGTAGAGCCCGGCAAACTCCCAGTCATCGCGGGCTGTGATGTATTTCTCGTAATGCGTCTTCTGAGTTTCAAGACTTTCGAGCTGAGCGTCGGAATCCGTGGAGACGCGGCAGTAAGCAGCTACCCGGATCCTCTTAAGTTTGACATTGGGATTCTTTACTTCCGCAATCTTGGTTACTTTTTTCAAACTTTTTTCCTCCTTTCCGTACGTCTATACATCACTCTAAAAGCCTTACATATCAAGTGATTTTAGGCATGATTTCCGCGAACAGAGGAGAGAAAGTTTCCCGATTGATGGCGATTAATTTGTTACATTCAGCTACAGATATAAGGCCATTATCCAACATCATTTTTGCGATAGTCTGTGCCCTGCTGTAGTCCAGATCGCCTTTGATACGCTCTTGCGTGTAATAGCTGTTCGTGATTGGCTGTAATTGTTCTGTCATCACATATTCACCTCCAATTTCCACTGGAGATGACCGAACGATTTGAGCGGGAAATTTCTTATAGAAATGACAAAAACCTGCGGGCATTCCAAAACGAAACACGCGCAGGCGAAACAAATAGAGGTATTCAGTTATTTCACCCGGATTTTCCATCCGGTGATAATGTGATTGATGTTCTTAATCTGTGTCGGATTTAGTTTCTGGATCGCAAGGGCGGTGGTGCCGTACTTCCTTGCGATGGCAGAGAGGGTATCCCCACTCTTAACTGTGTAGTAAACGGCGGCAGGTTCAGGATTTTTCAGGAGCTCGTTGACCCTTGCCTGTATGGCTGAATAATCGTACCCGGCAGCGATGAGAGCGTTTTTACGGGCATCGCCGTTGCCCCACTTCCCGGCAATTACCTCCCGTGCTATCGTATCAAGCGGTTTCTTTTTGGATGTTGTAACACGTTCTGTTTGATATCGTGGAATCCCATACCCTCGAATATATCTGGCATTCACTGCTATGTTCCGCCGCCCGACGGCATTGGATTTATTACCTTCTATCACAGTGATGGTAGAACTGGAGATTTTCTCTACAATTCCCACATGATCCGCATACCCAGTATTATTTCCTACCCCACTGTCATCCCAATCATAGAATATAATATCTCCTGCATGAGGAATTCGCGCTTCGTTTTCCTCCCATTCTCCGTTTGATTGAAAGAGCTTTATCATTTCCTGACATCCACACTCTGGTGGAATAATATATGTTGCGTTGCAGCGGATCGCAACAGCAGATACAAAGGTCGCACACCAGGAATCCGTGTACTTTACTTGATAGCCCCTTGCCAAAGGTCTATGAGAATTATAAATATCGATAATTATTCGAAAGCTTTGATCCGATTCTTTTTTCCCTATCCATGCTCTTGCCTGTGCAAGAATTTCACTTATGGTATTACTCATCTGTATCATCCTTTCCTTTTTGCTCTTTTAGCTGCTCTAAGACATTCTTTAACTTTTCTGGGATGGGAAGTCCCAGATGTCCCGCATTTTCTAATAAAGAAATTCCCTCATTCGAAATATAAAAGAAAATAACAGCAGTGCGAATAGCAGAACCATTACCTAAGATTTGGACATCTAGTACATTTCCAATCCCGACCAACAGAAAAATCAATACCTTTCCAGCAATTCCTTTAAATCCGACTGTACTGGATAACTTTCGATCTGCGATGGCACAGAGTACCCCGGTAACATAGTCGGCTATTACAAATACAAGAAGTGCATAAAGCAGACCATCATAGCCTCCCAGAAACCATCCAACCACGCCTCCGACTACGCTACAAGCCAAATCAATCATCCTTATAGGACGCATTTTTCTCACCTCACTTTTTTGTTTGTGCCTTTATTTCCATATATCGGTTGCCATACTTCACGTTGTCGATATAACTGATGCTATAGACGTTTCCACGAAATTCAATCTCTGTTGTTTCATCCATATCAGGGTGATACCGAATGACAAATGATACTTCTCTTTCGATCTTTGCAGCAAAAGCCGTGTAGTACTCACTGCCATGCAAATTGGAAACCTTAGCCCAAGCATCTCCCATATGGACTCGCTTTTTTACTTGCTGCCCGAGTTCATCTTCTTCATAAACAATCTGATAGAGTTGGATTCTCTGATCTAGTTCTCCAACATCCACGAACCGCTTCATCAGAACACCTCTTTTCGATAGGGGATAAGAAGTGCGCGCATCAGTTTGATCATTTCATGAAAATCTGCTGTTTCCCGATTTTCAAAAAGATAGGCTACCCCATACAGGATAGCCATTTTAATATCATCAGGCAGAACTTCATAATCGGAAATTGGGTGGCGCAGGACATTTTCCACAATGGTAATTGAAGTTTGAATCAGTCTTGTAATCAACGCATCTTCCAGGCTGTTGTCAATACGAAGATATAGTTTTGCTTCTTCTAAAGTGATAGGCATTTGCGCCACCTCCTTCTTACTTTGTTCCCAGCTTTAATACTTTGATTGCCTCTGGCAGAACAACTTTCGCATCCACACGCTGCGATGCAAGGAAACCAACCTGACCATTTACCGCATAAAGCTCATTCAGCCTCTTAAAGGTTCTTCCCTGCCTGTCGGCGATCCAATAATAGGAGAAATCTCCAAAGAGAATACTCTTTGCATCTGCTGCAATTTCTGGCATGTAACGGCTGGTGACTACTGGGCAATTTAAAATCTTATCCGGCACATCTGCACTTACCGAAGGCTGCCAAATGTACTGACCGTTATTATCCTTTAATTTTCGAATTGCTTTCACCGTACTTTCATTCATTAAGAAGACAGAACCTTTTCGGTAAGGCTGTTTTAGGGAATAATAAAGATCCATCAAATCATCAAAAGCCAGTTTTGTATCGGAAGCAGCAGTCACTCCATCAGAAGCTCCATTTGTGTCATTTAAAATACCTGTAGGCCTGTCCGTTCCTGTCCCTACAAGAAAGGCTTCTTCCTCTGCATTTCCAATCCTCCTGGCAAACTCCTGAGCAATATAACTTTCCAAATCAAAGGCAGAATCATTGAGTAATTCGTCAGATACCTTAATCAAAGTACCTAGTTTATGAGCACCAATGGATACCTGACCGAACGTTGTATTACTTTCCTCATAGGCGGCTTCTTCCTCCATCCAGGAAGCAGTGCCTTCACCCGCAACAACGGGAATCTTATGATCACCACTTGCAGTTTGGATCACCTTAGAGATCGAACGAAGTACATTTTCTTCAGAGAGCATCTGAATCAAGGTCCGTTCATATTCATCAGGCACCAGAAAGCCACCTTCCGGATCTGTACCTTCCTTTAAAGTATTCAAAAGTTCCGGCCGATTTTTTCCCTTCATAACATTCCAGAAAGCAGTGGTATATCCGTCCTGAAATCTTGAATCCTTTTTATTTTTTCCATCTTTCGGATTCATTGTAATTGCATTGCTTGTTGGCTGGTTTAACTCCAAATCGATGGCTGCCTGATTTTTTAATCGATCGATCTCCTTGCCTAATGCAATCACATCGTTTTCCATCTGCTCATAAGTAGCAGTGTCTTCTGAAGAAAGGATGTCATTTTCCCTCTGTTTTTCATCCAGAAAATTTTTTGCCTGTTCCCAGATGCATGCCCGTTTTTCTTGTAAATTTAAAATTTTATTCATGATGTCTCCTCCTAATTTAATGTGAGATAATTGAAAGCCGCTTTTTCAGCGACTCTATGGTTTCCATTGGTTCCTTTGTTTGTGGCGGATCCGCTTTTTTCTCTTGTCTTGCTTTATTCCATAACGCATTGGCAACCGTCCGCATGGAGAATGAGTATCCGTCAATGGCTTCTTTCTTATTGTCTTGTAGTATGTCATCCGCAAATCCCAATTCGATCGCTTTCTTTGCATTCATCCAGGTTTCTGCATCCATCAAATTTGCAATCCTGCTGCGGGATAAACCGGTTTTTATCTCATAAGCATTAATGATGGATTCCTTAACTTGTGTAAGCATGTCGATGGCTTTTTTCATTTCGTCGGTATCGCCCATAGCCATAGTAAAAGGATTGTGAATCATCATCATAGATGTTGATGCCATAGAAACGGTTGTCCCGGCCACTGCAATTACCGATGCGGCAGATGCAGCTAACCCATCCACTTTGACCTGAACATCTCCGGAATACTCCATCAGCATCGTGTAAATCTGACTCGCTGCAATGCAGTCGCCTCCCGGAGAATTCAACCAGAGAGTAATGGCGCCGTCTCCATTATTTAATTCTTCCTTAAAGATCTTTGGTGTGACATCATCATCGAACCAGCTTTCTTCTGCAATCGTTCCATCGATCGTTAGTATTCGATTGGAATCTTTTACACTCCAGTTCCAAAACTTCTTCATTTTGCATTCACCTCACTTTCCTCATCCTTATAAAAGCCTCCTGCTTTTTCAAGGGGCAGCATATTTCCATTCACTAAATAAAGATCTCCGCCATCCTTTGCAGGAATCCGGTTCATATTCTCCAATTCACGGATGTCATTTGCAGAGAGCCAGCCATTCTGGCGCCCGATTGCATAACCATTCATACGGCTTTGATAGTCGCCACGCATCAGGCCATCCACATTGAATTTGATAAATATTTTTGATCTTTCCTTAAGCATCAACAGTTGCTGGTTCATTGCCTGTTCCCAACGCACACACCATGGGTTTAAGGTGTATTTCACAAATTCAAGTGACTGCTGTTCGATATTGGAAAAGGAGGATTTCTCTAAATCACCAATCATATGTGGCGGTACCCGAAAAATCCTTGCGATCTCATCAATCTGAAATTTTCTTGTTTCAATGAACTGTGCTTCATTGGGAGGAATCGACAACTGATGAAAGGTCATTCCCTCCTCCAACACTGCTACATGGTGACTGTTTTTTCCAGAAAATTGTGCCTGCCAGCTTTCCCTTAACTTGTCCGGTTCCTTCACAATCCCCGGATGCTCCAAGATACCCCCCGGTGTTGCCCCGTTTGCAAAGAAAGAGGCTCCGTATTCCTCCGCGGCGAGAGACATGCCGATTGCATTTTTGGCCATAGCAATCGGACTATAGCCAACTAAACCATCAAAACCGAGTCCCGGAATATGTAGAACCTCATCAGAACTTAAGGCAATCTGTTGTGAATGATTTCTTGCACCATATTCATCGTAATCTTTCTGATACGTATAGATCAGCTGTCCTGCCTTTGAACGGTTGACATCCATCTTACTAGGAAGCAAAGGATAGAGTGCAATCGGAACGCCCCTTCCGTTTCGAATAATCTGCGCATAGGCATTTCCCCAAAGGAGTAAATGACTCATCAATGTTTCGCGAAATATAAAACTGGTCATCTCAGGATTCGGTGCATCATGCAGGAGAAAATATAGCGGATGCTCCGGTTGCTTCCGTTCCCCCCCCATCTTCTGTGTATTGAAAGACATTTAGTAGTAACTCTGCAAGTACACGCACACAGGCATAGACAGTAGTGGTCTGCATAGCAGTTCTTTCGGTAACGGTATTTCCGGAAGAAGTTCCTCCAAATAAAAAGGAGAGGCGACCGGAAAGACTATCCTTCGGCTTGTCTCTGGAATGAAATAGTTCTGATAAAAATCCCATAAATAATCCTTTCTACCCCGCTGGGCACATAAAATTTATAGTTTTGTAATAAAATAATCATTGCAAATGCTTGCAATCACAAGCATTTGCAATTATAATAAGGAAAAAGGAGGCGATACTATGGCAAACACATCCGCTGTATATGCGAGAATAGATACAAATCTGAAGGACAGTGCGGAAGATATTCTGTCAAAGCTTGGAATTTCTCCATCAAGTGCAATCCAGATGCTTTATAGCCAGATTGTACTGACAAAAGGGATTCCATTCGACTTACGTCTTCCTTCTGCAAAGCCGTTAGCTGTTGGTGCAATGACCAGAGAACAGCTCGACGCTGAGCTTCAGAAAGGTGTTGATTCTATCAAAGCTGGAAAGGTATATTCCGCCGATGAAGTCGATGCGACGTTAGCAAAGGAATTTGGCATATGACAGAAAATTTTACAGTAAGCTATTCTCAGAATGCGCTTGACGATTTGAGAGAAATCTATTCTTATATCGCCAATGAACTTCTTGTTCCGGAGACCGCAGCAGGGCAGGTGGGTCGCATTCGAAAAGAAGTACGTTCTTTGGATTCTATGCCGGCACGCTATAGGCTGGTTGAGTGGGAACCTTGGCATTCAATGGAAATGCATCAGTTACCGGTAGATAATTTTATTGTGTATTATCTGATTGATGACAAGGAAGGAACCGTTACAGTTGCCCGTGTTTTTTATGGTGGTCGAGACATCAAAGGAATCATCAACTCAAATGAATAAACAGAAATGGAGCTTTTGTGCAAAACAGGGGCTTCATTTCTTATAAAAATAAAATGCCTTTGTCATCATAGACAGATTCACTGTTATCATTACCACAGCGAATGGCACGGTCCAAAGCCATAATGGTGGCAACAACCCCATCAATTTTCTCTGTGGATTTTTCTTTATCTGGTTTGATATTTCCAGCTGGATCACTTTTAATAAAAATATTGTCCATCATCCAGCGAAGTACCGGCTGGCCATTATGAGCAATTCTTTTCTCCAAAGTCAGTTTCATCAGTTCTCTTGTTGGAGGCGACATATCTTTAAATCCTTGTCCAAAGGGAACAACCGTAAATCCCATCCCCTCAAGGTTTTGTACCATCTGTACGGCACCCCAGCGATCAAAGACTATTTCCCGAATATTGAAAGTCTCTTCCAGCTTTTCAATATAACCATAGTGGACCACATTTCCTTCTGTCGTATTTAAATAACCCTGTTTTTTCCAGACATCATAAGGAACATGATCTCTTCGAACACGGAGATCTACGTTCTCATCCGGAATCCAGAAGAAGGGAAGAATGCTGAATTTATCTTCTTCGTCTAACGGAGGGAATACAAGCACAAAGGCAGTGATATCTGTAGTGCTGGAAAGATCTAATCCTCCATAACATACACGTCCTTCCAGTTCCTTTGCATTCACCGGAAAAGAACAGGCATCCTACTTCTCCATAGGTATCCAACGAACTGCCTGTTTGACCCATTGATTCAGCCTTAATTGCCGGAAAGCGTTCTCCTCCGCCGGATTTTGTTTCGCTGACTCGCAGGCTGCCTGGACTTTATCTATTCCAACAGTAATCCCCAGAGAGGGATTCACTTTTCTCCATACTTTCTGGTCGGTCCAATCCTCATGATCCTTTGCACCATAGATCACGGGATAGAACGTGGGATCAACCTTTCGCCACTTTAAGAGATCTAACGCTTTCTGATGTGTCTCAAAACAGATGGAATTGGTATCTGTCCCTGCTGTTGTAATCACTTGTTATGCGTCTGATAAACAAAGGTGAGGGAAAGAAACTATCTCTTCCTGAAATGAATGCACACATCAATGAACTTTTGAAATCCAGTATTAAGAGTGACGGTGTTATTAACCTGTTCTCTGATGTGAAGCAGGAGTTTTCGCTTTTTGATCCGAAGTTTCTTGAGGAAATTTCAAAAATGAAAGAAAAGAACCTTGCAGTTGAACTCCTGAAAAAGTTGATTGCGGAACAGGTACAGATATACAGACACACAAATGTCGTTAAATCCGAGAAATTTAGTGAGATTATTCAGGGAGTTATGAATCGTTATCTTAACGGAATGCTCTCAAATGAAGAAGTCATTGAAGAACTACTTAAGATGGCAAAGCAGATACGCGATGCCAGAGACGCAGGAGATGAGATGGGGCTTTCCGAAGATGAGCTTGCATTTTATGATGCTTTGACAAAGCCACAGGCAATTAAGGATTTTTATGAAAATGATGAGCTTATAGCGATTACGAAAGAGCTCACAGAGGCGTTACGTAAGAACCGTTCTATTGACTGGCAGAAGCGCGAGTCTGCAAGAGCAAAAATGCGAATGATGATTAAGCGACTTTTGAGAAAACATAAATATCCGCCGGAAGGTATGGATGATGCAGTTCAGACGGTAATGTTTCAGTGTGAGTTATGGACTGATAATAATGATATGAATAGGCGAGTTGTGAGTTATGCCGAGACGCTGAAGAATAATGACCAGGATTTGACGATGGTAGCGGAAGATTCTGATCTATACGGAATTAAGAAGGAAGACTGAAGATATGGATGTGACAAAGGGTAACAATATGATTATAGGTGGACAGCAGAGGATTATGGCATTGAGGAGGTGCGTAATGTGACCTATGGCAAATCAATCGAACTATTTCTTGTAAATGGTACTGCGGACAGCATCATTACTGCTGAACTCTCTAACTGGAACGGTAAAGCCATAAAGATACCAAGGATAGAGCTCTCATCATGTGCTCGGGATGATATAATACAGGCTGGAGTCTATTTCCTGTTCTGCAAGGAAGATGATGGGAGAGATTCCGTTTATATTGGCGAATCCGAGAACGTGAAGGACCGACTTATACAGCACCTTCGGGATTATCAATCAGAAAAAGAAAAATACTACTGGAATACAGCCGTAATATTCACGGGTAGGGATCTTAATAAAGCTCTTATACGTTATCTGGAGAATCGTTTTGTAGAAATAGCAAAAAATAGCAAACGTTATACCGTTCTTACAAAGAACACCTATCAGAACACGGTTATGAAAGAATCCCAAAAGGCCATGATGGAAGAATTTATCGATAATGTGAGGATTCTGTTAAATGCACTTGGATATAAGGCCTTGGAGCCAGTGCTGCAGAAAGATTCTGTTGGTTCAGCTTCAGATGAGGAACTTCTCTACATTTCGACTGGAAGAGCAAACGCTACTGGTAAAACAACAACAGAGGGCTTTGTAGTTTTACAGGGTGCGACGGTTAATGGGAAAGTATCAGAGAAGTTAAATGTGGGAATAGTCAGGCTTCGCAAGAAAATGGTTGGTAATGGTAAAATAAATGATCTGATTACGACAGAAGATCTCTTATTTTCCAGTTCGTCGGCGGCCGCAGATTTTGTTCTTGGCTACAGCGTGAGTGGTCCGAGGACATGGAAAGCAAAGGATGGTCGATCTCTTAAAGATATCGAAAGCAGAAAGACAGAATGAGAAGAGAAGAATTCAAGCAGAAAGTTATCTACTAACCGTATTTATCGGGATCTGTTAGACACTCTCTAGGTTGAGACGATGACATTTCAGACTTGTTCCCTCAAAGCGTAGTTTTGAGACATTCGGAGATTCAGGCCTTCTGCATTTAATAGGCAAGAACGGGCTCTATGACCTGTTTTCACGAACAGGCGAGGTTATAAAAGCAGCCGTTTTGAGTGTATTTTTACCTTGGATATATTCCCGCAAACAAACAGACCTAAAAAATAGAGGTCCATGGAAACTGCTCAATACCCAGACATTCATCAGCACGTATCGTGCCATGTGGAGACGGTTGTTCTTTTGTCCAAACTAAAATCAACCCAGTCGATTGAGGTCGAAATTGACCTTGATGAGATGGATTTGACACAGGCGGAGAGTAAGGCTACCTATGCAGAGATAAGGCAGTATGTGCTTGATAATGCAGGATTTAAGGTATCACAACTATATGTCGCACAGGTCAAAAGAAAGCACGGTTTGGTTCAGAGAAGTAATTATAATGTTGGTGATGGGAAATCCAAAGTGCCACAAGTACCACAGCAGTAAATATGCCCTTTTCAGTATTGTTTTTTGCGGACACTGCAATGATGTATACCGCAGAACCCACTGGAACAATCACGGTAAAAAGCAGATAGTGTGGAGATGCATTACACGGCTGGATGCTCCGGGAGTGGAATGTCCGGCAAGGACGCTGTCAGAGATACAGCTGCAGAACTTGGTGCTTGAAGCTATCAACAAAGTTCTTGGAGGAAAGCAAAGAGTCATAAAGGTTTGGGAAACTAATATTTCAGAGGTTCTTGGAAATGCCCACACCGAAGAATTGGAGCTTATCAGAAAGCATATAGAAAAGCAGCAGACACTTCTTGTTAAAATGACTGCTGCATCGGAGGATTATTCCAAGGTGGTTGATAAGATTTATGCCCTGCAGAATGAGCAGAAGCAAGCAATGGCGGACAGTGTGAATTATAAGGCACAAATTGAGCGAACAGAGGAAATGATAGAATATTTGAAATCTCAGCCGAAACGAGTGACAGCCTATGACGAACAACTGGTAGGAAAGCTGATAGAAAAAATCACGGTGTACGATGACCATTTGAATTTCTTGTTTAAGTCAGGCATTCAGATAGAGATAAAGGGATAAAATAACCAAAACAGCGATAGGCACTCTGTAAAAATGCAGGGTGTCTATTTTTCTGCAAAGGATTGAAAAATTCACAAAGTAGTAGTATAATAAATTATCTGAAATGTGTTAGAAATAGTCGGTCGGTTTGCTTAATGGGAGAAAACAGTATGCTGAAAAATAATATAGAAGTGGATGTTAAGGTCAAATGTATAGAGGACGGCATCACGCAGGCACACCTTGCCGAGAAGATTGGTACCACGGGACAGTATGTCAACCGTATCATCAAAAAACAGGACGGTGTGGTAAATAAGACCTTCGTGCAGATGCTGGAGGCTCTTGGCTATGATATTGAACTGACCTATGTGAAACGAGAAAATGCGGGTGATGCTTTATGATTATTTATGCGACAAAGCAGACCTTTGAAAGATACAAATTGAAACTTCCAAAGGAATTAACTCCTCCAATTAATCAGATTGCTGAGGCTGTGATTGAGAATGAAAGCGGAGATAAAATTCTTGAATGGGGTGCAAAACTGTTTTATTTCGATAAAAGAAAATGTATCCAAGTAGTGAATTTTGCCAGCAAGTTAACTCTGTTTTAGTTGATGTAAAGGTAGCAGACTTAGAAAATGTCGGCGATATGATGGCACACTATCTGATTGAATTATATAAGACGGATAAGCAAATGACAAAGGCCTTAAAGAAAATGTTTGAAGAAAACCCAATCACCTGTTTTGAAAAGCTCACGGACAAAAGTGCTATCGCTACACTGAATACCACGCAAAGCCGATTTGCCGATGATGGCTATCGATTTTATGAATTTATCCGAGATGGAATTTTGCATACGCTGGAGATCAATCATGCTATGAATTTTGATTGGCTGTTTACCATGAAGATAAATGGCAAGATAGAATATATCTATGCCGGAGAAAAATTCAAGGAGATTGTATGTACTTGAGAGATGTGGGAAGGATTAGGTATTAAAACTGAAGGGAGAATAAGATATTGGATAATCATGGTGAAATGATAATTTATCAGACAGAAGATGGTCTGACGAAGATAGACGTCAATATGCAGGACGAAACTGTGTGGCTTACACAACAACAGATGGCAGACTTGTTTCAGACTTCACGAACCAATGTTGTGGAACACATAAAACATATTTATGATGAAGGTGAGCTTGATGAAAATTCAACCTGTCGGAAATTCCGACAAGTTCGGAAAGAAGGAAATCGTGAAGTTACAAGAGAGATGCCGTTTTACAACCTTGATATGATTATTTCCCTTGGATACAGAGTAAAATCTTCTATTGCAACTAATTTCAGAAGATGGGCAACAGAACGCTTGAAAGAATATATGATCAAGGGATTCACTATGGATGATAACCGCCTAAAGGAGTTGGGCGGAGGAGGATATTTCAAAGAACTGTTGGAACGGATTCGTGATATCCGGGCATCAGAAAAGGTGTTTTATCGTCAGGTGCTGGAAATCTATGCAACAAGCATAGACTATGATCCCAAAGCGGAAGTTTCTGTTCAGTTTTTCAAGAGAGTACAGAACAAAATTCACTATGCTGTTTCCGGCGAGACAGCTACCGAAGTGATTTATCACCGTGCTGATGCCGAAAAAGATTTTATGGGATTGATGTCATTTTCAGGGGAACAACCGACTTTGAAGGAAGCGAAAATTGCAAAGAATTATCTGAATGAAAAAGAACTTCGGGCAATGGGACAGCTGGTATCCGGATATCTTGATTTTGCGGAAAGACAGGCGGAGCGGGAAATCACTATGACAATGGAGGATTGGGCAAAGCATCTAGACGGGATTTTGACTTCCACAGGAGAAAACCTTCTCACCGGAAATGGCACGGTCAGTCATTTACAGGCGATGGAAAAGGCTCAGATCGAGTATAAAAAGTATAAGGCCAAAACTCTTAGCAGTGTGGAAAAGGATTATTTGGAAAGCATAAAGCTACTGGAACAAAAGGGGAAACGGCAAAAATAAGTTGCTCAAAAATTTGGGATAACTGCTCTGCTAAACTATTCGAATATTGCGAATAGTTCAAAACTGAGGATAAGTTTGAACTTTATTTAAAAACTTTATGATCGCCAGTATAAATGGAAGAGTAGTCTCGGAAACTCGATGAACAATTGATTTAATTCCATACATCATTGGGAAATTCAGCCAGGCAGGCTTTTGGAAAAGGAAATTGTGTTCATCACAGGGGATCAAGTGGAAGAAAGGCATGATTTTTAGACCTTCCAATATGGAAGAGCTGAAAAGAAAAAGCATTGAAGTGAGATGATGTTATACAGCCAGTTGCAGCTGCTTGTAGCGAGCATCCAGATGGATGCAGATGCCAATCATGGCAGTAAGGAAAGAATAGTGTTCTTTCCGATGAATCATGAGCCGGTGTAGACCATAGTCATTGCTGACAGCGAGGACTGACGATATGAACAAGGTTCTTGGGTTGGGGCTTGGTGCAGATGACTATTTCTCAAAGCCCTTCCCGATCTCTGAGCTGATTGCGCGTGTAGGCTCACAGCTGCGCCGCAGCAACCAATATTTATCGGCGAGAGAAAAATCCGTCACTACCGTTACCTATGGGAATTTGTCGATAGATAGGGAAAAATGGTGCTTAGTGAGTGTGCGATTTGGATGCTTTTTTGATAGTTTAGGCTGTGGATTGAACATTTTTAGAAAGAGGATTGGTAGATATGGTAAAAAAAGAGGCTCTATGGCGAAAGGGGAGAGGGATTGTGAAAACGCTACTCATTATTGTTGCTGTGTTAATTTTTTTGATATTAGTATTATACATAAATCATAAAATTCGTCTAAAAAAGGAAACTGAAATCACCTTGCCTCTTGGACAAATTGTTGAAGTGGATGGACACAATATGAGTGTTTATACTGAGGGGAAAGGTGACGCAACACTTGTTTTTATGTCGGGAGGAGGAACTTGTTCTCCGATACTAGATTTTAAATCCCTCTACTCTCTTTTAAATGATAGATATAAAATAGCTGTAGTAGAAAAATTCGGGTATGGATTTAGTGATATAGTTGATAAAAGCAGAGACCTTGACTCTATTCTTGAAGATACAAGGGCAGCACTTACTGCGGCAGGGTTAACGGCTCCCTATGTTCTTTGTCCACACTCTATGTCGGGGCTTGAAGCTTTATATTGGACACAAAAATATCCTGATGAAGTGTCGGCGATTATAGGGTTTGATATGGCTGTTCCGCAATATTATGACAGTATGAAAATAAGCATTCCCATGATGAAAGTTACAAGTTTTGGAGCAAGCATTGGTGTTACTCGATTAATTCCAGGGATTTCAGATAGCGAAGCAATAAAGCATGGAACGTTAACGGATGAAGAAAAGGAAATTTACAAGGCTATTTTCTACAGACGGACAGCAACTGTATCCATGATAAATGAAGCCGAAGTAGTAAAAGCAAATGCAGAAAGAGTAAATGAATTAGGTGTGCCTCAACTTCCAATGCTATTATTCATTTCAGATGGTTCGGGTGGAACAGGATTTGATAAAGAAACGTGGCGTAAAATTCCAATAGAGTATATTTCTCAAATTAAAGCAGGAACATATGTAGAGTTAGATTGCCCACATTATATTCACAATTATGAGTACGAAACAATTGGCAGGGAAATTGTTGAATTTTTGACTATCCAATGATAGCAATGAGAATGTAAAGAGACTGATTATATCGGCAATGGAGAAAATGATGATAAAAGCACTTCCCTTTATAATCCTGCCGTTTGTGGTTATTGTGCTTTCGATGTTTATCAAAACATGGACTGCGGGAGAACCGATAATTACTTGTCCATCTCTTATTATAGGTTTCTTATTAAGCTTTTTTATCGGATTACCATTACACGAGGTGATTGCAGATATTGTAAATAATCATTCGCAGGGGAAATTTGCGATAACGGTTGATTTTTAAGATAACATCGCGCAGAGGGAGGACGGACCGACGGAAACGTAGCCGTGTGTCCGTTCGTTCTTTTGTAAACTTAATGTCAATCGGTGGATACCCTGCTTTCATCAGATCCAAATTCACAAGCAGTCTTCCGGTTCTTCCGTTGCCATTATCCCTCCAATCTGATACTTAGTAGCCATAATGGTGGCTACTGCACCGTCAGTCTTTCAAGACAATTAAAAACAATCAAGCACCGCTGAAGTGATCTTAAAATAAATTATTGAGTCTTAAAAAACAGCGACCTTTGATGTCTTGTTTTTTTGAAACAATCCAATAATGTAAAAAATATCGAAAACGAGACATACCATACCGGTAAGCATGATGTACATATTTGTACTTTCGATAAAGCCACCGAGAATTGTCGGAGCAAGTGTTCCCAAACACTTTGCGATAGCAACCGTAAATGACTGACCTTCCGTTCCTTTTCGTTGAAATAGCATATATAGGAACATGATAGACATGGCTGCATTCTGTGCAAATGCGGAGTACTGCGATGCCTCAACACCACTGTCAAAATGTAAATAGAATGCCAGTTGTAAGGCGACGCAAGTAAATATTGCGAGAGTGCCAAAAGGGAGAAAATATTTCTTTCCTATTTCAGGAAAATATTTTTTTCCGTAGCGAAAAAATGTTATCACAATCAGTATATCAAAAAATGCCCAAACAACATTTGCGACATTTTGTACAGGGGGCATATTCGCCTTATGAATAAATATCCCATCGATAGAATAAAGCACCTCCCATGCAATATTCAATCCCAATGCAAATAGTGGCATCCCATATGTTTTGTCTTTGAATCCCCTATAAATAAGACTAATGTAAACCAAAGTCCAACATACACCGCTTAGTACAAAGAGAAAATTCACCATGATATAAACCTCCAACTAATTAATATAGAAATCACCTTGACACTTGTCCATGTCAGTATTATAATACTGACATGGACAAGTGTCAAGGTCGCTGACTTAACTTATACAAAACAAGGAGAATGAATGTATCAAGGTGATAATCCAAAAGCCATTCGGTCACAAAAATGGATTGCAGACGCACTGCTTTCTATTATGAAAGAAAGACCATACAATAAAATAACTGTGCGAGACATTTGCCAAAAAGCCGAACTTGTACGGCAGACATTTTATAATTGCTTTGATGATAAAGATGATGTATTGCGTTTTTGTCTTCGGAATTGCTATCACGAAATGTTTCAAAAGTTGAATTCCAAGAAAAATATTCTTCCGAGCGATATAACTGATTGTTTCGCGGGAATTTTTGAAACACATCGTGAATTGCTCGGACTTCTGATTGACCAGAAATTGGAGTGGCTGATTTCAGAAGAAGTAACGGCGGCAATGCAAGATTTTACAAGTAAAGTTTCGCCCAAAGAGGACAGCAGAACTGACAAATATGCAAATGCTTTCTTAGCCGGAGCTATGACACAAATGATTATTTGTTGGTTTAAAGATAACAATCGTATATCAACAAATGAGTTATCGGTATTTCTTCTGCACATACTTTCTGGTAATTACTACAAATTGTAAACTTTGCCGAATTACGTGACACCATACATTACATTTTAACCGAACAGATCTGACTATACTTTTACGAAATTAAAAAGGAGAAGATTTATATGGACACCTTAAAAATGCTATGGGGATTCATCAAGAACGCGCGTTACCTCAAGGGGATGATGCGCAAAACCGTGGCGACCGTTGTTGAGGCTGAAAACCCCCACGGAGACTACCACACGATTGCCCTCAAGCCCGCCGATGGGTTTACATGGAATGCGGGGGAGCATGTGATGCTTCGTCTGCCCGACCATGAGGGGATCGAAAAAGAATACCGCATTTTTTCTATTGCGTCTATCCAAGAGGAAGGCGTATTGCTGTTTGGCACCAGAACCGGCAAGGAAACAAGTGCGTTCAAAAAGGCGCTGCTTTCACTGAAGCCAGGTGCCCAGGTTTCAGTGCAGGGTGCCTTTGGTTGGTTCCGCGTCCGGGACGAGTATTCGCCCATAGTACTGTTTGCCGGAGGGGTGGGTGTCACGCCGGTGCGCGCGCTCGTCAAGGAGCTGGCGCACAGCCAGACACGACCTATTCATATCGTCTATTCCTCTTCGGATTTCTATCTCTTTGGGGATGAGATCCACACCATTGCGAACGACAACCCGTCCATGTCACTGCATAAGGTGTCGGCGCGAGAGGAAACACAGGCAAAGCTTTCAGAGCTGGCCGGTCAGTATGGGAATCAGGCATATTACTATATGTCCGCCTCGCCCGGTGTTATCGACTCAGTGGCGAAGCTGCTGCGTTCCAAGGGCATATCTGGAAAACGGCTGATTGATGACACCATGCGGGGCTATTGAACAACGAGAATGGGGAGAAATCAATGAACTTAATGAACATTTAGGCCGTCCATAATTCAGGGAGAGCGAAAGAAAAAGTGAGCGGAAACCGCTCACTTTCTATCATGAATTTGTTGTCTGTCCTCCATCGACATGAATAACCTGGCCGGTTACAAAACGTGAATCATCAGATGCCAGATATACATATGCGGGTGCCAGTTCAAATGGCTGACCCATGCGCATCAGCATATTGTTTTCGGGTACGGCTGCCGTATCGGCAGAAAAACTCGAAGGGATGAGAGGAGTCCAGATCTCCCCCGGAGCCACAGCATTTACCCGGATGCCCTGTTTACCGAGATTTCTGGCCAGAGCTCTCGTAAAACCGACGATAGCTCCTTTGGTAGAAGTATAATCAATCAGATCTTCCTCTCCCATATATGTCACAACAGATGCTGTTCCAATGATCGAACTGCCTGGTTCCATATAAGGAAGTGCAGCCTTAGTTATGTAAAAATGTGGAAAGAAATTGGTCCTGAATGTTTCTTCAAACTGCTCATCACTGATATCCAAAAGGCTCGGCTGCGGAAACTGTACACCGGCATTATTACACAAAATATCAATTTTTCCGAAACATTTCACAGTGTCACCGACGATATTCTTGCAGTGTTTCTTGTCTCTGAGATCCCCGGGAAGCAAAAGGCATTTGCATCCAAGTTCTTCAATTCGTTTTTTTGTCCTCATGGCATCGTTTTCCTCATCAAGATAGGATATCGCCACATCGGCACCTTCTTTTGCAAAAGCTATTGCAGCGGCTGCACCAATACCGCTGTCTCCGCCGGTAATTAAAGCTACTTTATCTATTAGTTTTCCAGATCCTTTATAGTTTGGATTCTCTATAATAGGTCTTGGTACCATCAATTCTTCAAGTCCCGGTTGTCGGAACTGATGTTGCTCCGGAACACTGATCGGAACATCTTCGTATCTTGTGATCGTACCGTAATTAGGGTACATAGGGTAAGGTCTTCGTATCATATTTTCTTCAAAATAGTTCAGCAGATTTTCCACTGTCTGTTTCATGTTGGAATCATTATCATTGTTGCAGGAAGAATTTTTGTTTTCCATTGAATCGTTCATTTTCCTTTCTATATATGTTTCTTGTTAACTTTCAGATGATGGGGTAGTTGAGGTCGTAACTTGGGTTCGTATAGTAAGGGGGGCGAAGGCCGATCAAAGGCATCTTCCAGACATAGTTCAAGTAATATACATTCATAGTTTTATTCGAATAGTTGAGAAGTAACAGTCTGACATCTTTGTTGATCATAAGATCCATATTTTGTCCTGCTTTCACGGATTCGTTTTATTACAGTATATCTTGATAAAAACTAAACTAGAACTGATAAGTATGCCAAATTATTATTTAACGTGTGGTAAGGAAGTTTTTTGAAATAATAGTTGCATCTGACTCGAAAGAATTATATAATGTTGGTATAGAAACAAAAAGTTAGACAATTAATCCACAAAGGAGGATAGAATATGACAATTTACGACTTTAAAGTCAAGAATAATAAGGGGGAAGAAATTTCTCTTGCAGATTATAAGGGAAAGGTTTTACTTGTTGTCAACACCGCTACAAAATGTGGTCTGACTCCCCAGTATGAAGCACTTGAGAAATTGTATGAGAAATACAAAGATAAAGGCCTTGAGATTCTGGATTTTCCGTGCAATCAGTTTTTAGAACAGGCACCTGGCAGCGATGAAGAAATCTCAACCTTTTGTACGATGAATTACGGAACAAAGTTTCCAAGATTTGCGAAAATAAATGTAAACGGACCAGAAACAGCCCCGTTATTCACCTGGCTCAAAGAGGAAGCTCCGAAAGCTCGTGAAACTGAGGAGACAAAAGCTTTTGAAGAGAAGGTAAAAGGTATGGTTCACTTTGATGAGGAAAGTGCCATCAAGTGGAATTTCGGAAAATTCCTGATTGACAGAGAAGGAAACGTGAAAGATCGTTTTGCACCAGCCTATAAACCTGAGGATCTGGGACAAGAGATCGAAAAATTATTATAGAATCCGGAAGAATGACCGTACCAATGTTATTTGGGCGGTCATTTGATTTTCCAATTGCATATTATGATACCAAGGGTCAAAAGGTCCTGCGTTTCATGCTCGCATGAAAAAGCATGACTTTGGGACCCGTAAAAACATGAGAACGCAACCCGATTAGGGTGGAATTCGAATGTTTTTAGGATTGTGAGAGCTCGAAGAGCGTAATAATCCGTGTATCATAAGGGTCAAAAGGTCCTGCGTTTCATGCTCGCATGAAAAAGATAACCTTTTGCCTGACCGGAGAGGAGATGCGTGAGAGCTATACATATAATATGGAGGAAGCGGGTATTACAGCGAATCAGCTGATAATCCAAACTTATAATAAGAAAGGGGATTTTACATTGGGTTCAACAGGTTTTATAGTCATCGCAATTGTCACATCACTACTGTCGTTTGCACTGGCAGCCTGGCTGTATGGCTGGGTAAAGGAGCAGCCGTCATCGAATGAACAGATTCATAGGGTGAGCGGCTATATCCGTCAGGGGGCGGCAACATTTCTCAACAAGGAGTACCTCGTACTTGCCAAATTCTGCGGCGTATGTGCGGTACTGATCTTCATCTTCCTTCCATCTCCGATATGGAAGGGACATATTTTGCTTAATTTTCAGATGGCGTTGGCGTATATTTTTGGAGCACTTATTTCTGCTGCAGCAGGAAAGATTGGGATCGCCGTAGCCACAATCGCAAATGCGAAGACCGCCGAGGCGGCACAGAAAGGTATTCGCCTTTCTTTCCTGTGCGGTTTTCGGGGCGGTGCAGTCATGGGAATGGCTGTGGTAGGAGCATCCCTTCTTGGTGTTGCACTGGTATTCTGGCTCACCGGAGATACGACAACTCTGCTGGGATTCAGCTTTGGTGCCAGTTCACTGGCACTTTTTGCAAAGGCAGGCGGGGGAATATTTACCAAGACCGCGGATATATCTGCCGATCTTGTCGGAAAAGTGGAGCTTGGGATTCCGGAGGATGATCCGCGCAATCCTGCAGTTATCGCTGACAATGTAGGAGACAATGTCGGGGATGTTGCCGGAATGGGAGCCGATCTTTTTGATTCGAATGTAGCTTCTATGGCGGCGGCGCTTGTCATGGGAGCGGCACTTGATCAGACGATGGGCGGCACGAAGAATGTATCCATGGTTTTCTGCTACGCGGCTCTTGGGCTTCTGGCATCGATCATAGGAGTGGCTACAGCACGTATGGGGAAGAATGACAATCCTACCTTTGCCCTGAATTCGAGTACTTATGTTACAACGGCAATTTTTGCAGTACTGACGGCAATAGCGACAGCTGTATTCCATCTGGAATGGCGTATCTGGGGGGCCAGTTTTGTGGGGCTTCTCGTGGGAGTTATTATCGGTATCGCCAGTGACTATTTCACCGATGACGCAAAAAAGCCAGTACAACTGACAGCAAAAGCAAGTGAATCAGGGCCGGCATTTACAGTCCTTTCGGGTGTATCTTATGGTTTTATATCAACGCTGCCGGCACTGATCGGGATTGCATTTTCCGCGTTGATTTCGTATAAGCTCTGTGCACCTTTAGGCGGCGATTATGCCATGTTTGGAATTTCAATGGCGGCTGTGGGGATGCTTTCGATTGTAGGCATGATCATATCAAATGATGCTTATGGTCCAATTGTGGACAATGCACGAGGACTCGCTGAGATGGGTGATCTGGGCGATGATGTAATTGATATCACTGATTCTTTGGACAGCGCAGGAAATACTGTCAAGGCTGTCACAAAGGGCTTTGCAATTGGCGCTGCAGGTCTGACCGTAATTGCACTTCTCGGTGCGTTTATCAGTGAGGTAAATGAAGCAGCAGTGGCGAAAGGACTTGTCGCGGCGGGAGAAAAATATCTGACTGGATTTGATGTAATGGATCCAATTGTATTCTTCGGAATGATTATCGGATCAGCAATTCCGGCTGTTTTCAGTGCCATGTTGATGCTCGGTGTCAATCGAAATGCACAGCGTATGGTATCCGAGATCCATCGTCAGTTCCGCGAAATACCAGGATTAAAAGAAGGAAAGAAAGATGTTATTCCGGAATATGACCGATGCATTGAACTGGCAACAACGGGTTCGCTTCATGAACTGATTCCGGCGGGCCTGATGACCATTATCGCAACACTTCTGGTGGGCTTTATCGGTGGTGTAAGGGCGATAGGAGGTTTCCTTACCGGCAATATCATAAGCGGTCTTCTGCTTGCGAACTTTATGAGCAATGCGGGAGGACTTTGGGATAATTCTAAGAAGTACGTTGAATCAGGCCATAACGGTGGAAAAGGCAGCGATGCCCACAAAGCTGCGGTTATCGGCGATACTGTAGGTGATCCCTTTAAAGATACGGCAGGGCCGTCAATTAATACGCAGATTACGGTTGTATCATTGATCGCATCTTTGATGGCATCACTGTTTTTGACACTATCACTTCTGTAGTAAATAAGTAACAAAAAAAGAAGAGAGGACATGAAGTATTTCACTTATGTCCTCTCTTCTTTTTCTGTCAGGTCAACTGCATCATCCCATGATAAAGCTTGTAATATCTTCCCTTTTGAGCTAACAGTTCATCGTGAGTTCCTCTTTCGACCACGTGCCCGTGGTCCAAAACCAATATGGCGTTGGCATTGTGAACCGTAGAAAGTCTATGGGCGATGACGAAGACGGTACGGTTTTTCATAATTGCATCCATGCCGGCTTCCACCAGTTCTTCCGTTCGTGTGTCAATAGAACTTGTCGCCTCATCCAGAATCAGAACCGGTGGATTAGCTACAGCTGCACGGGCGATGGCAAGAAGCTGTCTCTGACCGAGAGAAAGATTGTCTCCGTCGTTCTTGATCATAGTATCGTAGCCATTCGGAAGTCTTCGGATAAATGAATCTGCATTAGAGAGCATTGCGGCTCCGCGTACTTCCTCATCTGTAGCTTCTAAATTTCCATAACGAATATTGTCCGTAATCGTTCCCGAGAAGAGATGTGTATCCTGCAGCACAAGGGATAAGGACTTTCGAAGATCTTTTTTTCGGATATCCCGGATATCGATACCGTCGTAAGTGATCTGACCGCCGTAGATTTCATAAAAGCGGTTGATCAGATTGATAATTGTAGTCTTCCCGGCTCCGGTTGAGCCTACAAAAGCAATCTTTTGTCCTGGTTTTGCATAAAGATTAATTCCATCGAGAATCTTTCTGTTTGAATCATATCCGAAAGTAACATCATGAAATCGTACATCTCCCTTTAGTGGAATCAGATTGTCGAGCTGCGGTGTTTCCCATCCCCAGGCACCGGTAAAATCATCGGCTTTTACATAATTTCCGGTTTTATCAGTCTTTGCCGGAGATAGTGTAATCTCACCCTCGTCAATTTCGGGTTCAGTCTCAAGGACAGTAAAGATTCGTTCCATTCCGGATACGGCGGACAAAAACAGGTTCATCTGCTGAGTAAACTGATTGACCGGAACTGAAAACTGACGGACAAAGATCAGATAGGAGGCCAGTGTTCCGATATCGATCAGACCTTTGATTACCATCAGAGCCCCGGCACTGGCGGTAAATGTGTAATTGATAAAACCGATACTGACCACCATGGGGGTCATTACACCCGAATAAGCGAATGCTTTGGTGGAGGCTATTCTCAGATCTTCATTTAGAATGTGGAAACTTTTTAAGTTTTCTCGCTCATGGCCAAAAACTTTTTCAACTTTCTGCCCTTCCATCATCTCCCTTGCAAAGCCATTCAGATCTCCGGAATATTGCTGCCTTTTTGCATAATACTGTTTTGATACTTTACTGTTATAATAGATGATAAACAGGATTACTACGAAGCAGACCATCGTGAAAAGTGTCAGAGGAACATTCAGAACAAACATCATAATGATTGAACCGATGACGGTTACAAAACTTTGCACCATGATAGAAAAGCAGCTGTTTAAGGCATTTTCTATGGTATCAATATCATTTGTAAAATAACTCATGATATTTCCGTCACTGTTGGCATCGTAGTAGGACAGGGGCAGTGAATCCACATGATGAAACAGATCCATACGCAGTTCATAGATTATTTTTTGTGTCACCCGTACCATCAGGCGATTCCCGGCCAATGTAGATAATGCTCCGGACAGATAGATGACCGTAAGAACTGCGACTGCATAGCCAAGTCCCCTGACATCGCCGGGGACGATATAGTTATTGATAATTGGCCGGAGCAAAAAAGAGCCCGTGATCCCAACCAGTCCGCTGATTCCGGAAAGCAGGATGATCAAAAACAAGATATACTTGCTCGGTTCCAGAAAGCGCGTGAATTTTTTTAAAGTTGTCAATATATTCTTTTTCTTATCTTTTGATGCCGGGTCCATGTTATGCCTCTCCTTTCTTCTGTGATGCATAGATTTCCTTGAATATCTTGTTGTGTGAAAGAAGTTCCCTGGGAGTACCGATCTCATCAATTCGCCCATCGTCCATGATGATGATACGATCTGCATGCATCACGGAAGTGATACGCTGGGCGATAATTATCTTCGTGATATCGGGGTAGTCATTCTCCAGGTTTCGATATAACTCTTTTTCTGTATTCATATCAAGAGCAGAAGTGGAGTCATCGAGAATAAGAATCTTAGGCTTTTTCAGCAGAGCTCTTGCGATGCAGAGACGCTGCTTCTGACCGCCTGAGAAATTGTTGCCTCCCTCATCCACATAAGAGTCGAATTTATCCTTTTTTTGTTCAATAAATTCACTGGCACAGGCTGCATCGGCGGCTTTTTTTATGTCGTCATCGGAGGCATTTTGATTTCCCCACCGCAGATTATCACTGATTGTCCCGCGAAACAGCATATTCTGCTGCAGTACCACTGCGACCTGATCTCTCAGGTAGCTTAACGGGTATGACTGAACGGGCACTCCATCGATGGAAACAGTACCTTTTGATGCATCATACAATCTCGGTATCAGCTGAACCAGAGAGGTCTTGGAAGAACCGGTTCCACCAAGGATACCGATTGTTTCGCCGGGCTGTATCTGAAAGTTGATATCTTCCAGAACATATTCCTTAGCGTCTGCACGATATTTGAAGGAGACATCCTCCATACGTACAGATCCCTTTTGGATTTTGTGATTTGAGGTCCCCTCATCCGTAAGCTCGATGTCTTCATGGAGAATTTCGCCGATGCGGACAAAAGACTCCATTGCTTTTGTCAGGTTGATAAATACACCGGAGATGAGCATCAGGGAATTTAAGATCTGCAGAACATAGCTTAAGAATCCCGTGAGCTGCCCGACCATCAGTTGTCCGGTAATCACAAGGTTTCCGCCGAACCACACGAGGCCTATAATCGTTCCATACATGACAAACTGCATCACCGGTGCATTTAACAGGGATATCCCATATGCCTTCACCGAGATATCCCGCAGCTGGCTGTTTACGGACTCGAATTTGGCACTTTCATAATCCTCTCTTGCAAAGGCCTTTACTACACGGATGGCTCTTAAGTTCTCCTGCGTAACCTGGTTTAGGACATCATAGATACGCTGCATCCTGTGATAAACCGGTGCAAGACTTCTGACAATAATAAACAATAAAATACCAAGGACAGGAACAGCCACAAAGAATACAACTGCAAGGTCTTTGCTCATCATAGTGGCCATGACAATGCCTGTCAAAAGCATAATAGGTGCACGGAAGATGGAGCGGATGCCCGGCACAATTGCATTCTGTATGATCGTGATATCGGTAGTAAGCCTTGTAATCAGGGAAGGGGTGGTAAAATGATCCATATTGGAAAATGAAAATGACTGGATTTTCTTGTACTCTGCCTCTCGGATTTCGGCGGCAAATCCATTACCGAATACGGAAAAGTTATTACTGCAGCCCCTTCCGAATGCGAAAGAGAGAACGGATAACAACAGAATCAGCAGTCCGATCTTGAGGATATACTGTGTATCCTTGTTGGCAATTCCGACATCGATAATCTTTGACATGATAGAGGGAATTGAGATTTCAAACACTGCTTCAAAGAAACAACATATGAAACCGATGATCCACTCTTTTTTGTAATTTTTTGTGTATATAAAAAAATTTTTTAGCATAGCAAGACTCCGTTAGTGAAATTTAAGTAATTGATAATTAATCGTTTTCTGTTTCCAAATATTCCGGGAGCGGGTCATTAAACCGTATAGTGATGATTCCGGAAATTACATAAAGTGACATATTCAAGATGAATGGCAGCTGTCTGTTGATGCTTGAAAGTTTTCCGGCAATATAACCGGAGGGAGATGCAAAGATAAACATGATAACTCCAAGTACACTGACGATCCGTGCACGTTCTTCAGGATCAACATATAATGCGAGCATAGAATCTTTTCTTGGAACTACCAGTGCAAACGCAAAAGCTTCCATAATTGTATAAAGGATGATAAAAATGTAATTTCTATGCGGGCTAAAGATCAAGATGAGCTGAGAGCCTATATAAAGTAGAAAGCCGACACCCATCGGAATCCGAAATGGAAAATTTTCCAGTTTCTCCTGCATCACAAACATAAAAATAAGCATAATAACAGCACGAAGGATTGGAAAAAGAGCTAAAAAGCTTTTTTGAATGCCCAGATTCTCAGTCGTATAGAGTGAGAAAAAGTTATTAGTAATCTGAGTAGTCATCTGCAGCAGAACCATGATAATCAGAATCTTTACGGTAGGCTTGTCTTGAAAGATCCGCGGCAGTATGTATCGGTACTCGGATATCATGTACCAGAGACTTTGACCTTTTGTCTGTTCTTTCCTCTTCATGCCCTGACGGGTTTCTTTTGTGCAGCGGATAGTGATCAGACATTTGACTGTCATACAGACTGCAAATATAAAGTACAACACTCTCATGACGGGTACCAGAGAAACTCTGCTGATGACAAACCCTGAAATCGGTGCAAAGAACACCGAAAGCAGCCCGGATATTGTAACCCAGGTATAAATATGGAGAATCTGTCCAGAAGGAGCATCCTCGATTAACAGACAGTTCCAGGCAGTCTGATTGACCTGTTCAAAACTATTTAAGACAATCGCTGCTAAAAAGAACCAGAAGTTTTGTGAAACGGCCCAGATTACACATGGGATACACCAACCCAGAAAATCTCCAAAATTACAGGTGACTTTTCTCCCGGCTCTGTCTGCAATAATCCCTCCGGCAAATGCAGAAATCATCTGAACAAACATGGCAATTGACATCAGAAGACCGATCTGAACATCATTTACCCCAAGTTCGTACATATAAAGGGTCGCATAAGGCGCAATCAGATTCTGGGGAATTCCCCAGAGAGGTTCCAGAAAAGTCAGTACCTTCTGATTTCCCTCTAATTCAAACAAAGTCCTGATGAGAGGATGATTCCGAATACGTTCGCGCGTTGAAATTTTATTCATTTTTTATACTCCGAAGATTTTTTTCATACATTAAAAAGTATATACGTAATCAAAAAAAATAGCAAGAGCACAAAGTTAAGAATATTTTATGGGAAGATGCACAAACTAAACGTGTAATAAATACGGAGGTGCAAATAGATGGAAACAATATCAGAAAAAGAATTATCAGCATTAAATGATCTGCTGAGTGAGGAAGATCTGTTGATCAAAAAATTCCAGATGCTGGCACAGCACAGTGATGATCCGCAGGTTAAAGATAAGTTCAACGAAATTTCAAACAAACATCAGGAACATTTTAACAGACTGTATGCACAATTAAGCTAAGGAGGGTATCAGGATGAAAGATCAGATCTATACAGAAAAGGAAGTCTTAACAGATGCCCTGACTGCAGAGAAAGCTACGACGAATAATTACAATACGTTTGCAAATGAATGCGTTCATGACAATGTAAGGCAGGCAATCATGCACTGTCTCGAGCAGGAGCATGCGATTCAGACCGATGTCTTCAATATGATGCATGAAAAAGGGTATTATCCCACACCGGCTGCCCAGGAACAAAAAGTTCAGGAAGCAAAACAAAAATACTCACAGTGCGTAAAAAACACGAATTCCAGCATGATGTAAAACGTGTAGGACTGCGTGAATTTGAAGTCACAAAGAGGACCGGAATATAACGTTTCGGTCCTCTTTTCTGCGTGAAAAGAAAGCAGTGCGGCTTGAATCTTCGGCCGATTTATGTTACATTACTTTTGACCCTAACATCAGATGAATACAATTGAGACTGAATGACATGGAGAATAACAGATGAATATATTAGAGGATATGAATCCACAACAAAAAGAGGCTGTACAGTATACCAGAGGGCCGCTGCTGATTCTGGCAGGAGCCGGCTCGGGAAAGACTCGCGTGCTGACTCACCGGATCGCTTATCTGATCGAAAATGGCGTAAAACCCTATCATATCATGGCTATTACATTTACGAATAAAGCTGCACAGGAAATGCGTGACAGGGTTGATCAAATTGTCGGATTCGGTTCTGAGAGCATCTGGGTAAGTACGTTTCACTCCAGCTGTGTGCGTATTCTGCGCAGATTTATCGACCGAATCGGATTTTTAAACAGTTTTACGATATATGACACAGATGATCAGAAAACACTTATGAAACAGGTAATTAAAAAACTGGAGCTGGATCCCAAGATATACAAGGAACGTGCACTGATGTCGGCAATATCCTCTGCGAAGAATGAGATGATCTCTCCGGAGCAGTTTGAAAAGAATGCCGGACTTGACTGGAACAAGAAGAAAATATCGCAGGTATATTATGAATATCAGGCAGAATTAAAAAAGAACAATGCTCTTGATTTCGACGATCTGTTGGTCAAAACAGTCGAACTTTTCAAACAATGTCAGGATGTGTTGGAGTATTATCAGGATAGATTTCAGTATCTGATGGTGGACGAGTACCAGGATACAAATACGGTTCAGTTTCAGTTTATCAATTTGCTTGCTGCGAAGAACAGGAATCTCTGCGTAGTAGGAGATGACGATCAATCCATCTACAAATTCAGAGGTGCAAATATCAGAAATATTCTGGAATTTGAAAAAAGCTTTCCGGATGCGAAGGTGATCAAACTAGAGCAAAATTACCGATCTACTTCCAATATATTAGATGCCGCCAATGGGGTTATATCCAATAATAAAGGAAGAAAAGAGAAAAAGCTTTGGACCGAAAATGAAAAGGGAGCAAAAATCACCTTTCGCAAGTTCCAGAATGGTTTTGAGGAGGCGGAATATGTCACCGGTGAAATCAGCAGGAAAATCAGAAATGGTGAGTGCAGGTACGGTGATATAGCAATTTTATACAGGACGAATGCACAGTCTCGTCTGTTTGAGGAAAAATTACTGATTGCAAATATTCCTTATAAAATCGTTGGGAGTGTTAACTTTTATGCCAGAAAAGAGGTAAAGGATCTGCTGTCTTATTTAAAGACTGTTGACAATGCCAGTGACGATCTTGCCGTTCAAAGAATTATCAACGTTCCGAAGAGGGGAATTGGCGCGACGACGATCTCAAGAATACAGGCTCATGCGGCCGAGTCAGGGACTAATTTTTATGGTGCGCTCTTAGAAGCACAGTACATACCGGGACTTTCAAGGAGTCTGTCCAAAATAGAATCTTTTACAACGTTTATTCAGAAATTAAGAACACAGGTTCAATACTACTCGGTAAAAGAGCTTTTGGAACATATTATAGAGGAAACCGGTTATGTCAAAAAGCTGGAAGCAGAGGATACCGATGAGGCAAGGGCAAGGATAGAAAACATTGATGAATTAATATCTAAAGTTGTCACATACGAAGAGGAGGAAGAGTCCCCCACGCTTAGTGGCTTTTTGCAGGAAGTTGCACTGGTTGCTGATATTGATTCGATTGACTCGGACAGTGACTTTTGTCTTCTTATGACACTTCACAGTGCAAAAGGTCTTGAATTCCCCTATGTATTTATGGCGGGGATGGAGGATGGTATTTTCCCAAGTTACATGACCATAACAGGGGATGATCCGGACGAACTGGAAGAAGAGCGCAGATTATGCTATGTCGGTATCACGCGGGCAAAAAAGGAACTTGTGATGACGGCTGCAAGCCAACGTATGATTCGTGGAGAGACTCAATATAATAAAGTCTCCAGATTTGTACATGAGATACCAAGAGAGTTGGTTGAACTTGGAAGGGAGAAGGATCTTGATCGGGATGCATTCGTTAATCCCAGGCAAAGATTTTCGAACAACGTATCATTTAAGCCGCGTCAGTTTACGGTAACCAGGCTTGAACACTTAGAATATAATGTGGGGGATACCGTACGCCACACGAAGTTTGGAGTAGGGGAAGTGACAGATATCGCAGATGGCGGAAAAGATTATGAAGTCACCGTTCACTTTGATCATGCAGGTGTCAAGAAAATGTTTGCCTCCTTTGCAAAGCTAAAAAAAATTTAAAATTTTTCTTAAATTCAAGTAACTGTATTGACATAAGAAACTGCAGGTATCATAATAAAAGCAGCCTTGAGAGCAGTATATTGCCAGATAAGCTGCCCTCCTGTGGTGAATGCTTAAGGTGGTGAGGCCGGATGAATAAATTCTTTAAAAAAAAGCAAATATGGATCATACCTGTTTATGGTATCTTTTATATGATATGTTTTGCAATACTGGAAAAAGAGATTACACGGGGATATCATGTCATACATGTAGCACTAGATGACATAATACCTTTCTGCGAGGTCTTTATCATTCCATATCTGTTATGGTTTTTTTATATGGGAGCCGTCATTGTATACTTTGCTTTTGTCAATAAGAGTGTGAAGGAATTTTATCAGATTTTTTTGAGCCTGGGAATTGGAATGACAATTTTTCTGGTTGTATCTTGGCTATATCCAAATGGACAGAATCTTCGACCCGTGGTATTTCCAAGACACAATATCTTTGTGAATTTGGTGAGACATCTGTATGCGATTGATACCCCTACGAATATTCTTCCAAGTATTCATGTATACAACTCGGTAGCCGCATGTATTGCGTTTAACAACTGTCAGGCATTGAAAAAACATAAGGGAGTTCAAAAAGGGACGATAGTACTCACACTTTTGATCGTGATGTCGACGATGTTCTTAAAGCAGCATTCCGTATTTGATGTGGGGTTGGCTCTTGTCCTGAACGCTGTCATATATTTACTGATGTATCAGCCAAAGACTTATACACAAACGAAAAGAGATGCTCTTAAACGAAGACTGCTGGAAAATTAAAAAGGGAGCCTGGTCAGAAGTGTTTTTGACCGGTTCCCTTTTACTCAGGTTGTGATCATAGTAGCGTATCCTTCTTTTCTGAGACGCTGTTCCATGATAATTGCATTTCCCAGATGACGGTAAGCACCGACTTGTACCTTATAGAATTCATCCTCATTTAATATGAAAGCGGGATATCCTTTTTCAAGCAATTCATAGGAAAGCCGGTCAGCGTTTGAACGCTGACGAAACAGCCCGACCTGAACTCGATAGAAGGATTCATCGTTTTCACTCTGATTTGCAGATGAGGGGGCAGAGCCAGTATTCTCTGCCGGCTGTACAGAGCGAGTTGGCTGAGCAGAGCGAGTTGGCTGAGCAGAGCGAGTTGGCTGAGCAGAGCGAGTTGGCTGAGCAGAGCGAGTTGGCTGAGCAGAACTAGTTGGCTGAGCAGAGCGAGTTGGCTGAGCAGAGCGAGTTGGCTGAGCAGAACTGGTTGGCTGAGCAGAACTGGTTGGTTGTGAAACAGTTGGAGTTCCCTGCATGCTTCCGTGCAGAGACTCATATTCCCTTTCGGATTCGTCATAGTCTTCCCAGTCATCATATGAGAATGTGCTTCCTGCTACATCTCGGATTTGATAGGAGGGCTGGTCTTGTGAGGATGATGGAATGTTTTGAGGGTTTAATGTTTCCAGAATTCCACTTGCAATTGCCTGAGCAATTGCATCCAGAGAATTGTCGAATAGTTCATTATCATAATCGTTATTAATAAAGCCGACTTCCAAAACGATTGCGGGCATCGCGGTTCTTCTCAGGATGATCAGTCCTGGGCGTGCATGAACGCCAAGATTATCATAGCCCAGATCACTCAAAGAGGCATTGATATTCTCGGCCATATCCAATTTCGTTCCGGATGTATCATAAACTAATGCAGACGTACCACTATATTGATTCGGAAGAGGGGAATCGTTTCGGTGAATCGAAATCAGAAAGTCCACATCGGAATTATTTGCTGTCTGAGCTCGTTCGAAGGGGGTTTGGAATGTATCAGTGGTGCGAGTATAGACGACATCTATTCCATTATCTTCCAGTATTTTGCCAAGTTCCATAGTAAGGCGCAGGGTATCATCTTTTTCTGTGTGATCCTTGTATACAGCACCCGGATCATCACCGCCATGACCGGCATCGAGCATTATACGATAAGCCAAGGTTTTTCTCCTTGTCAGACTTTGTTTCTCTATAGCATATTCAAGATATTAAAAAAGGTTACAGCAATTGACAGATACAGGCAAAGATAGTAGAATAGATTCCATGAATACATTTATATTTTTAGGAGGAATGAATTTTGGACAGTGACCCTTTGCTATGGCCTATAATCTTACAGGTGATCTTAATTGCTCTGAATGCGATTTTTGCCTGTGCTGAGATTGCAGTTGTTTCTATGAACGAGACAAAACTTGCAAAGATGGCTTCTGATGGTGATAAGAGAGCGATAAGCTTGGAAAAGCTGACTTCATCGCCGTCGAGATTTCTCGCTACGATCCAGGTGGCGATAACTTTATCGGGATTTATGGGCAGTGCTTATGCTGCGGATAATTTTTCCGGTCACCTGGTGAAACTTTTTGTTCGGCTTGGTGTTTCGATACCGACCCAAACCTTGAATTCGATTTCTGTTTTTTTGATAACGCTGATTTTATCCTATTTCACCCTGATATTTGGTGAGCTGGTACCAAAACGCATCGCTATGAAGAATACAGAGAAGGTGGCGCTTGGAATGGCAAGGGTACTCAATGTCATTGCAAACTTTTTTTCGCCGATTGTCGGTCTGCTGACTGTCTCCACGAATGGAGTTCTGCGTTTGATAGGGATTGATCCGAATCAGGAAGATGATGGAGTCTCCGAGGAAGAGATCCGTATGATGATAGATGCCGGAAGCAAAAAAGGTACGATAGATCTGGACGAGAATGAGATGATTCAAAACGTTTTTGAATTTGACGATATCACCTTAGGTGAGATCTGTACACACCGTACAGATGTGGTTGTACTGTGGGCTGACGATAAGAAAGATATTTGGGAAAACACAATACATGCAAGCCGCCATTCAATATTCCCGGTCTGCGGGGAGGGTGTGGATGATATTCTCGGCGTTATGGATGCTAAAGATTTTTTCAGACTGCATGATCTTACAAGAGAAGAGATTATGGCGAAAGCTGTAAAACCGGCTTATTTTGTGCCTGAGAATATCAAAGCTGATATTTTGTTCAGCAATATGAAAAAGAGCGGTAATTATTTTGCTGTTGTACTTGATGAATATGGCGGTATGGAGGGCATCATCACTTTAAGGGATCTGATCGAACAACTTGTCGGGGATCTTGTAGAAGAAGACGATGAGAAACGTCCGGAAGAGATCGAACAGATTGGTGAAAATATATGGAAGATACAAGGTTACGCTACGCTTGATGACGTTCAGGAACTGCTCAATGTTCGACTGCCGGTAGAGGAATACGACACCTTTGGAGGCTATATCTTTGGAAATCTGGGTTCCATTCCGGATGATGGAAGTCAGTTTGAACTTGAGACAGATGAGCTTCAGATTAAGGTGGTTGAAGTGAAAGAACATCGCGTAGAAAGTACAATTGTACAGAAAATAGAAAAAGAAGAGATGGAACAGGTGGAAGAAAGTAAAGGACGGTAAAGGAAATGAGTTTATTACAAGAGTGGAGAGATGTGGCATACTCTCAAAATAAAAGCAAACCAGAGCTTGAGAAACTATGGAAAGATTATTTTGACATAGAAAAAAGCATCTATGAACAGCTTCTCTCAAACCCGGATACTGTCGTTCACGGATCAGTGAAGGATTTGGCAGCACGTTTTCATATTGATGTAATGACTATGGTTGGTTTCCTTGATGGAATTAATGACAGCCTCAAGGTGAAAAACCCAATCGAGGAGATGGACGAGAATACTGTTGTAAATCTGGGCTTTGATAAAGAACTTTTATATAAGAATATGGTGGATGCCAAGGCAGAGTGGCTCTATAGTCTTCCGATGTGGGATGAGATCTTCACAGAGGAGAAGAAAAAGGCCTTGTATCTGGAACAGAAAAAGGCTGGTACAGTTGTGAAAGGCCATAAGGTCGGAAGAAATGATCCATGTCCTTGCGGCAGCGGCAAAAAATATAAGTATTGCTGCGGCAGATAGTTGATGATGAACCTTCAAACTGATGTGAATTCCGATGTCACAGGGTTTGAGGGTTTTTATTGCGTTGCTACTTTTAGAATTTACAGATTAGGAGGCAGTTGATGCTAAAAGGAAAAACAGTTGTCCTTGGTGTGACTGGTTCGATCGCTGCATATAAGGCAGCAGATCTTGCAAGCAGGCTGGTTCGACAACAGGCAGAAGTTCATGTGATTATGACGGAGCATGCACTTAATTTTATAAACCCGATTACCTTTGAAACCTTGACTGGAACAAAATGTTTGGTAGATACCTTTGACCGAAATTTTCAATTTCAAGTTGAACACGTTGCACTTGCAAAAAAAGCCGATATTGTTTTGATTGCACCGGCTACGGCCAATGTAATTGGTAAACTTGCCGGCGGGATTGCTGACGATATGCTGACTACTACGGTTATGGCCTGTGAGTGCGTGAAACTCATCTCGCCGGCCATGAATACCAGAATGTACAACAACCCCATTTTTCAGGATAATCTGAGTAAATTGAGAAAATATGGGTATAAAATCATAGATCCGGCAAACGGATATCTGGCATGTGGGGATGTAGGAGCAGGAAAGATGCCTGATCCTGAGGTGTTGTTAGAAAATATTGAGTTTGAGATAGAAAAAGAGAAGGACTTAGTGGGAAAGAAGATTCTTGTTACGGCAGGACCGACGCAGGAATCAATCGATCCGGTTCGTTATCTGACAAATCACTCAACGGGGAAGATGGGTTATGCTATTGCACGTATGGCGGCATTTCGCGGAGCTGACGTGACACTTGTATCAGGCCCTGTCAATTTAAAAACGCCTATAGGGGTTACCACGTTTTCCGTTATAACAGCACAGGAGATGTTTGAGACTGTAAGGGAGCATTATTTTGATGCGGACATTGTTATTAAGGCTGCAGCTGTGGCCGATTACACACCAGCAGAGGTGAGCAGCGAAAAAGTGAAAAAAAACAATTTGGATTTATCACTTAATATGAAGAGAACAGAAGATATTTTAGGATATTTGGGAAAACATAAGCATATTGGCCAGTTCCTCTGCGGGTTTTCAATGGAGACACAACAAGTACTTGAACATTCGATGGAGAAACTTGAGAAGAAAAATCTGGATATGATTGTGGCCAACAATTTAAAAGACGCGGGAGCCGGTTTTGGTATGGACACAAATGTGGTGAAACTGATCACCAGGGATGAGATTACAGAACTTCCGCTTATGTCAAAAGAAGAAGTTGCAGATCGGCTTCTGGATGAAATACTATTGAAAGTTCAATAGATTTTGCCCACTGTTTCTTCAGTCATCAGGTTGTATTGTATCCCGTATGCGGGAATAATAACAAGGAGAGAAAAGAATATGAAAAATCAAACAAATGTAAAAGACATGGTCGCAACTGCATTGTTTGCGGCACTGATCATTATTATGGCGTTCACACCTTTTTTGGGTTATATTCCATTAGGCTTTACCCGTGCAACCATTATCCAGGTGCCTGTGATTCTGGCATCGCTGATGCTTGGACCGGCCAGAGGAGCATTATTAGGCGGAATATTTGGAATGACCAGTTTCATCAACAACACGATAAATCCTACGGTAACTTCGTTCGTATTCACCCCGTTTTATAGTTTCGGAGGAGTAGAAGGGGGAGTACCAAGCATCATCATCTGTTTCCTCCCCAGAATTCTGACGGGTGTAGTTCCCTTCTATGTGTATCAAGGTATAAAAGCAACAGCCAGACAGAAAGGAAATACTGCTGCACTTGCTGCCGCCGGTGTGACCGGGGCACTTACGAATACCTTGTTGGTTATGAATATGATCTTTTTCTTTTTCAAAGATCAGTATGCTGCGGCAAATAATGTTGCTGCAGGCGGCGTTTATCGTTTCATCTTATCCATTATTGGAATCAATGGAGTGCCTGAGGCAATTATATCAGGAGTGCTGGCAGCGACAATCGGAAGAGTGTTGATGAATAAAAGGGTAAGGCTATAAACTACAAAAGAAGGAGACATTGATAAACTATGCTTCTGGTGATTGATATAGGCAACACAAATGTGGTTGTCGGCTGTATTGATGGAAGAGAAATATTTTTTGAGGAAAGATTATCGACGGATAGAAAGAGAACAGAACTGGAATACGCCATTGATATAAAAAATGTACTGGAAATATATGAAATTGCTCCGAGTATAATTGAAGGAGCAATTATATCGTCTGTAGTTCCACAGATTACGGATGTGGTCCGAAGGGCTATAAAAAAACTGATCGACAAGACCCCAAAAGTTGTCGGTCCGGGTCTGAAGACGGGGCTTAATATTGTGATGGATCAGCCGGCGCAGCTGGGAAGTGATCTGGTTGTAGATGCCGTGGCAGCTATGGCAGATCATCCGGTTCCGCTGATCATTATTGATATGGGGACAGCTACCACCGTGAGCGTTGTTGACCATACCAAGAGCTATATTGGCGGTATGATTCTGCCCGGAATTCGGACTGCAACGGATTCACTGGTGAGCAATGCAGCACAGCTTCAGCAGATCAGTTTCGATATGCCGAGGAAACTGATTGGAAGTAATACGATTGAGTGTATGCAAAGTGGGGCATTATATGGAAATGCAGCTGCGATTGATGGTTTGATTGACCGGATAGAGGAAGAACAAAAAGAAACCTGTACCGTTGTTGCCACAGGTGGCCTTGCAGGTTACATCGTTCCTCTTTGCAGAAAAGAAATCATTGTAGATAATAATCTCCTTCTGAAAGGACTTCAGATCATATACAATAAAAACAGGTAATATGCCGATGAAAGGCGGGAATAGATGAAAGACAGATATACGAGACAGGCAAAAAAAGCTCTTAAACTGGCTGAGCAAAAAGCCATATCGTGCAAACAAAACTATATTGGTTCAGAACATCTGCTTTTAGGACTTTTGAACGATGTTCAGGGAACAGCCGGCATAGTATTACAGGAATTCGGTGTGGAAGAAAGCCGACTTCTGACACTGATTGATAACCTGATCAGACCTGCACAGCAGGCTGCAGTGAAAGAACAGCCTGGATATACTCCCAGAGCAAAGAAAATATTGGAAGATGCAGGGGAGGAAGCTGAACATTTTCAAAGTGAGTCCACAGGGACAGAACATATCTTAATTGCTCTTCTTAAAGATACAGAGTGTGTGGCGGCACGGCTCTTATATACCATGGGCGTGAATATACAAAAGATGTATTTGACAATTCTGACTGCGATGGGTGAAGAAGATCATCTGCAAAAAAATGATCTTAAAAGAGCTTCATCGAATGATAATGTGCCAGTTTCGACACCGACATTGGATCAATACAGCAGAGACCTGAATGAAATGGCAAGACAGGGGAAATTAGATCCTGTTGTGGGAAGAGAGCAGGAAATTGACCGCGTGATTCAGATCCTCTGCAGACGTACGAAGAACAACCCCTGTCTGATTGGAGAACCTGGAGTAGGAAAAACGGCTATTGCGGAGGGACTTGCACAGAGAATTGTCTGGGGACTTGTACCGAAGGTCATGAAACAGAAACGGGTGGTTGTTTTAGATCTGTCAGGGATGGTCGCAGGCAGCAAGTATCGAGGCGAATTTGAAGAGAGGATCAAAAAGGTGGTAAAAGAAGTTATGGATAACAGTAATATTCTGCTGTTTATCGATGAACTTCACACCATCATAGGTGCCGGAGGAGCTGAAGGTGCGCTTGATGCGTCTAATATCTTAAAACCTTCTTTGTCCCGGGGAGAGATACAGCTGATCGGTGCGACTACAATTGAGGAATATAGGAAATATATAGAAAAGGATGCTGCTCTGGAGAGACGTTTTCAGCCTGTGATGGTAGATGAACCTACCACGGAACAGTCAATTGATATCTTAAAGGGACTCAGACCATATTATGAGAGACATCATGGAGTTACGATTACGGATGAAGCCTTAAGTGCAGCGGTTAAAATGAGTGAACGTTATATCAATGATCGCTTTCTTCCGGATAAGGCGATTGATCTGATTGACGAGGCTTCGGCTAAGGTTCAGCTCGGCGGATATAAGATTCCGGTAAAGATTTCGGAAGATGAGAAACTACTAAAAGAAATCCTTCAGGATAGAGAAACAGCCATAAAATCAGGCGATTATGAGAGAGCAAAAGAGTTTCAGAAAAATCGGGAAGAACTTGAGGAAAATCTTCGTGAGGCCCGCGAAAAGTATGAACGACACAGTAAAAATAAAAAACGGATGGTTACAGAAGAGGAAATTGCTGAGGTGATCTCAGGATGGACCAAGATTCCGGTTAAAAAAATTGAAGAGGGTGAGAGCAGGCGTCTGGCGAGACTGGAGCAAGTCCTTCATAAAAGAGTTGTCGGACAGGATCAGGCTGTAGAAGCAGTTGCCAAGGCAATTCGCCGTGGAAGGACAGGACTCAAAGACCCAAACCGCCCAATTGGATCTTTCCTTTTTCTTGGACCCACCGGTGTCGGCAAGACAGAATTGTCCAAGGCACTTGCTGAGGCAGTATTTGGAACAGAGCAGGCCATGATTCGTATTGATATGTCCGAATATATGGAAAAACACAGCGTCTCAAAGCTGATTGGTTCTCCGCCTGGATATGTGGGATATGAAGAGGGCGGCCAGCTTTCCGAAAAGGTGCGTCGAAATCCCTATAGTGTGATCCTTCTAGATGAAATCGAGAAGGCACATCCGGATGTCTTTAATATTCTGCTTCAGGTACTGGATGATGGACATATCACAGATTCTCAGGGCAGAAAGGTTGACTTTAAAGAGACTTGCATCATTATGACCTCCAATGCAGGAGCTTCACTGATTACTGAGCCGAAACGACTTGGATTTGGAGCCGGTGCAGACGAGAAAGAAGATTATGAGCATATGAAAGATCAGGTTCTGGACGAGGTGAAGAGAATGTTCAAGCCGGAGTTCCTCAATCGAATTGATGACATCATTGTTTTCCATGCGCTGAGTAAAGACAACATGAAAAAAATTGTCAATATTTTGCTGAGAGATCTCAAAGGACGTTGCCGCGAACAGATGAACATTGATCTAAAAGTCACTGGAAAAACAAAAGAATATCTGATTGACACAAGCTTTGACAGTAAATATGGTGCAAGACCACTTAAAAGGGCGATTCAAAATAAGATTGAAGATCCTCTTGCTGAAGAAATTCTTTTAGGACACGTTAAGAAAGGTGATATCGTAACTATTGGTATCAGAAAAAAACAAATTGTCATTACCGCAGATTGAATCGCAATCTGAGATCATTCGAAAATGAGGTATTTTTTACATGAATAATCAATATAAAATTATCAGTGATGGCTCTTGCGACCTTTCAAAAGAACTGGCAGAGAAAAGGGACATAGACATCGTGCCATTCTATGTTTCCTTTGATGATACAACTTATTTAAGAGAAGGAACAGATATTAAGGTGAGATCATTCTATCAGGAGATGGTTGATGATCCAAATATCTTTCCAAAGTCCTCCATGCCCTCTGTACAAGATTATGTGGACGCATTTATGCCATATGTGAAAGCGTCTGTTCCTGTCATCTGCATCTGTATCACTAGTAAATTTAGTGGCTCTCTGCAGTCTGCGACGAATGCCAGAAGTTATGTACTGGAGAAATATCCCAGTGCAAAAATCACGGTGGTGGATTCTATGGTAAATACAGTTTTACAAGGTCTGATGGTTCTCGAAACTGCAGCTATGAGAGATGATGGAATTCCTTATGAGGAGACATTGAGATATCTTGACAAGATGAAATCAAGCGGGCGAATCTTTTTTACTGTAGGGAATATGGAGTATCTCAGCCATGGCGGCAGAATCGGAAAGGTAACCGCTGTTGCCGGTTCTGTCCTGGGTATCCGCCCGGTGATCACACTGAAAGAAGGAGAGATATATCCCTCTGCGGTTGGAAGAAGCAGGAAAAGGACTGTGGATAAGACCATTGATCTTTTGATCAATTATTTAAAAGAAAATAATAAAAACCTATATGATTATTCTCTTTCGGTGGGTTTTGGCTATGACCGAAAGGAAGCCATAAATTACAGGAATCTTGTGTTGGAGCGACTGGCGGGGGCCGGTTATGGTCTGTCAGAAGAAGAACTCCCGATACGGCAAATTGGTGCTACAATCGGAGTCCATACCGGACCGCACCCATTGGGTCTTGGTATTATAAAAAGATGGAATTCTTAATTTCGCGGGGATTATCAGATCGTGTCGTAAAACTCCTTGCTTTAGATATGGGGGTGTCAACTGGTATGAAATCTCAGAGACAAGTAATGAAAGTAATTTCATAATTGTCTGGTAAAAATCGACGAAATATTATATAATAGTAATATCTTAAATGAGTAACACAAATGTTACGACAGATGAATAAAGCTGTAGCTATTGAGTGAAAGTATTAGCAGGAGGACCTTAGAATGTCAGTAATTAAAAAATTAATTCGTACTGAGAAAGATGGCGGAATCAGTTTTGGAAATTACAAACTAGATCAGAAGTCAAAGGTATCTGATTTCGAGTATGAGGGTGATGTGTACAAAGTTAAAACTTTTCGTGAAATCACCAGGTTGGAACGAAACGGGATGTTCGTATACGAATCTGTTCCGGGGACAGCGGTTACAGAGATGAAATTTCCAAGCGAAGGTGTTGAGTTTACTGTTGAAGCAGATGAGGATGTACAGATCACGCTTGGCATGGAAGACGATACCGAGTATAAAGTACTTCTGGATGATGTGAATGTCGGACACATGACAACTGGTCTTGGCGGAAAGCTTTCTTTCAGCGTTGAATTGGAACAGGCAGAGCAGATCAGAGTTAAAATTGTAAGAGTGGATCAGTAGAGTTTACATAGATTATAGAAACCCCGGGGGATGTGATCCCGGGGTTTCTATATCTGAGAGAACAATGTTTAAAGGATACCAGGAGGATGAATCATGGCTAAGGGATCGAAATCAGTTTTTTTCTGTCAGAGTTGCGGATATGAATCTACAAAATGGATGGGACAGTGTCCGGGATGCGGAGAATGGAATACCTTTGTCGAAGAGATCATCGATACAAAAAAGCCGGCAGGAGCACGAAGAACAAAAACTGATGCAAAACCGGTAAAACTATCAGAGATCAATATGTCCGGCGAACGTAGAATAACCACGAATATAGAAGAATTAGACAGGGTTCTCGGTGGAGGAGTTGTTCCAGGTTCTCTGACTCTGGTTGGAGGAGACCCAGGAATTGGGAAATCGACCCTTTTGCTTCAGGTCTGTAGAAATCTGTCATTAAACGGAAAGAAAGTTCTTTATATATCCGGTGAAGAATCTTTAAGCCAGATTAAGCTTCGGGCAGTCAGAATCGGGGATTTTAATGGAAATTTAGAACTTCTCTGTGAGACGAACCTCGGGGTGATCCATGAGGTTATAAAGAGGCAAAAACCTGACATTGCTGTGATAGATTCTATCCAGACAATGTACAATGAAGAAGTGAGTTCCTCCCCGGGCAGTGTATCTCAGGTGAGGGAGTCGACCGCTGTTTTGATGCAGATTGCGAAGGGACTTGGAATATCAATCTTTATTGTCGGGCATGTTACGAAAGATGGTAATGTTGCCGGTCCCAGAGTATTGGAACATATGGTTGACACGGTGCTCTATTTTGAGGGGGAGAGACATGCTTCCTATCGAATCTTAAGAGGAGTCAAGAACCGCTTCGGATCAACGAATGAAATCGGTGTCTTTGAAATGCAGCATAATGGGTTAATGGAGGTGAAAAATCCTTCGGAATATATGCTCGAAGGTAAACCAGAGGGAGCATCGGGATCTATTGTCACATGCTCAATGGAAGGCACAAGACCAATCTTGATTGAGATACAGGCCCTGGTGGCGCCGAGCAACTTTGGAATTCCGCGCAGAACAACAGCCGGAACCGATTTTAACAGGGTTAATCTTCTGATGGCTGTGCTTGAAAAAAGAGCACATCTGAATCTGTCTGCCAGCGATGCGTATGTCAATATAGCCGGTGGGATTAAGATGAATGAACCTGCGATTGATCTGGGGATACTCCTTGCTATTGTATCCAGTTATCGTGATATTGTCATCAGTGACAAAGTTGTGGCTTTTGGTGAAGTAGGATTAAGCGGAGAAGTACGGGCAGTGAATATGGCGGATCAGCGAGTTCGGGAAGTGAAAAAATTGGGATTCGAGACTGTGATACTTCCTGCTGTGAGCATGAGATCAATCAAAAGAGAGAGCCAGATGAAATTTGTTCCAGTTAAGAACATTAGTGACGCAATTCGCTTTATAGTTTAATAATGCGAGTGAGAAATTCAATATTATTTGTAAGTTTTTGCAATTTTTGGTTAAAACATATTGACAAAGGTTAGTTTAATATGGTATATTTAAAAAGCTGTCGATAAGGCATCAAACAAGACAGCAGGCATCTCATATTGAGATAAAAAGAAAGAAAAAGTTCTTGACAAAGCGCATGCAGCGTGATAAGATAATCAAGTTGCTGCAAAAACAGGAACGAACAGGAACCTTGATAATTAAACAGTAAAACACATCCTCGAAAGTCCATTTGAGAATTAACAATGAACGATCGAAAGATCCTTAAAAAACAGTAAAAGGGATAAATTAGCTAGTAGTTGATTTTGACCTGGAACGAACTTTGCATCAACTGAGAAATCAGTGGATGATCATATTGATCAGAGAGTTTGATCCTGGCTCAGGATGAACGCTGGCGGCGTGCTTAACACATGCAAGTCGAGCGAGAAATTCTTTCCAAAGTCTTCGGACAGAGGAAGGGATAGACAGCGGCGGACGGGTGAGTAACGCGTGGGGAACCTGCCTCGTACCGGGGGATAACAGTTGGAAACAGCTGCTAATACCGCATAAGCGCACAGCATCGCATGATGCCGTGTGAAAAACTCCGGTGGTATGAGATGGACCCGCGTTGGATTAGCTAGTTGGCAGGGCAAAGGCCTACCAAGGCAACGATCCATAGCCGGCCTGAGAGGGCGACCGGCCACATTGGGACTGAGACACGGCCCAGACTCCTACGGGAGGCAGCAGTGGGGAATCTTGCACAATGGGCGAAAGCCTGATGCAGCGACGCCGCGTGAGTGAAGAAGTATTTCGGTATGTAAAGCTCTATCAGCAGGGAAGAAAATGACGGTACCTGACTAAGAAGCCCCGGCTAACTACGTGCCAGCAGCCGCGGTAATACGTAGGGGGCAAGCGTTATCCGGATTTACTGGGTGTAAAGGGAGCGTAGACGGACCGGCAAGTCTGAAGTGAAATTCCAGGGCTCAACCCTGGGACTGCTTTGGAAACTGCAGATCTTGAGTACCGGAGGGGTAAGCGGAATTCCTAGTGTAGCGGTGAAATGCGTAGATATTAGGAAGAACACCAGTGGCGAAGGCGGCTTACTGGACGGTAACTGACGTTGAGGCTCGAAAGCGTGGGTAGCAAACAGGATTAGATACCCTGGTAGTCCACGCCGTAAACGATGAATGCTAGGTGTCGGGAAGCACAGCTTTTCGGTGCCGCCGCAAACGCATTAAGCATTCCACCTGGGGAGTACGTTCGCAAGAATAAAACTCAAAGGAATTGACGGGGACCCGCACAAGCGGTGGAGCATGTGGTTTAATTCGAAGCAACGCGAAGAACCTTACCAAATCTTGACATCCCTCTGACCGGTACGTAATGGTACCTTTCCTTCGGGACAGAGGAGACAGGTGGTGCATGGTTGTCGTCAGCTCGTGTCGTGAGATGTTGGGTTAAGTCCCGCAACGAGCGCAACCCTTATTGTCAGTAGCCAGCAGGTAGAGCTGGGCACTCTGATGAGACTGCCAGGGATAACCTGGAGGAAGGCGGGGATGACGTCAAATCATCATGCCCCTTATGATTTGGGCTACACACGTGCTACAATGGCGGAAACAGAGGGAAGCGAACGGGAGACCGGAAGCGAACCCCAAAAATAACGTCTCAGTTCGGATTGTAGTCTGCAACTCGACTACATGAAGCTGGAATCGCTAGTAATCGCGGATCAGAATGCCGCGGTGAATACGTTCCCGGGTCTTGTACACACCGCCCGTCACACCATGGGAGCCGGAAATGCCCGAAGCCTGTGACCGAACCTCTACGGAGGACGGAGCAGTCGAAGGTGGAGCTGGTAACTGGGGTGAAGTCGTAACAAGGTAGCCGTATCGGAAGGTGCGGCTGGATCACCTCCTTTCTAAGGAAACGGATGAGTAACCGGATGTGTTTTACTGTTTAGTTATCAAGTATATTGTTGACGTTGTAAGAGCCTCATCAGCAAAGCTGATTCGGTCGCGGCGGAGCCGCTTATACATAAAATTTTAATTCGTCTTATGAAAGCAAGCTTTCAGCGACTCCTTAAATTTTATGTGCACTTACAACTGATTCACGAAAATAACTAAGTGCTGGTGGCGATGCGTTTAGGGGAAACACCCGTACCCATCCCGAACACGAAGGTTAAGCCTTAAGCGGCCGATGGTACTACACTGGTAACGGTGTGGGAGAGCAGGTGGCTGCCAGCACCTAATAATAAAATTGAGGGCTTATAGCTCAGCCGGTTAGAGCGCACGCCTGATAAGCGTGAGGTCGGTGGTTCGAGTCCACTTAAGCCCAGCTAATAATTTAAGTGAAAGCCATAGGGCAAAGGCCCACTTAAGCCCAGCTAGTATTTTAAGTGAAAGCCATAGGGCAAAGGCCCACTTAAGCCCAGCTAATAATTTAAGTGAAAGCCATAGGGCAAAGGTCCACTTAAGCCCAGTTAATAATATATCATAAATACCCAGGGGATATAGCTCAGTTGGGAGAGCACCTGCCTTGCAAGCAGGGGGTCGAGAGTTCGAATCTCTTTATCTCCACTCATCGATGAATGAATAGTCAGGAATCGGTGTATGATATGTACCTTGAAAACTGCATACAGATTATATCTATATCCAAGCGTGAAAAACGCAAGATAGAGAAAAGACATCCGAGGCATTGTGTATGAGAATACATGATGTTATCGAAACCAGATAGATTCGAAAGAATCGATGCTTTTAAAGAAAGTCGAAGTCCATGGAAGATGAGAGTCAGACATGGATTCCAATACAGAATCAGTAAACACAAAACCGAACCGCACGCTAGCGGGGAGGTGGACCAACAAAGGTCAAGCATTAAGAGCGCAGGGTGGATGCCTTGGCACTGAGAGCCTAAGAAGGACGCGGCAAGCTGCGAAAAGCTTCGGGGAGGCGCACACAGCCTGAGATCCGGAGATATCCGAATGGGGAAACCCGCATGAGCAGACCTCATGCATTCCTACGCCAATTCATAACGTAGGGAAGGGAACCGGGGGAACTGAAACATCTAAGTACCCCGAGGAGAAGAAAGAAAACTCGATTTTCCAAGTAGCGGCGAGCGAACGGGAAAGAGCCCAAACCATGGTGCGTGCACCATGGGGTTTTGGACTGCAGGAGGTACTTTCTAACTTAGCCGAATGGTTTTGGGAAAGCCATCCAAAGAGGGTGAAAGACCCGTAGGCGAAAAGAAGGAAAGACCGGCAGGATCCAGAGTACCACGAGACACGAGAAACCTTGTGGGAAGACGGGGGGACCACCCCCCAAGGCTAAATACTCCTCAGTGACCGATAGCGCATAGTACTGTGAAGGAAAGGTGAAAAGGACCCCGGGAGGGGAGTGAAAGAGAACCTGAAACCCTGTGTTTACAAGCTGTGGAAGTGTTACAAATGCACAACCGCGTACTTTTTGTAGAACGGTCCGGCGAGTTGCGGGTGCCGGCAAGGTTAAGCACTGTCAGGTGTGGAGCCGAAGGGAAACCAAGTCTTAAGAGGGCGAAAGTCGGAACACGCAGACCCGAAACCGGGTGATCTACCCATGTCCAGGTTGAAGCTGCCGTAAAAGGCCGTGGAGGACCGAACGCACATCCGTTGAAAAGGGTGGCGATGAGGTGTGGGTAGGGGAGAAATTCCAATCGAACCCGGAGATAGCTGGTTCTCCTCGAAATAGCTTTAGGGCTAGCCTCAGACAAGATACACGGAGGTAGAGCACTGAATTCCCAAGGGGGCGTCAAAGCTTACCAAAGGATATCAAACTGCGAATGCCGTGATACCGATGTCTGGGAGTCAGACCATACGAGATAAGTTGGATGGTCAAAAGGGAAACAGCCCAGATCTGCAGCTAAGGTCCCAAAGTGCGTGTTAAGTGGAAAAGGATGTGGGATTTCAAAGACAACCAGGATGTTGGCTCAGAAGCAGCCATACATTAAAAGAGTGCGTAACAGCTCACTGGTCGAGAGGTTCTGCGCCGAAAATGTCCGGGGCTAAAACACGACACCGAAGCTCAGGAATGATTGTAAGATCATTGGTAGAGGAGCATTGTCAGAACGAAGAAGCGGTACCGGAAGGGGCCGTGGAGATCTGAGAAGAGAGAATGCCGGAATGAGTAGCGAGAGAGAGGTGAGAATCCTCTCGGCCGAATATCCAAGGTTTCCAGAGTAAAGCTGATCTTCTCTGGGTAAGTCGGGACCTAAGGCGAGGGCGAAAGCCGTAGTCGATGGAAAGCAGGTGGAGATTCCTGCACTGCAGTAAAACAGAACTGTGGGGACATGTGTGGAGAGCACGGGCGCGGAATGGAAAGCCGCGTGCAAGCGAAGGAGGAGTGCTGCAGGTAAAACCGCAGTACAATCCAAAGACGTGAAGCGGACCGAAGTAAAGTAGGGAAGCGTGTGAGCCATGGATCAAGAAAAGCCGCTATTGTTTTTATTGTACCCGTACCGTAAACCGACACAGGTAGATGAGGAGAGAATCCTAAGGCCGACGGAAGAAGCATTGTTAAGGAACTCGGCAAAATGGCCCCGTAACTTCGGGAGAAGGGGTGCCTGGCGAAAGTCAGGCCGCAGAGAAAAGGCTCAAGCAACTGTTTAGCAAAAACACAGGTCTATGCGAAACCGAAAGGTGAAGTATATGGGCTGACGCCTGCCCGGTGCTGGAAGGTTAAGAGGAGAGGTCAGAGCTACGGCTCAAAGCTTTGAATTTAAGCCCCAGTAAACGGCGGCCGTAACTATAACGGTCCTAAGGTAGCGAAATTCCTTGTCGGGTAAGTTCCGACCCGCACGAAAGGCGTAATGATTTGAGCGCTGTCTCAACAATGCATCCGGTGAAATTGAAGTACCAGTGAAGATGCTGGTTACCCGCGCCAGGACGGAAAGACCCCATGGAGCTTTACTCCAGTTTGGTACTGGGACCCGGTACTGCATGTACAGGATAGGCGGGAGGCTAAGAAGAAGGTACGCAAGTATCTTTGGAGCCGCTGTTGGGATACCGCCCTTGCAGTAGTGGATTTCTAACCAGAGTCCGTGAACCGGACATGGGACAATGCCAGACGGGGAGTTTGACTGGGGCGGTCGCCTCCGAAAGAGTATCGGAGGCGCTCAAAGGTTCCCTCAGGATGGTTGGAAACCATTCAAAGAGTGCAAAGGCAGAAGGGAGCTTAACTGCGACACCGACGGGTGGAGCAGATACGAAAGTAGGACTTAGTGATCCGGTGGTATGAAAGTGGGATTGCCATCGCTCAACGGATAAAAGCTACCCTGGGGATAACAGGCTTATCACTCCCAAGAGTTCACATCGACGGAGTGGTTTGGCACCTCGATGTCGGCTCATCGCATCCTGGGGCTGTAGTAGGTCCCAAGGGTTGGGCTGTTCGCCCATTAAAGCGGTACGCGAGCTGGGTTCAGAACGTCGTGAGACAGTTCGGTCCCTATCCGGCGTGGGCGTAGGATATTTGAGAGGAGCTGTCCTTAGTACGAGAGGACCGGGATGGACCGGCCGCTGGTGTACCTGTTGAGCCGCCAGGCTCAGGGCAGGGTAGCCAAGCCGGGAAGAGAGAAACGCTGAAGGCATCTAAGCGTGAAGCTCACCTCAAGATGAGATATCCCATTCGAAAGAAGTAAGACCCCTTGAAGACGACGAGGTAGATAGGGCAGAGGTGGAAGTACAGCAATGTATGGAGCTGACTGTTACTAATCGGTCGAGGGCTTGACCTCGACACTTGATGAGAGCAAGTCGCAGACGCAGGTCGAATCCTAGTGGAGAGGCCGTTCAATTGAGCGAAGCGAGATTGAACATCCAAAGCCACAGTGATTCAACAGCGCAAAACAGACAGGCGAGACGAAAGTCGAGCCGGAACTGATACGACAGCAATCATCAAGTGAGGTCCGGTGTTTACAAAAAGATGGAATGATGTTATAATTTGTGTGCGGTTTTGAAGGTACATATAGGGGATTGGTCAAATGGTATGATAGGGGTCTCCAAAACCTTTGGTGGGAGTTCGATTCTCTCATCCCCTGTTACCTAAAAAGTCCACAAATGTTTAATATTAAACATTTGTGGACTTTTTATATTAGGATTTTTTGTATCGTATAAAATATCTGCTATAGTATAGCCCGAATGAATAGTTCTTTATTTTTTGATTTGGCTGGGAGAATAGCCTGTTCTCTTTTTAAAAATACGGCTGAAATAGAGAGAATCGCTGTAACCCACGGCCTCTGCCGCTTCGTTTATCCGAAGACCTTGTTCACGCAGAAGAGAGGCAGCGATATCCATCCGGTAATCAATTAAAAAATCAATTGGTCTCTTGTGTGTGTATTTGTAGAAGATATAAGACATCTGAGATTCGCTTTTGCCGATCAGATCTGCCAGTTCTTTCATACTGACCGGCTCTGAATAGTGTTTCTTGATATAGGACAGAATCTGCGAGACATAATAATAATCACCTTTAAGAGCATCCTCCTTACTCCCGTAAAAGATGTGCTGAAATATCTGCTGTGTGAGAATTTTTTTCTGTAGTATGGTGTGGATATCCATAGCTTCGTTCTGCTCTGCTAACTCCTGCAGTGCAGGCTCAATCTGGGGAAGATTAACCGGAACTTCAAATAATAAATCACTGTTAATCTGTTTGTAATACAGATTGATGTGTACAAAGGGACAGTCACTTTTGATGCGAAAACTAAGCTGGCGGCCGGGGCAGCCATGTACCAGTATTCCAGGTTTCGCGAAAAAGGTTTCATCATCAAATGAAATCAGTGCCTCCCCCTGTATACAAAAAATAAAGGCTCCATGAATTGTTGGATATGAGGCAGAAGTTTCATCTTTATATCGTGTAAATCGTATAGTATTGTGTACTTGGAAAGGCGCACGTATATATGCCTCTTTTAATATATTAAATTTGTTTTGCGAATGCAAAAGTATCATCTCCTTGAAAAAGTCTGCATTGGATGTAACAGAGAGTATCAGTTCCTGTTAATCCGTTGATTGAGATAAGATAATGCGGCTTCAAGTTTAAAACCTATATTATCATGATGTCCATATGAATTCCATTCTAAATATACATTATTACTGGGAAGATTCTTGATATCTTGTGCACGACCGCCCTCGTTTCTTCCGGAACTGATATAAATATCAGCCGACGGATTGACGAGATAAGTCTTTTCGATAAATTGAGTCCAGCCGTTGTACCAGAAAGAGCCGGATATACTTGATATGTGGCCGAATTTCTCTGTGACAAACAGGGAATAGACACTGAGCAGCCCGCCCAGAGAATAGCCCATAATGGCGTTACTTTCCGGATTGGAATCACAGTGAAACATTTCCTGTATGCGGGGCATGATTTGATTTTGAAGAAACACAAGGTGCTCACTGCCTCCTCCGCCGAAGTCCAAAAAACGCTTATTCAGAGCCTTTGCAGGCCATGGCGTATATTCGGATATTCGATCGGACGCGGGGATACCCACAAGTATAAAGTCAAATGATGTCTGCTCTATTGGGAGATGATCTAAGAATGGAAACAGGGCATCTCCGTCCAGCAGATAGACAGTTGGGTATGCGGCCTGTGATTCATCATAAGCTTTCGGAAGGAGAATTTCTACATTACGCCCGACTATCAATGCCTTGATTTTTTGTTGTCTCATATTATTTATTATATAAGAAGTCTGCTAATTCTTCAAGTGTGTCAAAATTACGTACCCCATAGTCCATAAATGCATCATAAGGCACTTCAATAATCTTTTTATCGGCTATTGCAGGCACAGATGAGAGAAGTGACTCATTTAAGAGAGCTTCTTTGGCACTTACATCTATGTCCTTGTTCCTTGTGGAAGTGATGTAAATGATGGCATCGGGATTTGCGCTGACCATATTCTCAAGTGTCAGGCCATTTCCACCCTTCTCCATCACATTTTCTGCATTCAGGGTTTGAAGTATACCGTTTTGCAATTTCGCATTTGCTCCAAAAACAACAAAGTTGCCCTCCTGATAAGTTGCCATAACCACAACCTTTTTTATATCTGTTCCCGTAGCATCACGTACCGTCTTTGTAACAGTCGAAAGCCTGTTCTCCAGGCTGTCCGCATATTCTTTTGCCCTGTCCTGCACATCAAAAATTTCACCCAGATTACGGACATCATCGATGATACTTTCCATCGTGACAGCAGTACTCATGTCGCTGGCTTTCTGAGCATAAACGTTGATACCGAGAGCATTTAACTCTACTATACTGCCAAAGGTGCCCTCTTCGAAGGTGGCACTGCGTCCGATGATGATATCCGGCTCCGCCTCAGCGATAACCTCTTTGCTGATTGTCATCTTGTCACCCAGCTTAGGCAGAGACTCATATAGATCTGCCCATTCATTACCGGGCTCATTGTCGATAGCGATGGTACCGATAATCTTATCCTGCAGGCCCAGACGATATAACATGTCAATGGAAGATGCATTGGCTGTAACAATGCGTTCAGGCACTTTTTCAAATGTTTGATCTATAGAAATAAAATCACTGCCCCTTGTCTGTATAGTCAGAGGATAAGCAGTAGATGTGGATGCGCCAGATGCTGATGAGGCTGAAAGCAGGGAAGAATTACTTATAGAGGCAGCGGCTGATTCATCGGATTTTTGATTCCCGCATCCAGCAAAAATCTGTGAGGAGAGTATAACGGCTGTAAGTAAAAGGGTTGCTCTTTTTTTCATAATCTTAAATCTCACTTTCTAATATATGTAATGGAAAATAGCTAATGGACATCCGGCCTGCGGAATCCTTTGTGATATCGCAGTCTACATGATAAACACGGTTAATCATGTTTCGGTTAATCACTTCATCTGGTGTTCCGCAGGAATCGATAGCTCCATGCTTGATGATGTAAATCTTGTCACAGTACTGTGCAGCAAGTGAAAGATCGTGGAGCGCAGCAAATACATTTATTCCGAGATTCTTAATGATTCCAAGAATTTGCAGCTGATAGGTAATGTCCAGATGATTGGTGGGCTCGTCTAATATGAGCAGGGAAGGCTTCTGGGCAAGGGCGCGCGCCAGGATAATTCGTTGCTTTTCACCGCCGGAGAGAGTTGTAAAGCTGCGCTTTGTGTAATCTGACATTCCGACTTTTTCCAGTGAATCTCTGACAATTTCATAATCCCGGATTTTTTCCCGTTCCAGTGCTCCGAGGTGAGGTGTGCGCCCCATCATCACAACCTCTTCAACGCACAAATCAAAGTTAATATTGTTAAATTGCCCGACTACGGCCATTTCCCGGGCAAGATTTTTAGGTTTATATGAAGGCAGCGGGCGGTCATCCAGTAATACAGCACCGCCGCTCGGCTTATGCATACGGTAAACGGTACGCAGAAGGGTCGATTTTCCGCTGCCATTTGGCCCTAAAAGCCCGACAAACTGTCCCCCGTCTATCTGCATGGATATATCGTTTATGATGGGGGCAGAGGAGAGAGATACTTTTAAGTTTTCCAGTTCAAGATTCATATTAATCACCTCAGGATCCAAAATGATAGTGGCGTTTTACCAGAATATATGCGAAGAATGGTGCACCAATCATAGATGTTACAATGCCGATAGCAAGCTCTCCGCCCGGAATGACAATACGGGCAAATGCATCTGCCCATGTGAGAAATATTCCGCCCAGCAGAATCGCCACAGGCAGAAGGCGGCGATGATCTGCACCCACTAGAGCCCGGGAAATATGGGGCACCATCAGTCCCACAAAGCCGATCACACCGCAGTTAGATACGATAATTCCGGTCAGCAGAGCGGCGGCAAGCATATATAACTTGCGGTAAAAGGTAAGATTGACACCCAGCGTGGAGGCGGCCTCATCACCAAGCAGCATTGTGTTAAGATTTCGATACTGACTGATAAAAAAGATACAGCAGCATAAAACTACAAGAAAAGGCCAGAATAGGTTATTCCACTTTGCCCGGGTAAGGGAGCCCATGGTCCAGAATTTGATGCTTAGCATTCCTGTGCCGTCTCCTGCCATGGAGATAATAAAGTTGGAAAATGAACTGCATAGGGCGTTGATTACGGTACCTGATAAAATCAGTTTTCCTGATGTCATTGTTCCTCCGATGGAGGCCATCATCAAAACTCCGGCTGTGGCACCGAGGGCACCAAGAAAGGACAGTACAGAGATACTGGATACATTTCCCATAAATACGAGGTGCGTTCCCATAAACACTGCAAAGGTTGCACCCAGAGAGGCTCCGGAAGAGATACCCAGGATATAAGGCTCAGCAAGTGGATTTTGAACGGTAGACTGCATGACAGTACCGCATACGGAGAGCCCGGCACCGGCGATGATGCCGAGAAGAACCCGCGGAAGACGTATTTCCCATATGATTTTGGCGATTGAACTCTGGAGTAGTTCCTCTGCGCCGGAGGCAGCCCTACCAAACAGATGATAGATCAACACATGATAGATATCTGAGGGTGAAATGCGAACGGCACCAAAAGTCATTGTCAGACATATGGATACCAGTAAAAGAGCTGTGAGAACAACTATAAGCAGGATAAATGAATGTGAACTCCCACCGTCTTTTTTTACCGATGCATCCATATTTCTTTTAAAAAATAAATTCAAAATAATTCCTCCAAAATGGTTAGTCATAACTAATACATGTGCCATCATACCACACAAAAAAGAAGCCGACAATAGAGGATTTATTGTTTTATGGACTATTATTTAAAAAATAAGATATTTTTTAAGGAGGCTTATAATATACAATCCGTGACCTGGATTACTCAAACAGGCGAGAAATTTGAAGGTTAATTTTAAGGTTAATTTAAGCATGCCAGGTTATGATAGGATCATGTTAAGGAAACGGAGGGAAACAACATGAAGACAGCAGTAAAGCAAGTGCAGAAAATTTTTAAGAGAACCGAAAAGAAATATTTGCTTACTAGAGAACAGTACAGTGTGATTCATGAGGTTCTGTCCAAAAGAATGGAACCGGATATGTATGCAGAATATTCTATCTGTAATATCTATTATGACACCCGTGATTTCAGCCTGATTCGTACATCTATTGAGAAACCAATATATAAGGAAAAAATCAGACTTCGAAGTTATGGAGTTCCTGGTGATTATGATAAAGTATTTCTGGAAATAAAGAAGAAATCGCAGGGAATTGTCGGAAAAAGAAGGATTATTCTGTCGCTTCAGGAGGCGGAACAATACCTGAACAAAGGTATTTATCCTGATAGTTTGGACTGTCAGATCTTACATGAGATAGATTTTGCCAAAGACAGGTACCAGGTGGTACCGGCTGCCTATATCTCTTATGATCGTGAAGCATTGTCCGGACTGGAGGATAAGAACTTAAGAATCACTTTCGACCAGAACATTCTCTGTCGTAAGGAAGACTTGCATCTCAATTCGAAGAGATATGGGGTTCCGATTCTCGAAGAAAATCAGATTCTTATGGAAATAAAGATTCCAGGATCAATGCCGATATGGCTTGCGAGACTGCTTTCAGAACTGAAGATCTTTCCTACTTCATTTTCTAAATATGGCACATATTATCAACAACATCTCTTGTCGGAATGTTTTTTGTTTTTGCCGAAATCAGCACAGAGAGTGACAAACGTAAACAATGTAAGTAGGGGAGGTGTAAGATATAATGCTTAACAGTATATTATCTACAGCAGAAACATCATCGATCAGTCTGGAGCAATTTCTGGCTTGTACTGCGGTATCATTGATACTGGGAATTATGATTTTATTGGTACACTGCTATAAAAACAGAGCTTCTAAGAACTTTTTACTGACACTGGCGATTCTTCCTGTGATCGTACAAGTCGTCATCATGATTGTAAATGGTAATCTTGGAACAGGAGTTGCAGTCATGGGAGCATTTTCGCTGGTACGTTTTCGTTCCGTGCCGGGGAATTCGAGAGAGATTGCAAATATATTCCTTGCAATGGCCGTTGGACTTGCAGCCGGTGTCGGATATCTGGGAATTGCAGTAATTCTGTTTGTCATTGTGGCAGTACTGCAGATTCTGCTGATGGTCGTGCCATTACTTGGTGAGAATCATTATGAGAAAGATTTGAAGATCACGATTCCGGAGAATCTGGATTATCAGAATATTTTTGACGATGTGTTCGATACATATACAACACATACACAACTGGATAAAGTGCGAACCGTCAATATGGGAAGTCTGTATGAGTTACGTTACCGTGTGGTACTGAAAGATCAAAGGAAGGAAAAAGAGTTTCTGGATGCACTCAGGTGCAGAAATGGAAATCTTGGCATCACATGTGGCAGACCCGCTGCAGGACGTGAGGAATTATAAATAAAAAGAAAGATACGAGGAAAAATATTATGAAAACAAAGTATTTAATCTCAGGTGTATTATTATCTGTGATGCTCATAGCCGGCATGACCGGATGTGGGAGCACATCAAATACAAGCAGCAGCTCCAATACGAGGAGTTCAACGACAACAGCGGCGAAGACAGCTGCGGCAGCATCTACAAAGGTAGAAGCCGCAGATATCAGCTATGACGAGGATGATAAAGATGATGCATGGAGCAAAGATGATGTCACAACCATTACGCTGGATGATTCTTCTGTGAAGATTGATGGTTCTGACGCATCTGAAACAGATGGCGTTATTACGATTAAAAATGCAGGGACCTATGAGATCAGTGGAACTCTTTTGGATGGGCAGATTGTTGTGGAGGCAAATTCCGATGATGTTGTTCATATTGTGCTTAACGGAGCGAATATCACTTCTTCTGACGGTCCGGTGATTAATGGAACACAGAGTGGAAAGATCATACTTACTCTGGCGGAAGGAACAGAAAACAAATTGACCGATGGAAACAATTACAGTGATCTGGATGATGACGAGGAGCCAGATGCGGCCATATTCAGCAAAGATGATCTTACAATCAACGGAGCCGGGACACTGAATGTCAAAGGCAATTATAAGAATGGTATTCATGGAAAAGACGGTGTAAAGGTTATTAGTGGAGTTATCAGTATAGATGCTGTAAACCACGCAGTCAGTGGAAAAGACTATATCGCGGTCAGCGGAGGCACATTAAATCTGACTTCTGTTGAGGACGCACTTCATTCGGCTACGGATGTCCAGGTTACTGATGGTAAGATTACGATCAGTGCAGGAGATGATGCAATCCATGCAGACAGTACAGTGACGATAGATGGCGGTACGATTTTGATAGACAAAAGTAATGAAGGAATTGAAGGTACGGTTGTCACCATCAATGATGGAGACATTTCTGTTACTTCCTCGGACGATGGAATTAACGGATCCAACGGACTGACAGATAATTCGTCAGATACTTCAGATGCATCCTCCGGTCAAGACACTAAAAATGGACCGGGAAGAATGGGAGGATCCATGGAAAACGATGAGAATGTTCTGGTCACGATTAATGGCGGGAAGATATACATCAATGCTGAAGGAGATTCCATCGATTCGAACGGCAGCCTGACAATCACAGGAGGAGAGACAGTAATTGATGGGACAGTCAGCGGAGGCAACGGAATTCTCGATTATAACGGCAAAGGGATAATCACAGGAGGGACACTGATAGGGGTGGGAACCTCGGATATGGCACAGAGTTTTTCGGACGGTTCCACACAATATAGTCTGTTGTATGGTTTTGACTCTTCAAAAAATGCCGGAACAAAGGTTTCACTAAAAGATTCTTCCGGAAGTGAAATGATATCGACCACAGCGGCAAAAACGTATCAGGCAGTTGTAATCAGTTTTCCCGATCTATCTAAAGGTGGTACGTATTCTCTGTATATCAATGATACAAAAGTTGAAGATATTACACTTGATTCAGTCAGCACGCAAGCCGGAAATATCAGCGGTCAGGGCAGACCAGGTGGCGAAAGCGGTCAGGGAGATCCTCCAAAGATGCAAGAGGGTGGACAGGGACGGGGCCCCGGTAAAAAATAACAGATACAGCTAAGAAAGAGGATGTGATTTATATGAATGAGAATATACGTATTGCACTGATCCCGGCATATGAACCAGATGTGAAGCTGATAGTTTTGCTTTACAGTCTGAGGGATTCGAATTTCAGGAGTATTGTAATCGACGATGGAAGTGGAGAGAAATATGCTGAGATATTTCGTTGGGCATCAGAATTTTCAACTATACTGACTCATCCAAGAAATTGTGGAAAAGGAAAGGCGATTAAAACGGCACTTACTTATATCAGAGAAAAATTCGAAGAGCCATATACGGTTGTGACGATGGATGCGGATGGTCAGCACCAAATCAGTGATGCAATCAGAATCTGTGATGCTGCCGAAAAGAAACCGGATACTCTTATCTTGGGTAGCCGGGTTCTGAAAAAAAAGGTTCCGATTCGAAGCAGAATAGGAAACAGCATAACACGTGGCGTATTTACAGTATCCACAGGTCTTCATATTCACGATACACAGACAGGTCTTCGGGCGTTTGACAGCAGACAGGTTCCTGCCATGCTCTCCATACCGGGAGAGCGGTATGAATATGAGATGAATGTACTTCTGGAATTTGCTCATGAAAAACGCTCAATAGAGGAAATAGAGATTCCGGCTGTATATTTTGACAATAACAGTGGTTCGCACTTTGATACAGTAAAGGATTCTTATCGGATTTATAAGGAAATTGCCAAGTTTTCAGCTTCGTCATTTTTAAGTTTTCTGACGGATTATAGTCTGTATAGTATCTTCACTGTTTTCACGGGAGAATTTGGCGGAATTGGGTTAATGGCATCGAATGTGACAGCACGGATTGTCAGTTCTATAGTCAATTTCACCTTGAATAGAAAGTTTGTCTTTCATATTGAAAATAATCTATGGCAGTCAGCACTTAAGTATTTTACACTTGCAGCAGGAATTCTGATCGGTGATACCTTTGTACTCAACAGGATTGTCGCAAATACCACACTCAATCCATACGTGGCAAAACTGATTACGGAAGCATTTTTCTTCATCATAAGCTGGTTTGAGCAACACCTGTTTGTTTTTAGAAAAGAAGGAAAGTCAAGAACAAGAAAGAGAACAGCATGAAAAAAAATCTTAAGAAAAGAGTATGGGAGGTTTTGTTTTACCTGATTCTGACTGCATTTACAGCTTATGTGGCATTAGACACTTTCGTTATCACCCATGTATATCAGTCAGTTGAATCTGAAAGTAATACTACCACCGCAAAGGCGGCGACAATTAGTTCGATGAGTACCTCTTCTTTGAGTGCAACATCTGCGGAAGACAGTTATAGCGATGGAAATATTACAATAAAAATTACCGAGGAACATGTTGATGATACCACAGTCTATGTTGCAGACGTAACTCTTGCATCGGCCGATTCTTTGAAAACAGCTTTTGCACAAAACGCATATGGACAGAATCTGACGGAAACTACTTCAGAGACAGCATCCGAAAACAATGCAATTCTTGCAATCAATGGTGATTATTATGGTGCGCAGAGATCAGGATATGTACTTAGAAACGGAATCCTGTACAGAGATACAGCCGAAGAGAAGCAGGAAGATCTGGTAATAGGGACTGATGGATCCTTTAAGATTATTAATGAGAGTGATGTACCTGCGTCCGAATTGCTGGAAGACGGGGCTGAGCAGATCTTATCTTTCGGACCGGGACTTGTTAGTAATGGCAATGTGACAGTCACAGAAGGGGAGGAAGTCGGTAAGGCAAAGGTGAGCAATCCAAGAACCGCAATTGGAATAATTGATGATCTGCATTATGTTTTCGTTGTATCAGACGGCCGTACAAATGAAAGTACCGGTCTGTCCCTTTACCAGCTGGCTGAGTTTATGGATGGGCTTGGCGTAGAAACCGCTTATAATCTGGATGGTGGCGGATCATCCACAATGTATTTTAAAGGAACTGTGATTAACAATCCGACCACAGGCGGAGGCAAGATCTCGGAAAGGAAGGTGAGTGATATTGTCTACATTGGATAAAAACGAACTGAGAGAGCAAAGAAATCGTATGAGGGTAACAGGAATGCGATATCTTATGGCAACCTTATTCTGCATCGTATTTGCCGCTGTCTATGAGTATTTTAGCCATCAGGTATATTCAGATTATATGATATTTGCCTTTGCGTTTCCCATGATAGGCGGAGCTCTTCCTTTCCTACTGGTGGCGTTACGAGGGAGAAATTTCCCGGATGATATTGCTATTTCGCTATATAATCCGGGAATTGCGTCATTGACTGTAGGAAGTATCATGCACGGAGTTTTAGATATCTATGGAACAACAAACAGTTTGAGCAATGTATACTGGATCGTAGGAACTTTTCTTACAGTGGCAGGAATATTCGAAGGAATCAGACACAGCTGATTTCCATTTTGGCATAATGGATACAATGGAGCATTTGAAGATGAATTGACAGCGGATTGGTCCGATATCTCTAGCCTACTATCTGATTTTGTTACATGAAACATTGCTTTCATTACATATACAACAAAATAGTCTGGAATTATGTTAAAATATCATATGTATATTAGAAAAAATAGAATCTGTCATATGTGGTTTCACATGATGAAACGGGGATGTAACAAGGATGAAAGACAATTTGTTTGAATTATACAAAAAGATGTCTGCAACAACCTATATTTCTGCGGAGAAATTGGCCAAAGTTACAGGTGTCAGTGTAAAGACCGTTCGAAACCGTCTAAGTACATTGGATGAGTGGCTGAAAAAGAATGATGCTTCTTTAATCTCAAAGCCGAGATATGGATATCGGATCTCTACAGAAAACTATGATGTGTTGTATCAAAAATTGATGCAGGAACAGGAAGATAGACAGGGGGTACCAGATAACTTACAGGAGCGAGTTCAGTATGTCCTGCTGTATCTGTTATGCCAGGACCACTATGTCAAGACCGATGATTTGATTCTCTTTTTATACATATCGAAGGGAACGCTGTCAGGAGTTCTAAAGGAAACAGAAAAGATTTTAAATAATTACCAGCTCCATCTGGACAGGCGCCCCAATTACGGAATAAAAGTGATCGGAAAAGAATTTGATATTCGTAATTGTATGTTGGAATATTTTGTGAAAAGAAGCCTGCCTGATCTCGACGAAAAAAAGCAAAAAATGGATATCGATTATATTGCGGCCTTAACTGAAAACCTTACAAGAAAATATGATGTGCATTTATCGGAAATATCATATGAAAATATTGTATTAATCTTATACATTACATTAGATCGGCTGAAAAGAGAGCATTACGTGGAGAGTTTGGATGAACAGCAGAATATAGACAGGAATACGCCCGAGTTTCACATGCTTGAGGAGATCACAGATAATATAGAAAAGGATTATTCTGTGATTTTTCATAAGGAAGAACTTGATTATCTTTATCTACATTTGATGAGTAAACAGACAACAAAGGGAGAAAGCACCCATATTGTAATCGGCGAAGAAGTCAGTAATCTTGTCGATGATATGTTAGAATTTTTATATCATGAGACCATGTTTGACTTTTACAGTGATCTGGAAGTACAGATGTTGCTGAAACAGCACATGGCCAAGATGGATATTCGAATCCGTTATCATATTTTTTTAAAAAACCCCATGCTGCAGGAGATAAAAGATCATCATTTTACGGCATATACGATAGCAACGATGGCTTCTACGGTTCTAAAGAACCATTATAAAACCGATATCCCCGAGGAAGAAACGGGATATTTGGCTTTGATCTTTTCCATTGGATTGGAATGCAGAGAAAGTGAAAAAAACAGAAATTTCATATCCTCATTGTATGTACATCAGGAAAAGGGAGTTCTCAACTGCTGAAATATGAATATATGCATCGTTTTCGGGAGTATATCGATATTATTCACACCTGCGATATGATAGAATTAAAAAATTACGATCTTCAAGGTATCGACTTTGTGTTCACCACGGTTCCAATTCCGTGGGAGCTGCCAAAACCGATCATAGAAATTGGCTTGTTCTTGCATGAAAGAGAGATCCCTAAGATTTTAAATGTTCTAAAAAACCAACGGACAATTCCCTGGGAGAAGTATTTTTTGGAGAACGGATTTTGCGATTCACTGAGGGCGCAAAGCAAAGAGGATGCTCTGAGGAAGATTTGCATGTTAGCCAGGGAACAGGAAAATATTGGGGAGGATTTGTTTTCTTCCGTGATGGAACGAGAAAGCTATGGTCCTACAGATTTTGGGGATTTGATTGCAATACCACATCCAAATCGAGGGATGACAAAACATACAAGCGTTTATGTCTCAATCCTGGAAAAACCAATTCCCTGGGAACATCATAATGTCCAGATTGTCTTTTTGACCTTGATCGGAACAGAAGAGGATAAGAAATTACCCAACTTTTATGAAGTCTTCCTAGATTTTGTTTTAGACAAAGAGGATATCGAATGCCTGTTGGAGGCACGAAGTTATAAGAAATTAATAGAATTGTTAGAGAGATAATGCCACATTCAATTCCTGCCAGATTGAATGTGGCATTTTTCTGGCTGGAGATCATCCGAATTTTCTGATAACGTGTATGTTACAAGGAGGAGAGAGACATGGATTTAGAAGAACAGATTATGAACATGATTGCCGATGGCGGAGAAGCCAAGAGCAGAGCCATGGAAGCAATCCAGGCGGCAAAGCGTACACAATTTGAGGCTGCAGAGGAAAAGATGAGAGAATGTGAAGAAGCTTTAACGCGGGCGCATCAGATTCAGACAGAACTTTTAACCAGCGAAGCAGCCGAGCCGGAGACCGTTACCGTATCACTTCTTATGGTTCATGCGCAGGATCATCTTATGAATGCCATCACTACCAGCGATCTGGCCATGGAATTCATTGAAATGTATAAAAAGATGAATACAATTTTATCGGGAAAGGAGAAATAAAGGATGATTTATATTACGTTGGTTTGTGCAGGAGGAATGTCTACGAGTATTCTGGCAAAGAAGATGGAGAAGGAGGCGAAGAGCCAGGGAAAAGAAGTGAAGGTAACAGCCATGTCTGAATCTGCCTTTAAAACTTACAAGGAACCGACCGATGTTCTGCTTTTAGGACCCCAGGTCGGATACATTCTGGAACGAATGAAAAAAGACTATGAACCGAAAGGAATCAAGGTACAGGTGATCGATCGGATGGCCTATGGTCAGATTAATGGAAAAGCAGTTCTGGAGAGTGCACTTGCTCTGTTAAAGGAATCCTGATATGAAAACAGAGAGACAGGTAGTACTGGAAGGCGCATATAATTTCCGTGATATCGGAGGGTATCGAACCATAGATGGAAAAAAGGTTAAAAAAGGTCTTTTATACCGTTCCGATGAATTGTGTTACTGTACACAAAAGGATGTACATACGCTGGAACAGTTAGGTCTAAAAAGTATTATTGATTATCGCGGGGATCGAGAATGGAAGGAAAAGGAAGATGTTCACATAGAAAATGTGACGATCTATCATCTGGATCCGAAAGCAGACACGGCTGCCATGGCATCGGCCGGTCTTGCAGATCTGAAAGAACAAGGATATGGGGAATTGACAGCTGATGCTGCAAGAAAGCTGATGGTGGAACAGAATCGTCAGTTTGTCTTGACAGAGAGCAGCAAATGTGTTTATGGGAAGATGTTTGAACTTATTCTGGATCAAAAAAATCTGCCGCTGGTACAGCACTGCCGCGGCGGAAAAGACAGGACAGGTTATGGAGTGGCTTTGATTCTACTTCTGTTGGGTGTTGATCAGGATACGGTATTGCAAGATTATATGGACACAAATGTGTGTAAGTATGAAAAAAATCAGAAAAGTCTGCAAGCGGTGTCCGAGATGCCAAACAGGGAGGATTTTGTTCAGGCGCTGCGTTACTTAAAGGAGGCAAGCGAAGAATTCCTTTTGACGGCACTGGATGAAATAAAAAAACGTTATGGTACGGTTTCGGAATATGCCATGCAGGAACTGGGTATGACAAAGGAAAAGCAAAAAACACTAAAAGATATGTTCTTGGAGGAAGGATAAGGAAATGGAAAATAAAAAAGTAATGGACAAGGTGGTAGGGCTTGCCGAAAAATTTCAGAGCAATCGAATTGTCCGCGCGATTTCCGGCGGTATGACAGGTGTTATGGCGATCATGCTCATCAGCAGCTTCGCAACACTCATCGGGGCAATTAACTTTTGGGGAATTGGAACATTTTTTGAAAATACTGGCATTAAAAGTATTCTCAACCAGATCGTAGATATGACAAATGGTATTATTGCAATCTATATTGCTTTTGTTGTGGCTTACAAGATGGGTGAGATCTATGAATCTGATGCTCTGAACTGCGGGATTGTCGGACTGATGTCTTTCCTTATCCTGACTCCCCTGGTCGAGATATCGGAAGGAAGCATGGGGATTGGTCTGTCGGATGTGGGCTCTGGCGGTGTATTTGTGGCAATGATATCATCCGTGGTATTCGGACGTCTGTATATTTTTCTCATGGATAAAAAAATTACAATTAAAATGCCAGATGTAGTTCCACCTGTTGTCGGAAATGCATTTGCATCCATTATACCGGGAGCTGCAGCTGCTCTTGGAAGCGGTATTGTATATGAAATTATGGCTAACACAGAATATGACAGCTTGTCAAATTTTATCTATGCAATCTTGCAGAAACCGCTCACAGCTTTGGGATCAAATATTATAGCGGCGATGTTCATTGTAGCAGTAATTGAATTTTTCTGGTTTTTTGGAATCCACGGCGTTATGGTTGTCATGCCGATTCTAATGGCTATCTTTTACGGACCGCAGGTTGCCAATATGGAGGCGTATAATGCCGGAAAGGCTCTTCCTTATCTGTTTACTTATGGTTTTATCTTAAACAATCGTGGTGCAAGAAGTTTTGCTGTTGCGCTGCATTGTATATTCAATTGTAAATCTGAGCAGTTAAAAGCAGTGGGGAAAGCGGGATTAGTTCCTTCTTTGTTCGGAATTTCTGAGCCCATTAAGTTCGGTATTCCTCAGGTTATGAATATCCGAATGCTTCTTCCGCTGATACTGACACCGGCAGTCTCTGTATTTAGTGCATGGCTGCTGACAGTTATAGGATTTTTGCCATACCATAATGGCGTTACACTTCCACTTGGATTTCCCATTATTGTAAACGGATTTTTTATGAACGGCTGGCAGGGAATCGTGGCACAGTTGGTACAGGTGGTTCTTTGCTATATCATCTATATTCCGTTTATGAGATGGGAAGACAAGGCTCATGTGGCGGAAGAAGAAGAAAATAGAAGAATGATGGAAAGCGAAGCAGTTACAGAATAAGAAACTGGGAGGTTTAGAAGTTGATGAAGAAAACAAAGACATTTCCTAATAATTTTTTCTGGGGCGGAGCAACCGCGGCAAACCAGTGTGAAGGTGGATGGAAGGAGGGAGGCAAGGGTCCTTCTGTATCGGATCATTATACGGCAGGAAGCCGACAGGTTCCCCGTAAGTTTACCCGAGAGATTGATCCAAATCAGAGCTATCCCAGTCATGAGGCAATCGACATGTATCATCATTATAAAGAAGACATTGTCCTATTTGCTGAGATGGGATTCAAGATGTATCGTCTCTCGATTGCGTGGAGCCGCATATTTCCCAGGGGAGATGAGAGTGCACCGAATGCAGAGGGAATTGAATTTTATCGAGATATATTTTTAGAGTGTAAGAAATACAAGATAGAACCCCTTGTGACCATACAGCATTTTGACATGCCGTATCATCTCTGTGAAAAATACAATGGTTTTGCAGATCGAAGAGTGGTTGATTATTATCTCAATTACTGTCGGACAATATTTACAGAATATAAAGGTCTGGTGAGATACTGGCTGACATTTAATGAAATCAATGCCTTAAGCCATAGTTTTGGAGAAACACTAGGGGGCGGAATTTTGCCAAAAGAAGATGCCGATATGGGCAATCCATTTGCAAACAGCAAGACAGAATCTCCTGAAGTGGCCAGCCGACGCTTTACAGCGCTGCACCATGAGTTTTTGGCAAGTGCGAAAGCAGTGAAGCTGGCACATGAAATTGATGAAAATAATCGCGTGGGCTGTATGATAGCGGGAACGTGTGTCTATCCATATACCTGTAATCCGGATGACATGCTTGCCAGCCAGCAGCGGATGAATATGGGAAACTGGTTTTGCAGTGATGTGCAGGTTCGCGGCGCCTATCCACATTATGCTAAACGCTACTTTCAGGAACACAATATTCAGGTGACGAAGGAGCCGGGCGACGATGAGATACTAAAAGCCGGATGTGTAGATTTCTACTCTTTCAGTTATTATTCCAGTGCCTGTGCCAGTGCAGATCCTGAGATGAAAAAGACGGCGGGCAATATGATGGGAGATGCAGTTTCGAATCCTTATCTCAAGGCGAGCGATTGGGGCTGGATGATTGACCCCAAGGGACTGCGTTATTTCCTGAATGAAGTGTATGCCCGATACGAAGTTCCGATTATGGTGGTGGAAAACGGACTCGGTGCCGCTGATACGTTGGAGCCGGATGGGAGTATTCATGATGATTATCGGATCGATTACTTGAGATGGCATGTAGAGCAAATGGCGGAGGCCATCGAAGATGGGGTAGATCTCATCGGATATACGCCGTGGGGCTGTATTGATCTTGTCAGTGCAAGCACAGGTGAGATGATGAAACGTTATGGGTTTATCTATGTAGATAAAGACGATGAGGGAAACGGCACTTTAGAGAGGATTCGAAAAGACTCTTTCTACTGGTATCAAGAGCTGATTTCCAGCAACGGCGAGAGTGTCTGACATCAGCTGCAAGAAACACAAAACTTAGCAGAAAGGTAGCAAATCATGATAAAAAAGCAATTGAAAGTGATCAATAAAACAGGTCTTCATGCACGTCCTGCCTCTGAACTTGTGCTAAAAGCCAAGAAATTTGAAAGCAAAGTGACAATTCGTAATCTGGATCAGGATAAAGAGGCAGTGAATGCGAAATCAGTCGTGCGAATCATGGCAGAAGGATTGAAGCAGGGAACAAGAATTGAGATAGCTGCAGACGGTTCTGATGAAGAAAATGCAGTCGAAGAATTATGTGCACTGGTAGAAAGTGGATTTGGTGAATAAAGGTGATTTGAAAAAAGGGGCCATCCCCTTTTTTTCTATCTTCAAACACGAGTAATAACTAAAAAACTAACTATGTTAAAAATATAACGTTAATATATTGACAAACAATGCAGCATGTTGTAAACTATACGAGTAAGTTATTAATGTAAAAAGATTTGAATAACAGGAGGCACTAAGATGGCTAATAAGGATAAGACAGTTGTACCTGATATCGTGAACAGTACAGAAACCCTCAGCATTAAGATACAGGCGATGCGCCAGGCTCAGAAGATATTTGCTGCCTATACGCAGGAGCAGGTAGATAAAATCTTCTTTGAAGCGGCTATGGCAGCGAACAAACAGCGCATCCCTCTTGCAAAACTGGCAGTGGAAGAGACACAAAGAGGTGTTGTGGAAGATAAGGTAATTAAGAACCATTATGCAGCGGAGTATATATATAATGCGTACAGACATACAAAGACCTGTGGTGTTATTGAAGAAGATCCGGCATATGGAATTAAGAAGATTGCAGAACCTCTTGGCCTGATTGCAGCAGTTATCCCCACCACAAACCCTACTTCAACAGCAATTTTTAAAACTTTGATTAGTTTAAAGACGAGAAATGCGATCATTATCAGTCCTCATCCGGCCGCAAAAAGATGTACGATCGAGGCTGCGAGGGTGGTACTTGAGGCGGCGGTAAAAGCAGGGGCTCCCGAAGGAATCATTGGTTGGATAGATGAACCCTCTCTCGAACTTACAACACAGGTAATGCGAGAGTCAGATATTATTCTGGCGACAGGCGGACCGGGGATGGTGAAATCTGCGTATTCATCGGGAAAACCGGCACTGGGAGTAGGATCGGGCAACACACCAGTCATCATAGATGACACAGCAGATATCAAGATGGCTGTCAGCTCAATTATTCATTCTAAGACATTCGATAACGGTATGATTTGTGCCTCCGAGCAATCTGTAACAGTTCTTGAAGATATATATGATGAAGTCAAAAAGGAATTTGCTTATCGTGGATGCTATTTTTTGAAAAAGAAAGGTGAGCTTGATAAGGTGCGAAAGACGATAATGATCAACGGTGCACTGAATTCAAAGATTCCGGGAATGTCGGCGTGTGCGATTGCAAAAATGGCGGGTATAGATGTTCCGGAGGATACAAAGATTCTGATCGGTGAAGTGGAGTCTGTAGAACCTTCCGAAGAATTCGCCCATGAAAAGTTATCTCCAGTTCTTGCGATGTATAAAGCAAAAACATTTGATGAAGCCCTTGAAAAGGCCGAGAGGCTCGTAGCCGATGGCGGTTATGGACACACATCCTCTCTCTTCGTACACCCAAGTCAGAAAGAAAAGATAGCAATGCATGCAAAGAGAATGAAGACAGGGCGTGTATTAGTGAACACACCTTCTTCTCAGGGAGGTATTGGTGATCTCTACAACTTTAAAATGACCCCTTCTCTTACACTTGGCTGTGGTTCCTGGGGCGGAAATTCCGTGTCAGAGAACGTAGGGGTAAAACATCTGCTGAATATTAAGACGGTTGCAGAGAGGAGAGAGAATATGCTTTGGTTTCGGACACCTCAAAAAGTTTACTTTAAAAAAGGCTGTATGCCGACTGCGCTGGATGAACTTGGCACAGTGATGCATAAAAAGAAGGCTTTTATTATCACAGATTCCTTCCTGTACAAGAACGGGTATGTAGACGCTGTTGAGGAAAAGCTGGATGAGATGGGAATTCAGCATTCATGCTTTTTTGAAGTTGCACCCGATCCGACTCTCCAATGCGCAAGAAAAGGAGCAGAGATGATCTCTGCTTTTGAACCGGACACGATCATTGCTATGGGCGGCGGTTCGGCGATGGATGCAGGGAAGATTATGTGGCTTATGTATGAGCATCCGGAAGTGAATTTTGAAGATCTGGCCATGGATTTTATGGATATTCGAAAAAGGGTATTCACCTTCCCTAAGATGGGAGAAAAGGCATATTTTGTAGCAATTCCCACCTCTTCGGGAACCGGCTCTGAGGTGACACCGTTTGCTATCATTACAGATGCAGATACAGGTGTAAAGTGGCCTCTGACAGACTATGAACTCCTCCCGAATATGGCAATTGTAGATGTTGACAACATGATGTCACAGCCTAAGGGACTGACCAGTGCTTCCGGTATTGATGTCATGACCCACGCAATCGAGTCCTATGTATCAATTATGGCTACGGACTTTACGCAGCCATTGTCAATGAAAGCCGTAAAAACCGTATTCGATTATCTCCCCTCTGCCTATGAGAACGGAGCAGATGATCCGATTGCCCGGGAAAAGATGGCTGATGCATCTTGTATAGCGGGGATGGCATTCGCGAATGCATTCCTGGGAGTCAACCACTCCATGGCACACAAACTGGGCGCTTTCCATCATCTTCCCCATGGTATTGCCAATGCGGTTCTTCTCACGGAGGTCATGCGATATAACGCAGCTGAAGCACCGGCGAAGATGGGAACTTTTTCCCAGTACCCTTATCCGGATACCCTGGCAAGATATGCCGAGTTGGGACGATTTGCAGGGTGTACCGGCAAAGATGATCAGGAAGTGTTTGAAGAATTCATAGCAAAGCTGGAAAAGCTGAAAGAACAGATTGGAATCAAAAAGTCTATCAGGGAGTATGGTGTCGATGAGAACTATTTTCTTGATACCTTAGACGACATGGTTGAACAGGCATTTAACGATCAGTGTACAGGAGCTAATCCCAGATATCCATTATTAAAAGAGATAAAAGAGATTTATCTGAGATGCTATTATGGGAATCAAAAATAAAGCACTGCTGAAAATAACGTTGTAATTGAAAAGCAGGGATATCGCTGGAACGCTATCCTTGCTTTTTTAATGTGCCATTTAAAAAAAATAAAAAAACATCTTGACAAAATGTATTTCCTATCGTATTATTGTACTATACAAATAATACAACAATACAATAATACAAGAATTAAAATTAAGGAGGCAAGAGAATGGCATGGGACTTAGATTCAGGAAGACCAATTTATACACAATTAGTCGAGAGAATTGAACTTACGATTGTATCCGGTTATTACAAACCGGGTGATAAATTACCATCTGTACGGGAGCTGGCTGTAGAAGCCGGAGTAAATCCTAATACGATGCAAAAGGCTATGTCGGAACTTGAGAGAGAAGGACTTCTCTTTACGGAGAGAACCAGTGGAAGATTTGTAACGGAGGACTCGGGAATGATTGACAAGACGAGAGAAGAACTGGCGTCGGTCCAGATTCGGGAGTTTATGGAAAAGATGATTCAGATGGGGTTTGGAAAAGAGGAGATTCTCAGCCTGCTCCATAAAAATCTGAAGGAGGAGAGAGTATGAGTACAATATTAGAGTGCAGGGGACTGACAAAAAAATATGGAAAAAAGCAGGCCTTGAAATCTGTGGATCTGGATTTGGAATCCGGTAGGATTATCGGTTTGCTTGGTCCGAACGGCAGTGGAAAGACCACCTTAATTAAACTGATTAACGGCCTTCTCTCACCGTCTGAGGGTGCATTGCTCATCGCTGGAAATGAACCTGGGCTTAAGACGAAAGAGATTGTCTCTTATCTTCCGGAGCGTACCTATCTGAATGAAAATCAGAGGGTTTCCGATGTCATGAATTTCTTTGAGGACTTCTATTCAGATTATGACAGAAGCCGTTCTAAGGATATGCTGGAACGATTGGCGATTGATCCGACAGCAAGAATTAAGACCTTGTCAAAAGGGACAAGGGAAAAGGTACAGCTGATATTAGTGATGAGCAGAAGAGCAAAGCTGTATTGTCTGGATGAGCCAATTGCAGGTGTTGATCCGGCGGCCAGAGATTATATCTTAGATACCATTATCAATAATTATGATGAAAATGCAACGATACTTATCTCTACTCACCTGATATCGGATGTGGAAAACATTTTAGATGAAGTGATTTTCATAAAGGATGGACAGATCCGTATGCAGACAGCAGTCGATGACATTCGTGTCAAACAGGGAAAATCAGTGGATGCACTGTTCAGGGAGGTATTCAGATGTTAAAGAAATTATTTAAATATGAGTGGAAAGAAATATCCAAAAGTTTAATTATTCTGCATGGAATTGTTCTTCTTTTTGCAGTTCTCACAAGAATATCCTTTGCAGTAAGCGGCGGTCTGAATGAAAATTCTACCATAGCAGGGTTGTTTTTCTTCTTAAGCATTATGGTAATTGGAACAGCAGCTATATTCACTGTCGTTTTTATCGGATATCGTTTCTATAAAGATGTGTTTACAGATCAGGGATACCTGACAAACACACTGCCTGTTACACCGCAGCAGATTATCATTTCGAAGGGACTTACAGGGATTCTCTGGATGGTTCTTGATATTATTGTTGTGATCGCAGCTATTTTTATCATAATGGCAGACAAGGAGACATTCAGCAATCTGTCACAACTTATGAAGGAGGTCATCGGGTATCTGTTTCATGGCAGATCTCTTTTGACGGGATGTTTAATTGTAGCCACAATTGTTCTGACCCCATTCGTAAGCGTCCTTAAGATGTATGTTTCTGTATCCATAGGCAGTTTGCTTTCCGGACATAAGCTATTGGGTTCGGTTGGGGTATATGCCGGAATCTACGTTGTTGAACAGATTATTATGATCATAACAATCGCAGTCACCGGTAATTCATTCATATCCTCAAGTCTTGAATCAGAAAATGCCTGGGAAATGCAGGTAACCGGAGTACAGATAGCGAATACAACGATGATTATAAATCTGATTATATCACTGATTATTTTCATCGCGGGCTTTTTCGTGACAAAATATATTATGACAAAGAAATTGAATCTTCAGTAATTCAACAAATCAGCGAAAGAATTACTTCGTGTTTTCGCAGTGCGGCATATTCTGAAATCAGAACAACCTGTCTTTTGTTACATAAGACAGGTTGTTCGTTACCTATACAAAGGAATCTGGCGTAGATCTGTTATACTGAATTATAATTTATACTTGTCGGGACATAGCTCAAATGGCAGAGCGGCAGAGCAGTTCTCCAACGTAGTAATGACTAATGTATAAAAAGTTTCACTCGAGATCTTGTACAATGTTTCATAGATCTGTATGTTTTCCATATATGCGATGCGCGATAGCTGCAGGTTCGAATCCTGCTGTCCCGGTTAATCAGATAAAAAGTGCAGGAAAGCATGTGATATACTTTCTTGCACTTTTTGTTTTTCGGTACATGAAATATGTTGTTCAGTACATATATAGTCAATCATCCCTTGAATTCTGCTATACTCATTTTTGCATTATTATTATTTCGGGACATAGCTCAATGGCAGAGTGATTCAGGCATAGTTGTACCAGGCTTATAAGAATATTAGATTTGCAAATTGTTTTTATATTTCTCCAGTTCTGTATGTTTTGCCTTTTAAGCATGTGTATGATTGTGCTGCAGGTTCAACCCCTGCTGTCCCGGTTCATTCCCTTATCATGATTAATTTTTTCCCTTTCTTCAGTTATTGTCAGCATGTAAGGGAATGAACATACGAAGGTTTCCGCACCCCAATGTGGAACCTTCTTCTGTCGGACAACATGAGAGAACCAAATAAGATGAGACAAAATTGACAACAGATATCTGCCGCTTGGAGGACAACCTCAAAAGCTGTGGAAAATCAGATACAAAAAAGGATGTACCAGATAAGACCATGTATAAATACAGAATAAGTTTCAGATTAAGATGAGGGTGTACTTTGCGTTTCGATGTAAAGTATGCCTTTTTATGCTCTTCTGACTTATAATAAATTTTAAAAGGAGTTTATATTGATGGATGACGACTTACACAAGCCTTGGCATGCCAAATCTGCGGAGGATGTACTGAAGAAACTTCAGACATCGGAAGAAGGATTAAGTGATGCCGAGGCAGAAAAGAGACTGCAAAAAGATGGCTGCAATGTATTGTGCCAGAAAAAGCAAAAGAGTATTCTTGAGATGCTAAAAGAACAGCTCACGGATGTGATGGTGATTATCCTGATTGCTGCCGCACTGCTTTCCATGTTGCTGAATGAATGGACAGAAGCGATTGTAATTCTGGTCATTGTAGCGCTGGATGCTGCGGTGAGCATCATTCAGGAAAAGAAGGCGGCAAACGCACTTGAGGCGCTAAAAAGTATAGGAGCGCCGACTGCGAGGGTACTGCGCGAAGGAGAAGAGAGCCTGATCCCTGCCCGGGAGCTCGTGGCGGGAGACATTGTCTATCTGGAAGACGGCAGTATTGTGCCGGCAGATATCCGCTTGCTCAGTACGAATAACTTAAAGATTCAAGAGGCAGCTCTTACGGGAGAATCCGTTCCGCTTGAAAAGGAGGATGACACCTCATATGCCGAAGATACACCGCTGGGTGATCGAAGGAATATGGCCTATAGCTCATCCATCGTCATGTATGGCAACGGAACAGGTGTTGTCGTGGAAACCGGAATGCGTACGCAGGTCGGAAAAATCGCCGGCATGTTGGATCAGCAGGATGAATATGACACCCCCTTAAAGCAGAAACTGAACGCTGTCGGCAAAACCTTAAGTATCTTTGGCCTGTTTGTCTGCATTGTGATCTTTGTGATAGGATCCTTGTATGGCAGACCCTGGGTTCCGCTGCTTATGACAGCCATTTCACTGGCGATTTCCGTGATTCCGGAGGGTCTTCCTGCGACGGCAACGATTGTTATGGCACTCGGTGTACAGCGTATGGCAGAGGAAAATGCACTGGTGCGCAAGCTGCCTGCAGTGGAAACGCTTGGAGGTGCATCTGTCATCTGCTGTGACAAGACCGGCACACTGACAAAAAATCGTATGACGGTAACAGACATAGCGATGAACGGTGACTTTGAGACGAAAGAGACGACGAAAGTAGCGGATGCCGCGAAAAAACATGCCGTATATCGGGAACTGGTCTATGCGGCGGCGCTTTGCAATAATGCAAGCTTTGACCCGGATCGTCCGGGAGAGATTCTCGGCGATCCCACGGAGGGTGCGCTGCTCTTTCTGACCGATGCATTCGGAAAAGATCATGAGGAACTAGAAGACAAATACCCCAGGGTGTTTGAACAGCCCTTCGACTCGGAACGCAAACGAATGACCACGGTGCACAAGATGGAAGAGGAATATACCGCCTATACGAAGGGTGCTGTTGATGAGATCCTTCCTCTTTGTACCTATATCCTCACTTCAAGGGGAGAACGTCCGATTACCGAAGAAGACCAGACACAAATCAGGGATCTGTGTTATCATATGTCAACGGATGCACTGCGTGTGTTAGGGTTTGCAAAGCGGACGCTGTCACGAATCCCTGAGGAGGATGACGAAAATCTGGAACATGACCTCACCTTTCTCGGAGCGACGGGGATGATTGATCCTCCACGCGAAGAAGTAATTCCAGCTGTCGAGACTTGCCGCGATGCGGGAATTCGTACGATCATGATTACAGGTGACCATAAAGAGACCGCCGTAGCCATTGCGCAGCAGCTTGGTATCTTTTGTGAGGGAAATCTTGTGGTGGCAGGTGATGAACTTCATCAAATGTCCGAGGAAGCTCTCGATCAGGCGATAAAACGTACCACTGTCTTTGCCCGTGTCACGCCGGCGGATAAACTTCGCATTATTGAATCGCTTCGGCGTACCGGTGAGGTGGCGGCGATGACGGGAGACGGTGTAAACGATGCACCTGCACTGAAAGCTGCAGATATCGGAATTGCCATGGGAAAAAGTGGTACAGATGTCGCAAAAGATGCCTCAGATATGATTCTTCTGGATGATGATTTTACCACAATCGAGTATGCGATCCGTGAAGGACGTCGTATCTATCGAAACATACAAAAAGTAATTCAATTCCTTCTGGCCGGCAACGTTGCAGAAATACTTACGCTGTTTCTTGCTACGCTGATAAACTGGGATGCACCGCTTCTAGCCGTGCACATCTTGCTGATTAATCTGATCACAGACTCGCTCCCCGCGATTGCTCTGGGTGTGGATCCGGCCAGCAAAAATATTATGAAACACAAACCTGTAAAATCAGGAACGTTGTTTGAGCGCGGATTGGTGATTCGTGTCATGCTGCACGGCATCTATATTACGGCTGCTACCGTCTTGGCCTATCGATACGGTCTGACGAGTGACAACCATGCTGCGGGTATGACAATGGCGTTTCTGGTTCTGGCAATTTCACAGCTGCTTCATGCACTCAATCAGCGTTCGAATACAGACTCGGTTTTTGCAAGGGGCAATGGGCACAATAAGGCACTGTACGGGACCATAGTGGTATCCGGGGCAGTTCTGACATGCATTCTGCTGATTCCTGCTCTGCGCCGCTTTTTTAGCCTTGTAGTTCTCACAGGTGCACAGTGGGGGATGACAGCGTTACTGTCGCTTTTGCCTTTGTTCCTTGTGGAGATTACGAAACTGATCAAACGGATTCGAAATAAAAAAAAGACAAGAGAATGATTACTTAACGGAGGAATGATATGGAGGAGCCAATATCAGGGCTGACGTCTTTAGAGGTACAAAAGCGTCGGCAGCGCGGTGAAGGAAACGCTGCACAAAAACCAATGACAAAGACGAAAGGGCAGATTCTAAAGGACAATATCTTTACACTCTTTAATTTGCTCAATTTTATCATTGCGGTGTTACTCTTCCTGGCGGGCGCCTATACGAATATGGTGTTTATCGCAATTGTCCTGCTAAATATCGTCATCGGAATTGCGCAGGAATGGAAGGCCAAAAAGCTGGTGGATGACCTGTCTATACTCAACCACCCGCACATGACAGTGGTTCGAGACGGGAAAGAGGTCTTGATAGAAACCGATGAAATTGTAAGAGATGATATTATGGTGTTGGAGAGCGGCAGGCAGATCTGCAATGACAGTGTTGTTGTATCGGGACTGGCCGAGATCAATGAATCTCTTCTCACCGGAGAGAGTGACGCCATCGTCAAAGAAAGAGGCGATGAGCTTTTCTCCGGAAGTTCGGTGATTGCCGGAAAATGCTATGCGAAAGTGACACATGTCGGAGCATCTAATTATGCAGACCGGCTGGCAGAGGAAGCGAAAAAAGAAAAGCAAATTGAGTCGGAACTTTTGGGCTCGATGAAGAAAGTTACAAGGCTTACCAGTTTTTTGATTGTCCCCTTAGGAGTTTTCATGTTCATGGAATCGCTGTATTTTCGGAAGGCGTCCTTTTCGGAGTCTGTTGTTTCTTCGTCAGCGGCCCTGCTCGGAATGCTGCCAAAAGGGTTGGTCCTCTTGATTTCCGTCTCTTTAGCAGTCGGCGTCATCCGTCTGGCGAAGATGAAAATTCTGGTGCAGAATATCTATTCGCTGGAGACATTGGCCCATGTGGATGTCCTCTGCCTCGATAAAACCGGAACCATCACAGATGGAAATATGGAGGTGCATACCCGGATTCCTCTGGAAAATGCAGGTGAAATACGCATGAAAGACGAAGAGGCAGAGAACATGATACGGGCCTACCTGGCGGCAAGCGATGATAACAACGCAACGATACAGGCTCTGAGAAACGAATATCCACCTGCTGTAAGCTTCAAACCCGTTCGCAAGATCCCCTTTTCTTCGGGTAGGAAGTGGGGATCTGTCAGTTTCGAAAACATCGGAACGATCTTTGCAGGGGCACCGGAAAAAATCTTACAGGAACTTCCATCGAAAGCAAAGCAGGAGATGGAGCAAGGTTTTCGCCTAGTCGCGTTCGGCTATACAAAAAAGATGTGGACAGATACAACGGCTCTGCCGGAGCCGGGGCAGATTCTCCCTCTGGCGGTGATCTCTATGTCGGATACGATCCGTAAAAACACAAAGGAAGTGCTGGACTATTTTCGAAAAGAAGACGTGGATGTCAAGATCATTTCCGGGGATCATAAAAAGACCGTCTCCATGATTGCAAAGGAAGCCGGGCTGACACGTTGGGAGGATGTGTTGGATATGTCCGAACTGAAGGGAGAGATTCCATATGATGATATCTGTCAGAACTATGCAGTGTTTGCAAGGGTCACTCCCAAACAAAAGCAGGAACTGGTGCGGGCATTAAAGAGGCAGGGACATCACGTTGCGATGACAGGAGACGGCGTAAATGATTTGCTGGCACTTCGAGAGGCGGATTGTTCGATTGCCGTGGCACAAGGAAGCGATGCAAGCCGCCAGATTTCCCAGATTGTACTTTTGGAGTCGGATTTTACACACCTTCCGCAAGTCCTTTTAGAAGGGAGAAAAGTGATCAACAATGTCACCAGAACAGCGGGGGTCTTTTTTATCAAGACGATCTATTCCGTTCTTGTATCGCTGTTTTGCCTGCTTATGAATCAGCCTTTCCCGTTTATCCCGCTTCAGATTACTTTGATTGATGCCGCGATCGAAGCATATCCGTCTTTTCTTACTGTTTTTGAGTCGGACACCCGAAAGGCGCGGGGAAGCTTTCTTAAAAATGCTGTGAAAAAAGCACTTCCGTTTGCAATGGCGGTGACAGGAATGATTGTTCTGGTCACCCTCCTGGCGCCACTTTCAGTGGCACAAAAACAGACGGTGATGTATCTGCTTTTGATATTAATAACCATGGCAGCCGTAATCAAGAGCTGTATTCCATTTACGGCATTGCGTTTTTTTATCTGCGGCACTATGATTATAGGAACATTCGGTGTTTTACTGATGTTCCCGTCACTTTTTAACCTGCAGTGGCTATTTTTGTAGGCTGCGACACCAATACTGATAAAACAAAACATGGAGGTTACTGAATATGAAGACACAAAAACCTGATAATCTCAGAGACCTGGGCGGACTGATCAACGAAGAAGGAAAGAGAATCCGCAGCAGAAGAATTCTTCGTTCGGGAGAACTATCCGGACTTTCCAAAGAGGAACAGCGCAGACTGGTTGAGGAGTATGAACTTGCAGCCATCATTGATCTTCGTGAGGGAGAGGAGATCAGTCGGAGTCCGGATGTTATCCTGGATGGGGTTGCCTACCACAACCTGGATTTGACCGGGCAGTTAAAAGATGCTCCTACTTCTGACCAGAGAACTTTGGAGGCTATGGAAGATCCGGAATATGTAGACACATTTATGCAAGAATTCTATGCTTCTCTGATTTCCACACCTGAGGTGAGTAAGAAACTACGTAAGATGGTGGAGATCTATCTGAATCAGGAAGAAGGTGCTGTACTAGTACATTGTTTTGCGGGAAAAGACAGAACCGGAATTTCTGTTGCCATCATTTTGACTCTTCTTGGCATCTCAAAACAAGAAATCTTTCGGGATTACATGCGCACAAACGAGATGAGATATGAGGCAAACCGGAAAATGATAGAGGAATTTACACATAAGTATGGAATAAAGGCCGACAGTCCGCGGGCACATTCTGTGTTAAAAGCAATGTCTGTGGACTGTTCCTATCTGGAAGCGGCATACCAGGCGGCCGAAGAAATCTATGGTTCTTTTGCTGAGTACATCTATCGGGGGATCGGTGTGAGCAGGGAAGAAGAGCAGAGATTAAGAGAATTATATCTCGTATAAACAAGTACATCGTATGAGCAAAGACAATCCGTAAATCTGAGCAGTCACAGGGCAAGTGTACAAATAGCACAAAAAGCAGGGTGAAATTTTATGAGAAAATCCGTATTGCATTTTGGGAAGTTGTCTGATATAGTTTTTTTAGAACAAGGATTGTTACTGCGTGGCAGGCAAAACCGATAAGGGTTTTGCCTGCCTTTTTTCTTTCTTTTTTCGGGACGACGAAGCAGAAGATGAAACTTCCGGGTACCTGACAGATTTATGAAAATAGCTGCTGCAGGGAAGAATAAAAAAGAAAAGGAGGTAAGCAAACAATGGATACAAGAATTGTGAAAGTGATTAACAACAATGTTCTGACGATTCTGGACAATGAGGGAAATGAAACCGTAGTCATGGGCAAGGGCATAGGTTTTCGCAAAAAGCCGGGAGATCTCATTCCCTATGACAGCATTAAAAAAACCTTTTCACTGCGCCAAAAAGAGATCAACAGCAAATTCCAGCAGCTTGTTACGGTTTTGCCGTCGGAACATATTATTCTGAGCGAGAAGATTATCCAGATGGTATATTCCGTTACAGGGTGGAAACTCAACGATAACATTTATATTACACTGACGGATCATATATCCGGTGCAATTCGCCGCTACGAACAAAATATCGAGCTCGATAATGCACTGCTTTGGGACATCCGGCAGTTGTATCCGGAAGAGTATCTGGTCGCCCAGCAGGCTTTGGATATCATTGAGGAAGAGTGTAAGATTCGATTTTCCGATGATGAAGCGGCCTATATTGCTTTACATTTTGTCAATGCCAGGATCAATACGGATGAGAACATGGAACTGGTTCATCAGGTGACAAAAATCATCCGGGAGATCAGTAGTATTATCAAGTATTACTTTCACATTGAGCAGAATCTTGAGTCGGAGGAAGATTATCCGCTGATTAATCAGATTCGGATTCTTGCTTCACAGATTCTGCAGTCTGCAAAACATGAAGATATGCATGAAGAATTATATCAGGTAATCGAGGAATACTACAGCAAGATCAATCCTTGTGCAAAAAAGATTAAAAAGTTCTTAGCTGATCAGTATTCTTATGAGATTTCCGGTGAAGAGATGCTCTCCTTAGTATTGAGTATTTCACAGTTTTTGTCCGGTTATCAAGAGAGAAAAACAAACGCAGTTGATTGAATTCTATAAAGGTATGAGAGGAAGAGCATATGGATAATAAGAAAGTGGCGGAGGAAGTCATAAAAAAAGTTGGCGGAAAATCCAATATCACGCAGGCGTGGCATTGTTTTACCAGACTTCGGTTTAATCTTGTGGATAAATCCAAAGCAGATTTAAGTGAATTAAAACAGATCAATGGAGTATTAAACGCACAGTTTCAGGGGAATCAGCTTCAGGTTATCGTCGGAAACAGTGCAGGCAGTATATATGAGGAACTAAAAGAGATGGTCGGCGATACAGGTACGCAGGCAGCAGCGAAAAAGGAAGAAAAGCAAAATCCACTGAATGTTGTATTTGATACGATTTCAGGAATTTTCAATCCGATGCTTGCGGCCATTACCAGCGCCGGATTGTTAAAAGGTATTTTGTCCCTGCTTTTGTTTATCGGTGTCATCAGTGACCAGTCGAGCGAATATCTGGTGCTGAACATGATATCCGATGCAACCTTTTATTTTCTGCCGTTTCTGCTTGCATTTTCTGCAGCCAGAAAGTTTAAGACGAATGAATTCGTTGCCGTCAGTCTTGCCGGCATCTTGATGTATCCGTCATTTGCAGCTCTGGTCGGAACGGAAGAATCCATACGGTTTTTCTTCTTGAAGATACCGGTTTTGGACTATAGCGGTTCGGTACTGCCGATTATTCTGGGAGTATTGCTGCTCAGTGTTGTCTATCGATTCATCGACAAACATATGCCGAAGATGCTGCGGCTGATTTTTACACCGCTCCTTTCACTGCTGGTTGTGGCGCCGATTGTATTATTTATTGTAGCCCCGATTGGCAATTATCTCGGCGAATATCTGGCAGAATTCTTTAAATGGCTGTTCGATGTTGCCGGCCCGGCTGCAGGACTGCTGATGGGCGGATTTATGCCATTTATCGTGATGGCCGGCATGCATTATGCACTGTTTCCGGTTGCATTCGATTCCATCGGACGACTGGGATATGATATTATGCTCCTTCCGATGAGCCTGGTCAACAATATGGCACAGTGTGCGGCTACCCTGGCAGTGGCAATTAAAACAAAAGATAAAGACTTAAGATCGCTGGCATTTTCTTCTTCGCTTTCCGCATTGTTTGGAATTACCGAACCGGCGATGTACGGAGTAACTTTAAAACTGAAAAAGCCCCTTTATGCGGCTATGATTGGCTCCGGTATCGGGGGCGCCATCTACGGATTTTTCACTGTGAAGATCTTTACTTTTACGATACCGGGTATTACCGCTCTGCCATCCTTTATCAGCAGCAGCTATACATCAAACTTTTTGTTCGCCTGCATCGGGGTGGTTGTGAGTATGGTCGTGGCTTTTGTGCTTACGATGCTGTTCTCCTTTGAATCTGCCGGCGATGAAAAAGAAGGCAATACAATAGAGCCGGAAGTTGTCGCTTCTCATGCCGATACAACTCCGGTTTTCGGGGAAGAGGCAGCGGTTCTGGCACCGGTATCCGGAAAGACCATTCCACTTGGCGAGATGAAAGACGATGTCTTCGCAGGGGAAGTCTTAGGCAAAGGCGTCGGTATACTTCCCGATGAGGATGTAATCAGGGCGCCCTTTAACGGAACCATCTCCATGGTTGCAGACACTGGACATGCACTTGGGCTCACCTCCGACGCCGGTGTGGATTTGCTGATTCATGTGGGAATCAATACCGTATCCATGCAGGGAGAGGGATTTGAAACATTTGTAACAGACGGTCAGCGCGTTTCGAGAGGGCAAAAACTGCTGAAGTTTGACGCGGCACTCATTGCTAAAAAAGGATTTTCGGTTGATACGGCAGTCATTGTAACCAACAGTGATGAATATAAAGAGGTGATATCCGATGGCGGCAGAAAAGTAAAAGCCTGCGAGGATAAAATTATAAAAATTGTAAACTAATGATGTTGGGGTCAAAAGTAATTTGACCCCCCTATGATACAAGGAGGATCAATATGAACTTAACAGCAAAAAAAGGCTTTCCCGCAAATTTCCTGTGGGGCGGTGCAACAGCGGCGAACCAGATTGAAGGTGCCTATGATATTGACGGAAAAGGAATGTCTACATCAGACTATGCGGCTTACAAAGACCCTTATGCTTCCGGAAAAGTCAACAATTTTACATTCAATGTGACGTCTCGGGAGCTGGAAGAATATAAGGCAAACCCGAAGCAGTATCTCTTCCCGAAAAGATGGGGCATTGATTTTTATCATAGATACAAAGAGGATATCGCTTTATTTGCCGAGATGGGCTTTAAGGTATTCCGTCTGTCGATCTCCTGGGTAAGAATCTTCCCCACGGGCCTGGAAGAGCAGCCAAATGAAGCAGGACTTGCTTTTTACGATAAAGTTTTTGAAGAGTGTGCAAAGTATGGGATGGAACCGCTTGTGACGATGTCTCACTATGAGATGCCGATTACACTTACGGAAAAATACAATGGCTGGGTCAGCCGTGAACTGGTGCCTCTGTTTGAAAAATATGCAAGAGTGATCTTAGAGCGATACAAAGACAAGGTAAAATACTGGATCACCTTTAACGAGATGAACATGAACTTGAACAGCCTTTATACGGGTGCCGGGGTACTGGAAGATCTGGCAGACGATAAATTACAGGCGGCATATCAGGCTTCTCATCATCAGTTTCTGGCAAGTGCCCTGGCAGTAAAAGCGGCAAAAGAGATCTGCCCGGATGCAAAGATTGGCTGTATGATCAACCAGATTGAATCCTATGCGAGAACGGCGAAACCGGAAGATCAGCTGCAGGCATTAAAATCCAATCAGCTGAATATGTTCTATCCGGATGTGCAGGTGCGGGGTGAATATCCGTCTTATATCAATCGCTATTTTGATGAGAATGGCATTGTCCTCAAGACAGAGCCGCAAGACGATACCATCTTAAAAGAGGGAACCGTTGATTATGTGGCGATCAGCTACTATATGTCTCACGTAACCGAGGCAAGAGAAGATGCCATGAAGCTTGCCGGAACTTTCGACAGCCCCATAAAGAACGAGTACCTGCCCAAGTCGCAGTGGGACTGGCCGATCGACCCGATGGGTCTTCGAATCTCTCTGATGAAACTGTATGACCGCTATGGAATTCCACTGTTCGTCTGCGAGAATGGTCTGGGAGCACATGATGTGATCAGTGAGGACGGTTTTGTTCATGACGAATACCGCATTGATTATATCCGCGAACACGTGATTCAGATGAAAGAGGCAATCAAAGACGGCGTTGACCTGATGGGATACACGACCTGGGGATGCATCGATCTGATCAGCTGCGGAACCTCGCAGATGAGCAAACGTTATGGGTTTATCTACGTGGATCAGGACGATGAAGGCAAGGGAAGTAAAGAGCGAATTCGAAAAGACAGTTTTTACTGGTATAAAAAAGTAATTGAATCAAATGGAGAAAAACTTTAAGAAGAAAGGCGGTAACGAAAGATGCAGTCGTTTCAATATGTGATTACAGATGAATTGGGAATTCATGCAAGACCTGCAGGAATCCTTGCGAAAGAGGCCAAAAAGTATCAAAGCGAGATAAAGATCCAAAAGGGAGAGAAAGAGGCATCGGCGACACAGCTGTTAAAACTGATGGGACTTGGTATCAAGTGTAATGATCAAGTTACGGTCTGCGTCGAGGGTGAGGACGAAGAGTCCGCCTGTGAGGCGATGAAGATCTTCTTTCAGGAAAACCTGTAGATTAGGAAACTGTTTATGGAAGGGGTCGAAAAAATGACGAAGATATCGGGCAAATCTGTGTATGAGGGAATTGCCCTCGGAAAGATACTGGTATTACAGAAAACAGAACAGATGATAAGAAGACGGAAGATCGAAGATCCCAAAAAGGAACTTGTGCGCCTTCAAAAAGCTGTCGATCAGTCGCAAAAGGAACTTCGGCAGCTGTACGAGAAGGCAGCCAAAGAGGCGGGAGAGAACGAGGCAGCGATCTTCGAAGTACATCAGATGATGTTAGAGGATGACGATTACAGAGAGTCCATCGAAGATATGATCCGAAAAGAAAACCTGAATGCCGAGTATGCCGTCAACATTGTCTGCGACCGGTTTTACAAGATATTTGACGAGATGGATGATGAGTATATGCGGGCGAGGGCGGCAGACATCCGGGATATCTCGGACCGGCTGACAAGAAACCTTACCGGTCACGGAGAGAACGATTATGAGATCAAAGAGCCGTCGATCATCATAGCCGATGATTTAAGTCCGAGCGAGACGATACAGATGGATCAGTCGAAAGTTCTGGCTTTTGTGACGGTACATGGTTCTATGAACTCCCACACGGCAATTCTTGCACGCACGATGAATATCCCTGCTCTGATACAGGTTCCAGTGGAGCTGTCCAATTTGCAGAATGGGACTATGGCGGTCGTGGACGGAGAAAAAGGGGAACTCATCTTAAATCCCGATGAAGAGACAAGTCGCCGGGCAGCCAAAAAAATTGAGCAGGAGAGAGAGAAGTTACAGCTCCTGCAGGAACAAAAAGGCAAAGAATCTATCACTGCAGACGGGAAAAAGGTGCATGTCTATGCCAATATCGGAAGTGTTTCGGATGTGGATTTTGCACTGGACAATGACGCCGACGGGATTGGTCTGTTCCGAAGCGAGTTTCTCTATCTTGGCAGAGAGGACTTCCCGACGGAAGAAGAGCAGTATCAGGCGTACAGAGAAGTTCTAGAGAGAATGAACGGAAAAAAAGTTGTGATCCGCACGCTGGATATCGGAGCGGACAAGCAGGCGGATTACTTTAACTTGCCCGAAGAAGAGAATCCCGCACTCGGATACCGCGCGATCCGGATCTGTCTTCGACAGCCGGATATCTTCAAAACACAGCTGCGAGCTCTATTGCGGGCCGCCGTACATGGGTGTCTGGCCGTCATGTATCCGATGATTACTTCGGCCGACGAGATCAGGAGAATTCAGAAGATCGTAAATGAGGTAAAAGAAGAACTGGATCGTGAGCATGCCGCATATCAGGTACCAGAGCAGGGAATTATGATAGAGACGCCGGCGGCTGCGCTGATCAGCGATCGGCTTGCCCCTCTCGTAGAGTTCTTCAGCATCGGCACCAACGATCTGACACAATACACACTGGCGATTGACCGGCGAAGCGAAATTCTCGATGAGTTCTACAATCCGCACCACGAGGCAGTTCTGCGTATGATCCGTATGGTCATGGACAATGCCCATAAAGCAGGTATCTGGGCGGGAATCTGTGGGGAACTTGCGGCCGATGTGACACTTACGGAGGAATTTGTGCGGATGGGTGCAGATGAACTGTCCGTGGCACCCTCTTCAGTGCTGAAAGTCAGGAAAGAAATTCGCATGGCACACGCTCTTATGGACATAAGTTCAAAGTATGACTTGTGATGTCAGGTAACCATAGATAGAAAAAAGAGGTACTGTAACTAGCAGTGCTTCTTTTTTTTCGTTACCATAGAATCATCCGACAGATGCATTTTTAGTTTTGTAAGTTCATCATCCAAGGGGGTTCTGGCCTTTTGGCACTTTTCTTCCAGTGAATGTTTCTCTTTTAGATAGGTGCAGAGTCTTTCGTTGATATCCTGGTTTTGAAAAGAGAGTTTTACACTTTCGGGGATAAAGTTTCCGGCATCATCTTGTATTGCTTCAAAACACATATCTGTCTCATCCTCCAGTTTAAAGAGTAGGGACATAATATCGGAGACTGTCTCGATATCAAAATCAAGAAAAAGACAGATACTGATACCAAAAGCATCTGCAATTTTTTTCAGCTGCTCAATCTTCGGGTTTCGGATTCCGTACTCGTATTTTTTTATCGTCGCAGAATTGATATCGGCAAGCTGACCGAGTTTTTCCTGCGATAGTCCATACATCTCTCTATAATATCTGATCTTTTCTCCTGCAGTCATAACGAAATCTCCCAATTGTATTCATTCTATTGACCATCTGTATCTATTCATGCTTTTTCATGCGAGCATGAAACGCATGACCTTTTGACCCTGGTATCATTTTATCACAATCATATGGATTTTAAAGGGATTTTTTACCATTATTCTTGACGGTCACAAAAGTGTACTTTATAATCGTAATAAAACAGGAAGAGTGAAAAGAAAGGTGATTTTTCTGCTTTCTACAACAAAATTTACGCTTTCTGCAACATCCTTACAAAATTCGACAAATATATTATAAGATAATAAGGATGCGGAGCAATCCGTTCAAATCTTGGAAAATGGAAAAAGTGGAGATTTTATCTTCACTGCTGGATTAAGTTCACGAATAGGGGAGGTATCTATCGTATGCTTCAGATTACCGTATGTGACGATAATCGCCGGGATTTAAAAAACTGTGCAGATCAGATCAGACAATGTGCAGACAAGAACAAGATTGAAATTGAATTATCATGCTATGAAAGTGCAGAATCGCTTCTCTTTGATTTGTATGAATGCGGTCACCATGCAGATATTCTCTATCTGGATATCATTATGGAAAAGACCAGCGGCATGGATGCGGCACAGGCATTCCGGGATCAGGGTTCTCATGCTCAGATTGTGTTTCTGACAAGTACGCCGGACTATATGGGACAGGCTTTTGATGTAGAGGCTGTTCAGTATCTGATAAAAGGAAAAATAACAGAGGAAGAGTTCGAGCAGACTTTTTTGCGGGCGGTAAATCAGGTGGAATCACAAAAGGATACCTATTTTGTCTGCGAATTCAATAGTTCAGTTACGAGTATCCCTTTTAGGTGCATCACTTATTTTGAGGTGATAAACCGAAAAATTCTATTGCATCACACTTATAATTCAGAGCCTGTCTGCTTTTATGGAAAGATGTCCGATCTGGAAGAGGACTTGTCCTCCGAAGAATTTTTGCGCATTCACAGGTCCTACCTTGTTCATCTTCCATATATCGCCAGATTCTGTTCACAGAAGGTAGTTTTGCAGGATACGACGGAACTTCCGATTGGAAGAAAATACATAGATAGGGTAAAGGGGCGTTTTTGCCATTACATCACTCAGAATCATATCTACCTTCCAAAAGGAGGGATAAAGTTATGAGCATCGCTGCAGGAGTTTCCATCATCATATATTGTTTCACCTTTTTGCTCTACTATCGCGAGCTGCTGCCTTTTGGCCAGAGGGATCACTGGAGGATAGGGGCAGCGTTACTTCTTCTTATCGGAGCTTATTTCGCAGCTGATTTGACGGCTCTTTCCTGGCTGCATCTTCCTGCTTTGCTCCTGGCCATGGCCGCAGGCGTATATCTATCCACGGATATGTCATTTACCCAGGCCTTCTACGGGGCAGGCGTCTGCACACTGAGTTTGTATTGCTTTCGGGGAATCGTCACATCCATCGCAGCATGGGTTGTACAGGATACGAGACCGCAATTTGCGGTTGATTCTCAGTCCTATTACAGTCTGACTGTCCTGTCGCTGGTGATTGCCCTGGCATTCTTTTATATCCTGCACGAAACAATTCTTCCGGATCAGGAACTTCTTATATTCTTAAGAGAACCCAGTTCCGTGAAGAATGTTATCGCATATGAACTGGCTGCCATTCCGAGTTTACTTCTCTTAAATCAGGGGCGGCACTATCATCCTGACGCAAGGTGGTTTGCCGGGATTACACTGGCAGGCTGCGGATTCATCCTGTTCATGCTCATATTTTCAATTTATCATTCCATAAAAGAGGCACGGCTTTTGCGGTATCAGCTCAGCAATCAGTTTATGGAAGAACAGCTCTCGGTTCAGCTTCGCTACTATAACTCTTATCATAAAAGCACAGAGAACTTTCGCAAATTAAAGCACGATTATCTCTCAGTTATGCGAACACTGAAAGTGATGATTGAAGGGGAACAAAAGGAGGAGGCGTTGTCTCTGATTCATGATACAGATGAAAGCCTGCAGGAGTTTCGGGCTGTGCAGAAGGAATATTCGGACAATACGACCCTTAATGCAGTCTTACAGGATCTGGAGTTTAACTGTACAAAACACAAAATCCGCCTTTGTTGTGAAGTGGCGGTACCCCGCTTTACAAAACTTACGACACTGGAAGAACTGCGTATTCTGACAAATGTGACGAACAATGCTGTAGAAGCCTGCAAAAAAGTGCCGGAAGATCAGCGTTTTATCAAAGTGATGAGCCGAAATATCAATGGATGGGCGGTGATTGACGTGACGAATGCTTTTGACGGAACCGTTCTAGTCGAGCACGGCCGTCTCAAAAGCCGTAAAATTCAAAGGGAAAACCACGGTCTGGGTCTTACCATCGTGCAGGAGATTGTGGAAAGCAAGGGCGGAATTCTGATGACTCATTTTGATGTGGCACAAAACACATTCAAGACCAGAGTTCTAATTCCGCGCTGCTTGTGAGCTGTGATATTTGGCATGTCGCCGGAAGAGGCCCTTGAGCTTTTAGCTATTCCAAAAGAAGAGTGGAGTCGGTATATTGATATACCAAAGGAAAATTAAATAGTTTTAGAAAAAAACGCCGGCGGCGCTGGCTGGTGATCGGGGAAAAGAGAAGTACTGCAAAAATAAAAAAACAGTACTTCTTTTTTATCGTGCGGTGAGGAGGGATAAATTTCTGACAAAGAAGAGGAGAAAATAGTGGCAGGATTTGGAGCGATCTGATACAATAGAATTAGCCGGCAAGGGAGGAAAGCATTGAGAACTTATAAGGAGGAATCAGATGAACACTTTCTATAAAAAACTCGATGCTGCGGGACAAAGGGCAGCCTATGATGCTTCCTGCAAGTGTCTGCTTGCAAACAAAATGATTCTTGCCTGTATTCTGAAAGAATGCATACAGGAATATGAGAATTACACGATAAAGGAAATTGCCAACAGGTACATAGAAGACGATCCCGTCATTTCAAAAACCGCTGTGCACCCGGATGAAGTCAGCCACGGTGCGGAACAGATCCGCGGCCTGTCCACAGAAGACTCCAGCATAAACGAAGGAACGGTTACATATGATATTCGCTTTTTGGCGATCGTACCGGTATCAGAAGAACGAATCAGCCTGATCGTCAACATCGAGGCACAAAACAACTTCTATCCGGGATATCCTATTATAAAGCGGGGAATATATTATTGCAGCCGGATGATTTCTTCCCAATATGGGACGGAATTTAGCGGATCGCATTACGGAGAGATTAAAAAGGTATATTCCATCTGGATTTGCCCGAATCCGCCTAAAAGCAGGAGAAATTCAATTACGACCTATTCGATGGAGGAGAACCATCTTTGGGGAGCTGCCGAAGCGGAGAAAAGAGAGAATTACGATCTGATGACGGCAGTTCTCGTGTGCCTTGGAAGCGAGGAAGATCAATACTATGAGGGCATCGTGAGAATGCTTGAAGTACTCCTGTCGTCAGAGAGAAAGCCGGATGAGAAGAAAAGGATTCTGGAGCATGATTTTAACATCGAAATGACAGGACAACTGGAAAGAGAGGTGTCGGATATGTGTAATCTCAGTGAAGGCGTGGAGCAAAAAGGAATCGAAAAAGGAATAGAAAAAGGGCGTCAAGAAGGAATTGAAAAAGGGCGCCGAGTAACGATCATACACTCGGTTAAGGAGATCCAACAAAAACTTGGCATGTCGCCGGAAGAGGCCCTTGAGCTTTTAGCTATTCCAAAAGAAGAGTGGAGTCGGTATATTGATATGCCAAAGGAAAATTAAATAGTTTTAGAAAAAAACGCCGGCGGCGCTGGCTGGTGATCGGGGAAAAGAGAAGTACTGCAAAATAAAAAAGCAGTACTTCTCTTTTTTTGCTGTTTACATCGAAAATCGTGTTGTTCACATCTTGTGCGGGAATGGAACAGATTTTTTTGTAAAATGATAGATAAACAGGAACAAATATGCGTTTCAGAAAGGAGGCATGTTCTTGCAGCTTCAAATGACGACCGACTACGCTCTGCGCATACTGGTCGAACTGGCGGAACAGCAGCGCGTTGTCTCATCGACTGAATTGTCTCAGAGATTGGATATGCCCGCAAAATACGTCCTGCAGGTCGGCAGAAAATTAAAAGATTATCAATTTGCCCATACGGTCAGCGGTTCAAAAGGCGGCTATATTCTGGCGCGTGCACCGGAGGATATCACAGTTTATGATGTCATGGAGGCATTCGAGGGGACAACGAAGATCAATCGCTGTCTGGAACATAGCGAATATTGCGGCAGGAGTGCCACGACCTCCTGTGCCGTACACTCCTTGTTCTGTGAGGTACAGCACAGTCTGGAAATTAAGCTGAAATCAGAGACACTGGCAACACTTCTCGCCAGAAACAAAAGAAGAACCGGATAGGAGAACATATTCAAGATGAAAATACCATATGAAAAAGAAAAACATAAAAGAGGAACAGGGAGGGGCTTACATCGGCTGCTCTGCCTTGTTCTGGTGTTTGCCATCCTCACAGGCTCCTTTCCCGCGAATACGCTTACGGTATCTGCGGATGAACCGCAGCAAGACGATGTTGTGACCGAACAGGACGCGACACAAAGCCAAGAGGAGAAAGGAACGGAAGGCGAAACACAGAAACCGGAAAAAGAACCGGAATCGAAACCGGAAACGGTGAAGCCCGAAAAAGAAAAGCAAGAAGACAAGAAGAATGCGAACGGCAAAGCCGAAAATGAGGGAAATTCTAAGGCGAAATTGAAAGAGAAAGCCAAGGAAAAACCTAAAAAAGAACCGAAAGCGGCTGAGCCAAGAGAGACTACAGATGCAAACAGCATCAGCGGTATGCTCTGGCTGGATGTACTGGAGGATAAAAACAGTGGTGTACTTCCCGGTGACGGCATCCGGCAGGAGGGCGAACAGCCCCTTGCAGCCTATGAAGTCAGTTTATACAAAGCAGAGGATAAGACTACAGCTGTGGAAACCGTTCAGACGGACAGCGAAGGTAAATACATATTTGAACATCTCGAACCCGGCAGCTATGTGGTGGGGATTTCTACCTGTATAAAAGGCAATACCGAATATCTCCTGCCTGTTGCCGGGATTACAGAAGACAATCAGTTTGCTGATTTTAATGAGGACTATACCACCGTGTATTCGGAAGATATTTCCCTGGAAGAAGATACAGTTGTCGCAGATATCAATGCGGGCCTGCGCACACCTCCGGGGATCATGGCGGCATCCGTGGGAATCCAGCCGTCTAAGAGCAATCTGTATGTACGCAACGAGACGAAGATTGGATTTGGCGGAAAAGTATGGTGGGTCATCGGGGACAGCAGCGGGGGAACCCCTGCCTCACTCCGGTCACCGAGTGCAGGTACTGTGACAATGTTTTCAGACAGAAACACTGGCAATACCTTTGGCACGAGCATATTTAATCCCTATACCGGTGCAGCAGGTAATAATAACTATAATAACAGTACGCTGCAGACGGCAATGTCGAATGCCTATCAGAACACTAGCATTCTTACTCCAAAAGAGAGGACCTATGTTGTACCCCGTTCGTCCATGGATTTACAGTCTTATCCAAGTACTGTTTATTATGGTTATGTAAATCCAACAAACCAGAATTTCTGGCCTTTATCTGCCTATGAATACTACAATATGGGTTCTGGTACAGTTGGTAATGGCATACGTGGCGACGCCACGTATGTTTGGCTGCGCTCCCCCAATTCACTCAGTGTAAATTTCGGTTTGGTCGGCACGCCGGCCGGGTCGGGGGTCTACAACGGCGGCGGCGTAGCTAATACGTTTTCTGTGCGGCCCGCTTTTTATTTCGATCTGTCCTCTGCCCTCTTCTCATCTGTTGCCGCCACCGGCGGCGCCTCTGACATGAAGTCGGCCTCACCCGGAACGAAAAACTTAGTCAAGGCAGTAACGCCCGGTGCGAATGAGGCAGTGAAGCTTACGATGGAGGATGATAAGAGTAAGACCTATTCTGGCAACAGTGTTGGCGGTACCCAAAGCGGCCGCCTGGGCATGACCGTGGATCCAAGCCTCACCGACATTACCTCCCATCCGGACGGAGATGTGTCCTTTTCTTATAGTGGCGCGCAGACTGGTACAGGCAGAAGCGTGTCCGTGATGATCTGCCGGAATAATGCCAATCCGGATATCCTATTCTATGGCCGCCCGGTAAATTGCCAAAGCGGCAATGCAAGTGGTACAGCAACCTTTACCCTGCCGAGTAAAAGTGACCTGCCTATAGGCGATTATACCCTGAAGATCTTCAATGAGGAAGTAAACGGTGCGTATTACACAGACTATGCCAGTACACCCATTACGGTTGACCTGCATGTGCGGGAGGTCAAAGTCAGTGCAACGGCAAACCCGGATGACAGCAAGGTTTATTATACCGACACAACTCCCGGTCATGTAGACCTTACAGCGACGGTAAAGAACGAATTGAGTATTACTGGTACAACGATTCAGAATGTCCAGTGGTTCCGGGTGCCCATCAGTAATACCACGGATTACAGTGCCGGCAATGCGTTTGATACCGCCTATGCAAGTAGTACGGTATCAGCGAATAACAAAGGCACAATAGGTGCAAGCAGTAACGATCATATTACCGCGACCTTTCCACTGCAGGTGGACAAAAATGCAACGTACTGGTTCCAGGGAACGGTCCGTGATCCGGCAACCAATCTTACCTATACCAATGTATCCTCCATTACAGTGGATAACTTATATAAGGAAATCACCTGTACAGTGAGCGGCATCAACAATGGTGTCAGCCCTGCAGATACGTTGTATGTGGATGAGACCATTCCCGGACAGTACGGGATTCCCTATGATTTAGACGGAACGACCCCGCTTAGCGCACCAAGTCAAGGCTTTGATGCCATCACTCTGTCGGCTAAGAACGAGTATGTAAAGTATGCTCCGGCACAGACGATAAGCGGACAGTCGCTTGTTACTGTATCTGATACCGTTTCCGTCGATTTAGATGGAACTATCAATGCAGAATGCGATGGAGATTACACAAGGTACATCATTTTCTATACCCTGCAAAGGTATCTGGTTGACCGTGATGACACTGACGCAGCCATTGGCACCTACGATGTCTTAGAGGATGCGGCAAATGCATGCTTAGAAAATGTGGATTGCACCATAACCGCTATAGCGGATGATCCCGCAATGGGTAATCGGGTCTTAGTATCGGAGAATAAACGAATTACTCTCACTTCTGATAATCCAAGCACCATCCGCACGATTACACAACAGTTGGTTGGGGGCCTCGAAGCATTCCATTTAGAAATTTATGGCTCTTTGACACTTAAAGATATTATTCTTTCAGGGATTGGCCTCACTAGTGCCAATTACACCGTAAAAAGGAATGGTGGTATTCGGGGAATAAGAGAATCATCTTCGGTGACAATGGAAAATGGTGCTAAGATCACAGGGTGTTATGTAGCTAACGGCAGTGTAGTCCAAATAGAAAACCCGTGCACGTTTATCATGAATGGCGGTGAAATTTCCAACAATAGAACTGATAACGCTTTAGGATCAATGGTCGGTGTGTGGACTCATGCTTCTTTTACTATGAATGGTGGAAAAATATCAGATAATATATTCTATTGCAATAATGCTGGAAGTGATGCTGGCGGAGTGGGGGTTGGCTTATATAGTACCACATTTACTATGAATGGTGGAGAAATCTCAGGAAACGCAGGAGGGATGCATACAGGAAATATCCTTGGTGCTGGTGTTTATTCGAGCGGATCAACCTTTATCATGAATGGTGGAAAGATTTCGGATAATAACGCTGGAGAAGGTGACGACTTGGCCAACAGAAGTTTCGGTGGAGGAGTTTATTTATCTCATGGAAGTACCTTTATTATGCGTGGATCTGACAGCAAAATTCTTGATAATACTGCAGGCGGAGTCTTTGGAAAAGGCGGAGGAGCCTATGTTGCATCTGGCTGTAGTTTCACAATGTATGATGGAGAAATCTCGGGAAATGTGGCAAAAAGATATGGTCCAGGTGATTCCACAGGTTATGGTGGTGGTGTCTATGTGGATACTGGAGCTGAATTCAGCATGCTTGGAGGGAGAATTTCCGACAATACCGCATCATCCGATGGCGGTGGTGTCTATACACCTGATTACAGCTATGGTAACCCTGCTGATGTAAGTAAATATAGCAACATCTCTATTTCTAATTCTGCGGAAGTAAGCGAGAATACAGCATTGGATGGTTTCTTTGCCCCACCCGTCAACTATTCGGATTTCGATGTTCGTGCGGCAAATTCTTTTGACGGCATGCTGCTGGATAATAATAATATTAATTATCGAAATCCCTACTATTCCATTGCATATGATGCGAACAACGGCGGAGATGGTACACAAAGATATTACCAATCCACTGGTGTTTCCAGTGGAACGACCACCGTACAGGCGGTGAATATTGGATCGGGCACGGATGAGGCGAACTTTACCGCGCCGGCTGGCATGTCCTTCGCCGGCTGGACAGAAAATGCGGATGGAACAGGTGCATCATATCGACCGGGTGATGCCATTACGCTTTCTGGTAATAAAATATTATACGCCAAGTGGATGCCGTTTGTGGATGTCACGATCTCCAAAACCGTCGCAGGCGACTATGGTGACCGGAACAAAAAGTTCGATTTCACAATTACCGTACAGGATACAAGCGGAACCCCGCTGGCTTCGGGCACCAGTCTTTCCTATACCGGCGGCACACTTCCCGGCTCCGGTGCAGAGGCTTTGGAAGACGGAACCCTGACGCTTGATGCCACAGGCAGTGCGGACTTTAAACTCAAGCACGGGCAGACCGTCACAGTTTCCGGGATTCCGACGAACGGCAAGGTACAGATTGCGGAGACAGCTGTCTCCGGTTACAGCACGACATATCAGATTGACAGCGGCACCGCACAGAACGGTACCGATACGAACCTGATTGCGATGAATGGCACCAACCGCACGGCTGCATTTGTGAATACGCATGGGGAGGTGGTTGCCGCCGGAATTACCGGAGGCATGACATCGACAACCCTGCGGATTACCACGGCGGTTCTGTCTCTTGCAGGTGCATGGTATCTCATAAGCCGCAGGGCAAGACGTAAACGCCAAAAAGAGTCCTGAATAAAACCAACAGAGGTATAACCGCGGGAGCGGCAAACCCGTTCCCGTGTTATATATAAAAATCCAAGTACATAAGGAGAGAAAAAATTATGAAGAGAAACAAGAGATTGAAAGCATTGCTTTCACTGGCAATGACAGCTGTGCTGACTGTGGGCGCAGCGACAACCGCATATGCGGATCCGCCTGCAGCGATAAGCGGTGACGGAGCTTATATTCTAAAAGAACTGGAGATGGACGATACCTTGTCGATTCCCTCCGGCGGCTACACATTCAATTTTTCAGTTACACCAAAGAAATTCAATGACACAACTGCTGTAACACCGACAGCCCCGATTGTAAACGGCTCCGCGATGCCGGGTGTGACCGATACCTCCATCACATTACAAGAGGCAGATAAGGATAATAACGCATCCACCGGCGGAATTAGTGTCTACAAGAAACAGGCGGCAAATAAAATCTTTAACGGTGTGACATGGAATGCTCCCGGAACGTACACCTATACGGTAAAAGAGAGAACTTCCGGATATTCCAACCCCACAACCGGCAAGACGATGACGGACGACACCACAGAATATGAAGTGACGGCATATGTCAAAAATGACGGAGCCGGCGGCTATGTGATCGAGAATATCGGTGTAGTAGATACGGAGAACACAGAAGACGGCGGAAAGGTCTCTGTGACGCCGGATCCTGACACAAACCAGTTTAAATTCGTCAATGTTTATTCCGAGACAGCCGGAGGCGGCGGTACCGATCCGACAGAAGATGCATCCCTTACTGTAAGCAAAGTAGTGGAAGCAACGGATCATAGTGATCTGGGACAGTATTTCCCATTCTTCATCGATACGACGGCTGCAGGAACAGAGACAGCAGGGACAACTATTTACAAAGCATATCTGATTGATAATGGCACTGTAATTCCCATGGCAAGTCAAAACGAAGTAAGTGGTGAAACTTATGCCACAGACAGCGACAGCAATGGCGATTACATCAAAGTGTCGGCCGGCAGTACGTTGAAGATCAACCTGAAACATGGACAGTCTGTGGCATTTATGAACATGGCCGTCGGTGCACAGTATAAGGCGACAGAGGATGCTGTTGCTCACTATATAGCGGACATTGATCTGGTTGTAAACGGCGGGACTTCCACCCTTATTCAAGGAGCAGTAAACACTGCAAATGATACAGGGACACAAGCCCTTGGCGCTGATACGAACTCGGCGGCATTTACCAATATGTATGATGAGGATACCGCTGTCACCCCAACCGGGATCCAGTCGAACGATATGCCATTCCTCTCGATGATTGTACTGGCTGTTGCTGCACTGGGAGGATATACAGTGATTCGTTTCCGGAAAAAGACTTCCGCAAAAAACTGATTGAACCGGTATTTCACCGCAGTGTAAGGCAGGACACGCATCCGAAGGATCAGTAAGGAGAGAGAAGTTATGAAAGTTATGATAAAAAACATAGGAAAACAGGCGCTGCTGTTCTGCCTTTTGGTTTTGCCTGTCGCGGCCTTTTCGGCACTGCCTGCCTCTGCAGCGCCTGTGGCAGGAGAGGTCACTTTGGAGGCTGCACAGGAGTTTACGGTGGAAGAGGGCGTGCCCGTATCCGACACGTTTACGTACCGGATGAACGCAATAACGCCGGGTGCGCCGATGCCGGCAGGCAGTACAGAGGGTGTCTATAGATTTTCCATCCGTGGAAATGATACGGTTTTTGCAGGCCCCATCGAGTTTTCACAGGCCGGCACCTATTCCTATGAAATTGCCCAGATGACAGACCAAAGGCAGGAAGGCTGCGTCTATGATGAGCAAGTGTATCGTGTTACCGTCTATGTCGACGCCGGTCTGCATACGAACATTGTGGTTCGCAAATCCAGCGGAAAAAAAACGTCACAGATTCATTTTCAAAACCGATTTTCGCTTCGCCCCAGTGATCCGTCTGTTAAGGTGGATCCCCCAGTAAAAAAGACAGGAACTTCCGGAACAGGCACGGCAAAGACCGGGGATGATACGAATCTTGCATCATGGATTATGACGATGACAGGTTCCGCTTTTACGGCTCTTTGTTTTGCAGCTTTTCTGATAAAGAGGAAGCAGAGGGAAGAACTCCACGTGATATCGAGGGAAATATAAAAGAAATAGTTTGATACTACAATCCAAAGGTCCTGCCTTTCATGCGAGCATGAAAAAGCAGGACCTTTGGATTCGAACAAACAGGAGAAAGCAGCCCGATTAGGGCTGCGTAACAATCTGTGTATCAGAGCAGATTTCTCGTCTTCGCTGCAAGGTACAGGGGCATATTTGTCACCATCTCTGGCTCTTCCTCCCTCGCGGACAGCTTTTCACACCCAAGATCAAACTTCGGATCTTTTTTCAGGTATAATGAATGCCAGAATTATGGGCATCCATAGGGTCAAAAAGGACGCTTGTTTCATATTTGACCCATATTTTGATGCAATTTTTCAATTTCGATACATGAAAAGTCTGTTTCGTTACATGGAGGAGTTTTTTTGACTCTTTTTCATTTAAAATATACTAAAATAGTTAAATTAAAAAATAACAGATAAAAAACGATTAACACCAATCGCTGTCAGGGGTTTAGATAGAAAAACTTTGGCAGCAGATTGCTCAAATTTGCGGTAACTGCCGAATCGGAGGTGATCGGTTGAATAGAAAGCACTCTGGGCAGCCGGGGCTGAAAAAATTACATAAGAATCCGTTTGTTCGGATCCATGGATTTCAGAATAGATTCCTGGGTATGACTTTACTGATCGTTGTACTGGTGACGTCTGTTCTTTCGAATTCTTTCTATACATCCTCGGTATACGCAGAAGAGGAACAAGGCGTGGATGTAACTGTTTCGCCGGAGGATGCAAAGCAGTCAGAATCGGGTGAATCAGAAAAAGAGCCCGAAAAGACGGTCACAGAATCTGAATCAGACAAGAAAGAGGATCAAAAAAAGGATCAGCCGGTAAAAACAGACAACAATAACAGGATCAGCGGTTTGCTCTGGCTGGATACCTGGGAGGATAAGGGGAATCAGATCTTATCCGGTGACGGCATCCGTCAGGAAAAGGAACAGGCACTTGCCGATTATGAGGTCTCTCTCTATCGGGCAGACGACAAGCATTCTCCTTTTAAAACGGTAAAGACAGATGGTGAGGGAAAGTACATATTCGAGGGTATAGACCCCGGCACGTATGTGGTGGGCATATCTTCCCGCATAAAAGACGATGTCGAATACCTCCTGCCGCTGGCAGGGATGACGGCGGACAATCGATTTGCAAAGTTCAGCGAGGATCACGCGACGGTTTTTTCCGAACCGGTTGCCCTGGATACGCATACACAGGTTTCGGATCTGAATGCAGGGATCCGGGTGTTACAGGATATCGTGATACGAGCGGGCTCATATAAAGTCTATCGGGATACAGGAAATCAACTGGTGGGAATGTACACAGAACTGAAGGATGCCGTGGCAGCTTGCCAAACAGATGGCCCATATACCATTGTGACCTCGATGGATGACAGTGCGCTGGGTTCTGCGATCAGCATACCGGCCGGAAAAGAGATCACGCTGACGTCGGATGGCACAACACGAACCCTCACACAGACGGTTGGTTCCGAATATGGCCGGCACTTTTTGGTGAGTGGTTCTCTGACGCTGAGGAATATCGTCTTGTCCGGACGCGAAGAAAGAGCTAACGGGGACCGAATCAACGGCGGCGTACAGGTGAACAGCGGCGGAAAACTTGTGATGGAGGACGGTGCGAAACTCACCAGATGCTATACTACACAGGCGAATGGAGGCGCTATCCTTGTGAGCGGAGGAGGAACCTTTATTCTAAACGGCGGTGAAATCTCCGGTAACGAAACGACGGTGAATGGAGGCGGCGTCTATCTGATGATGAACGCGTCTATGACTATGAATGGCGGTGTCATCTCGGCGAATCAATCTGCATCCAATGGGGGCGGCATCTATCAGCTTGTGAATGCTTCGCTCAACATGACAGACGGCACAATCTCCGGTAATCGGGCAAATGTTGGCGGAGGGGTTTTCACAGGTGTAAATGCAGTTTTTACCATGAGTGGCGGTGCAATAACCGGGAATACAGCCGTGACGGACGGAGGCGGGATCTACAGTGCAGCTTCCAGCTACGCAAACCCGGCTGCATCGAACAGCTATGCGAATATCCAGATTGCCGGCAGTGCAGCGGTGCGTGAGAACACGGCAAATGGAGGGAGATTTCTTCCGCCTTCTAACTATCTGGAATTTACAAGACGTGCGGCGAATGTCTTTGACGGATTGCTGCTTGACAACGACAACATCAATTACAGGAACCCGTATTACACGGTGATCTATAAGGTGAATAACAACACCGGGACGCCGGATACCTATCAGGCGACGGGAGTACCGATTGGCAGTTCAGGCTATAACTACTTATTTACCCAGCAGCAGGCGGGCTTTGATGCGGCCGGTGCAGTCGAGCCGGGCCAGGAGAAGTTCCTCGGATGGAATACAAGTCCTGACAGCGACGGTGTCACCTATACGGCCGGACAGCGCGTGCGCTTTTTGGATAACCTGACACTCTATGCCCAGTGGGGGGTAAACCGGTATGTGGTGTCGAAAGACGGCAGCGGGGAAATCATTGGTTCTTACGATCAGTTGTCGAGTGCGGTGACGGCCTGCCTGACGACGGAACCCTGTACGATCAAGGCGACGGCGGATGATCCCATGATGGGAAGTACAGTCACCATTCCGTCTGACAAAGAGATTACACTCACATCCGACGATACACGCCGCACGATCACACAGGATAGGCAGGGGATTAATACACAGGATACCGGCTATATACACTTCCAGGTTTTGGGGACTCTGCGTCTGAAAAATATTGTCCTTTCGGGCAAGGGACTTACGGATATCGGAGTAGATCGTTCCAATGGAGGCGTGCAGGCTGCAGGCGGAACCTTGGTGATGGAAGACGGTGCAAAGATCACAAAGTGTATCAATTCAACATACGGCGGCGGTGTCAATGTGAATGGTTTTGGAAGTTTCACCATGAACGGCGGAGATATCGTCGAGAATGTAGCTGCGAAAGGGGATGGCGGCGGCGTTTCCGTGCGTGAGAATGGAAGCTTTACCATGAACGGCGGCAGTATATCGAACAACAAGACGAATATGTACAGCGGCGGCGGTGTCAATGTGAAGGAAAGTGGCACTTTTGTATTGAACGGCGGAACCATCTCCGAGAACAAGGCACCTTTTGGAGCCGGCGGCGTCATCGTGGGTGGAACGGCGTCCTTTCGGATGGAAGGCGGTGTGATATCCAAAAATACAGTGGATAATTTTGGGGGCGGCGTCTGTGTCTGGGATCGTGCATCTTTTGTCATGAAGGACGGTGAAATTTTTGAGAATGCCGTAGCTTCCGGAAACAATGGGGGCGGCGTCTATGTGGATGCGAGGAGCACATTTTCGATGAGCGGCGGCAGCATATACAAGAATCAGGCGAAGAACGGTGCAGGTGTGTTCGTTCAGGTACAGGGAAATTATGCAGGTACACTTTCGATGAGCGGCGGCGTCATATCTCAGAATACGGCGACTTCCGACGGGGGCGGCATCTATACGATGAACTATCGTTACACCAACCCGATTACACCGGCAGCTTCCTATTATAAAAACATTACGATTACGGATTCTGCCAAAGTCGAGAACAATACGGCAAGATTTGGCTCGCAGGCTCCTCCCGGAAATTATCAGGAGTTTACGGAACGCCTCAGCAATCCATTCGACGGATTGCTGTTAGACAATGACAACATCAACTATCATAATCCGAACTACGCTGTAATCTATCATGCGAACAACGGCGGTGTCGGTACACAAAAGCATTTCCAGATGACCGATATCTCAAGTGGTACGGCAGTGGTAAATGCGGCAGCGATTGGCACAGGGGATGACGAAGCCAGCTTTAGCGCTTTGCCGGGAAAGGTGTTCGAGCGATGGACCGAATATCCGGATGGAACTGGAAACTCTTATATGCCCGGAGCACAGATTACCTTTAGCGGCACGAAAAATCTGTATGCCAAGTGGCGTGATCTGGCGGTGACGAAGGTCACCATATCAAAGACAGTGGAGGGCGAATACGGTGACCGAAACAAGCTTTTTGATTTCAAGGTCACGCTGCAAGATGAAAGCGGCGCACCGCTTTCGGGAAGTTTCTCGTATACGGGCGGAGTCATCACAGGATCTGGCGCAGTGCCTCCGCAAAGCCAAACAATGACGCTGGATGAAGCGGGGCAGGCTACCTTGAAGCTTCGCCACGGGCAGACGATCATGATAGACGGCATACTGGAAAACAGCAAAGTACGTGTCGCGGAAGAGAATATTACGAATACCGGTTATTCTACGACTTATAAGATAGACGGTGGAAACACCGAAGATGGCACGGATAGCGGCTGGCTTACGATGACAGACACAAACCGCCGTGTTGATTTTACGAACACACATGGCAGTGTTACGGCCACAGGGATCTCGGATGGAGATACGACACGATCCATCTTCATTCTTGCAGGAGCCGCCCTGTGTATGGCAGGGGGTGGCTATCTAAGAAACCGAAGGAGGAACAAGAAGATATGAATGACAGTAATACAGGTAAAAAAGAAATGACCGTACAGCAGCCTTCTCTGCTCCGCGAATTTCTCCTGCTTCTGGCGAAAATCGCAGTCGTAATACTGGCAGTTGTCCTACTCTTTACGTTTGTATACGGTCTGCACAGGAATCGGGATCCGGCCATGGATCCGGCCGTTAAAGACGGTGATCTGGTCATCTACTATCGGCTGGATAAACATTACGTCTTTGGCGATACGCTCATGTTGGACTATCAGGGCAGCCCCGAGGTGCGGCGTGTGGTCGGCACAGCAGGCGATACCGTGGACATCAGGGAGGATGGTCTTTATATCAATGGTGCGCGGCAGCAGGAAGCCTCCATTCATGAGCCGACACATCGGTACGAGACTGACGTGGACTTTCCCCTGACCCTGAAAGAAGGGCAGGTGTTTGTCTTGGGCGATGCCAGGGAGAATGCCACAGACAGCCGGGTATATGGTCCGGTCGAGGCAAAAGAAACCCGGGGGAAGGTGATTTCCATCTTCCGGAGACGAAACATATAACATGGAATGAGGTTTGCAAGATGAAACTTCTCACCATGCTCATATAGAAAACAACAAAAATAAAACATATAAGGAGCGATCATTATGAAGAAAAAAAATACGTTCAAAGCATTACTTTCGCTTACCATGGCAGCAGTACTGAGTCTGGGAACTGTGGTTACCGCATTTGCGGGACCCCCCACACCGCCGGCGACGGATGGCGATAATGTCAAAATCTTAAAAGAAGTGCAGATGGACAATACACTGTCCATCCCCAGCACCGGGTTCACCTTTCAATTTCAATTTACAGCAAAAGATTTCAATGGGCAAGCTGCCGCACCGACGGTTGTAAACGATACGAGTCCGATGCCTACGGTTACGAATACTTCCATCACCGTTAACAGCACAGATAAGTATAATTCAGCATCTACTGAAAATCTGGATGTTTACAGAAAAGAATCCACAAATAAGATCTTTGACAACGTTACATGGCCGGCTCCAGGTGCTTACACCTATACGGTAAAAGAAGTAAGACCTTCCGGTTATACGAATGCTGCAGCCGGAGAGACTATGACTGATGACGAAACAGAATATGAAGTAACGGCATATGTGAAGAACAACGATACCTACACCGGATTCGTAATCGAGAGCATCGGTGTGCGGACACCGGGAACCACTGGAACAGAGGGAAAGATCGTTGTTACACCGGGTCTTGGCACAAACCAATTTAAGTTCACCAACATCTTTTCCCAGATGGCAGGCGGCACAGATCCGTTGTTGAATGCATCTTTGACGGTCAGCAAAAAGGTGGCGGACACCGCACATGGAGACAAAGGACAGTACTTCCCCTTCACCATTACACCAACGGCTGCAGGTACAGAAACATCATCAACGAGATATAATGCATACTTGATTGAAGAGGATTCCAACGGTACAAAAACCGTGATCCCATGGGATCCGAACAACAACCCGGAGAATTATTCGACACCTGCGGATACCAATGGTGAATACATCCGAGTGGATCCGAACGATACTAACCCTATGAAGATCAGACTAAAACACAACCAGTCTGTAGCATTTACCGGTATGGGTGTCGGTTCAAAATATGTAGCAGAAGAGGATGGAGTTGCTCACTATGTGGCCAATATTGAACTGCTTACAAATGGTGTTTCTGGCTCTGTGTCCGGAACATTAGCAACTGCAGCTAACACGCAAATACGGACCCTCGGTACAGCCACGAACTCAGCGGCATTTACCAATACGTATGATGAGACCACTGCCATCACGCCGACCGGTATTCAGGCGAACGATATGCCGTTTCTCATGATGATTGTTCTGGCGGCTGTGGCACTGGGAGGATACGTTGTGATTCGGTTCCGCAAAAAGAATTCCGCTGAGAATTAATTTCTCAGGCAATGATAATACGACAACATGAGAAAGGAGATCCTATGGGCATGACCCCGGAAAAAATAGGAAGAAAAGCAATTCGTGTGGCAAACGCTGCTGTAAATTTTTCCGTCTTACTTTTTCTCTTGCTGCTCGTGGCTTTTAGCGGTTATGCCCTGTGGGATTCCAAACAGCTCTACGGCGCGGCGGACGCTGCGCGTTACGAGAGATATAAGCCCGTCGAGGGAGAGGATACGAAATCCTTCGCTGAGCTTCAGGCGATCAACCCTGAGGTGTTTGGCTGGCTGAGCGTGTATGGCACTCACATAGACTATCCGATCACGCAGGGGCTGGATAATATGAAATATGTCAATACCAACGCACAAGGAGAGTATTCGCTCTCGGGCAGTATCTTTCTTGATTCTGACAATCAAAGAGATTTTTCCGATTTCAATTCGATTCTCTATGGACATCACATGGAGAAACAGGCGATGTTTGGGGAACTCGGGCTTTTTGCAGACAAACAATATTTTGATGCCAGAGAGTACGGCAGCCTTTATTATGACGGCAAAGATCATGGAATTGTTTTCTTTGCTTTTTTACACGTAGATGCCTATGATAAGTCGGTCTTTACAGCGGCCATGAAAGGGCAGGAGGCACAGCAGCAGTATCTGGACAATTTGCTGAGTCAGGCGGCTTTCACCCGGGATGCCACCGTGACGATTGACGACCATATCGTGCTGCTCAGTACTTGCTCGATGGAAAGCACCAACGGCCGCGATATTCTTGTCGGTAAGATTACCGATACGGTGTACGATGATATCTTTCGGACTGACGGGGCGGACAGTACTGACACACAGGAAACGGTTCCCCGCTGGAAGAGAATTCTGTCGCAGATCCCTGTATGGGCCTGGGTATTGGTTATCGCGATTTTGATTCTTCTAGTATCGGCTGTTCTTCGCAGATATCGAAAACACAGCCGTCTTGCCGACAAAGAGGATAGCACAGACAGTGGTAAGGAGTGAATAAGGATGAAATTCATGACAAAAAAAATCAGGAAATGGGTGCTGCGCTTCTGTGCTTTTTTGCTGCCGGTTACGGCGTTCTTTTCACAGACCGTCTCCGCAGCGCCCTCAAACGTTTCGGTCACACTGAATGTTTCACAGAATATAACCACAGAGGACGGTACATCTGCTTCCGGCACTTTTACTTACCGAATCACAGCAGCGACACCGGATGCGGTACTGCCGGCCGGCAGCTTTGGCGATACATATACCTTTTCCATGAAGGGTACGGACAGTGAGACGATAGGTCCGCTCGAATTTACACAGCCTGGAACATATTCGTATGAGCTTGTCCAGGTGACAGACCAAAAAGAAAAGAGTTATGTGTATGACATGGAAATGTATCGAATCACCATCTATATTGATGACGAAATGCATGCGAATACCGTGATACGAAAATCGAACGGTTTCAAAACACAGAAGATGCTGTTTCATAACAAGGCTTCTTCTGCCGGCAAGGGCAATGGAGGAAAAGAGAAAGGAAACGCCGGCAAGGGGATCAAGACTCCAAAAACCGGTGATGATACGAAGGCTGCCCTCCTGTTGATTGCGATGGGGGCGGCTGCTTTCGTGGCATTCATCTGTGCGCTCTGTCTGAGACAACAAAGACATAGAAAAGAAAAAAACTGAATCCAGAAGAACATTCATTCCGAAATTCATGCTTTTCATTACATCAGGGACCTGTAACTCTTGATAATCTGTTATAATCCCAAAGAATAGGGAAAGAATTATACATGACGGTTCTGGGAGAGTACGAATGTATTTTTCTTCATTGTAATGGTAGGAGTATACCATTAGAAACGATATAAGAGAATGAAGGGAAGAGAAAAGATGCAGTTAAAAACACAAACAGATTACGCGATACGAGTTTTGCTTTACCTCGCAGAGAATAAATCCTGTGTTTCGAGAAAAGAGATGTGTACGAATCTCGGAATCGCAGAGACCTATCTGACGGTGATTGTGAAAGTTCTGAGACAAAAGGGATGGGTATCATCGACGTATGGGCCAAATGGAGGCTATTATCTGATCTGTAATCCCCAAAACATATCGCTTTTGGATATCATGGACGTGACAGAAGACAGTATTAAGATGAACCGTTGTCTGGAGGAAGATCAGTATTGCAGCCGTAACGCGGTAGACTATTGTCCGGTTCACAAGATGTATGATTTCTTTCAGGACTACTTCGAAAACTGTTTTTCATCTGTCACGATTCAGGATATTATAGACCCGGATTCGTCTGTCATGAAAAAAAAGTATCTGAAAATTTGTAATCAGGAGGAAGGAGAAAGAGAGACGTGCCAATAAGCGGCATCTTTCGGATGAATATCATGTCATTAAACATATCAGTTAATTTCGACGGAAACTGTCGGGAAGCGGTAACCTTTTATGCACAAGTGTTCGAACAGCCGATCCCTTATTTTCTGACTTATGAGGAAGGGGAGCATCTGATTCCTTCCAAAATGCAGATACCGGATTCGATGAAATCCCGTGTGATGCGGACTTCTTTGAATATTGCGGGGACATCAGTTGAATTCTATGATATTCCAGATGCATTCGGATTTATTCGGGGGAACAGTACCTCTTTAAGTGTAGCATATAAAGATTACAGCAGGGTAAAAAGGATCTCTGATTTATTGAGTCAGGATGGAGAGGTTGAGGTTGCCTGCGAACAGCCAGACGAGGGCATGTATTACGGGATATTGGAAGACAAGTTCCAGATCCGCTGGCTGATCCGAACACAGGAACTGGAAAGGGAATGTCATCCTGCTTATTGTTTTTGATTTTCGTACTAGTTTTGAGTTTAAAAAGACAAGCATCCACCCTGAAATCTATTTCGTGATTTCAGGGTGGATGCTTCTTTCTCGTATGGTTTCTCAGGCGAATGTTTTCTGGCTGTTCATCTTGTGCTTCGTATGGTCGAGTATCTGTTCCACATGCCAGATAGCATCATCTATCTGATCAAGTGTATTCAATATCTCGCGTGGTACCAGATAGTCTGCCACATCACCGTCAAAGAAGAAGTTGGTGAAGGAAAGAAAGCAGTCAGTCTCGACCCGTAATTCCAGATCTTGTTTTGCCTCTTTTAGATTCATCTGAAAGATGTAAAGATCCTTTTTTGCATCTTCTATTAAGTGAATCGTTTGGTGTATCCTGGAGTGGTTTACCAGAGTTTTGAATAATCCCCCTCCGGATTTATAAAAAGATTGTCTGCCGCAGATCTCACTGATGTTCTTCCTGGCTGCATAGAGGGTTTGAAGAGCCTGATTCCCCGTGATGAGTGCCTCCTGCAGTTTCATTCTTGTTGTTTCTCTATTCATGCGGATCCTCGCTTTCTTTTGATGGAATCGTATCGGGTGATCCTTTTTTGCGTCTAAGGCTTAAACCAAGAATCAGCACACTGGATGTGACTGCAAGTGCAATCCAGAAAGTGATTGGGGTGTTGTCGCCTGTCTTTGGAATCTCCTTTTTGGCCGGCGTGCCGGGAGTGGACTTTCGTGTGGGTTTCGCCTGTGTCTTGCGTACCGGTCCGGCCGGTGTCGCGGGTGCGGGTGGTGTCTTGTCTTTGGGATTTGCAGGTGCCTTCGGAAGCGATTTAGCGGGCGGCTTTGGCTTAGGATCTTCCTCTGACTCAGTGGGCGGATCGGTCGGCAGCTCTTCCCAGTGCGCCTGGTACTGTCGGTCTCCGGTACTGCCTTTTTGGATAGTGACGGAATCGGAGGGCTTTGTGTTATCAATATCCGTTCCCGACCAGCCGAGGAAGGTGTATCCCGGCCTCTCTGGGTTGATCAGTGAGAAGGTAGGTGTTTCAATATCATATTCGGATGGATTCGTGCCGTGTACCTGCCCGCCCTGCAGATCATATGTGATCTGGTAGATATGCGGGTTCCACTGTGCGTAAAGCGTTGTATCCGAAGTGACATCCTTTAAGACATTGCCCGGCTGGGAGGCATGGCGCACGCCAGGCGCATTCTTGAACTCGACGTCCCATCCGGCGAAATCGTATCCGTCGCGCTGAAACATACTGTTTTTAACCGTTACCGGATCGGAACCCGTCGGGTTGATGCGGTAGGTCTTTGGATCGTTCCAGCTTTTTTGGGAATACGTATCTTTGTATTCAACGTGGAATTCCGGATCTTTTTCCCAATGTGCGTAGAAGTCCATATTTCGATCTATGGTAAAGCTTTCTCCTGCCATATAGGCGTCATCGCCAAACAAGGATCGTGTCCAGTACATGAAGGTGTGGTGCGGATAGTCAAAGGTATTGGAGGGGCGCAGGACGACCTTGCTGCCCTCATAGTAGGAAGCGTTATCTTTTACCGTCTGATCCGACGGGTTATTGGAGTGATAGGTCACGGTGTAGGTTTTGTGCTCTTTCCACTTTGCATAGAGGGTGATTGTTCTCTGTGAGGGGAATTTATCTATCGGTGTAAATTCATCTTCCTCATCAAAAGATTTTCCCCTGCCGTCTCTTTGGCTGCTCCATCCGCGAAAATCGTGATGATCCAGTTCGAAACGATTTGCCGGGATGGCAAAGGGCTCTTCTGCCAGAACTTCGCTGGATTCCATAAAACCGGCGGCCTGTGGGTGATTCTTGTCAAAACGAATGGTTACCCACTGGGCGGGATCTTTCTCCCACTGTGCATACAGTGCTGTGTTTTCCCTGATGCGGAAGGTATCCGCGGGGTTGTAACTATTGCCGCTGCCGTCTGCATGCGTGGCCCATTTTGTGAAACGATAGCCCGCTCTTGTGTAGCTGTTAGGAAGCACATGTACCGGATCATCTCTATAATAGAAGCCATGAGGATCCGACATATGACCCGTTCCGCCATTGGCGATATAGGTGACTGCGTACTGGGTATCCGGTACCCACTCGGCGTAGAGAGTGATATCGCCGGTTACCGTGATTCGATCATCTTCGGCATAACCGGTGCCGTCTGCATCCGGTGAAGTGTTCCATCCGACAAACTGGTGATTTGCCCGGGTATAGGAATTCGGGCGTATCTTATAGCCGGAGCCGGTCAATACTGTATTGTCCTCCATCGTTCCCGTTCCCCCATTTGGATGATAGGAGACGGTTGACCACTGTGTGGGATCCAGGGCGAACTTTGCCGTATAGACGGCATTGGCAGTGACAGGGGTAGTGGGAGCAGGCAGTGAGGGCTCCCATCCGGTAAAGCGATATCCCGCTGCGGGTTTCGGAACAGGTGTGGGTGCGCCTGTCTTATAAGGTGCGCCATGCCGGATGTCGTGGAAAGTGTCTTCTCCCTGCAGAGATCCATGCTGATCTGCTATATACTTTACTGTATAGCGGGTGAGCGAGTAGTAAAGCCGGAGTATGGTTTCATTATTCGGCAGCACGACATCCCGGTGATGACTGATCTTGGCGTTGTAGTGGTAGTTCTCGAAAGTTTTGGGTTCGGCACTTTGGACACTTCCGACAGGTGCTGTCAAGATGTCTGTATGGGAAGATGTGTGATGATAGGTGCCGTCTGTCTGCTCCAGATAGTGTTCCACCTTATAGGAGGCGTCTGAATTCTTTGTGTAGGTAAATATCAGCACATTCTCTTTTTGATTCGGCGAGAGCTGTAATATCTGCTGATATCGGTCCGGATAGTAGCCGGCTATATGGACGTAGTTTTCTGTGATTTCCGAGGCCATCGTAGTCACCTGTTTATCCGGAAGCAGCTGAGCTTTTGTACCGTTCTCCAGATATTTTACCGTGTAGGTCATATTGCTAAAAGGTGCATAGTAGAAGATGATCAGGTTTTCGCCTGCCGTAAGCGTAAGCGTCTTGTTTGCGGCATCCGGCAGCAGACCGGGAATGGCAATTGCGGAGGCGGTTACCTTGGTGCCCACGGTTTTTCCGGTGTAAGAAGCACGGCTGTGTTCCATACTGTTTTCAGGCGTGCCGATCTTATAGATTACATCATAACCGACATTTTCGATGGGAATCCAGCGGGCGTTCAGTGTAGTATCTCCGGTTACGGGGGGGAAGACGTAACGGAAGGAAGAACCGGTTTTGTACCAGCCTTCGAACCGATAACCGGGGCGGGTGGGATGTTCGGGTTCGGATGCATTCTTCTGGAGAAGCACGCGCTGTGTAAAGTCAGCGGATCCGTTATTTGGGTGGAAGGTCACCGTATAGGTCGGTTTTACCCATTTTGCATGTAAAATCAGGTTTTTTGCCGGCATTGTTTTTCCACTGAAATCGTACTCGGACCCGTCGAAGGTCTGCGGGGATGTGTACCAGCCGCCAAAAGTATAACCGGGGAGTGCCGCTGGTGTGGGGGGAGTGTACTCCAGATCTGAAATCGGCGTCTCATATTTAATGCCCGATATATTCTTGTCTATGGTGCCGCTGCTGTAAAAGGTGATCTGATAGATGTTTCGTTTGTAGTGGAATACAGCGCTATTATTATCGGTAATATAAACGCTATTATTGATCGGTGTAAAGCCGATAAAGGATTTTGCATTCCACTGTATGGTCATCCTATCTAAGTTAATCAGCTGCTCATAATTCGGTGTTTCACCTTGGCCTGTCAGATCCTCGAAGAGATAGGTGACGTTTACGTTTTTGGTTTGATAACTCCATTTGGCCTCTAAGTTTTGATTGTTTACAAGATTTTGATCCAGATAATGCTGCAGTGAGGAGAAGGATAACTTATTCTTCTCCGCCCATCCGGTAAACGCACCTTCGCCACTCTTGCCGGGGCGCAGCTTTGGAGGATCAACCGGCCACTGATCAGCGATGTTTGCACCAAATTTCGCGGTAAGCACATAGGGACTTGTCTCGTATACGGTGTCACCCTTTTTGAGCGTATATCTTGTATCGTCGAAGCCAAAGGATATCGAATAGGCTTTTCGATCATAGTACACATTGACGATGGTACTTCCGGTGCCGTTTACTTTATCCGGCTTTTCCGCAGCAGTTTTGGTCTCGTTGAATTCGATATGTTCCCGGTCGATGGGAAAGCCGATGCTGGAAGGTGCATTTTGCAAAATCTCAGGGCTGCTGTCAGCAGGAGCCTGTTCTTGAACGGCCCCGACATAGTCGTACGTTCCGTTTCCTTCGATGCTCTCCAACCAGTATACAAGTGTATAGGAAACCATCCCCTCTACTTCCCATTCTGCCGTCATCATAATGTCGCCGATTGGCATTCTGGAAGGAAAACCATGAGAACCCCATCCGGCAAATTTATATCCTGGGCGTATAGGGTCAGACGGCGGCACAAGCGGCTGATCAAAGGCAGCGGTGACGGGCTCAATATAACTGCCGCCTTCACCCGTTTCAAAATACATCGTGTACTGATTGCGGGTGTAATATACATCAAGTGTCGTCGATCCATCGGGATGGATGGTGGCGGAAGGCATGACGTCGGGCGGCGTAAAGCCAGTGTAAGGCTGGGGGGATGCAGTGACTGTCGCATTCGTCGTGCCGGAGAGATGTCCAACCCCTGTCAGGGTGTAACCATCTCGGTCAATGTTTTCCTGGTAATGGTTTATTGTGTAGGGAGTGTTTGTTTTTGGAACATAATATACATCGTATGTCATATCCTGATCCATTGCTGCGGTGTTGATCTCCTGATCTGCAATAAGCGGCTGGTAGCCCATGACGTCTGGACTTTTGACCGACTTGCTTAGTGCCTCCCCTGCGGGGACAGATTCTATGTAGGGCCGTGCGGCCATTTTCTTGTTGTCCCTATATATGTAGTTGATGGTAATTGTATAGGTACCTGTATAAGTGACGGAAGGCTCACCTGTATCCCCCTCATCTCTGAGAAGATCCTCTTCGCTGTTTTTAACTTCCTGATTCTGAGTGATCGCTGAGGAATCTTCTTTTTTTCCTTCCGAATTCTCTTTCTTTTCGGAAGGTGTGTCTTTTTTTGCAGAAGAGTCCTCTTTGGACGCCGATGCATCTTCTTTTGGAGTGTCTGGATTCTCCTTTGAAGTATCTGGCTTTTCTTTTGAAACATCTGGCTTTTCTTTCGAAGTATCCGGGTTTTCCTTGTTTGGCGGCGGATCTTCTTCTGAGTTTTCAGTTTTCGAGTTTTTTGCCGGCGCCTGTTCGCTGTCGGCAGATTCCTCCTGCGTGGCTTGTGACTGCTCTGCCGGAAGGGCAGAGGCAGTGGCTGCGAAGGTAAGTTCATTTACCGAAACCATGGCCACCACGAGAAGTATAGCAAGCAATTGTTTCAATCTGAATTTTTTCATAATCCTCACCTCATATCTAATTATTGCGTGTTAACATGTCTGTATCTTCATTTGAATTATCTCATGTAAAAAAATCGCAAAATACACCCGAAGGGATTCTTTTTTTCCGCATAACTTGTGGACAATGCGACTGTAATGCTTTATCATATAAATAAAAGGAAAGGAAGAACCTGAAATCAGGGAGGTTATGTTTATGCTACTTAAGAACGATGAGGATTTGCAGCTTTCTTTGCACCATGAAACCGAGATTTTACAGCGTCCTCATTTGCAATCGATTTTGACTGAGGCTTCACAGAAGTATGCTGTGTCGATTGTTGCCGGTCCGGGGTTTGGCAAAACGACTGCGGTGTCGGCTTTTTTATCGGATCAGGCACCGTACACGTTCTGGGTGTCCCTGACACAGTTGGATAACCTGGACACCAGGATATGGGAGCACTTATGTAATACGCTTCGATTTCAGGGTGTGGGAATCAGTGAGGATATGGAGATTCCGGATTCAGACTATGCGTTTGATCACTTTGTCAGAATACTGAGTAAAGAGTTAGACGAAAAGAACAGATACTATCTTGTGCTGGACGATTTTCACAACATAACCAACCAGACTGCCATCAATTTTTTTGAAAAATTAATTCTCGCGCAGATCCCGATGCTTTGTATTATTGTGATTTCCCGAAAAGAACCTGCTTTTCATACAATGTCACTGCTTTCAAAAAATTTGTTGTATCGCATCGATGATGAATCTTTTCGGATGACTTTGGAGGAGACTTCCGATTATTTTGAAAAACAGGGGATTCTCCTGCTTGATCAGGCCAAATCCGAACTTTATCAGTATACTGGGGGGTGGATCTTTGCCACGCAGCTGGTTTGTCTTTCGCTGGAAAAAAACAGACTTTATCAGGAAAATCCGTATGCTGCCGTAAAACTTGATATTTTTGGGCTGCTTGAGAGTGAGGTGTTTCAGGCTCTTTCGGATGAACTTAAAAGTCTGATGATCCGTCTTTCCTTATTGGAAAGTACACCCATAGAACTTGCCCGCGTTTTGGCGGGAGAACATCCAAAGCTTGTGGATCAGGCGCTGAATATCGGTTCCCTTGTTACTCTGGATAAGTTTACAAATGCACTCCGCATTCATCCTATTTTTCTTGATTTTCTGAAAAATCAGCAAAGTTCCCTTTCGAAAGCCGACAAAGATCGCATCTTGTTTCACGCTGCCAAGTGGTATGAAGAGAAAGGGTATCGCATTGATGCTATCACCTACTATGAAAAGATCGGACGCTATGACAAAATGGTCGGAATTCTTTTGACATTCAACAAGGCGTATCCTGCACAGACGATTGACTATCTGCTTGGTATCATTGAACGTATGCCCAAAAAACTCTTGGCGAAATACCCGATTCTTCGTTTTCTACATATTAAATTTCGCATGAATAATTTCCGAATGGAGGGAGTACACAAGGACCTTTTAGAACTGCAGCAGGAACTGGAAACACTTCCACGGACAAAGGAGAGAACGACGGCCTTAGGAGAGATCTATCTGCATATTGCATTTGAAAGACTGATCAGTTCCAATCAGACGAGCACCTATGATTTTGTAGATGCTTTTAAAAAGGTATCTGAATATATACCGGGCAAAAGTAAACTCATCCACAGACCCTATGTATCCGTTGCCAGTTATGTGTGCAGCGTCAGCAGTCATCAAAAAGGGCAAATTGATCGGTACATCGCTGCAGTCTCTCAGATTGCTCCGATTACGGCCAGGTTCCTGCCGGGGACCTTTGAGGGATATGTTTCACTGGCAAAGGCAGAGTTTTCTTATTTTCGAAAGGACATGAAAGAAGCTGAAAGATGTGTCCGGCAGGCGATGCGCGAGGCACATGACGCCACGAATACCTGCATAGAGATCAATGCCTTGTTCTTGCTTACAAGGATCAGTGTATCTTCCGGAAAGTATACAGATGCTGTGCATTCGCTGAAACAACAGCGGCAGCTGGCACAGGCTTCGAATACGAAACAGGATTATGCGATCTGCGATATTACGTCAGGATGGTTTTATACACAACTGGGATATACCGGCCTTGTTTCAGACTGGATCAAAGACGAAGAGCAAAGCAGTGAGGTATTGACACCTATAACTTTTGCTGCTGATAAACTGGTACGTGCCAGATGTCTGCTCCATGAGAATAAAATCTATGAGCTTTTATCTCTTTTGGGCGGACAATCAGAGGGGTTTGCCTTTGAGAATTATCTGTTTGGACGAATTGAGATGAAGGTATTAAGAGCTATCGCGTTAAGTCAGATCAAAGAGTATGAGGAGTCTGCGCAGATGCTGCAGGAGGCATACGTACTCGCAAGACCAAACGAAATTATCATGCCTTTTGTGGAGAATGGAAAGTATATTAGGACTTTGATCAGCCATGTGTCTCCCTATACCGATATTCCCGCAGAATGGCTGAAAAATATTCAGACAAAATCGACCACATATGCCAAAAGGGTTTCCAGCCTTTCCGCAGACTTTTCAGCAAGTCAGAATCTGCATGGTCATCTTCCGGCTTTGAGCCAGAGGGAGACGGATGTTCTCTTGTCTCTTTGTCAGGGTCTTACACGTGATGAGATGGCAGATGCTCTTGGGCTGTCCGCGAACACAGTGAAAGGCGTAATCAATAATATATATAACAAACTGGGTGTCAATAATAGTATGGACGCCGTCAGAATCGCAGCTAAGCGAAATCTTTTATAACCGGTAAAAAATAATTTTCCAAAATCTTTGAAATTTTGTTGAATTTGTGTTACAATAGATATAAGAGACGAAAGGCGGGTGAAAATACCTTTTGATGTTTTCATCATTTGATGGATTACAAGATATAAGAAACTGATGCATGAGGGCTGGCCTTTGATATGGTCAGCTTTTGCGCATATTCAAGGGGTCAGGCGATAGCGGCTGGTAATTGGAACCTTATGACTGAGTTTGTGATAGGAGTGAATAAAATGTTTAAAGTAGGAGAATATATTATATGTGGAAGCAACGGTGTATGTCAGGTTGAGGAGATTGGCCCGATGAAGATTCCCGGTGTCTCAAAAGACAGGATATTCTATACCTTGACGCCAGTCTATTCAGGCTGCAGTGCAGTTTATACCCCGACGGACAATGAAAAGATGATTATGCGTCCGGTGCTTTCCAGGGAGGAAGCATGGAAGTTAATAGAAAACATTGCAGAGATTGGAATCTATGAGGAACCGGACAATAAACGCAGAGATATGATCTTTAAAGAAGCTTTAAAAACCTGTGACTGCAAAGAGTGGGTTAAAATAATTAATACACTTTATCTGAAGAAAAAAAACAGAATTGCACAGGGAAAGAAAGAGATCACAAGTGACGAAAAGTACCTGCAGGCAGCGGAGGAGAATCTTTACGGAGAATTATCGATACCCCTTAGGATGCCAAAAGAAAAGGTGGAGAGTTTTATCAGCGAAAAAGTTGATGCCTTAATCGAGGATGAGGCATTCGCCTGACTGATAATCAAACAGGAATAAGTATCTGCACAAAAGACAAAGATATGGATAGCGAAAGAATTAGAGGGAAATGACTGTGATTAAGGAACAAGATACACTTCGCACCCAGTTGGAAAGTCGGGGGATGAGCACACAAGAGCAAAAGACAAAGAAGACAGACGAAGAGATCAGTGAGGAAAGCGTATTATCAGAAGAAAATTTGCCTGAAGAAGATGATCTGGACGATTCAGCGCTCCCTTTGGATGATTCGGTAAAGGCATATCTGATTGAGATTGGAAACATCCCCTTGCTGACCAGGGAAGAAGAGATAATTCTTGCAAAGCGGATAGAGTCCGGTGACGACTCCGCCCGGGAGAGGATGATTAATTCGAACCTGAGACTCGTTGTAAATGTTGCAAAAAAGCATGTGCGTGGAAGTAATATGGGGTTTCTCGATTTGATTCAGGAAGGGAACATCGGTCTGATGAGGGCTGTCGAAAAGTACGATTACTCCAAGGGATATAAGTTCAGTACTTATGCCATGTGGTGGATCAGGCAGGCGGTAACCAGAGCAATTGCCGATCAGTCGAGGACGATAAGAATCCCGGTGCATATGAAAGAACAGATGTCGAAGGTTAATAAGGCGTCAAGAAAGTTTCTCACTGATATGGGGCGTGAACCGACGGTCGATGAACTGGCGGACATTATGGATATGCCGGAGGATCGAGTCAGGGATATCGTGAAATTATATGGTGATACGATTTCTCTTGATACCCCGGTGGGTGATGATGATGACTGTAAACTTCAGGACTTTGTCGCAGATGACAATATTTCCGATCAGTTTACGAGTGTTGAACATGTGATGTTGGGAGATGAACTGGATCAGCTCCTTTCAGGATTAAGTGAACGGGAACAGCGAATTATCAGGCTGCGTTTTGGCTTTGTGGACGGACGGATCTGGACATTGGAACAGGTGGGAGAAGAATATCACGTGACGAGAGAGCGGATTCGCCAGATTGAAGTGAAAGCTTTGCACAGATTAAAACACCGAAAAGATATAAAGAATTTAAAATCTTATCTTGAAGCTTAAAGTATCAGGACTGCACCGATAAGCCGCTGTAAGGCTTGCGGTACAGTCTGGATTACTGTTACACGAGGATGTTACATATGAAGAATCAGACAGATTTGAAAAATTTACTAAATAAGATAGATCACTGTGGGTATCCTGCATACAAAGAGCTTAAAGGCTCGTATCAGTTTGATCAATACATGCTGTGTGTTGACCATGTACAAGGAGATCCCTTTGCATCACCTTCTAAGATCAGTATTCATATCAGGGGAGGGGAAGCGGCATTTCCGACTAGATTATATGACAGAAAAGTGAAAAGAATTGCGCTGCAGGATCACCTTTTACGACTGTTTTTTACACAAATTGAACCCTTTAGTTTCAAGGCAAAGGGATCGGGGAAAAGTGGATTACTGTCGGTGAGCAGGTGCGGGCAGGAGATTTTGGAGCGAAGCGGCTGTGCCTTGGATGAAAAAAATGGTGATCTGGTGCTTAGAATGGAGGTTGGATTTCCGGCAAATGGCAGGAAAATCAATGCCCGGGAACTTCAGAAGATATTCTTTGAATATCTCCCGATTTGTGTCAAAAAAACATGCTTTTACCAGTCTTTAGATCCGGACATGCTGGATGATACGGCGAAACTTGCAGAGGATCAGCAGTATATCCGCGACCAGCTGCCAAAGCTTGGCCTGGTGGCTTTTGTCGCTTGTGGCTCTATTCTTCCGCGTGCATCGGGAATATCGCAAAAACCCATGAAACATGCTGTGGAATTTCAGTCACCGAAGTCTATGGAAGTCACTTTGCAGCTTCCAAATCACGGAACAATCAAGGGGATGGGGCTGAAAAAGGGAATTAACCTGATTGTCGGCGGCGGATATCATGGAAAATCAACGCTGCTGAAAGCTCTTGAACTTGGTGTTTACAATCATATCGCAGGGGACAAAAGAGAATATGTGATTACCGATCAAACGGCGATGAAGATCCGTTCTGAAGATGGACGCAGCGTTAAAAACGTTGATATTTCTATGTTTATCAATGATCTTCCGAATAAAAAAGACACCACATCATTTTATACAGAAGATGCCAGCGGAAGTACCTCACAGGCGGCGAACGTGATCGAAAGCATGGAAGCCGGTGCAGGACTTTTGCTGATGGATGAAGATACCAGTGCTACGAACTTTATGATTCGGGATGAACTGATGAAAAAAGTAGTGCACCGTGAGTCTGAACCCATCACTCCATTGATTGACAGAATACGCAGTCTGTATGAAAAACACGGCATATCGTCGATTATTGTAGCCGGAAGTTCGGGATCTTATTTTCAGGCGGCGGACTGTATCATTCAGATGGATCACTATGTGCCGCGGGAAATCACAGAGTTTGCCAAATCAGAAGCAGATAAATTTTACGCAGTTCATGACGCGGCACCCAAATATCAATATCCTGTATTTGAAAGAAAGGTTAAGGAAGATCGTTCATTCAAAAATAACAATAGAATTAAGATAAAGACTATGGGACGGGATTTGGTTTCCATCAATCATGACACCGTGGATCTGCGATCTGTGGAGCAGCTGATTGATGGAGAACAGCTGCTTACTCTGGGCTATATGATACAATTTGCAAACCTTCATCTGTTTGATGGAAAGAAATCTATGCGTGAGGTAGTGGAGATTCTGGATGCTTCTATTGACCAGAGAGGGTTTGCTGCGATCTGTGAGGGACACAATATCCCATCAGATCTTGCCAGACCACGAAAACAGGAGATATTTGCGTGCCTGAATCGATATCGCTCATTGAATATGTAATCAGCCGGGTTTTACTCTGTCAGTCTTGAGTAAAACCCGGCTGCCACTGTTTAATTACCGCCCGGGCCGTCTCTTCGGGGACGTTCTGATTCCGGAAGAGGTTCAACATTTGGAACTTCCATTCCGTGTTTACTTTTTTGGGGCAAATCAATTTCAGGGATATCCCCATCTCCATATGAGTTTTTATGTCTGGGAGGATCACCGATAAAATCCTTTTTCATTGATACAACCACCTTTCCAGATATTTGTTAAAAGGTACATCCATAGTCTGTCCGGGATATCACAAGATTATCCGTGTCAACTATGTGCAATGATGTTGGAGTCAAAATGACCAAAGGAGGGCTTTGCTGTGGAACAGATGTCTTTATTTGACAATCGGGAGGATTTTTCTCCCCTAGCGACAAGACTGCGTCCGGAATCTCTGGAGTCTTTTGTCGGGCAGAAACATTTGCTCGGCAAGGGGAAGATGCTGAGAAATTTGATAGAACAAGATCAGATTTCATCAATGATTTTCTGGGGTCCTCCGGGTGTTGGTAAAACAACGCTGGCAAGAATTATAGCCACACAAACGCAGGCTGATTTTACAGATTTTAGTGCTGTCACTTCTGGAATCCGTGAGATTCGGGAGGTGATGGCGCAGGCTGAGACCAGCAGGCGTATGGGGCGGAAAACACTGTTGTTTATCGATGAGATTCACAGATTTAATAAAGCACAGCAGGATGCTTTTCTGCCATACGTGGAAAAGGGCAGCATTGTTTTAATTGGAGCGACAACCGAGAATCCTTCTTTTGAGATCAATGCCGCGCTGCTGTCAAGGTGTAAGGTGTTTGTCCTGAAGATGCTCGAAGAAGACGATCTGCTTGAGTTACTTCATCATGCACTTACCAGCCCCAAAGGATACGGAAATCAAAAAATCGGAATCAGTGAGAGACAGCTTCGGGCGATTGCACAGTTTGCAAATGGTGATGCCAGAACGGCTCTGAATACGTTCGAGATGGCAGTGCTCAATGGAGAGATCGATGAGAAGCAGATTACCGTGACGGATGAAGCACTGGAACAATGTATTACCAGAAAGTCGCTGTTGTATGATAAAAAAGGAGAGGAACACTATAATATCATATCGGCGCTGCACAAGTCCATGCGAAACAGTGATCCGGACGCCGCTCTTTATTGGATGACGCGAATGCTTGAAGGCGGAGAGGATCCTCTTTATATTGCCAGAAGGCTGATTCGCTTTGCAAGTGAGGATGTCGGAACTGCCGATCCTGCGGCACTTCAAGTGGCCGTTGCGGCTTATCAGGCATCTCACTTTATCGGAATGCCGGAATGCAATGTAAACCTGGCAGAGGCAGTGGTTTATCTGTCCATGGCACCGAAGTCGAATGCTTTGTATCTCGCCTGTGAAGAATGTAAAAGTGACGTGAAACATTGCCCCGATGAACCGGTGCCCTTAGCGATACGGAATGCGCCGACAAGCCTGATGAAGGATCTGCATTATGGAGAAGGCTATCAGTATGCCCATAATCTGAAGGAAAAAGTTGCCAGGATGCAGTGCCTGCCGGATGCACTTGCCGGACGGAGGTATTATCATCCGACCTGTGAGGGGCAGGAAGAAGAGATCTCAGGGAAACTGGAAGCCATCCGTAAGTGGAAAGAAGAGACCACCAGACCGAAGGCAGATTAGATCAGCTTATTAAAACTTAATGAAAAGTTCACTGATTTTTCAACACTTTCTGCGTGAAATCCGTTATAATGAGAATGAGTGAAAACTCATAAGATTATTAGAGATGGGGATAGGAGCAGATATATGAATATTTTATTTTTTATCACACCAAAAAGCGAGGTCGCATTTATTACGGAAGATTTTACTTTAAGACAGGCGATCGAGAAGATGGAACATCATAAATATACAGCGATTCCACTGCTTAGCAGACAGGGCTTTTATATTGGAACTATTACAGAAGGTGATATTCTACGCTGCGTCAAAGAAAGATGCGATTTGAATTTTCATGATGCGGAAGATATACCGATTGTCGACGTAAAACGCCGTTGGCACAATGAACCCGTGAACATCAACTGTAATATAGAAGATTTGGTCACCGTATCCATGAGACAGAATTTTGTTCCGGTGGTGGATGACGAGGGTGTTTTTATCGGCATTATCAGAAGAAAAGACATCATTCAATATTGCTATGAGAAATCAGGACTCAAAGACATAGAGCACAGGAGTAAACAGACGATAGGCGCCTGATCCTGTTTTAAGAGGATAAATAATAGAAAAAGTAATTGTAATGTCTAACTGTCCATGCTATCATTATTTGGTGACAGATTATACATGAGGTGGACATTTTTATGAAAAAACTTGTAGATTTAATAACAGATGAAATTCAGCAGTCGTTTGAAATGGCTGGCTATGATGCATCGTATGGCATCGTTGGCTTGTCAAATCGGCCGGATCTATGTGAATATCAGTGTAATGGAGCATTGGCGGCTGCAAAAACATATAAAAAGGCACCCTTTTTGATTGCGGATGACGTGGCAGCAAAACTTGCAGGGTCCGCGCTTCTGGAAAAGGTGGAGGTCGTAAAGCCGGGATTTATCAATATAAAGATAAACGGCAGATTTCTTTCAGATTACCTCAACCAGATTCAAAACGACAAGGATTTGTCAATTGAGAAGGTGAAAGAGCCGAAAACAATTATTATCGATTACGGCGGACCGAATGTGGCAAAACCCCTTCACGTCGGGCATCTTCGCTCGGCGATTATCGGTGAGAGCTTAAAACGCATCGGCAGATATATGGGTAACAAAGTGATCGGGGACGTGCATCTGGGTGACTGGGGTCTTCAGATGGGACTGATTATCGCTGAACTTCGGGAACGTCAGCCGGATTTGGTGTATTTCGATCCGGAATATACAGATGAATATCCGAACGAGGCACCATTTACCATCAATGAATTGGAGCAGATTTATCCGGCAGCCAGCGCGAAGTCGAAAGATGATGACCAATTTAAGGAAAAGGCCATGGAGGCGACGCATCAGCTTCAGCAGGGAAACAAAGGGTATATGGCTCTCTGGAATCATATTCTGACTGTTTCCGTGACAGACCTGAAGCGAAATTATAAGAAATTGGATGTTGAGTTTGACCTCTGGAAAAAAGAATCCGATGCACAGCCTTATATTCCGGATATGGTGAAATACTTAAAAGATAACGGTTATGCCCATCTGGATCAGGGAGCACTGGTGGTAGATGTCAAAGAAGATACAGATACAAAAGAGATTCCGCCTTGTATGATCTTAAAATCAGATGGAGCATCTCTTTATAATACCACGGATCTGGCCACGATCGTCGAGAGAATGAAGCTGTTTCATCCGGATGAGATCGTCTACGTGGTTGACAAGAGACAGGAACTCTATTTCACACAGGTATTCCGTTGTGCGAAAAAGACGAAACTGGTGGATGAAGATACAAAACTGACTTTCCAGGGATTCGGAACGATGAATGGAAAAGACGGAAAACCTTTTAAAACCCGCGAGGGTGGTGTCATGCGTCTGGAAAGCCTGATTCGAGACATCGATGAAGAGATGTATAAGAAGATCGTGGATAACCGCAGCGTGAAGGCTGATGATGCAAGAAAAACTGCCAGGATTGTCGGACTTTCCGCAATCAAATACGGAGATCTGTCAAATGTGGCTGCCAAAGACTACGTGTTTGACGTCGATCGCTTTACCTCATTTGAGGGGAACACCGGTCCCTATATCTTATACACGATTGTGAGAATCAAATCGATTTTAAACCGCTATGAAGAGGAAGGCAAAACCATCGAAAAGGGAACCATCCTTCCGGCTGCAGGTGAGAGTGAAAAAGATTTGATGTTGGAGACATCGAAATTTAATGGAATTGTAGAACAGGCATATGAAGAAAGAGCACCACATAAGATATGCTCTTACATCTATGAACTGTCAAATTCTTTTAATCATTTTTATCATGAGACAAAAATCTTAAGCGAAAAAGACGAGAGACAAAAACAGTCTTGGATTGCTCTGTTGGACCTTGTACGTGAAATTCTTGAGACCAGCATCGATATGCTCGGATTTTCAGCACCGGATAAGATGTAAAAACAGGAGGAACATCGCACTTGATGTTCCTCCTGTTCATTGTTATGTAACAACTATTTGTAGAAAAAAATAATTGCTATTTCGCCACAAAAATGATAGACTATATCTATATAAAGATTCTTTCGCGGAATAATCTTTCCGGGGTCTTTGTTTGATTTTCCAGGGGTGTTTCACCCGCAATTTCATTAAATTATTAAGAACTTTCTGTCAAACCTTTTTTTGCTTTTTTATGCGGAGGTGATTTCAATTGCAGGATATAAAAGAGTGATTGGAAACAAATATCTATTAATAGAAATCATAGGGAAAGGCGGATTCGGAGAAGTCTGTCTCGCTGTGGATCTCAATCTGGGAAAAGAGTGGGCGATTAAGCGTCTGTTAAACAGGGACGACGACGGTATCCATGAAGCAGCTATGATGAAAGAACTGGACTATCCAACCCTTCCCAGAGTCGTGGATCTGATTAGAGAAGAAGATGGTGTCTATCTGGTCATGGATTACCTCAGAGGGAGAAGTCTTGGGGATATCTTGCGATCCGGACGGAAATTTAGTCAAAAAGAGAATCTGGAAATAGGGATAGAACTGGCAAAGACGCTGGAATATCTGCATAGCAAGGAACCGCCTGTGCTTTACCAGGACATGAAACCGGATAATATCTTGCTTACCCCTGAAGGACAGATTAAGTTAGTTGACTTTGGTCTGGCCTCTTGGATGAAACTCGATTCTCCCGGGGAAAATCCAAAAGGGGGAACAAGGGGCTATGCAGCACCGGAGCAGTACGGCGGTATCTGCGATCAGACGACAGATTTGTTCGGACTTGGAAGGACTTTACAATTAGTGTCAGGAGGAAAAGGTTCTGCTGCGTTCAGACGCATGCTGCGTAAATCGACGCGGCATAAGAAAAGCAGACGATTCCAGTCTGCCCGCGAGGTTCGTATCATACTGGAGAAAATCTATGAGAATAAACGTCAGAATCAGAAAGTGACAACATGGATTCTAGGGGCATTATCGGTACTTTTGGCCGCTGGTATCAGCTTTGCGTTGCTCACAGAATCTGAACAGCAGCGATATTATCAGCTGATAAACGAGGCATCACAGGCAGAACAAGAGGATTCGGCCGTTTCCCTCGACAAGACTGTCGGGATCTATAAGAAGGCATCCAGGCTTTGCCCCGATAAGCAGGAGAGCTACTTAAAGCTTCTTGAGTTTTCCGAAGAAAATGGACAGACGCAGCCAGCTGTCGACTGGATCTTGTCGATGTGGGTATCTTATCCGAAGGAAACCAAGAATCACACAGAGGTAAAGAAAGAACTTGGTTTTTTGTATTTTTGCGGTAATTCTTTAGATCCGAAGTTTAACAAAGATTATAATATGGCAGCGAAAATATTTGATGATGTTGCCAAAAAGGAGAAAGATCCGGATGGATGGAAAAAGTTAGGAGAGCTTTCGAAAAGTCTGGAACAGTTTGGAACGGATATCGACTGGAAGAAGATTCAGGAATCTCTTGAATATTTTAAACAATATGGAGAACGAATGCTTCATCGACAGGATCTGGATTATATTTGTGAATTATATCTGGTTTGCGGGAGTACCTATTTGTCCGAGGCCTCCTTTTTAAAAAATGAGAATATCAATCCATATCAGGAAGGGATCTCTTGTTACGAGAAAGCATACGATACGGCTATGCTTCTGCGGGAAGATATGAGAATGAGACAGGAAACTCTGGAAAGTCTCGCATCTGCCTGTTATATGACTGGGATACTAAAGGAGAATATGGACCAGGGGTTCTCGAATCCAGATAGTTTGTTACAAGAAGATACATATCTTGAAAAAAGCATCTATTACGGCAAGCAGCTGCTAAAAATTGCAGATCGCAGGGAATTAAAACAGAGAATTCTGCTAAGAGAAGCCACAGCAAGAAATTTTCAGGGAAATATAGAAGAAGCGCAAAAATGTTATGAGAATTTTTGTCAGCAATATCCACATCATATGGAAGGAATCTGTTCCTATACAGAATTTCTTATAGAAACCCGGCAACCCGACCGTGCCCGTGAAATGATACAACAGGCGGCATCCATTCCCGGTGCCGATGAGAACAGGAATTATCAGATCCTTAAAGAACGATTGGAGGTTTTATCATGAATTACAAGATAGTATGTTGCCTGCTGACAGCGGTGTTGGTATCACATCCTCTAAGTACAATGGCAGAAGAGGAACCGACAGATACAGACTCAATTATACAGGCGGCGCAGGAAGATCAGAAACCAGCAGATGATTTTGTGAATGGGGAGGAGATTCAGGAAGATATTTTGAAAAGAAAAGATGAGGATCAGCAAACCGATCAAGTTGAAACTCCTGTTGAAGCGGTATCATGTGATAACGCGAAACAAGCAGAAGTTACAGATGAACCAGAAATTATAGGTGAACCACAAGATATAGGTGGACAAGAAACCATAGAAGAATCAGAACTTGTGGAAGAAACAGAGACTACGAAAGAAACAGAAACTACGGAAGAAGCTAAGACTATGGATGAAGCAAAATTTATAGATGAGGAGGAATCGGGGAAAAAACAGGAGAAAAAGACGGAAGTAGATTTGAAAGAAGAGGATCAGGCGGAAAAGACTTCGAGCAGAAAACCAGAGCAAGAAGATCACATGGTTTTGAAAGAACAAGAAGAGAAAAAAATCAGGGACAACCAAGACGAAAGAAAGGAGAAAGAACAAAAGCAAAGAGAAGAGCAAAAGCAAAGAGCAGAGACAAAATTAAACGATGAGCAGAAACAACAATTCAAAAAAGAAAAAATCGTAAAAGAACAAGAGAAGGAGAATAAGAACGGGAAGTTGCAGCAGCCTGTGTTTCCCGCACGCAAAGTATTCTTCAAGAATATCAGAAACCTCTCCTCGAATCCAAAGCAGGTGAAACCAGAGGTTATCATAGAGAACCCGATTTTAGACGATGAACAGCTTGAAATTATTCTTGAGAGTAAATCTCAAGGTGTGATACCGAAGTCAGTTCAGGTCCATAAAGAGAATGGAAAAGTGCGTTATTCCATACCAGATATTGATAAAGACGATCAGTATATCCTTAAGTTGAAAAACAAAAGAACGGATTCTCCTTACGAGGAAGCGGTTGCATTCTCTGTGAATCGCAGAGGAACCACATTTACCTATGATCAGGAAAAAGCGAATGTAAAGCTGGATCAATCTTTTTCGCCTGTTATCCATCTGCAGAATGTTGACGCAACACAGGTAATTACCTGTATGGTCAATGGAAAAGAGTGTTCTTACGAAGAAAAGGGAGATGAACTTCTCATCTCAGAAGATAATCTGAAGTACGGAAAAAATCAGATTATCGTAGCAGTAAAGGATCAGGCGGGGAATATTTCGGTTATGTCCCCATGGGAATTTATGATTTCCAGTGAGAAGAAGCAGGATAAAAAAGCTGAAATCCATCAGGGCGTTAAAGAAAATCAAAATATCGTCGAAAGTCTGACGTTTCTGCTTCGCAATGTGGTAAAAATGATTGCAAGAATTCTTGGTTCATCAATATAAAGTGCTGGTACTCTGGGGCAGATTTTGAGGGATCCGCTGCTGTAAAAAGGAACGCTTTTATTGAACTTAGGTGTGAATCTGTGCTATACTAATGATCATGATGAAAGTGTCAAAAGGTTATGTGAGAAGAATTGATAAGGGGATACGAAAGAATATGTCAGACGTAATATTATTTGATCTTGATGGAACATTGACAGATTCAGGTCCGGGGATCATAAAGTGTGTTCAGTATGCATTGAACTACATGGGAAAACCGGAGAAAGATGCCGATAGGCTCCGATGCTTTGTGGGGCCGCCGCTTCATGAAGAATTTATGGAGTTTGCCGGGTTTACCAGCGAAGAGGCTGATCAGGCTATAGAGCAGTACAGGGAGCGTTACAGCACAATTGGAATATATGAGAATGAGGTATATAAGAACATTCCGGAGCTGCTTTCATTTTTAAAACAACAGGGAAAAACGCTTGCAGTGGCTTCGTCAAAGCCTGGTGTTTTCGTAGAGGAAGTTCTAAGACACTTTGATCTGAGAAAATACTTTGACGTTGTTGTCGGCAGTGAGTTGGATGGCAGCAGAACAGCCAAAGAAGATGTAATCGAAGAAGTATTAAAAAGACTTAAAATTTCCAAAAGCAGGGAAAGGGTTCTTATGGTAGGCGATCGTTCCTATGATGTAGAGGGAGCCAGAGCATGCGGCCTGTTGTGTGTGGGAGTGGCCTATGGGTATGGAAGCAAAGAGGAACTTCAAAATGCCGGGGCAGTCTTTGTTGCAGATACGGTAGAGGACTTGAAAGTACTGGCAAAGAAGGATGAAGAGGAAACTGAAAAGACATCCTTTTACAAATCCCATCCCGAGAATCACAGGAAGCAGCAGAAAGCCCGCAAGACCAGAGGAAAGGTCTCCTGGCAGAGGATGATCTGGGATATTTTATCTCCCATGGTTGTTCACTTTGTCTGTATGTTGGTGATCAGTACTTTGGGAGTGACAATCGCGGGATTGTTTTACGACGGAAACGGTCAGGGTTATATGGAGGTAATTACAAGATTTCCCTGGCTTAGCAGTATTTTATCTGCGATTACCGCTCTCCTGGTTATCTTTTTGCTGAGAAGTTCTTATATTGTTGAAAAAGAGAAGTTTCATATTAAGGTAAAAAGATGGAATCCGATGATGGCGGCTGCGTGCATGGCAGCTTCCATCGGATTGGGATTAGTCTGCACGAGATTGATTGATGCCTCAGGTATCCGCAAAATATTCGAACGTTATACAGAGATTGCTGATCATTCCTATGAAAATCAAAACTGGGTTTTGCTGGTGATCTGTATTGGTATCCTGGCCTCTTTGGGCGAGGAACTGGTTTTTCGCGGATTGATCTATCAGAGGGCCAAAACGTATTTCGACACCGGATGGGCAGTTGGGATCTCTGCAGCCTTGTTTGGCATATATCATGGAAATATGGTACAGTTTTTATATGCGACAGGTCTTGGAATTCTATTCGCCGTGCTCTATGAAAAAACAGGGACTCTTGCAGCACCTGTCATAGCACATATGGCGATCAATATATTCAGTATCTTTTATGAGCGTATGGTAGACGCACTGATCAAGAGAGTGAGGTTTGGTGAACCGCTGCTGACTGTTATTGTGATACTGCTGGCAGCGGCAGGCTGTTATTATCTGTTTTTTTATCAACCCGATCTGTCAGAAAGATCTGAGAAATCTCATGTTGGATAGAGATACTTCAAAATAACCCTGAAAATTGTTCTTGAAAATGTAAATTCTGTATGATATACTATTAGCGTTGCGATAAAACACGTATGCGGATTCCGAGGATGGTGCCCATCTGCTATAGTGGGTTCTGAGGATATTAAACATGCGGAAGATATTAACCAAAAGGAGACAAATATTATGAGTATTCTTTCAATGAAACAGTTATTGGAGGCAGGTGTTCATTTCGGACATCAGACAAGAAGATGGAACCCTAAGATGGCTCCATACATTTACACAGAGCGTAATGGCATCTATATTATCGATCTGCAGAAATCAGTAGGTATGGTTGATGATGCTTACAAGACAGTTATGGATACCGTAGCAGACGGCGGCACAGTTTTATTTGTAGGAACAAAAAAACAGGCACAGGATGCAATTCAGTCTGAGGCTGAACGCTGCGGAATGTTTTATGTAAATCAAAGATGGCTTGGTGGTATGATGACCAACTTCAAGACGATCCAGAGCAGAATTGAAAGATTAAAAGAGATCGAGACAATGGAAGAAGACGGAACATTCGATGTTCTTCCTAAAAAAGAAGTTATAAATTTGAAGAAAGAATTAGATAAACTGCAGAAGAATCTTGGCGGAATCAAAGATATGAAGAGACTGCCGGATGTGATTTTTATTGTAGATCCCAAGAAAGAAAGAATCTGTGTGCAGGAGGCTCATACATTGGGAATCCCGTTAATCGGAATTTGTGATACAAACTGTGATCCGGAAGAATTGGATTATGTAATCCCGGGTAATGATGATGCTATCCGCGCGGTGAAACTTCTCACCTCTAAGATGGCTGATGCTGTAATCGAGGCCCGACAGGGTCAGACAGAATCTGAGGGATCAGACGAAGCCGAAACTGTTGAGGAAACAGACGAAGCTGCAGAGAAATAATCAAATTACGGAGGGACTTTTTCATGGCTGTTACAGCAAAGATGGTAAAAGAATTACGAGAGATGACCGGTGCCGGCATGATGGACTGTAAGAAAGCTCTTACATCCACAGACGGTGACATGGATAAAGCAGTTGAGTTTTTGAGAGAAAAGGGACTGGCCACTGCTCAGAAAAAGGCCGGCAGAGTTGCAGCAGAAGGACTTGTCAAAGTCATGGTTTCTGACGATGAGAAAAAGGCTGTTGCCGTTGAAGTTAATGCGGAGACTGATTTTGTTGCCAAGAATGAAAAATTCCAGAATTATGTTGCACAGGTAGCAGAACAGGCGATGGATACAAAGGCTGCTGATATTGATGCCTTTCTTGCAGAGCCCTGGAAATTCGATATCAGTGAATCAGTTGCAGAAGAACTGGCTCACAAGATTGCAACAATTGGTGAGAACATGAATATTCGCCGTTTTGTTCAGGTATCTGAGGAGAATGGATTGATCGCTTCCTATACGCATATGGGTGGAAAGATTGGTGTCCTTATTGACGTAGAGACCGATGTTGTAAATGATGACATCAAAGAGATGGCAAAGAATATTGCCATGCAGGTAGCGGCTTTAAATCCTCGCTTTACGAATGAAAGTGAAGTGGATCAGGACTACCTGGAACATGAAAAGGAAATTCTGACAGTTCAGGCTAAGAATGAAAAGCCGGATGCGAATGATAAGATGATAAGCGGTATCGTTACAGGTCGTATCAAGAAAGAACTTAAGGAAATCTGCCTAGTCGATCAAGTATATGTAAAAGCTGAAGACGGAAAACAGACCGTTGGAAAATACGTTGCAGAAGTTGCGAAAGCAAACAATGCCAAGATAGAAATCAAAGGCTTTGTCCGCTATATGACCGGTGAGGGAATCGAAAAGAAACAAGAAGACTTCGCCGCTGAAGTAGCTGCTCAGATGAATAAATAATAGAAAGTAAATAATCAATCAGAATCCCCGGAAAGTCTCATATTATGAGAAATCCGGGGGTTTTTACACAGGAATTCTCAGAGCTTTTGTTGATTTTCACATTTTGAAGGGAGGTTTGTATCTATGGGATGCCTAGGAAATCTTTTATGGTTTGTATTCGGCGGATTCACAAGCGGCCTTAGCTGGTGCGCTGCCGGCGTTTTATGGTGTATTACCATTGTAGGGATTCCGATTGGAAAACAGTGTTTTAAACTGGCAGGTTTAAGTTTCTTTCCTTTTGGAAAAGAGATTGTCTATGGCGGAGGAGCCGCCTCACTGGTGATGAATATTTTCTGGATTATCTTGTCCGGGATACCACTTGCTTTAGAACACTTGGCTACCGGAGTGATACTCTGTGTTACCATTGTCGGAATCCCCTTTGGGCGACAGCACTTCAAATTGGCAAAACTTGCCCTGATGCCTTTTGGGGCAGCCGTGATATAAGATGCTCTGCGTCAGATAACGCTGGCGAACCACCGGGCCGATAAAGACCTCATGACAATCATTCATGGGGTCTTTATTTTGTTCGGATGTGTTAAACATGAAGATTTATGTTATACTTAAAAATATGAGAAGAGAAGAAAGACAAAGGAATCGGTGATGCTATGACTCAGATTATTGCAGACAGTACGTGTGATATTAATAAAGAACTCTTAGAGGGACATAAGTTGATTACCCTGCCGCTTGTGATATCGGCAGAGGGGAGGGACTATCTGGACGGCATAGATATTGGAATCGAACAGGTGTATGCACTGATGCGTAAGGATGTTCTTCCAAAGACAGCTCAGATCCCATATGAAGTGATGAAAGAGGAATTTGAAAAGTGTTGCCAGAATGGGGAGAATTTTATCTATATTTCCTTTTCCGGCGAGATGTCAGGATGTTTTTCACTTGCCCATGTGGTTGCGGATGAATTAAAAGAGAAATATCCAGAGAGACAGATGGAGATTGTGGACTCCAGAGGCGGATCCTGTGCGACAGGACTGATTGTACTGCAGGCTCTTTTGATGTCTGAAAAAGGGATGGACATAGAGGTGATAGTCAAAGAAATTAACTTCATGATCGATCATGTGGAACATTTGTTTACGGTTGCGGATTTGAAGTGGATGGTCAAAGGCGGCAGAATCAGCAAACCACTTGGCTGGGCAGGCAGTGTCCTGAACATTCGTCCATGGCTGGATGTAAAAGACGGTAAAATGACTGTAGAGGGAATGGTGCGTGGAGAGAAGAAGGCAGTACAGACTGTTATAAAGGAAGTGTGCCGAAGGACAGAAGACTTCCAAAGACAGATGATTGCAATCGCACATACCGGAAACAAGCCGCTGGCGGACAATGTATCCAGACAGATCATAGAGATACTTCCGGAATGTACGACAACGATTACAGAAATTGGAGGAGTATTGGGTGCACATCTTGGAATGGGAGGACTCGGAGTGTTTTTCTTTCGTGAACCGTCGGAGCATTATATGCTGCTAGGTGCGATCTAAACCTGTCCGGAGGATCAATCAGGATAGGATAACGCTTTAGGAAGAATGGATAGGGTAGTAGAAGGTAAAAGATTATGGGTGATATTGTTAGAAAAACAGGCGGACTCATCGTTGCTGCGGGACAGTTTCCAAAAAAAAGCAAACTGGATCCGCTTTATAAGATTGGATCAATCACGGTTATCAGAAGGGAAGTTCTGACTTTTCAGATTGCAGGGCTTTTTCCGATTGTGGTTGTCGTGGGGTATCATGCGGAGGATATCGAACATCAACTATCCGACTATGGAGTGATATTTATCCGCAATGAAGATTACGAAAATACAAAGAAGTTTGACTCTGTGAAAATGGGATTGAAGTATATGAAAGACCGGTGTGACAAGATTGTTTATACTCCGGTAAATGTTCCGATGGTGACACCGGATACAATACAAAAGATGGTTCAGCTTGATAAATCGTTGATTGTGCCCTCGTATCATGGACATACCGGGCGCCCGGTTCTGCTTGATCGTCGGATTCTTCCTGATATCATAAATTACGAGGGTCCGGGCGGATTAAAAGGGGCAATCGACAATTTCTCAGATGTAAGGACATTTATGGAGGTCGAAGACGAAGGGGTTATTCATACGACCGATGACATAAAGAGACTCGAGCAGCTGGTTCCGGAATATAACAAACAGATTGCACATCCATTTCTGCGCATCAATCTTGAGCGGGAGTCGATGTTTTTTGACGCGCGCAGCAGACTTCTGCTGGTGCAGATTCAGGAGACGCACTCTGTCCGGGAAGCATGCAGCCGTATGGCTGTGTCTTACAGCAAAGCATGGACGATGTTGAATAAACTGGAGGATGAGCTCGGATATGCTGTTGTGGAGAGAATCCACGGAGGCCATAGAGGAGGAAATACATATTTGACCAAAAAAGGTGAAGAATTTTTGGAAAGATATATTGAATTCGAAAATAATGTACGAAGATATACGGAAGAAGAGTATAAACGATTGTTTTAAATGCCATAAAAAGTGCCATGAGCAAGTTCTTTTGTAAAAGAATTTGACGAACATGATGCCTCATTCTATACTATAACTATAAGAAGAGTTCCAGATAAGCGGATAGCGGAAAGGGAACTTTTATACAATGTTACAGAATTAATATAAAAGGAGGCATGTGGGATGGAAACAATCAGTCATTCCGTAAAAAAAAGAGACCACGACGATAAGATCAGCGGCGAGGCAATGTACGTTGATGATCTTGTGATGGACGGTATGCTTTATGGAAAAATGCTTCGGTCGACGAAAGCGAGAGCCCGCATCATAAAAATAACATATCCCAAATTACCAGAGGGATACTTCGTTGTTGATAAAGATGATGTTCCAGGTGAAAACAAGATTCATGTTGTTCTGGAAGATATGCCAGTTTTTCCGGTGGATACCGTCGAGTATATCGGAGATGTCATCTCGATGATCGTAGGTCCCGACAAGAAGGGGATTGACCATATCATTGATGAGACAGTGGTGGATTATGACGAACTGGAGCCTGTCTTCGATGTCATGCAATCGAAAACATCATTTTTTCATCATGATTTTGAAAAGGGTGACCTGAAAAAGGCTTTTGAGGAAGCAGATGAGATATATACCGAGAAATTTCATACCGGCCAGCAAGAGCAGGCATATCTGGAGACGAATGGGATCATCTCCTATCCAGAGAACGGAAAGCTTGTCATCCGAGGTTCGATGCAGTGTCCGTATTATGTGATCACAGCAGTCGCTAAGGCAGTCGGCTGTGACAGAGATCATCTCAGGGTTGTACAGGATGTCACAGGCGGCGGATTCGGCGGAAAAGAGGACTATCCTTCGATTCTTGCCTGCCAGGTTGCTGTTGCGGCGAATAAAGTGCAAAAGCCGGTGAAATGTGTCTTTGGCAGAAGAGAGGATATTGAGTTTACCTCGAAGCGTCATCCGGCCTACGTCACTTATAAAGTGGCTTTAAAAGATAAAAAGATCACCGGTATGGACATCAATGTCATCTATGATGCGGGTGCATACACGACACTGACCGATGTTGTTTTGCAGCGTGGGCTGATCGGTGCCTGTGGAGTATATAATGTTGAGAATCTGCATGTGACCGGAGATGGGATGAAGACCAACACGGTCCCAAACGGTGCGTTCCGCGGATTCGGCGGCCCGCAGACTTTTTTTACAGCAGAAATGCTGATGGATCACATAGCGAAAAAATATGGTATGGAGCCGCTGGCGTTTAAAGAGGAACACTTTGCAAAACAAGGCGATAGGACCTCGACAAATGGTCTGTATCATTTTCATGTGCCGCTTCCGGAGATGGTAAAGCGGGCCGATGAGCTTTCTGATTTTAGAAGAAAACGTGAACTTTATAAGAATCAGACAGGAAGATACAGAAGAGGGATCGGAATCTCGACGGTATATCACGGCTGCGGATTTACCGGAAACGGTGAGAGGGATCTGATTAAAGGTGTTGCAAAGCTTCGAAAAAATGCAGATGATACGGTTGAGATTCTCACAAGTACAACCGATATGGGACAGGGCGCAAAGACAACATTTTCCAAAATTGTTGCGAATGCTTTAGATATTCCCATGGATCGTATCATTATAAAAAATCCGGATACCGATCGAGTGCCTGACTCCGGTCCTACCGTTGCCAGCCGCTCCATCATGGTGGTCGGTGAACTGATCAAACGAGCGGCAGAAAGACTAAAAAAGCAGTGGAAACCAGGAGAAGAGCAGCTGATCACGGAACATTATGTGCATCCGGATTTTATGATTCAGTTTGACACAAACACCTTCACCGGAGATGCTTATCCGACCTATTCCTGGTCTGTCAATGTCATCGAACTGGAAGTGGATACACTGACGGCACAGACAAAAGTGCTCAAAGCGTGGGGCGTCTACGATGTGGGAACACCTCTTGATCTGAATATCCTTCATGGCCAGATGGAGGGCGGATTCCTTCAGTCCATCGGATATGCTTCCATGGAGCAGATCGGATACAACGAGCAGGGAAGAATCCGCAACAATAGCTTCAGCGATTACATCATTCCGACATCAATGGATGTCGAAAACATGGTCACAGATTTTGTGAGCGTTCCTTACGATGAGGGACCATTTGGCGCAAAAGGCGCGGGCGAGCTTCCGAACGTAGGGCCGGCACCGGCATATATTGACGCCCTTGAGCAGGCACTTTCGACCAATATAGACCATATCCCTTATACTGCGGAAGATATCATGAAGCATTTGCAGGAGGTGAAGAAACATGATTAAATTCATACTAAACGGCGAAGAAGTTACCAGCAATGCAAACCCAAATGAACGGCTTTTGGATGTCCTGCGCAATGAATTTCGTCTCACCGGAGCAAAATGCGGATGTAAAGAAGGCGAGTGCGGAGCATGCTCCGTGATCCTCGATAATCGTCTGGTCAACTCCTGCATGGTTGCAATGGGAAGTATCGAGGGGAGTACAGTACTGACAATTGAAGGATACAGTAAGACCGAAAGATTCGAAATGCTCTCGAAAGCATATGCGGATGTAAGTGCAGTGCAGTGCGGTTTTTGCATTCCAGGCATGATGCTGGCCTCAGAGTGTCTGCTTGCAGAGAACCCCAATCCCGACGAGGAGGAGATTCGCAGAGCAATATCCGGGAACTTGTGCAGATGTACGGGATATAACGCGATTGTAAAAGCAATCCAGATTGCGGCAAAGGAGGGGAAGGGATTATGGTAAACAGTTATTTTACAACATCTCTGGATGAGGCACTAAAAATCAAAAATACAAAGCCGGTGACTCCCTATGCCGGAGGCACAGATCTGATGATCGAAGCGGACGATCAGGCCTCCTATCTGTTTTTGAACAAGATAGCGGAATTAAAACAGATCACGGAGGATGAGGAATATATTCGAATCGGAGCCTGTTCGACCTACTCGGAAGTACTCCATCACAAGCTGATTCCTCAGATTTTAAAGGATGCCGTCATAGAGCTTGCCGCGCCGGCAATTCGAAACCTTGGAACTGTAGGTGGAAATGTCTGCAACGGTTCACCGAAGGGAGACAGCGTTTTGATCTTCTTCGTGACAGATTCGCTCTTACATCTTCAAAGCATGAGCGGAGAACGTTTTATCCCGATCAAAGAGTTTTATCTGGGAAGAAAGAAACTCGCGATTCGTGAGGATGAATTGCTCGTTGAGATCCTCGTTCCAAAGAACGGGATCGACAACTATTATTATAAGAAAATCGGTGCCAGAAATGCACTTGCGATCTCAAGAGTGTCTTTTGCGGGGATTTTGGATACAGAAGATGGCAGAATCAAAAACTGTGCCACGGCATTCGGAGCGGTCAGCGATGTAGTTGTAAGAAGACCTGACATTGATCAGATGATGATTGGAAAAACCATCGACGAGGCAAAAGGCATCAAAGAGAAGTACCTGGCAGCTTATGATGAGGCGATTGTTCCCATTCGTGGAAGAGTTTCAGCCGAATATAGGAAATCTGTGTGCCAGAATCTGCTGCAGGACTTTCTGGAGACAAACGGAATTTAAAGATTTAAGAAAAGATATAGGATACCGTGGATTATATGGCACAAAGTGCCCGTATTCCTGAATCTGATATCCTATATGTTTGTGGTATAATGCGTAAACTCTCAATAATCATTTATAAAATTCAGCGGCTACTTAACGTGTATCGGGAGGCTTTCTTTGTCTCTCGATACGCGGGAGACTGCTTTTAAATAGAATGTTAAACAATACAGAGAGGTGAAAACACACAATATGGAAAAGAATGAGGCACAAACAAACAACACTTCAACGTTGGTATACCAGGTGGAAGACAAGCCAAATCTTGGCACATCCATCCTGCTGGGGCTCCAGAACATTCTGACTGCATTCAGTGGAATTGTAGCAGTACCCCTGGTCATCGCTGGTCTTGCAAAACTTAATGTTGTGGATACGGCATATCTGGTATCGGCATCGCTGCTGGCTTCCGGAATTGCATCAATTATCCAGACAAAAGGATTTGGACCGAAAAAGTTTCGGGTTGGTGTAGGACTTCCGACCGTCATGGGAACAGACTTTGGGTTTGTTCCGCCAGCAAACACAATTATCAACACGATGGGAGGCGGAATGGCCGGATATTTCGGAGCATCTATTTTGGGTGCTATTCTGGAATTTATCCTGAGCTTTTTTGTCAAACCGTTGATGAAGATATTCACACCGGTTGTAACCGGTACAGTTATCACACTCATGGGAATGTCCATGATGCCGATCGCTTTCGACTGGATCGGAGGAGGTTCAGATAATCCCAATTATGGAGATGCGAGATACATACTGATTGCGGTGATCGTATTCGTCGTTATCCTCCTTTTGAACAGATATGCAAAGGGAATCTGGAATTCCGCAGCTGTTATGATCGGAATCATCGTAGGATACATAATCAGTATTCCGTTTGGTTTCGTAGATTTCTCACAGATCGGTAATGCAGAATGGTTCCAGATGCCTGAGATTGCACGTTTTGGAATTGATTTTAACCCAAAGTTTGTCGTACCGTTTATCGCCGGATATCTGGTGACTGTCATTGAAACCGTAGGTGTTATGGAAACGCTTGGTGAAGTGACAGGCAAAAAGTTAAGCAGAGATGAGGTTGTAGCAGGGGTACGGGCTGATTCCGTCAGCTCTTTTGTCTGTCCGTTCGTCGGATCCGGCCCTGCACAGACATTCGGTCAGAACGTAGGCCTGATCCCTCTTACAAAATGTGCATCACAGCACGTTGCAATCGTAGCAGGAGTACTGCTTATCCTGATCAGTCTCTTTCCGAAGGTATCGACGGTAGTATCTATCATGCCTTCCTGCGTTCTTGGAGGAGCCGGAATTCTAATGTTCGGTACCGTTGCAATCTCCGGAATCAAAACACTGTCAAAGGTGAAATTTACAAACCGGAATCTTTTGATTATGGCAAGTTCAATCGGCATCGGCTTAGGTGTTACATTCCGTCCGGAAGTAGTTGCAAAACTTCCCGGAATTTTAAGCAGCCTGTTCGGATCTGGAATCTCCGCAGGTACAATCGTCGCCCTGATCTTAAGTCTTATCTTAAAAGACGATCCGGACGCACCGGAAATCGAGTAGAGATAAAGAGATATTTTATCCGGCTTCTAATATTAGGAGCCGGATAATTTGTATGTGACAGACGAACAGTTGCGGCAACGCTGTCTTTATTAGCCGATCTTGTAGATGACACAGTCATGCGGCTTCACTGACTGGCTGATGGTGCTGCCTGTGAACATGGAAATTTCATCTTTCCACAGATCACGCAGCTGAATCACGTCTTGTCCCTTAATGTTCGGATTTCGAACATAAGGGCAAAAGAAGAGTTCTTCCAGTGAAACAGAGATTTCTTTTTCTTTGTCACTGAGATTAAAGAGAGCAACATAAAAAGAACCGTCGGTCTCATTGCATCCTGTCCATATGGCTTGGGTTTCATCGCGATGTATTTGCCAAGGTCTGCAGTCTGGTGTTGCCAGAGACAGAATCTCTTTGTTGGTGAGGAGAGACAAGGTCCACTCATCCAACAGGGTCAGTTCTGCACCGAGCATAAGGGGTGATCCAAAGAGACACCACAAAGTCATCATTGTGCGCTGTTCCTGGCAGGTAAAATTGGTCTGGCGTTCTTTGCCGAAGCCTTTTCCAAGGCGGCCAAGAGGCAGCATGTCAAGATCCGGGTAGCAGCCCCTCGATACATGTTTCTGCCACAGCTCACAGCGGCAGAACATGTTTTTTAACAGATCCCAGTCATCCCAGAAGTCGTCTGTGATACGCCACATATTAGCATATCTCCCATAGTGCCAGGCCTTGTCGATCAGAGCAGGTCCGGGTGATAAGGACAAGACAATTGGTCTTCCTAAGCGAGTGATGGCTGTGGAGATCATCTCAATTTCATGGCGTGCTGAATAGGGGTGTTCTGTATAGAGATTCGTATTGCAGATATCATCACATTTGATAAAATCGACACCCCACGAGGCGTACAATTTCAGGATAGAATCGTAGTAAGCCTGGCCGGCCGATGTATTTCTTACTCCATACATATCCGGATTCCATCCACAGATAGAAGATGGATCGGCAACTTCATCTGCAGCCACATCCGTGCCAAGTATCTTGCTGTGTGCGTGTGCGGCGGCACGCGGAATCCCGCGCATAATGTGAATACCGAATTTCAATCCAAGACTATGTATATAAGCCGCTAAAGGGGCAAACCCTGCTCCGCCGGCGGAACTGGGAAAACGTACCGGGTCGGGCTGGAGACGTGAATATTCGTCCATCTCGAGTTTGGAAAAGGGAATGTATTGAAATTGCTCCCGTCTGGAACCCGTGTGGTGTGCGTACCACTGAATATCGACTATGATATACTCCCATCCGAATTCTTTGAGATTCTTCGCCATATAATCGGCATTCGCCCTCACTTGTTCTTCGTTTACCGTGGTATCATAATAATCGTAACTATTCCAACCCATAGGAGGAGCCGGTGCGAAATCATTTTTATTCATGAGAAGTTCCTTTCTCTTAAAAAAGAAAAATTCCATGCCGATGAATTACGGTACATAAGCAGGTCCGTCATTATGTCAGCATGGAACTTTTGATATTGATACAGCATTACTCTACAATGATTACTTCCACAGGACAGCCATCAGCAGCTTCCTTTGCGCTTTCCTCGTTGTCAGGTGTCACATCTGCATAAACCTCTGCCAGATCGTCATCACCCATGCGAAAAACTTCCGGACATGTATCTGCACACTGCCCGCATCCGATACATCCATCTTCAATTGTTGCTTTCATGAAGGATACCTCCTTAGATTTGATGCCACTATTATAACATGTTTCCAAAATCTGGGCAATTTTATACAAGAAAAACTCAAAAAATTTTAAAAATTATAATTAAAGATTTCCAGAAATTCTTTTGGTGTTATGGCAGGTATTTTGCTTAAGGTAAAATCTTTTGTATTCCTGCTTATAATATAATCGGCTTTAGAACGGAGAGCACAGGCGCATTGGATAGCGTCTTCATAGTCTTTAAAGTTCAAAGCGGCTGCTCTCTTAAGATCTTCAACTGTGAGATCTGAAATATCAAAAATAAACGAGAGTCTTTCTAGAATCTCACCAATTTTCGATGCAGCATATTCTTTTCGCATAATGTATGAAATATTAGCAAATGATAAAGTTGATACAACTCCGTAAAGTTTTTTGATTTCACACAACCTGAAAATATTTGCTGAATCCTTATAGAAGTCATTGCGTTGACATAAAACATCAAGTATTATATTTGTATCAATCAAGATCACCATACTTTTTCATACGCTCCGCTGTCATTTCTTTATCATCGTAATCATGTTTCAAAATACCAGTAAGTGAATCTGTAAGAAATGAAACACTTTTCTGATAAGAAATTAAACGAGCCACCTGTTTCCCGTTTTTCAATACCACAACTTCATCGCCATCTTGTACTTTTTGCAAATATCGTCCAAAATTATTCTGAACTTCAGTTGCTGTTGCAACAGTCACATTAATCACCTCCAACAGATATTAGCTAATAATATTATATATAATATTAGCTAATTAGTCAATCCTTTTTTACGGCAGAGTTGATTTTAATCGAGAAAAAGATTATGATATCTGTGATGTGATTTTTTTGAGAGGATGATTGTTATGGATCAAAAAACATTAGAACATATAGTGAAGCATGAAGGATTTGAAAAGGCAGCCGAGATCTCGACGGATGATCTGGTCTTTGTGCCGGAGTATCGCAAGTTCTGTGAGGAGAATGCATGCGGAAACTATAACAAAAATTATGCTTGTCCGCCCTATAGCGGAACACCCAAGGAGATGAAGCAGCGTGTTCTTGCGTATCGCCGCTGTATTGTATTTCAGTCGAAAACACCAGTTAAGGACGCGTTTGACAATGCCGAGATGAAGAAACTAAAGAGAAAGCATACACAGATGACACTCCAGGCGATGAAAGAACTGAAAACAGATGGTATGGATATGGACGGATTCCCGATCATGTGCGGACCCTGTAACTTTTGTGAAGAATGTATGATGCCTTCCGGGAAACCCTGCGTCAAGGAAAGCATGCGCTTTTCCTGTCTGTCTGCATACTGTATCGATGTCGGAAAACTGGCCGAGAGTTGTAATATGGAGATCCAGTGGAGCGGGAATGAGGTTTATTATTTTAGTATTTACGTGTTTGATAAAAAAGACAAATCTGGAGAAATCAGATGAAAATATTCATATCAGGCGGATGCAAAAACGGAAAGTCAACATATGCTTTAAAAATGGCCTCCGCCATGGCGGGAGCCGATCAAAAGAGAGCTCTCTACTATGTAGCCACTATGAGAGCCGGTGACGATGAAGATTTACAAAGGATCCGACGCCACCGCCATAACCGTCAGGGTATGGGATTTGTCACAGTCGAGCAGGAAAGGGATATCATTCAAATATTGAATTCCTGTGACCGATCAGGTACGTTTCTCATAGACAGCACGACGGCACTTCTTGCAAATGAGATGTTCAGTCGGGATGGCGGGTGCAGGGAAGATGCGGGTGAGAAAGTAGCCGATGAGCTGAAGATTCTGATATCTGATCTTGAAAATATTGTTTTTGTATCCGATTACATTTACGCAGATGTAGCTTTTTGTGATGAAACGACAAGAGAGTACTGTAAAAGCCTTGGTGCCATCGACCGTGTTTGTGCAAAATATTGTGATATTGTGATAGAGGCTGCTTATGGAAAATTTTGCGTTCACAAGGGAGGAGAGAATATTGGTTCTGATTTTTGGCGGAGCATATCAGGGAAAGTATGAATATGCATTAAAGCATTATAATAAAGACAGAGTTCTGGATGAGTTTCATGTCTATATACTGGAGCTGATAAAAGCAGGAGAAGACCCCGTAAAGTATATTCAAGATCACAGGGAGGATTATCGGGACAAAGTCATTGTTTGCGATGACATATCCTGCGGCGTTGTACCGGTTGATCCACTGATGAGAAAATGGAGGGAAGCAATTGGATATTGTCTGAACATTCTTGCAGAAGAATCTGACGAAGTGACCCGAATGTTCTGCGGTATTCCGACGAAAATCAAGTAAGATATTTGTCTGAAGTGACAAAATCCATAATATAGTTTGTATTCTGGCGGACATTGTGTTAAAATCGAGATGATACTTGGAAATAGATGGAATGATTTCGATTACTGAATTACAACGAGTTACATACGAAGGAACCAAGGTTACTATTATGAAAATTACAAATTTGATACCTAATCAAACGAAAGATCCCTGTAAGACTTCAAAAAAAAGAATTTTAACTGTGTCCTGTGTATTGAGTACATCGCTTTTTTTTGCACAGCCTTTATCTGCGATGGGTGCGGCTTTTGATTCGCCGACATCTGTTTCTCCTGCCGGAACGGATGCAGGTTCGTTTCGAGCATCCGTACAGCCGGGTGATGCGGATGTGACAGTGTCACCGGAAGATACCGCATCAGTTCCGGAAGATACGAACACTCCGATATCGGATCCGGGAACGACACCGGAGAACCCGGCACCTGATTCGGGTTCTGAGACCGATCCGAATCTTCCGGAGGAGACGACACCGGATCCTGCGCTGCCACCGGATCCGGGAACAGATCCGGCACCTGACACAGATCCGGGAACAGATCCGGCAAACCCGACGCCAACGCCAACTCCGGGAACAGGGTCAGAGACAGAACCGACCGATCCTGAAAATCAAGATCCGGAACCGACCCCTGGAGTGAATTCAGAAAGCCCGGCACCGACGCCAGATCCGACACCACTACAAAAACCGGCAGCACCTGTTCCGGAGACGAATTCCGGGGCAGATGATCCAGGAATATCCCCGTCAACGAATTATATTCCCGGAATTTATGCTGACCATACACCGATCTCCTTTAACTGGGGAGATTATGCAGATGCCTCCTTTTTTCAGACGATCGACAAGGACTACGCACTGGCCAAGGTGGAAACGTTTGTCAATATCCATGAGGAGAAGAATATCTCCTCTCGCGTAGTCGGAAGATTGAATCGCGGCGGAATGTGCTTTGTCATAGCCGACAAAGACCAGCCTTGGGTCTATGTGGAGTCTGGTGAAGTACGGGGATTCATTCTGCGCGAGTACCTGATGATGGACGAAGATGCTCATATGCAGGTGGATGCACTCGGTGAGAACAAATTCTCTCTGGCGGAATGTATGATTGCCGAATATGAGAACAAAGCTTATCGCTATTCTCCCTATACGGTGAGAGAAGTAGAAGCCGGAAGTGAGGTTCGGTCATCGCTTCTGAAATTTTCACAGCAGTTTCTGGGACATCCCTATGTCTGGGGTGGTGTGAGTCTGACAGACGGCGCCGACTGTTCCGGTTATGTGATGCAGGTATTTAAACGCTTTGGCTATTCCCTGCCGCGTACATCAAGAGAGCAGGCATATGCGGGAACCAGAATTCCGGCTGCGGAGGCAAAACCCGGAGACTTGATCTTCTATGCGAGACCCAATGGAACCATCTACCATGTCATGATCTACATGGGAGACGGGAAAGCGATCAATGCTCAGAGTACGAAGACCGGCATTGTGATCTCCAATGTGGACTATGCAAAGGTTCCCTGGGCCGTTCGTGTGATCGAGGATCAAAACGCGATGGGAGTCAATCCCATATTCCAACTGCTGAATCAGGGACGAGCAAAACCGTCCGGAATATATCTCGGCAGGTTTAAACTCACTGCATACTGCAGCTGCCCAATTTGCTGCGGAAAGTGGTCGAAGGGACCGACTGCCAGCGGCAGGATGCCGGTACAGGGACGAACTGTCGCTGTCGGAGGGATTGGTTTCGGAACAAAATTGAATATTGGCGGACAGGTGTTTACCGTGGAGGATAGAGGAACACCATACGGACATATTGATATTTATATGAACAGTCATGAAGAGGCAAAACAATTCGGTGTTCAGTATGCGGATGTCTATGTTCCAGACAATATGATGTAAATCAGTGCAATACCCTGCTAGGGATCAGAAATTTTGACAGCTGATCTTTAGCAGGGATTTTTCTGTGTTCGAAAGAAATTCAAGTGTTGCTATTCTGTGAAATTCTGACGAATATAAAGTGAAATAATCGTTGAAAATAACAAAATTTGTATTATTACTTGTATACTTCCGTATGCTGTGCTAGACTAAAATAATAACAAACAATTACCGGTCTTAAGTTCCTGGTGCTATGTGCGATTGGGTACAGGCGTCAGGCCAAGAGGGAACAAGGTTAGAATCCTTGGCAGTCGTGCTACTGTATGCGCGTAATTTCTCCATATACCATTGTACACATTTTAAAATTGTATGAGAAGGGGAGAGATGGGATTGCGTAAGCCAGGAGACCTGCTTAAAGCTGTTGCCAATTATTACACGCAATGATAAATGGAGTGGGAAATTGTCGTTCTTTTTGTACCCTTTTTATAAAGAGAAATTTCCTATTTATCATGCGCATACTGCGGCAGCGAAGGTAATCGTTAAGATAGCTCTATTTTCTTGTGATTGAAAGCTGAGGTGCAGTGTGATGCTGCATCTTTTTATTATATTGGAAATCTGGTTTTCCATATAATAAAGCCCCTCTGGGGTGTACATATACTTGTGTTACTGTGGGAGGTGATATATTGGGTGAAAGGGTTTCCGTTTGGAGGAAGGCGGAATCCGGGTATACGTTTACAAAAGCACAGGGAAAAGCAATCGAAAAACAAAAAGAATGGACGGCAGATCCGAATTGTCGTGCGATTGGTGAGGGAGCTTTTCAAAATAACAACAAATTACGGCGGGTCATTTTGCCCGAACATGTGAAAGAGGTGGGTGCCCAAAGCTTTGAAAACACGGCACTTCGGAATGTGGAGATGCAGGGAATCGTGTTCGTCAGGAAGGAAGCGTTTTCCAACTGTACCAGACTTAGCCAGGTGCACATTCCCGGAACAGCCAATTTCATAGGCAAACGGGCATTTGCACAGTGCCGGCGTCTGGAGCAGGTTCAATTTGAGCGGGGAAGTCTCTATCAGGAGATTAAGACGGAGACCTTCGCAGGCTGTTCCCATCTGAATTCCATAGTCCTTCCAGATGGGATTACAAGAATCGAACGGCGGGCATTTTACAAATGTACGGCACTAGAGGAGATGAAGTTTCCGACCGGTCTGAAAGAGATTGGCATGGAAGCGTTCTATCAGACGGCATTAAAAGAGCTGATACTGCCGGAGGGGTTGGTAAGGATTGGGGACAGCGCATTCTTAAAATGCAACCAGCTGGAATACGTGCAGATTCCTGACCATGTAAAAGTGATTGAAAAGTGGGCGTTCCACGGTTGTAACCGGCTGAAAGTTCTGGAGATTCCAGGAGATCCGGTAGAAATTGGACCTTGGGTCATCAATAAGGCAGCCAGAATCCGTTGCAGGAAGGGTGGAAAAGTAGACGGTTATTGCCGGAAATCCGGATTTCAGGTAGAATACCTATAGAAGAGAGGAGGGAAAGAAATAATATGTTAAATATTGACAAACCAGATATATAAGATTATACTATAGTTATAAAAGAAAACTGAATATTGAGAAATTTTTGTGGTCAGAGCATACGCTCTGTTTAAAGGAATCCGGTGAGAATCCGGAACAGTTATCCCTGCTGTATGGGGGACGAAAGAAAGCAAGATGCCACTGGAGGATATCCGGGAAGGTGCTTTTGAGTAGGAGGAACCCAAGTCAGAATACGAACACAAAATTCCCAGATGCTACGTCCATAGGCAGAATGGAGGTGTATTTTTTGTACACTCCGATAAGTATTATCGATTATAGTGGGACAGGCGCCGTCCCAGTATGATAGGAACTTTTACGTTAGTAATACTTAACCCGCTTGGAAAAGCGGAGAAAGGAGTAACAATGAGGTTAAAGAATTTAGTTAAGAGGATGGTTGGAGTTGTTCTGGCAATGGTGATGGTATTCTCCATGAGCATGAGTGTGTTCGCGGCACCCAGTGGTACGGTGGATGTAACCATTATAAACAAAGGTAGTACAGTAGCTGAACAAACGGTATCAATCAGCGCTATTCAGGCTGAAGTAGGAACTGACGGACACTATTACACCACAACACCATACACGGATTATGACACAGAGGGGGTCAAGGTTCCGACAGTGGCAGATGCCTTGATTAAGGCATACGCAATGGAAAATAGTTTGAATGCTTTGACTCTCGCAACCTATACTCCCGGTGGTTCATCCACATCGTATGCTATAAGCTATGACTGGGATTTACATCCATATGTTGGGAATCCCGGAATATACTTCTTGTACTTTGATTGGGTTACAACAGCTAACGAAAGCTTTGTGGACAATGGTGATGGCACGACGACTTATACAGGTGATACCTGGATTTTAGATGTTGATGGTAATGAGAGCTCATTATATGCAAGCAATATTGACTTGAGTACGGTGAGTGAGGTTGTATTTGAATATAAGCAAGTTTCTTATACATATCCCAACTCATAAACACTACCTGAGAATCACTGCATTGCTAAAGTTTAATATTTTATAAGAAACACATCGGAGAGGCGTTTAATCGTCTCTCCGATTTTAAAGGAGAAGAGATATGAAAAAAATCAGACAAATTGTGGCGTATTTATGCGCACTTATTTTAATTGCGTCTTCCCTTGTCCCGGCTCAGACGGTGAGTGCTGCCCCGGAGCAGGCCGGAGTAAAGGGCACTTCAACAGATATTGAAGAATTATCCGTTGGTATGGGGAGTTGGTCAAATGTATTCGATCAGAATCTGAATATGTATTCGGCGGAGCAGATTGCGGATAATCTTTTTTATATATGTATGCCGAATCAGGGTACTAACGGTGTAAGATTCACCGGTGTGTTAAGTTCTTCCAGCGCTGAATTAACGGTTACAGATATTGCTGATCCAGCTAATGAGAGGGGGAGAAATACGGCGGTTGAGTATGACTATGGATACAGGCCGATAGAAAATGGAGCGATGGTCGGAAAAAGAATTGAACCAGAGGATGTGGAAGGAAAACGTCCGTTCCATACACTGGAAATGATTCCGCCGGCAGGAGATGGCAAAGCTATGATGTACCTTCCCCTTGGAAGCGGTTGCTATCGGTTGACGGTTACGGATGGCGAACAGATCAAAGATTATTATGTGATTCTGAGTCTTAGAGCTAAAACCAAATCCAGTGTACCCTATGCAAATATGCCAGATGAAATTAGGCTATTGGATAAAGATTACAAAGAATTGGATGAAACATATCAGTATGCTAAAGGCATAACAGACTGGTATAACACGTCTGTTACATGGGGATTCTGTGGATGGCCTGAGAAAGCCATTATTCCGGACAAAATTCCGTCTGTCAGACTGAAGCTTTCAAGGGAAAACCTCAGTACAAGCGATGCGTATTATGAAAAGCCCAGGACTGAGAAGCCGGATTATTTTTATTATCAAAACAACTATTGTTATAGTGTAAATGGTGGCGAGCTGAAGGATTTCTCTGGAGATGGGAGTTCTGGAGAAATTGTGCTGCAACAGGGGTATAATATAATTTTTATAGGGCATCAGGCAAAAGAAACCATGACAATTAGGGATATTTCGAGGTATGGCTCATCTGTTCTGCTTCTCTACCGTGAAGGAGAGAATACTTATACCAGATTGCCGGCAACGGAGACAGACCTTGCATCGGTACAGATATATCGGGCAGCAACTGATGCGAAAACGGCAAAAGGTATGTTCCGTGAGGCTTTGAATACGAAGAAGGAGCCTCTTACCTCTGAGACTAAGGTTGAATTAGCGTCAGTCTCTCCTTATGTATTTATCATGGCAGAGGCGAAAAATTCGGATTCAAAGATTGAGATACCAAACAGCACAGAAGTTGACGGCGGATTTCTGGTGAAGTATAACCATGAAAGAGACACAGCGGTTAACATCAACGTTATACCAGAAGAAGGGGATGCGGTGATGACCAGTATTCCAATTAATTGGACGGTTTCAGATGTGTCACTCAACGCACTTGAAGTTATAGAAAACGGCAGGATGACATCAAGTTATACAAAAGGTCAGAAGGAATATTATCTGATACCGGATGATATGGATAAGCCGGTAAAGCTAAAATATGATTGCTCTGATAGTCTCGAAATCAAGGCGAACCGCGCAGATGAGTTCGGCGATGCCGTATTACAGAATGCAGAACATACAGTGACGTTAGATCCCAGGACACAGCATCAGATTGTTTTTCGGGTGACGGGAGTCGATGAAACAGTCAATACCTATAGTGTTGCTTTAAAGAGGGAAAATACATCAGATCATTCAGAAGCAATCAGCATTGCAAAACCATATCTGAAAAGCGTTATGGAATTCTATAAGCAAAATCTGGGAGAAAAGAAGGCTGGCGGAACTTATTGGACAATTTTTGCAATGAAGGCAGCGGGAGAGAACCTGGATGGTTATAATGTTTATAACGTGCTGGATCAAAAGCGCACACAGGCAACAGACTATGCAGGGATTATTCTGGAGTTGGTGATGCTGGGGGAGAATCCCTTTGATTATGGTGGTGTTAACTTTGTGGAGCTTTTACAAAGCTGCAGAGATGATAGTGGAAATTATGGACCGTATGCCTGTAACATCTATGCATTGTATGCATTGGATGCGGTGGGAATTGAGGATAAAAAATTAGTACAGATTGTGGCAGGGCAGGCAGTTGCCAAGAGCTTTGATTTGGATATGCGTGGATGGGCAGTTGCTGCAATCCAGAATCATATGGATACGCCTGGCGTGGAAGAAAAAAGTGCCATTGCAATTGAAGATTTTAAAAACACCCAGGGACTTGGCGATCCGAAGCGGGGGCCGGCGATTCCGGGAGCTTTTGAAAACTTCTGGTATTATAATAGTAATTCAGCGACCCAGTCATGTGTAATCATGGGGCTGACAGCAGCGGGAATTAATCTTCAGGAGAGTGATTGGCGTTGCCAGGGCAGAACACCAATAGAATATTATGCATCTTGCTTTGATGAAAATGGTAAACCTACAAAAGAGAGTGTTGGTACCATGCCAGCACAGGTAGTGATTGCCTTGTCCGGAATTATCAACCAGTCTTGCGTATTTCCGGATAATATGCTGACACTGGAAAAGGTTGAGGTTTTGTTGGACAGGTCTAAGAGCATTCAGACCGATAAGGTGCTTCAGGGGAAAATTGATAATGCTTCTAGAGCTTTACAGACGCTGTACGATGCAAACAACGGGACGGCAGCCGGCATGGGCAAGGCGTATTTTGAATTGAACGATCTTGTGGGGATTGCAGATTCAGAATGGAAATATGATACGTTTATGGGATCAGAAGAGCAGAAAGCAGCGGTAGAGGATGTGGCGGATCAGATAAAAGATCTATCCGTTGCCTATAAGGATAAAGACAAGATTCTGACTGCAAAGAAAGCATATGACAATCTTTCCGAATATTCATCCAATGGCGATGAAGGAACCGCAATGCTTCAACATTATGTAAAACATGCCTATAAACTGGATTATGCCTTACAATACATTGACCTGGTTGAAGCGTTTACGGATGCCGTGGAGAGCATTGGAACAGTTCAGGAGAACAGCGGCACAGCGATACAGGATGCGTATGATGTATATGGCAGAATGGATGATGAGATTCGAAAAGACGAATCTGTATCAGCGGCATACGATAAACTGCAGAAAGCAAACCAGGTATATGGAGTGATTGCAGCGATTGCAAGCCTTCCCCAACTGGAGGCTCTTACCCTTGAGGATGCAGATGCTGTCAGTGCGGCCAGAGCTTCGTATGATGTATTGGATACAGATTTAAAAGCGCAGATATCCAATTCTTCCGATTTGATTACTGCCGAGAAGAAAATTCGGAATCTGAAAGCTGTTAAGACTGTATCGGAACTGATCGAGGCCCTGCCGGATTCGAAAGATCTTTCCTACGAGACAGATGGGGACGCGGTAAAGAAGGCGTATCAGGAATATATGCTGCTCACAGAAGAACAGCGGGAACTGCTGGATTTTGATCAGCGCGATAAGCTGCTGGACGATTATGAGACAATCAAAGGGCAGCAAAGCGATGCCGAGGCGGTCCGGGAAGTGATTGCGAACATCGCGGATATTCCGGCACTTGAGGAACTTACCCTGGAGGATGATGCATTTGTAAAAAGTGTCAGAGGTTTATATGAGAGCCTTTCTACGGAGGTATTAAAGGCGAGGGTAACTAATTACACCGTCCTGACAGGGGCGGAAGCGAAACTGACAGCCTTGAAGCAGGAGGATCTGCTGGAACTGACCAGGAAGCTGCCTGATCCTGGAACTCTGGAAGGACATAAGGAAGACGGCTCTGATATGGAGATAACAGAGAAAATCCTTCAGGAAATTGCAGCGGCTGTGAGCCGGTATCAGTCTATGGATGAAGCCTTGCAAAAAGTATTTGCCAATGAAAATCCTGCAGAATACCGGAAGCTTATGGACTTGAAGCAAATCGCAGAGCAATATAACGGTTATATCGAAGAGGTGCTGGCACCGTTGGTGGAAGAAATTGCATCCTTTGAACTCCCGGTCACAAAATACAATATGGGACTTGCGGGAGACCTGCTCACCAGATACCAGGCAAATGAGGAGGCAAAGACTTATCTGAACAGTATCGCCTGGGAGGATGGAACCCGTCTGCAGGATAAGATGGAGACAGTTGAAAATCAGTTGTCCACCCTGAACAGTGATCTGGAAGCTGCAGCTAAAGTGGATAACCGGATCGAAGATCTGCCCGATGAAGTCAACTTGGGGAATGTCAAGGCAGTCACTACAGCTCTGGAAGAGATCCAAAAGCAGTACGATGCCTTAAGCGGACAGGCGAAAAGCTTTGTCGTCTATACCGACCGCTGGGAAGATAGCAAGAGGAAACTGGCAGATTTCCAGGAAGGGCAAAATGCAGCCCAGGCGGTGATCACACAGATTAAGGATGCCGTGGACGAGACCAATGACCTCTTAGCAGAGGATACCGTCCTGTCACTGAAAAAGGCCGAGAGTGCTTACGACACACTGACACCTTCCCAGAAGGCACAGATTCCGGAAAGCCTGGTGAAGTCCATGGACACGATGAAAGAGGACATCTCTGCGGCAAAGACAGCAGAAAGCGAAAAGAACGAACTGGTCACCTACAAGGGTACCATTCCCTGGGACGTCGTAATCAAGATTACACGCATTGCTCAGTCCGAGGACAGCTATACACGCCTGCGCGAGGAATTGGACAGCGAAAAGAAGGCCTTACTTTTAAACGCCTTCGACGTGACGGCCTATCGGATCTTGGAGGATGGAATCCGTGAGGATTTCATGCCAGCAGGGGGGATGAGGCTTACGGTACATACCGAAGAAGACCTGTCTGAGAAGACAGCGGTGATTGCCCACTTGAAAACAGATGGAACTGTGGAGTTTCTGCAAGGAGAAGTACAAGAAGGCGATCTTACATTTACGACGCAAAGCCTGTCTTCTTTTGCAGCCGGTGTCATCGAAGAGAACACAGGCTCCGAGTATGAGGACGAGAATAATAATAACAATAATAATGGTTCAGACAGCAAGACGAATCCTGGGACTTCAAAGACTGGGAATACCGGGCAGACAGGGAGCAAAAATACAGGAAGCAGCGGCAACAAAATCACAGCCGGAGGCAAGACAGGGGTTCCAAAGACCGGAGATGAGCTTGAAGGGCAGGCAAAGACCATGGGTATTCTGTTACTTGCCAGCACAGGAGTCCTGCTGCTCTGCCTGAAAAGAAAAAGGGAGCAGTACAACTGAGAAATGAGGGAAATCTATGAGAAAAGATAAGATGAGAATGAAGAAAATTCTGGCATTTCTTCTGACATTTCTTCTGTGCTTTGGAGGAGGAATATACGATACAGTTCCTGCCAAGGCACAGGGAGAAAGCTCTTCCGTTATCGTATCCGTGGAAAAATTCACTCTGGGAAAAGGGTGGATTACAGAACCGGAAGTGGTCCCGCTTCTGGGAGAAGAGACTGTGAGCAGTCTCCTTACCCGGTATATGGAACAGAAAGGTTATCCTTTGATCGTGAACACGAACACGAGTTATGGCTGGTATCTTTCAGGAATTACCAGAGGCGATGCCGGGGGAGATTTGCAGATACCAGATCTTATCAAGGAGATGGCAGATAAGGACAATAAAAATTTGACGGATACTCTGACGAATAAATATGCACCGGATCTAAATGAGTTTTCCTATGCCTCCGCAGATGCAGGGACAGAGACTTCCGGATGGATGTACTCTGTAAACAATGACTTTCCGGGAACGAGTATGGAAAGCTATACGCTTAAGAATAAAGATGTCTTACGGATTCAGTTTACACTCTATGGAACCGGTCTGGATGTCAGTGGGGAGAGTCCCGGCGGGAATGTCTATGACAGAGCCGATAAATCAGAACTGTTCACGAGGTTGGCTTATATCAATCAGGCGATGGACAGCTGGCTTTCGACGGAGCAGGATCAGAATGCCTATGACCATGCGGTAGAGACTGCGCAGAAGTTGAATGCAACACAAAAGGAGGTGGATCAGGCCTGCAGTGCCCTGCCGGATCAGGCAGTGGTATGGCCGGAGTCCATCCTGCTTTCGGACAGCAGTCTGACACTCTATGAAAACGATCCGGTGACTGCTCTTGATGCGAAAGTGTATCCAAAGAATACTTCTTTTCCGGGCATATCCTGGGATTCATCCGACGTTGAGGTTGCCAGCGTAACTCAGAAAGGAAGAATTACCCCACATAAAGCAGGAACGGCAATGATCACTGCGATGACACAGAATGGGATTCGTGAGTCTTGTGCCGTGACCGTTATCCAAAGACCGTATACATCAATTCGCTTGAATAAGACAGCACTTTCCATGGAAGCCGGTGATACGTACCGGCTGGAGGCATCCGGAACGCCGGAGAATGCTACTGAGCCTTTACAGATTACATGGGGCAGCTCAGATTCATCCATTGCAGAGGTTTCCGGGGACGGAGTTGTAACTGCGGTTTCGCAAGGGACAGTGGCCGTTACCGCACAGCAGAATGGTACAGATATCCAGGCGGCCTGCCAAGTCACGGTTGGGGATGCAAAGGAGCTTGCACTTCAGGCACAGGCATTAATTGAAGCCCTCCCGAAAGCTGGTACACTTACCATCGAAGATGTCGCTGAGGTCTGGACCGCACAGGATTCCTGGGAGTCTTTAAGTGATACCTCCAAAAGCTATCTGGATAATTCGAAGGTGTTGGAGCAGAAGCTTTCCCGCTGTCTCTCGGTCATACAGACACTGACAAAGAAATATGAAAATGTGAACCGTGTGGCGAGTCTGATTGAAAAGCTTCCCTCCTTATCTGCATTGTCCATGACCGACCGAAAGGCGGTCGAAGATGCGGCAGATGCCTATGATGCACTCAAAACGGAAGAGAAAATCCTTGTGGACGCAGCATACAAGAAAAGATTGGAAAAAGCCAGAAGCCGCATGGAGGAGATGGTGACAGAAGTAAAGGAGACGAAGGAGCTTTTGGCGTCAATTCCAAATCCAGTCACTTTACAGGACACAGCGGCGGTTATCGCTCCGTTTGAGAAGTACGAGTCACTCGATGAGATACAAAAAGAACAACTAAGCCAGGGGCTTGTACAAAGGTTGATGGATGCACTGGATACACTGCCGTTTCTGATTACAGAGGCAGTCAATGCCATAGATATCTCGGCTTCGGTTCGCCCGGAGAGTCTGCAGATCCAGACCTTTTTACAGGCAGTTGCGGCTTACGATGAATTAAAGGATTCCCTGGCAGTCAGTGAAGAGACAACAGGGCAGATGGAGCAGATAAAAACATGGATTGGAACTGGGATTCATGCCAAGAGTGGAGTCTCGGCAGACAGCTATTGGTATATACAGACACATGCCAGGGAACCGGAGAATCTTACAGAGGTAGAAAAGGCGCTGAAAAAGAAATACACAAACGCCAAGGCCCCCTCAGAAGCATGGGAGATCTCTTATACCGACATTCGGGATCAAAGCTGCTACAAGCAGGAGAGAAATATCGCGCTTACGTTTTCCTGCAAAGACCTTGCCAAGATGGAAAATCCACAGGTATTTTATTACAGTGGGAATGGATTAAAAAAATTAAAACCGCAGATGGATCTTGGCCTTGGTACGGCGCTGGTCAAGACAAATAAAAGCGGATTGTTTGTGATTGCCGATGTTCCAATCCCGATCACTGGTCTGGACATGAAAAATATGTGCAAGGTGACCAAGGGAAGTACCCTTGCGCTTGCACCGAAAAAAATCCCTGACGATGCCACGAGCAAGGTGGAATATGTGTGGGAGAGTTCGGATGCATCAATCGTATCGGTAGACGGAAAGGGAAATGTGACGGGAAAAAAAGCCGGAACGGCTGTGGTTACGGCATCTGTAAAAGGTCAGGCAAAGATTAAGGCAAAGACGAAAGTGACTGTCGTTACCACGGCAAATTCTCTGTCAAAATCGATCAAAGAAGTTATCAAAGAGACCGCAGCCTATGCCAAATCGACGGATCAAAGCCCGACATTGGGCAGTGAATGGTATGTGATTTCCCAGGCAAGGAATGGAATGGATTTGAACGACACGTATTTTTCGGTTTATTATAATCATCTTGCCAATTATCTGAAACAGAAAAATGGTGTTCTCAGTGAATCGGCGTATACAGAATATTCGAAAGTCATCCTTGCGGTTACTGCTATCGGAAAAGATGCAAGAAATGTCGCAGGGTATAATCTGTTCAAACCACTGGCTGATTTTGAACAAGTCAAGAATCAAGGGTTGAACGGTCCAATATGGGCACTGATTGCACTGAAATCATACCCGGACTATCAGATTCCACAGATATCTGGTGTTGCCGAGCAGACAACGGAAAAGAAGTTGTTGGATTTTATTCTGGGCAGGCAGTTGAAGGATGGAGGATGGGCCTTATCCGGCAGAAAAGCAGATTCCGATATGACCGGAATGGCGCTGCAGTCCTTATCTCCGTTTTATAACAAATCCGGTTATGAAGATGTGACAAAAGCAGTAAATCAAGCGTTGGATTGTCTGGGCAGTATGCAGACGAAAACCGGCGGATACATCACGATGGGCGTGGAAACTTCGGAGTCGACGGCACAGGTCATTACTGCTCTTACATCGCTTGGAATTGATCCCAAAAAAGATACCAGATTTGTCAAAAATGGCGCATGGACGGTACAAAACTTGATTTCATACCATATTGGCGGAAGCGGATTCATGCATGTAAAAGCAGGAAGTGGCAATAACGGCGGAGCTGCTGCAGGAGAAGTAGATGGTCTTGCTACCGGTCAGGGTTTTTATTCTCTGGTGGCCTACCAAAGGCTATTGGACGGAAAAACAGCACTCTATGACATGTCGGATTTGGCGGTGAAGCCGGGCGGAACCGGTGACGGAAGCGGTACAGGCTTGGAACAGGCAGAAATGACTATGGATATAGTGCAAGGAGGTGGACGTAATGCATCCGGTGACACTTCCGGAAGCAAATCCCAGTCACCATCCACTGCAAGTTCTCGCACGACAGACGGAAATGCTGTCAAAAAGCCGGCAGCGGCAAAAAAGAATGAACAAGAGAAAACTGCCAAAAAGAAAGCGGATGAAAAAAAACCATGGAGTTTTGATGGCTCCGACTATAAACCGAAAACGAAAGTGCTTGCAAAAGAGAAGGATACCAAAGGGAAAGAAAATGTTCCGGCAGCGACAAATGCAGTCCTCAGGGACGATAAGCGCATATTTTCAAAAGCTCAAATCCCATATGTACTGTGTCTAGTTTGTGGCTGTACGGTAGTAGGTGTATGTATATATTTCAAAAAAAGGATTTAAGAATTCTTAAAGGACGGTTAGGAGGAAACCTATGAAAGGGAAAATGGGCAGATATTTTGCGGCTTGTCTTGTCTGCATATTGCTATTGAGTGCTGGTTGTGGCCCGACAACCAATAGTAGTGAGATTCCGAAATTGGAGAAAGAGGAGACGGTTAAGTCCAAGAGTTCAAAAAATCCTGTAGAAAGTCTGAAGAAAAAGAACGAACTTCCAGAAGGCGGTATTGTCAAAAAGGCACAGATGGAGACAATTGCCGGAAAAGAAGGAAGTTATGAATTTTTTTCAACCGATCAGGATACAGGAATTACCTATACATGGACATACGATGGCAAGAAGATTCAAAATCCCATCGAACAGAATCTGAAGGTTCAGTTTCCCGATGAAAGGGTGGAGGAAATAAAAAAAGCCGCTAACAATGCAACGGTTGGGCTGGGGCTGACGTTGAATAAAGGAAATCTGGCGGCTCCGGTAAACTTGACACTTTTGCTTACAGAAAAGTGGGATGCGGACTCTGTGATCTTATGCAAGATGACGGATCAAGGCCCCGAAAAGATGTGTGATGTTTCTCTGGATTCAGAAACAAACGACGAAAAAGAAGTTACGCGGCTAAGCTTTCCGGTTACAGAGATGGGAGATACTTACTATCTGGTTGGAGGAAAGACAAAGCTTGAGACAGAGGAAAAAGATACCGATAAAAACAGTACTTCGTCCAATAAGAAAAGTGCATCAGAGGAGGACAGCCAGACAGATAGGAACGCAATCTCTTCTCCAGAAGAGAATCAACAGGCATCGAACGGGGAAGAAGAAAATACAGAAATGCCTGAACATACCTGTACCATCTCGATAGAATGTTCCACGATTTTGAATAACTGGGGAAATTTGAAACAGTCAAAGAGCAGTTTCGTACCATCCGACGGTTGGATTATGGGAAGCACAACTGTGGAATATGATCCGGGGGAAACCGTCTACGATGTCCTTTATCGTGTCTGCCGTGAAACCGGAATTCATATGGATGCAACCTATACCCCGGCTTACAGTTCTTATTATGTGAGAGGAATCAATCAGCTCTATGAATTTGACTGCGGAGAGCTCTCCGGCTGGATGTATCGTGTGAACGGCTGGTATCCCAATTATGGGTGTTCCAAGTATGAGGTAAGTGACGGAGATAATATCGAGTGGAGATATACCTGTGATCTCGGACGGGACGTCGGAGATGAGTATATGGGAGATTGATCATGAATCAACAAGTGAAAAGAATGGATGCCTTTGCGCAATGCCATCCCGCTATTAATTTTTTCTATTTTATGACTGTGATTTTGGTATCCATGTTTATCAGTCATCCCATTTTACTGGGAATTTCGTTTTTGGGAGCCTTCAGTTATGCCGTTTATCTAAAAGGAGCAGGGAATGTCTTCAAATTTAATCTTCTGTTTACGCTTCCGGCAATGATTATCGTGGCATTTATCAACCCCGCATTTAATCATTACGGAGTGACAACTTTGTTTTATTTGAAAACAGGACCGGTGACACTGGAGGCAACGGTATATGGAGTGGTGCTTTCTTCTATGCTCTTTATTGCTATTTTATGGTTTACCTGTTACAACGAGGTGATGACTACAGATAAATTTGTTTATCTATTTGGAAGAATTATTCCTGCCCTTTCCTTGATTCTTTCCATGGTCTTTCGCTTTGTGCCAAGATTTGGAGCACAACTTAAGGTGATTCGAAACGGACAGAAAGCAGTTGGCCGTGATATGAGTAATGGAAATTTGCTTCAGAAGATAAAATACGGTATTAAGATATTATCTATATTGGTCACATGGGCACTCGAGAATGCCATAGAAACCTCGGATTCTATGAGAGCCCGCGGATATGGCTTAAAGGGGAGGACTGCATTTTCAATTTTTCGCTTTGATAACCGAGATAAATTGATTACGGCAGTACTTCTGGGACTGATGGGGATATGCGGTGCCGGGTTTGCTCATGGTGCTGCATTTGCACAGTATAATCCTATAATTAAGATGGGGGGGATTCCATTAAAGGGATTCAATCTGATCTGTGATTTATCTTGGGCTTTATTTTGCTTTTTTCCTGCGGCATTGAATCTCTATGAGAATAGAAAGTTTAAAAATCTCGAGAGAAAAGCGAATCAAATGCGAAATCTTCCGTGGTATCTGACAGACCTAAGACAGGAGGGCTAAATATTGAATTGTATCAGGATGAAAGATTTCGGTTTTCAGTATCCAAAAGCAGAACATGCTGTATTGGTGGACATCAATATGGAAGTAGAAGAAGGCAGTTTTACTGTACTCTGTGGAAAAAGCGGCTGTGGAAAGAGTACACTTTTAAGGCAGCTAAAAACAGTTCTGGCACCGCAGGGGGTGAAAAAAGGAAGCATTTTGTACATGGGCAAAGAACTGAACAAGGTCGATCAACGCACACAAAGTGCGCAGATTGGATACGTTCTTCAAAATCCGGACAATCAGATTGTGACGGACAAAGTGTGGCATGAACTTGCATTTGGGATGGAGAGTCTGGGGTGTGATACCTCTACGATCCGATTACGCGTCGCCGAGATGGCGTCTTACTTTGGAATTCAGGATTGGTTTTTGAGAAATGTATCGGAACTCTCCGGCGGACAAAAACAGCTTCTGAACCTCGCGTCCGTGATGGCGATGCATCCGAATCTGTTAATTCTAGACGAACCCACCTCTCAGCTTGATCCGATTGCGGCTTCCGATTTTCTTGAGACTGTTCGCAAAATCAATCGCGATATCGGTACGACGGTTATCCTGACGGAACATCGGCTGGAGGATGTAATTCCATGGGCTGATTCGGTTTACGTTATGGATGAAGGAAGAATCATCGCCCATGGATCACCAGGTAAAATAGGGAAATCGCTGAAGGGAATGAAACATGACATGTTTCTGGCAATGCCAACACCGATGCAGATATATGCCGGTGCTTCCAGTAAGTTCGAATGTCCTCTGACGGTAAGTCAGGGACGTCACTGGCTTCAAAAGGAATTGGGAGAATGCACGAGATATCGCACGAAAGAAAAAAAAGGAGAAGACCAAACATCTGATAAAGAAAGAAAAAAGGAACACTTAAGAAAAAAAGAAGTACCAGAGATTCGTCTCAAGGATGTCTGGTTTCGATATGAGAAGGCATTGCCGGATGTGGTGAAAGGATTATCCATGGACATAAAAAAGGGTGAGATATTTGCTCTGGTAGGCGGAAATGGAACTGGGAAGAGCACAACGATGAGTCTGATTGCCAGAATTCGCAGCCCTTACCGAGGCAAGATCTGGTTGGAGGGCAGAGACATCGAGAAATATAGTGATGATGAACTCTATCATGGTTTTTTAGGCGTTATGCCTCAGAATCCACAGAGCTTGTTTTTGAAGAAAACAGTCCTTGAAGATCTCTATGAGATGATCGACGGGAAAAGGGAAAATAAAAGTAAAGCATATTCCATTGACATGAAAAAAGAGGATGCCATTAGGGGGATTGTCTCCCTGACTAAGCTTGAAGATCTTCTCAACCGTCATCCGTATGATCTAAGCGGCGGCGAACAGCAGAGACTGGCACTTGCTAAAATTCTTCTCCTGCGCCCCCGAATTCTACTGATGGATGAACCGACAAAGGGCATTGATAATCATTATAAAAAAGAGTTGGGGGATATCTTAAAGACACTTACGAAACACAAAGTTACAGTATTGATGATCAGTCATGATGTTGAGTTTTGCGCACAGTACGCGGATCGTGTGGGTTTGTTTTTTCAGGGAGATGTTGTTACCTGTAAAGATGCGAAAGAGTTTTTTTCGGGAAATAGTTTCTACACAACAGCTGCAAACCGTATGGCGAGGCAATATTTTCCAGAGGCAGTGACGGTCGATGATGTTGTCAGCGCAATCAAAGAAAAGCGTAAGGAAATGGAGGACTCTTCGGATGCTGGAAAAACAGAAGTTGGATGATTTTCTCAATGTATTTCTTGATGCAAAAGAAGAACCGCTCAATATGGATCTGGATTTCTGGAAGGAAGATGAAAAATCAGAAATACCGAAAGCGGAAAGTTTCTTAGAATCCCAAGAAATATTGACTGTTGCAAAGAATAAGGGAAAGCTCTCCCCGAGAACGATTGTCTCTATTTTTCTGATATTACTAGGGATTCCGCTGACGATTTGGATTGGTATTCGTTTCTTTAATGACAGAAAATATCTGGTAATCAGTCTGGCGATAGCACTCTATTGTATCATTCCGTTCTTTATGGTTTTTGAGGGCAGAAAACCGCAGGCAAAAGAGTTGATGACAATTGCAGTACTGGTTGCAATTGCAGTAGCTGGAAGGGCTGCGTTCTTTATGGTTCCGAGTTTTAAACCGGTGGCCGCAATTGCGATTATTTCTGGCGTCAGTTTTGGAGCGGAATCCGGATTTTTGGTAGGGGCAGTTTCTATGCTTGCCTCGAATATGTTGTTTGGTCAAGGACCATGGACACCCTGGCAGATGTTTGCAATGGGGATCATAGGATTTTTGGCAGGCATATTCTTTCAGAAGGGATGGCTGCAGGCGAGAAAGATATCTCTGTGTATCTATGGGTTTTTAGCCACTCTCTTTATCTACGGTGGGCTGATGAATCCGGCTTCACTGGTGATGATGTCTTATGCGATTACAAAGAAAAATCTTTTGGCAATCTATATGTCAGGATTGCCGGTGGATCTTGTACATGCCTCGGCAACTGTTATTTTCTTGTTTTTGGCGAGCAAACCGATGATTGAGAAACTCGAACGTATAAAAGTAAAGTATGGAATGATTCAGGAGTAGACCACAATGGATGAAAAAGAAGTTCAAAACATAGATGCAGCAGATCATAAGGACACGCTTGAGAATTCGAAAAAAATTAAAATACAGAATATAGATCCCAAGAAGAATATGAAAAAAAGGCTTTTGAATATGATTATTGCAGCGGCCATCTGCATTATCGCCTATAGTACCTTCAGCTTTTTTTCGATTCAGCATCAATATCAAAAATCCGGACAGGAGTATGAGAGAGTGAAAAAAAGGCCGGTGCCGATAAGCTGGGTTTACAAGGATTGGATGATACGCTTCCAGAAATTGACTTAAAAAGTCTTCAAAAGGAAAATCCGGATACAAAGGGATGGATCTATTATCCGGTTTTGGGAATTAATTATCCCATTATGCAGGATAAGGATAATACATTTTACATAAAACACACTTTTTCTGGCGACAAGAATGCAGCCGGTAGTGTCTTTTTGGACTGTTACGGAAATCCGGATTTTATGGATGATAATACTTACATATTTGGGCATAACATGAAAAATGGTTCCATGTTTGGCAGAATCAAAGAAATCCGCAAGGAAGATACAGTAAAGGATAATCCGTACTTTTGGATCTATACAGAAGAGGAATGGAAGAAATACCAGATTTTTTCTTATCACGATGCCAATGCTGATAAGAAAGATATTGCGTTTCAAATTGAATTTGAAAATAAACAGGCATTTCAAAAATTCATAAAAGATGTTACAATACAATCAGAAGAAAAGCTTGATGTCGAAGTAAAGGACACAGACAAAATTGTCTCCTTGTCAACCTGTACCAGCAATTCATCTTTGCGCCTTGTTGTGCATGGAGTGCTGGTAAAATGAAAAGAGAAAACTCTAATGATTATAACAACAAACTTTAATAACACGCTCGATGATATGAAGCGCTATCACGGGAAAGAAGACATCCGCAGATTCTGCAGGGACAACCATCTTGACGGTCTGGAATATATGAGATTTCCGTATTATCCGGAGGATCAGATTCCGATGGATATGGTGCAGGGAATTCATCTGTCTTCGTTTGAGTGTTGGATGGATCTATGGCTTGGCAATCAAAAAGCCCTGCTGGATGAATTCGGTAGTATGAAGACAGTGGAACAGGTTTACGGAGGGACAACGCCGGAAACTCTGATTAGACACTTTCAAAAAGAACTTGACTTTGCCGAGACGTTGGGTGTAAAGTATGTGGTGTTTCATGTGAGTGAAGTGAAGGTCAGAGAATCCTTTACCCGGAGGTTTTGTTATACAGATCATGAAGTGATAAGTGCGGCCTCAGATCTCATCAATGAAATTTTACGGAACAGAGAGTATACCTTTGATTTTCTGATGGAGAATCTCTGGTGGGCGGGGCTTACCCTTACCAAGCCGGAAATCACAGAAGAATTACTCACGAATATACGTTATGATAAGACAGGAATCATGCTGGACACCGGTCATCTGCTGCACACCAACCTGGATCTAAGGGCACAGTCCGAGGGTGTGGATTATATCCTTCAGGTGCTGGATCAGTATCAGAATATCATAGATAAGATCTGGGGCATTCATCTGCAGCAGTCTCTGACAGGAGATGTGGCGCGTTTACTTCAAAAACAGATCAATCGCGGTGATATTATGCTGAAAAAGGATTACTGGGAGCGCTATGCTCAGGTGTATCCCTATGTTTTTAGTCTGGATCAGCATAAACCTTTTACAGATGACAAAGTGATAAGCATGGTTGAAAAGATCAATCCGAAATACCTTACCTTTGAGTTTATCACAAAAAGCCGTGCGGAACATGAGCAATATCTGCGGGAACAGTGGGCGGCATTTTGCCGGTTTCAAGGATGAGAGACTTTCAAGAGAACAGACAGGAGGAGAATTTATGCTGATCGGAGGAATTCAAAAACTTTCTCTGCTGGATTATCCGGAAAAGATGTGCTGTACCATCTTTACGATTGGGTGCGATTATCGCTGCCCGTTCTGCCACAACTCTTCGATACTGGCACATGGTCCTGAAAACAATCTCATTCCAAAAGAAGATGTTCTGAAATTTTTGAGAACCCGAAAGGGGCTTTTGGATGGCGTGTGCATCACCGGGGGAGAGCCTCTTCTTCAGCCGGGTCTTGAAGATTTCATGCGAGAGATAAAATCTCTGGGATTTTTGGTCAAACTGGATACGAATGGAAGCTATCCCGAAAGACTTAAAAATATAGTAAACGATGGCCTTGTCGATTACGTAGCCATGGATGTAAAGAATTCTCCCGCGAAATATGGAAAAACCGTGGGGATAGAACCTTTTGACGTGATGCCGATCCGGGAGAGCATTAATTTTCTGCTCACCGATGCGGTCCCCTATGAGTTTAGAACTACAGTGGTGAAGGAGTTTCATACAGATAAAGATCTGGTCGAACTTGCAAATTGGATTCAGGGCACAAAGCATTATTATCTTCAGAGCTTTAAGGATTCCGGCGACGTGCTAAAAGACGGACTTCACAGCTATATGGAGGAAGAAATGCAGGGATTCCTGGAGAAGATACAGCCGGTGATTCCATCGGTGGAACTGCGGGGAATTTGAAACTTCATGTTTGTTCGGGTCCCAAGGTCCTATGCCTTTTCATGTAAACATGAAAAGAGCACTGGTTTCCTTGTGACTTTCCGCACCTATATGATACACAGATTACTCCGCACTTTGTGCTTCCGTAATCTTACAAACATTCGAATTCCGCCCTGTCGGGCTGCATTCTCATGTTTGTTCGGGTCCCAAGGTCCTATGCCTTTTCATGTAAACATGAAAAGAGCACTGGTTTCCTTGTGACTTTCTGCACCTATATGATACACAGATTACTCCGCACTTTGTGCTTCCGTAATCTTACAAACATTCGAATTCCGCCCTGTCGGGCTGCATTCTCATGTTTGTTCGGGTCCCAAGGTCATGCTTTTTCATGCAAGCATGAAACGCAGGACCTTTTGACCCTTGTATCATACTACATATTGTATACTGTACTTTTAAAATACACCATATATTGAAAAATGCTATTGAATCATCCCTTCGGCTATGATATACTAAATATCATAAGCGGAGGGATGATTTTTAAACTTTATAAAACATAGGAGTGATGAGTGAGATGTATGATGTAGTAAAACGAGATGGAACAAGGGCAGATTTCGATCTGGATAAAATTACGCGAGCGATCACAAAAGCATTTGAGTCGAAAAATAAACAGTACAACCCACAGACGATTGAACTGCTGGCATTGCGTGTGACAGCTGATTTTGAATCGAAGATCACAGACGGGCATATCGCGGTTGAGGATATTCAGGACAGTGTGGAGACGGTCTTAAGTGAAAGTGGATATGCCGATGTCGCGAAGGCATTCATCCTTTATCGAAAACAGCATGAGAAGATGAGAAATATGGAATCCACGATTCTCGATTTCAAGGAGACGGTAGATAAGTATCTGAAAGTAACCAACTGGAGGGTGAAGGAGAATTCGACGGTCACTTATTCTGTCGGCGGATTGATTTTGAGCAATTCCGGCACGATCACGGCAAATTACTGGCTCAGTGAGATCTATGACTCTGAGGTTGCCGATGCACACAGAAATGCCGATATCCATATTCACGATCTGTCCATGCTGACCGGGTACTGTGCCGGCTGGAGCTTAAAACAGCTGATTCAAGAAGGTCTGGGCGGAATCCCGGGAAAGATCACCTCTTCTCCGGCAAAGCATCTGGCGACACTTTGCAATCAGATGGTAAACTTCCTTGGAATTATGCAGAATGAATGGGCAGGAGCACAGGCTTTCTCATCTTTTGACACCTATCTTGCGCCATTTGTAAAGGTAGACACGCTCTCCTATGAGCAGGTTAAAAAGTGTATTGAGAGTTTTATCTATGGTGTGAATACCCCGTCGCGCTGGGGTACACAGGCTCCGTTCTCCAACATTACGCTTGACTGGGTAGTACCGAATGATCTGGCGGAATTACCGGCAATTGTCGGCGGAGAAGAGATGGATTTCCGCTATAAAGATTGTCAAAGAGAGATGGATATGGTGAATAAAGCATTCATCGAGATTATGATCGGCGGAGACGCCAATGGACGCGGATTTCAGTATCCGATTCCAACTTACTCGATCACGAAAGATTTTGACTGGAGCGACAATGAGAATAATCGTCTCTTATTTGAAATGACTTCGAAATATGGAACGCCTTATTTCTCGAACTATATCAACAGTGATATGGAGCCGAGCGATGTCCGCAGTATGTGCTGTCGTCTGCGTCTCGATCTGCGTGAACTGCGCAAGAAATCGGGCGGTTTCTTCGGAAGCGGTGAGAGTACTGGATCTGTCGGGGTTGTCACAGTCAACCTTCCGAGGATTGCATACCTCTCAAAAGATGAGGATGAATTCTATGAACGTCTGGATAAGATGATGGATATCGCAGCCAGAAGCTTGAAGGTCAAAAGGGATGTGATCACAAAGCTTTTGAATGAGGGATTATATCCTTACACGAAACGCTATCTTGGAACTTTTGAGAACCATTTCTCTACAATCGGTCTCATCGGTATGAATGAGGCAATGTTGAATGCAAAGTGGATTCGTGAGGACATATCGAAACCGAAGGCTCATCAGTTTGCTAAAGATGTACTAAATCATATGCGCACCCGCCTGTCTGATTATCAGGAGGAGTATGGAGACCTGTACAATCTCGAGGCCACCCCGGCAGAGAGTACGACGTATCGTCTTGCGAAACATGATGTTGCGACGTATCCGGATATCATCACTGCGGGTAAACCGGGAGAGACACCCTATTATACAAATTCCTCCCATCTGCCGGTCGGATTCACGGATGATGTGTTTGAGGCACTTGGCCAGCAGGATGATCTGCAGACGCTTTATACCTCCGGAACAGTGTTCCATGCCTTTCTCGGTGAGAAGCTTCCGAGCTGGAAGTCGGCAGCTGCGCTGGTGAAAAAGATTGCTGAAAACTATAAATTGCCATACTATACACTTTCTCCGACCTATTCTGTATGTAAGAACCACGGATATATCAGTGGCGAGAAGTATGTATGTGATAAATGCGGCGAACATACGGAAGTTTACAGCAGGATCACAGGGTATTACCGACCGGTTTCGAATTGGAATGCCGGAAAGACGCAGGAATTTAAGGACAGAAGGTTATACAATTCCGAAGTTGCCTTGACGAAAGAGCCGAAGGAAGGAGCGAAAGCTCAGACTGTACAAACTGCCACAGCAGTGAAAGACAAAGATGACGAATCTTCGAAGAAGTTCCTCCTTTTTACGACGAAGACGTGTCCGAACTGCAAGGCCGCGAAGAAATATCTCGATGAGGCACAGATCCCTTATCAGACAGTACAGGTGGAAGATCATATGGATCTGGCTGTAGAATATGGTGTACAAAGTGCCCCAACACTTGTGGTACAGTCCGAAGACAAACGCGATCTGTATGTGAATTCCTCCGTGATCCGAGCATTTACAGAGGAAAACATGTAATACCGGTTTCGGAATCAAAAAAGTCCATGCCTATGGGGATTTGTATCCTTTCGGCATGGACTTTTTTTCCTTCTCCACAACTTCTACATATTTTTGAGGTATATTGATATCTATAGAAGAAATTCATAAGGAGTGTGGACATGGATCAGGACATCAGACATATGAGACTTAAGATTGGCGGCATGACTTGCATCAGTTGTCAGAACCGGATCGAGACGGCGCTGAACGAGACAAAGGGAATTACAAAAGCGGTTGTAAGTTACAGCAAGGGGACGGCTGAAATAGACTACGATGCAAAGCAGATCTCTGAGGGTGAAATTGACAAGATTATTGAAGACATCGGTTATTCTGTGATAAGGGAAAATGAAATCCAGAAAGAAAAAACTGCAAAATTTAACAGTGAACGTACGGTGGGACTGCTTGTCATTATCACAGCACTGTACGTATTGCTGGAACGGACGGGAATCTTAAACATTCTGGTTCCTGGCCGGCTGGCCGAGACGAATATGGGATATGGTATGCTATTTATCATCGGACTTGTCACGTCGGTTCACTGCGTCGCAATGTGTGGAGGAATCAATCTCTCCCAGTGTATCTCACAGGGCGATAATACAAAAGATGGGAATCGTTTTTCTTCACTGCGGCCGACTTTTTTGTATAATTTCGGCAGGGTGATATCCTATACGGTTGTCGGATTTGTTGTCGGAGGCCTGGGATCTGTGATCAGCTTTTCTGTCGCCGCTCAGGGGGCGTTGAAACTGATTGCCGGAGTATTTATGATTGTCATGGGCATCAATATGCTCGGAATTTTCCCGGGACTTAGACGCCTGACACCTCGGATGCCGCGTGCACTTGCCCGTCGGGTCAACAGGAAAAAGGCGAGAAGCAGCAGTCCTCTGATTGTAGGGCTCTTGAATGGTTTGATGCCATGCGGCCCCCTGCAGTCTATGCAGATCTACGCACTGTCTACAGGAAGTCCATTCGCAGGTGCATATTCCATGTTTTTGTTCAGCCTTGGGACGGTGCCGCTGATGTTTGGTCTCGGGGCTCTTTCCACCGTGCTCAGCAAAAAGTTTACCAAAAAAGTCATGACGGCAGGTGCGGTGCTCGTGGCGGTACTTGGGCTGTCCATGTTTTCACAGGGCTGGACGCTGGCCGGGATATCGATCCCTCAGATCACCGCCAGAGCCGCTGACAATAAAAAAAGTACGGAGACACCGGTGAAGATCGAAGACGGACAGCAAGTTGTAAAGTCGACACTTCTGCCGCGTACATATCCGGCGATTACGGTCACAAAAGGGACTCCAGTAAGATGGGTGATCGACGCTCCGAAAGGCAGTATCAATGGCTGCAATCGATCGATGAATGTTCCGGAATATGATATCCAGTATCAGTTTAAGGACGGCGAAAATATCATCGAATTCACGCCGGATAGAACGGGTGAGTTTCAGTACAGCTGCTGGATGGGGATGGTGAGAAGTACCATCACAGTAGTGGAGCCGGGAACCGAGATTCCAGAAGCCTCTGATGATGGCGGGAATGCAGCTGATCAGGCTCCAAAGCCGGCAAAGGTCAAAATTTTGACGGATAACCTGTCCGCTGCGCAGCTAAGTGATGATGGAAAGGGATCAAAGACACAGAAGGTATCCATATCTCTTACAGACGATGGTTTTACACCTGCCGTGATTGTTGTCCAAAAAGATATACAGGTGGAGTGGGAGATTGAGAATCAGTCGGATAAAGAGGCGAATGCAGCGATAATTGTCCCTGTCTATAACACAAAGGGCGGACTGTCTAAGGGAACAAACACACTGGGACTTTATCCGGATGAAGATTTTGAATTCTCAAACGGTGACAATACTTCATATGGCTACGTAAAAGTTGTGGATGACATCAATAACTTTGACGCTGCGGCCATAAAAGAGGAAGTCTCACAGTACGAAACACAGATCTACCCAGATTCCTGGTTTGCACCGGCCTCTTGCTGTCAGTAAACCTTGACAGGAGCCGCAATGGGGACGTATGATATTTAAAATATGATTTTTCATGGGAGGTTTCATGATGAAAAATATACTGCTTGTGGATGATGAGCCCAAGATAATGGAAGTGTTGCACGCTTTGTATGAAAGCAAAGGGTTCAAGACCTTTCAGGCCGGGAATGGCCGCACGGCTCTTGAGATCAGTGAGAGAGAAAATCTTTCTTTGATTATTCTGGATCTCATGCTCCCTGACATCTCAGGCGAAGAGGTCTGCCGTAGGATCAGGCAGCATTCACGTGTTCCGATTATCATGTTGACCGCAAAAGTCAGAGAGGATGATCTTTTGCACGGCTTTGACATGGGAGCAGACGATTATATCACGAAACCTTTTAGTTTGAAGGAGCTGTCGGCGCGGTCGGCGGCTCTTCTTCGGCGTTCCGGGGATGATCTCATTCCTCTGACAACACGAAACTCGTTTGGGGAGGGAGATCTGTTTGTCGATTTTGATCAGGGGATTGTGCGAAAAAAAGACAAAGAGGTGATGCTGACTGCGACAGAGATGAAACTTCTTGCAACGTTTGTGAAATACGCAGGGAAAGTATTTACACGCTCGGAGCTGATCAATCTGGCCCTCGGAGATGATTTTGACGGGTATGACCGTGCGGTCGACAGTCACATCAAGAATCTCAGACAGAAGATTGAAGATGACCCGAAGAATCCTGTGTATATACGCACTGTTCATCGTCTTGGATATAAGTTTGGAGGAAACGATGCAAAGTAAACCAAAAAAAAGAGGCTTGAGTGCACAGTTGTCTCTTACTATACTTACAGTCCTCCTACTTGTGATCGGACTGACCGGAATTCTGGCAAATTTTGTTATAAGTAGACAGTTTGCATCTTATATTCAAGATCAGGAGAAAGCAAGAAGTGAAAATATCGTCTCCGATCTATCCGGTCAGTGGGATGTGATTACAAAGACATGGAATCAGGAGTATATTCATGCGGTCGGCATGTATTCTCTTTATGACGGTTATATTCTCAAACTGTACGATAATGAGGGAAAAGTGATCTGGGATGCAGAGAATCACGATATGGCGCTCTGTTCACAGGTTATGAGAGATATCTCGACTCGTATGAATAAGGCAAAAACGTTCGGCGATTTTACAACTCATCATTACGATCTTGTATATAATGGGTCGAGGGTCGGGTACGTATCTATTAAATCTTATGGGCCATATTTCTTCAGTGAGAGTGATTTCCATTTTATACGCGCTTTAAATATTGTCGTATTATTGATCAGTCTTGTGGCATTTGCGGTATCCATTGTGACAGGCCTGTTGCTTGCCCGTCGTATTGTAAGTCCGATATCAAAAGCCTCAAAAGCGGCAGGGAGAATCGCCGGCGGAGAGTATGGAATTGTCATAGAATCCGAGACAGATACGAGGGAACTATATGAGTTGATAAATGCCGTGAACCGTCTCTCTTCGGCACTCTATGATCAGGAACGCTCCAGACGTCAGCTGACCTCGGACATCGCACATGAGCTTCGCACGCCTCTGACATCCCTCGGGACACATCTGGAGGCCATGACAAGTGGGATCTGGGAACCGACCGAGGAGAGACTGAAGAGCTGCCACGAGGAGGTGGAACGTCTCGGATCTATCGTAAAGGATCTGGAACTTCTCGAGAAGAGCGAAAGCAGTAACAGACAGTTGAGCCTTGAATCTGTAGATCTGTGGGAACTGGTGGAGAGCATCGTTCCTTCATGGGAGGCACAGGCAAAAAAACAGGGGATCAAGATTCAGGCCTCCGGATCTCCTGCGATTGTCTGTGCTGACCGTGAGAGGATGGCTCAGGTAGTGACAAATCTGCTGTCAAATGCTGTAAAATATACGCCCCCAAACGATGGAACAGGGATGGTCGAAATTTTTGTATACAGTCAGGGAGATCACGCATTTATAAAAGTCAGGGATAATGGAATTGGCATTGAGGAAGATGAACTGGATCTGATTTTTGATCGCTTTTACCGCACAGATAAATCCAGAAACCGGAAAACCGGAGGTGCAGGAATCGGCCTGGCGATCACAAAATCAATTGTGACGGCACATGGCGGGACGATAAAAGCAGAACGTGAGGAGGCAAAGGGGAGCTGCTTTACGGTTGAAATACCACAGAGATAGAAAAAACAAGGGTTCACAGGCACTCCATTGCCACGCCCAAATATTGGCGTATCCATGCACAAGCCCCGTCCTTATCTCTTCTTTTTAAGTAGCCCTGAAGTTTCATGATGTTCGCAAGCAGCGGTGCACTGCCGTAAAGATCGCAGTATCTTTCCCAAAGGCTAGTCACAATATCCTGGAAAGACGAATAAATCAAGGTCAGAACGGTATTTTGGCTAAGATAAGCAAGCTGGTGATGATATTTAAAAGCAATCTCAGATGCTTCCCGATTGGAATCGGTGTGAACCATCGTTTTCGCCGTCTGTTCGAGATCATAAATCTCGCTATCAGAGGCGTATTCGATGACAAGTTCAGCGGAAAGTTGTTCCAGAGCAGTTCGCACTTCGATTATTGCCCGAATTTCGGAATGTTCCAGGCGGTTCCCACGATATTCCAATAACGCAATTAAAGTCTGCAAATTTCCATTCTTACTATAATCAGCAATGAAAGTACCCTGACGAGGATGTATTTCCAAAAAACCTTTTTGCTTTAACTCATTCAAGCCATTATTTACAACCGCACGGCTGACTTTCATCTTTTCAGATAATTCTCTCTCAGGCGGCAGTTTGCTTCCGATCTTTAACTCCCCGGATAAAATTTTTTCCTCCAGCTGCTGAACGAATAAATCTTTCATTGAAGGTGCGACAATTCTTGTAAAATCCATAAATATTTTTCTCCTTTATGGTCCTGGCTATACCAGATACCACAAATCTATTTTATAATAAAAGCTACAAAAATTCAAGATCAATTTCTTGAAATTACTTGTTAAAACATATAAAGAACTTTCGAATGATTGACGTTATATATGCATAATGATATAATGTTAAATAGATAACAGACACTGGTATGACCAGATGTCGTTCTTGATCTATGAAGGAGGTTCGCATATGGATAAGGAAAGAAAATTGATCCTGAAGCTGGGTCAAAAGGTCACTAACCGGATCGGGCATAAGGTGACTGTCGATGATCCGGAGTATTGGGGGCTGGCGTCGGTTCTTACGGATGAGATGGCGGGGATTGCTCTGTCCATGAAAGTCAGAAAACCCATGACGGCAGAGCAAATCGCTAAGAAAAATAAGATAGATCTCCGGCATACGAAAGAAGTTTTGCATGAGATGTGTGTGATCGGTGTTTTGGAATTCAATCGTGAAAATGAAGATCATCATAAACAGTATGTGCTGCCGATGTTTGTCCCCGGAAGTGCAGAGTTTATGAATATGAACCGGGAACAGACAGAAAAGCATCCCGAGGTTGCAAAATTCTTCTATGACATGTCACTGCTGCCGCTTGTGAAAGTGGCACCGATGGTTCCTCCCGGGGGTGCGGGGGTCGGGATGCATGTGATTCCGGTAGAAAAGGCAATTCCATCCGCACAGGAGTCTGTGAGTATTGAACATATCTCTCACTGGCTGGATAAATATAACGGCCAGTATGCCGTCGGTGACTGTTCCTGCAGAAGATCAAGAAGGATCATGGGAGAGGGATGTGGCCATCTTGAAGAAGATATGTGTATTGGTCTGGGTGATATGGCAGAATATCTTGTCGAGACCGGAAAAGGACGTTACATTGACCGTGATGAGGTGATGGAAATCTTACAACGTGCAGAAGACAACGGACTTGTCCATCAGATCACGAATATTGACGGGGAGGATAAGATCTTTGCCATTTGTAACTGCTGCGTCTGTTCCTGTTATGGGCTGCGCACCTCACAGCTCTTCAACACGCCGAATCTTTCACGTTCTGCATACATAGCGAAAGTGGATCCCGAAAATTGCGTTGCCTGTGGTCAGTGTGTAGAATACTGTCCGGCCGGTGCTGTAAAGCTTGGACAAAAGCTTTGTAGCAAAGACGGTGCGGTAGAATATCCGAGGCAGGAACTTCCGGATGCGGTAAAGTGGGGACCAGAGAAATGGAATGACAGTTACCGGGATGACAATCAGATGAATTGCTATGATACGGGAACTTCTCCTTGTAAGGCAAACTGCCCGGCCCATATTGCAGTTCAGGGGTATATCAAGATGGCATCGGAGGGACGCTATCTGGATGCTCTGAAACTGATTAAAAAGGAAAATCCATTTCCGGCAGTATGTGGAAGTATCTGCAACCACAGATGTGAGGATGCCTGTACGCGTGGAACCGTCGATCAGGCCGTGTCAATCGATGAAATTAAAAAGTTTATCGCCATGCAGGAACTAAACTCAAAAACCCGATATATACCGCCGATGATCAATCAAACGGGAAAGCCATTCACGGAGAAAATCGCAGTGATCGGGGCGGGCCCCGCTGGAATGAGTTGTGCATTTTATCTTGCACAGAAAGGCTATCCCGTGACTGTATTCGAGAAAAATAAAAAGCCGGGCGGTATGCTGGAATATGGGATTCCGAGATTTCGTCTGGAAAAGGATGTCCTGGCTGCAGAGATTGACGTGCTGCGGGCAATGGGTGTCAGATTTGAATGTGGTGTTGAAATTGGAAAAGATATCACACTTGACAATCTTCGCGCTGACGGCTATCAGGCATTCTATGCTGCAATCGGATGTCAGGGCGGGAGATATGCGAATGTGAGTGGTGAAGATGCCAAAGGTGTATGGACTGGTGTTGATTTCTTACACCAGGTAAATCAGGATGAGAGTACAAAGCTTGATGGCCGTACGGTTGTCATCGGAGGTGGTAATGTGGCCATCGACGTTGCGAGAAGTGCCGTACGCGCGGGATCTTTTGCTGTTTCTCTGTACTGTTTGGAAGGCCGCGATATCATGCCTGCGGCAAAAGAAGAACAAGAAGAGGCTATGAAAGAGGGAGTGGCTATTCACAATGGATGGGGTCCAAAAGAGGTTCTCATAGAAGAAGGAACAGTAAAAGGAATCATCTTGAAAAAGTGCATTTCTGTATTTGATGAAAAGGGACATTTTGATCCAAAATACGATGAAAATGACCTGATCACAGTAGAATGTGAAAATATACTGATGAGCATCGGACAGAGCATCCAGTGGGGAGGTCTTATGGATGGCAGTGCTGTAGAATTCGGCAGAGGAGATGGTGCGGTGGCTGATCCGCTTACCTATCAGACAAATCAGCCAGATGTATTTGTCGGTGGGGACGTATATACGGGTCCCAAATTTGCCATTGATGCGATAGCAGCCGGAAAAGAAGGAGCAATTTCCATCCACAGGTTTGTCCATGAGGGGCAGAGTCTTACCATCGGACGAAACCGCAGAGAGTTCCGGGAACTGGATAAGGAGAATCTGCAGATACCGAAAGAAAGTTATGACAAACCGCCGCGTCAGAATGTGACATACAGAGCCGGTATTGATCCGAAATCAACATTTGACGACACACGTGTGCCATTTACGGAAGAGCAATTGAAGGCTGAGACTAGCCGTTGTCTGGGATGCGGAGCCTCGGTTGTGGATCCGAACCGCTGTATTGGCTGCGGTGTCTGCACGACAAAGTGCGAATTCGACGCAATACACTTAAATCGTGAGATACCTGATGCCAGCCATATGGCGCGAAGTGAGGATAAAATCAAAGAAGTTCTGCCCTATGCGATGAAACGGCAGATTAGGATTATCCGAAACAAGAGGAAAGAGACATCCTGATCGGCCGGGCAGAGCAGCGCAGCGATATATTGAATATCGAAAGAGATAAGAGGTGTGTTTATGCATGAGTTAGGACTAGTGATTCACGTGGGCAGAATCCTGGACGATTTGTCCAGAGAAGAGAAGATTTCGAAGATAGCGTCTGTTACGCTGCAGATCGGTGAGGTGAGCGGGGTCATACCCTCTTATCTGACAGATTGCTGGCGATATTTCCGGGAGAAGTCCGAACTTTTAAGAAAGGCGGAGTTAAAGATAGAACCAGTTGGGGCAGTGACGTATTGTGAGGAATGCGAAAAAACTTATTCCACGTTGGAATATAAAAAAATCTGTCCTTACTGTGGAGGTGATCAGACCTATCTCTTAACCGGAAATGAATTCAGTATCAAAGAAATTGAGGCTTGCTGAAATGACAGGACTGTGAATGGAATGTCTAGCGCGTGACCAGATCCAACAGAATATTGTCATACAGTGGCTGCAGTTCCTTTAGGATCTGTTCTCTGTGTTTTAGCAGCAAATCCAGCTGATCTTTTGTTACCTGTATCTTGGCGTCATTTCCAACTGTACGCACGCGGAAATTGCAAAAACCTAGCTGCATCAGGAAGGTTTCACTGTGAGAGACACGATCCAGTTCTTCTTTTGTGATTTTTTGACCGGTTGGAATTCTGGTCGCAAGACAGGCATAGCTTGGTTTGTCCCAGGTGAAAAGGCCTGCCTCTTTTGAGAGCCGTCGAATCTCATCCTTCGTAAGCCCTGCCTCCCTCAAGGGTGAACGTACCTGCAGTTCCTCTAAAGCTTTCATTCCAGGGCGATCGGCAGCGTCATCTGAGGCATTTGTCCCATCTAGCAGGGTATGAAAACCGTCTTTTGCCGCCGTTTCCTGAATCAGACCAAAGACTGTCTGTTTGCAGTAGTAACAGCGATTTGACGGATTGGCGGTTACCGTGTCATTTGCCAGGACATCGACCGGGAGTATAGTCATGGGAACACCAATCTCCTTTGCCAGTCTTTTGGCATCGTCAAGTTCAAACTGAGGCTGGAATGCCCCTTTTACGAAATAGGCTTTTGTGTCCGCACCAGATGTCTGCGCTGCATATAAAAGATAAGAGGAGTCCACCCCCCCTGAAAATGCAATCGCAACTTTGGGGTTCTCCTTAAAAAATTCCTGTAATGTCATCTGATATCTCCTTGTGTGTGCTATATATTTTTGATATAATACAGTATAAAATTACGGGAACATCCTGTCAACCAAAAAGAGATATTCATACGGAATGAAACAAAGACATAACTTGAGTGATAGATGGATGACATTGCAAAACTGTTCCGAAATGGTATAATTAGTTTGAGTTTTACGAAATCCATTTGCATGTTTTTGCATGCGGGAAAGGAATACCATTGAAAGACCAATTTGGACGAACGATAGATTATCTCAGAATTTCAATCGCTGATTTATGCAACTACCGATGTATGTATTGCATGCCAAAGGAGGGAGTCTGCAAACTTACCCACGAGGATATACTATCCCATGAGGAAATTATAGAAATTGCGAAAGCCGCGACCGAACTTGGCATCCGAAAGATCCGGGTTACGGGTGGCGAACCGCTAATCAGAAAGAATGTTGTATCACTGATCCGTGCACTTGGCAGTCTGCCCGGTGTGGAAGACCTTGCAATCACGACAAATGCTTCCCTTCTGGCACCAATTGCAATGGACTTGAAAGAGGCAGGCCTAAAGCGTGTAAATATCAGCCTTGATACGTTGAATGAAGAAAAATTCAGATATATCACAAGAGGCGGTCATCTTCAGGATACTTTAGATGGCATTCGGGCGGCAGCTGAGTGTGGAATGAAGATTAAAATTAATACCGTGTTAGTGGGCGGATTTAATGTCGACGAGATACCAGCACTTGCGGACCTGACTAGAAAATATGATCTGGAACTTCGGTTTATCGAGTTGATGCCGATCGGACATACGCATCCCTTTGGTAAAGAAGCATATGTGTCAGACAGTATCGTATCAGATTATCTCCCGGATCTTAAGTCCGTTCACCGAGAAGACGGTGTCGCAAGAGTGTATTCTCTTTGGGGGGCGAAAGGAAAGATTGGACTGATTTCCCCCTTGAGTAATCACTTCTGCACTGAATGTAACCGCATTCGGCTGACAGCTGACGGCCATCTGAAACCTTGTCTTCATTCAAAAGAGGAGATCCTAGTCAGGGGACTTCATGGGGAAGAACTAAAAGAAGCACTGCGTCAGGCTATGTACAACAAACCTGCCCGCCATAAGACATTGTCTTATGAAAGCCGCTCAGATTCCGCCAGAGATATGAATGCAATCGGAGGCTGACCCTTCAGAAGAAAGATGGTTGAGGTGTATCATAGTACCTCAGCCATCTTTTATTGACTTTGACCAGAAAAAGACTATAATTATAGATAGATATGATCAATAAATACAGATGGATTAGGAGAAATGATTATGGAAGGTTGTACGATATATTATGAAGACGCAAGGCCTGCCTGTACAGCGCTGGCAGAAAAGCTTGCTGAACACGAAAACATCTCAATACAAAAAGCATCGGACTTTCAGCAGCAGACCTTTATCTATGAAAGCAATCCGAATGTTGGTTTTATTTTTGAAAGTGAAAAGGAAAAGAATTATCCCAGTTTGAGAAATGTTATTCCAAGAATGGTGATGAATAAAAGCAATTATATCTTTATCGCGGTAACCGGCGGTGTCCGGGAGCTGGAATCACTGGTGGCTGTGAATGCAGACCTCGAGAAAAGAGGCTATCATGCAGACAACGTCTATTCAAGAAATATCTTTGAGAAACATCATATGAATCAGAAGGAAATTATCTCCAAAATTATCAATGACATGGAAGCAAAAGAGACGAATTACTCTGCTTTTCAAAAAAGAGTGGATACAATGTCCAAAAAAGATCTGAGAAAAATCCTAAAACATGGATATCAGTCCTATCGCTGAGCCATACCGGTATTGCGGTTTTCCTGAAAATCCGATATAATTGACTATAGTTACAATAGATGAAACTATCGCACGTGACAGGAAACGAAAGGAATAAACAGTTATGGAAAAAATCAGAATAGGTATCGCTGGATACGGAAATATAGGCAGAGGTGTAGAACAGGCGATAGAGAGAAATGCGGATATGGAGCTTGTGGCAGTTTTTACACGGCGAGACCCAAAGACGGTTTCCACAGTAAGCGAGGGTGTTTCTGTACTTTCAATGAATGATCTGCATCTGAAGAAAGATGACATTGATGTCATGATCGTCTGCGGAGGTTCTGCGACGGATCTTCCGAAGATGGGACCGGATATTGTCAAATATTTTAATACCATAGACAGTTTCGATACGCATGCAAAGATTCCGGAATATTACAATCATATGGATGAGGCTGCAAAGGGGGGAAACCATATCGGAATCATCTCCGTTGGCTGGGATCCCGGAATGTTCTCTTTAAATCGACTTTTTGGTGATTCATTTCTTCCGCAGGGAGACACGTATACCTTCTGGGGTAAGGGCGTAAGTCAGGGCCATTCGGATGCAATCCGGAGAATTCCACACGTAAAAAATGCAATTCAATACACCGTACCGGTGGACGAGGCAGTAGAGGAAGTGAGAAGCGGAAGTGGTCCGAAATTTACGGCAAGACAGATGCATCGGCGTGAGTGTTTTGTCGCAGCAGAAGAAGGCGCTGATTTAAAAGAGATTGAAGATACGATCAAGAACATGCCAAATTATTTTGCAGAATATGACACTACGGTTCAGTTTATCACGGAAGAAGAGTTAAAAGAGAAGCACAGCAAGATGCCGCATGGCGGATTTGTCATCCGAAGCGGGGAAACCGGAAAGGATAACCATAAAGAGATGATGGAATATTCCTTAAAGCTGGAATCAAATCCGGAATTCACATCGAGTATCCTGGTCTGCTATGCAAGGGCGGCTTACCGTCTGGCGAAAAAAGGTGAGTCTGGTGCCAGAACTGTATTCGATATTGCACCTGCACTGTTATCTGCAAAATCACCTGAGGAGATTAGAAAACAGCTTTTGTAAGGAGGGACAAAAACCATGACAGTTGAAGTGACACTCACACCGAGTGAGTCAAAAAGGCTGATTGCAAGGGGAGTAAAGGCACTTCCATCGGTTCAGCATGCGTTGAAAAACAACACGATTATACTCGCAGGCGGTACGACGAATGCCTTTATCGCCGAAGAGCTGCTGGGAAGCTCATTTCCAAAGAAAAGTGTCTATACTCTGGGAATGATCCGCGATGGGAAACTTTCCTCCAGCGATGAGGCTTCGAGAATATTTCCTTATGTGATAAAGAAGGGAAAAAAGGAGCCCGAGCAGAATCACTGGAAAGAATATCTTCCCAAGCTTGTATCCGGGGATATTTTCATCAAAGGCGGGAATGCTATCGATCATACCGGGCTGGCCGCAATACTGGCGGGAAATGATATGGGAGGTACGATAGGGGCAGCCTTTGGCCCTGTTATGCAGCGAGGCGTTGAGTTAATCGTTCCGATTGGACTTGAAAAACTGGTTCCTGATGTACGAGCTGCTGTAGAATTTACTGCCGGTCAACATGCCGAAGATTCGATTGGCGAACAGGTCGGACTGCTTCCCGTTATGGGAGCGACTATAGTAACTGAAATCACTGCACTTGAGACTTTGTATGACGTCCGCTGCATGTGTATTGCAGCAGGCGGCACAGATGGTTCCGAGGGCTCTATTGTCCTTGCAGCTAAAGGAGAGCCGGAAGATACGAAGCGTTTGATGGCTGAGGTGAGATCTATCAAAGGAGAGCCTCCGGTAAGATAGATCGCATATTGCAATTTGAAATCTGTAGTCTTATCTTTTGGGCTGCAGATTTTTTGTAATTTCAGAAAGGAGAGGTCCTATGGTTAATTATTCGGAAAAGGAAGGAAAGTTGTACCATCTTCAGGTGGGAAAGGGCGATGTCGGAAGATACGTGATTATGCCTGGAGACCCGAAACGGTGTGTCAAAATTGCAAAATATCTTGAAAATGCGGTTCTTGTCGCGGACAGCAGGGAGTTCGTCACTTACACAGGGACACTAGATGGGGAGATGGTCTCTGTGACCTCCACGGGTATTGGCGGACCTTCTGCGGCAATTGCCATGGAAGAGCTTGTGATGTCAGGTGCCGATACCTTTATTCGTATCGGTACCTGCGGAGGGATGGATCTCGATGTCAAGAGCGGTGATCTTGTAATTGCAAATGGCGCCATTCGAATGGAAGGTACAAGCAGAGAGTATGCTCCAATTGAATTCCCGGCTGTTCCCGATTTTGATGTGACGACGGCTCTTGCTGCAGCCGCAAAAGATCTCAGGACGCATTGTCATGTAGGGGTCGTTCAGTGCAAGGATTCCTTCTACGGTCAGCACTCGCCAAAGACAAAACCGGTGGGATATGAACTTTTGAACAAATGGGAAGCATGGATGAAACTTGGATGCAAGGCCTCAGAGATGGAATCTGCTGCACTTTTCGTCGTAGCCAGCTACCTGAAAGTACGTGCGGGATCGGTTTTCCTGGTTCTTGCAAATCAGGAGAGGGAGAAGGCACATCTCGACAATCCCATCGTACACGATGCCGACGCGGCAATCCGTGTAGCTGTCGAAGCCATACGGAATCTTATAAAAGAAGATCGAAGATTGGAGATCGGTGAGATATGACAGAAACGTACAAACTGTCCTCTTTGAGGATCGAGGAACTCATTAAGAATGCGATAGAGGCCAGAAATTTTGCGTATGCCCCATACTCTGATTTTAAGGTGGGAGTGGCACTACTTGCCAAAAATCAAAAAATCTATCAGGGCTGTAATATTGAGAATGCTGCTTATACGCCTACGAATTGTGCGGAGAGAACCGCTTTTTTTAAAGCAGTAAGTGAAGGTGTGACAGATTTTACAGCAATCTGTATCATAGGAGGGAGATCCAAAGAGCCGACTGCGTATACTCCGCCTTGCGGTGTATGCCGGCAGGTGATGATGGAATTTTGTAAACCGGAAGAATTTCAGATTATTCTGGCAGCCGATATAGATCAGTATCAGATATTTACCTTAAAAGAGATGCTTCCGATGGGATTTGGAGCAGGCTGCATAGAGTAAATGCAATCCTGAAGGGAAAGAAAGGAATAATATGAAAAAATATAAGAGAATATTTTTAATTGTAGTAGATTCCATGGGTGCCGGAGAGGCAAAAGATTCTGCTGATTTTGGCGATGCAGGTGCGGATACCATCGGACATATCTCTGAAAGTGTAAAGGAATTTCACATTCCGAATCTTCGGAATATGGGAATTGCCAATATGCATCCCCTTGTGCAGGTGAAACCTGTTGAGCATCCGCTTGGTTATTACACGAAACTGAATGAGGCCAGCAACGGAAAAGATACGATGACCGGACACTGGGAGATGATGGGACTTAAGACAGAGAAGCCATTTATCACATTTACCGAGCACGGATTTCCAGAGGAACTGATCCGGGAATTGGAGAAACAGACAGGGCATAAAGTGATTGGAAATAAAAGTGCAAGCGGAACCGAGATTCTGGATGAACTCGGCGAGGAAGAGATCGCAACCGGTCACATGATCGTCTATACATCGGCGGATTCTGTTCTTCAGATTTGCGGAAATGAAGAGACTTTTGATCTGAAAGAATTATATCGCTGCTGTGAAATTGCCCGAAAACTCACCATGAGAGATGAATGGAAAGTCGGACGGGTAATTGCAAGACCCTATGTGGGAAAGAAAAAGGGCGAGTTCAAGAGAACCAGCAACCGCCATGATTATGCGGTAAAACCTTTTGGAAAAACAGCATTGAATGCCTTAAAAGACGCTGACTTCGATGTGATCTCGATCGGCAAAATCAATGATATCTTCGTCGGTGAGGGAATTACAAAGGCTTTAAAATCCAAAAGCTCAGTATATGGGATGGAACAGACCATAGATATCGCAAAGCATGAAGATTTTACAGGACTGTGTTTCGTCAATCTGGTGGATTTTGATGCTCTTTGGGGACACCGCAGAGACCCCATCGGTTATGCGCAGGAAATTGAGCGCTTTGATGAAAAACTGGGTATTCTTCTAGGCGAATTATGTGAGGATGATCTGTTAATAATCACTGCAGACCATGGCAACGATCCAACCTATAAGGGAACGGATCACACAAGGGAGAAGGTGCCGTTTCTGGCTTATTCAAAATCGATGAAAGATTATGGCAGGCTTCCGGAATCAGACACGTTCGCGGATATCGGTGCCACAATTACAGACAACTTCGAAGTAAAGATGCCGGAAGGAACCATTGGCTCATCCATGCTGGAAAGGCTGAAGTAAGGAGAAAGAGAGGTGAAGTTCGATTGAATCTTGTATATGAAAAATTAAAGGACTGTGTCCGGGTGGTCCAAAAGAAAGTAAAATTTAAACCTGAGGTGGCACTGGTCCTTGGATCAGGACTTGGAGATTATGCATCTGAGATGAAGATAGAACAGACTCTTTCCTATTCTGAGATAGAAGGATTCCCGATATCAACCGTTCCCGGACATCAGGGCAGATTTTTGTTCGGAACCGTGAGGGGTGTCCCCGTCGTTATCATGCAGGGCAGAGTTCATTATTACGAGGGATATGAGATGAGCGATGTCGTTCTTCCCATCAGACTTATGGGGATGCTGGGGGCCAGGGTTCTTATATTGACGAATGCGGCCGGCGGAATTAATAAAAGTATGTCTCCGGGAGATCTTATGATGATCACGGACCATATTTCCTCCTTTATACCGAATCCACTGACAGGGTCGAATCTGGAAGAGCTCGGTCCAAGGTTTCCGGATATGAGTGAGATCTATGATAAAAACCTTAGAAATCTCATTCTTAAAGCATCTGAAGACACAGGTGTTCCCATCAGGCAGGGTGTTTATGTGCAGTCCCGCGGTCCGGCCTATGAAACACCGTCGGAGATAAAGATGTATGGCCGTTTAGGAATTGATGCGGCAGGTATGAGCACTGTCTGCGAGGCGATAGCTGCCAATCATATGGGCATGAAAGTCTGCGGGATATCCTGTATCACAAACATGGCTGCGGGAATCACTGATCAGCGTCTGAATCATAAAGAAGTGCAGGAGACTGCCGACCGTGTAAGCCATGACTTTCAGACACTTGTCACAGAAACCATTGAATTGATCGGAGGCTGTGTATGAATGAAAGAATAAAACGGCTGCCGAAAATTGAATTGCACTGTCATCTTGACGGGTCACTTAGCAGAGGGTGCATCGAAACACTTCTCGGGAGAAAAGTTTCTGACCAGGATCTGATGGCAGATGACGACTGCAGGAGTCTGGCGGAGTATCTCGAAAAGTTTGATCTTCCCCTGCAGGCTCTTCAGACAGAAGAGGGACTTTATGAAGCCGGATATGATTTTATGAGACAGATGTCGATGGATGACATTATCTATGTGGAGGTAAGGATGGCCCCCATGCAGTCGGTGAACAGGAGTGTAGGTTGCCGGCAGGTGATTGAAGCTGTTTTGAGAGGCCTTGATCGAGGCAGAAAAGAGTTTCACATCGAATACGGCCTGATCGTATGTGCCATGCGTCATCATAGTGACAGCCAGAATCTTCGTATGATCAAAACAGCGAGAGAGTTTTTGGGCGAAGGAGTCTGCGCAGCTGATCTTGCCGGAGATGAAGCCACTTATCCGATGCGGGAGTTTACTTCTTTGTTTGGTGAAGTTCAAAAGATGGGAATGCCATTTACCATCCATGCCGGGGAGTGTAACAGTCTGGAAAACATCATGGAAGCCGTACAGTGTGGTGCTGCCAGAATTGGACATGGGATTGCGCTTCGTGGTCATCCGGTGGATATTGCGGTCTTAAAAGAACTAGGCACAGGAATTGAGATGTGTCCCATCAGCAATCTTCAGACAAAGGCTGTTCGAAGAAAGGAAGACTATCCTATCCGCGAATTTATAGATCAGGGACTTCTGGTGACGCTTAATACAGATAATCGCACCGTCAGCAATACGACAATTGGAAGAGAAATCGATTTTGTTCAGCAATTCTGTGGTATCACCGATGAAGAGATTGTTGAGATGCAGAAGAATGCAGTGAAAGTGGCATTTGCCCCGGATGAAGTCAAAGAAAGATTAAATCATATATTGTGATAAGCCTGTATATCATATAAGAGGATATTAACTTAGGGGGAATTATGGAGCAGGCTGCCGCGTTACTTCGACGAATCGATGATCTGGTATGGGGACCGCCCATGCTGATTCTGATGCTTGGGACGGGAATCTATCTGATGGTCAGAATGCGCTTTTTGCCAATACGAAACCTGGGATATGCACTGAAAAGCGTGATGAGTTTTAAAGAGAAAGAGACTGAACAAAAGGAAGGAGATATTTCCTCCTTTTCTTCTCTGATGACGGAACTTGCCGCCACGATTGGCACAGGAAATATCGTGGGGGTGGCCACTGCTATGGTCCTCGGAGGACCCGGGGCGCTGGTGTGGATGATGATATCGGCATTAATCGGCCTGTCGACGAAACTTGCAGAAAGTCTCCTCTCCGTGAAATATAGAACCGTCAATGAAAAAGGTGAGATTTCAGGAGGACCGATGTACACACTTTGTACTGCTTTTCCTTTTAGGAGAGCAGGAAAAATTCTGGGCATTTTATTTGCGTTATTTGCCGTGCTTGCATCTTTTGGCATGGGAAATATGACTCAGTCGAATTCAATCTCTCTGGCACTTGAGGAAACCTTTGGAATATCCGAATCTTTAAGCGGACTGGTCGTGACGATACTGACGATACTGGTAATATTAGGAGGAATTAAAAGTATTTCCAAAATCACCCAGATTGTAGTACCCTGCATGGCTGTGTTCTACATGGCAGGTGCAATTTTGGTGATACTTGTCAATATCAGAAATCTTCCTGCAGGGATCATTCAGATTATTAAGATGGCATTTTCCCCAAAAGCGATTGCCGGAGGAGCCGGTGGAACAATTGTGGCATCTATGCAGCAGTCACTTCGCTGGGGGGTATCACGGGGTGTCTTTTCGAACGAAGCCGGTCTTGGAGCTGCCGGAATCAGTGCGGCCGCTGCGAATACCGATGATCCGGTAAGACAGGGGTATGTGAGCATGACAGGAGTCTTTTTTGACACGGTTGTCATCTGCCTGGTCACAGGGCTTGCACTTGCAGCATCCGGAGTTATTGGAATTGCAGATCAAAATGGTATCCCGGTCACAGGAGCAGCCCTCACAATTGCAGCTTTTTCAACGACTTTTGGAAGATGGGGCGGAACTCTTGTGAGCATTGGAATCGTTTTGTTTGCATTTGCGACGATTATCGGGTGGGAATATCAGGGAGAAAAGGCCTTCGAATTTCTTGTTAAAAAGCCCGATTACTGTATTATATACCGCTTCTTGTATGCCCTTACAACCTTTGTGGGTGCAGTTTGTACACTGGATGTTGTCTGGGATTTTTCAGATATCATGAATGCACTGATGGCTGTTCCAAATCTCATCTGTGTTCTTGTGTTATCAAAGACCGCCTGTGATGAGGTCTTTCGTTATCAGAAGAAGATACATAAAATGACATCAGACAATCTTTGATTTTCACTTGCTTTTCAAAGCGTTATAAAATATACTTACAGTAAGGCTGCAGAGCAGTCCGCAGAACAATACCAGACGGTTATGGGAGGTACACGATGAAATTTAAAATGATTCACGAGAATTATAATGTCTATGATCTTGATAAAACCATGGCATTTTTCGAAAAAGCACTGGGACTGAAAGAAAAACGCAGACATCCGGCAGAGGACGGCTCTTTTATCATTGTCTATATGGGAAATGATGCTTCGGATTTTGAACTGGAACTGACATGGAACAGGGACAGGGATAAACCTTACGATCTGGGCGAGAATGATTTTCATCTTGCTTTTCGGGTAGATGATTTCGATAAGGCACATGAACTTCACAAAGAGATGGGGTGTATCTGCTTTGAGAATCCTAAGATGGGAATTTACTTTATCGAAGATCCGAATGGTTACTGGCTGGAGATATTGCCCGGGCTTTTAGAAGAAAACAGTTAAGTGTGTGTGACAGGTTGAGTTTATATTGCTCGGCCTGTTTTTTCTTTTGTTCAATTTGGGTATTGCATATTCTGACTTTTTTAAGTATCATTTAAGATGGTTTATAACTGCTGTTGCGTTACAGCGCTATCGAGGTAAAGGAGCGAGCGAATTGATAACGATTAAAAAGTATGTGAGGGCGGAAAGTCTGGAACAGGCTTATCAGCTGAACCAGAAACGCAGTAACAGGATTTTGGGTGGAATGCTCTGGATGAAAATGAGTTCTAACACCGTGCAGTGTGCCATTGATCTCTCGGACGTAATCTCCCGAGAGATAGATGAACGGGAGGATTCTTTCGTCATAGGTGCCATGACCCCTCTTCGGGAACTGGAAACAAACAAATCATTGAATCAGTATACATGCGGAGCGATCAGGGAAAGTCTTCGCAGTATTGTTGGTATACAATTTCGGAATACAGCGACTGTAGGCGGAAGCGTCTATGGTCGTTTTGGTTTTTCGGATGTTCTTACCATGCTGCTTGCCCTGGATACCAGTGTACAGTTATATAGAGGGGGAATTGTGCCACTTGAGACATATGCGAATATGCCCTATGACAATGACATCATTGTAAATATAATTATTAAGAAAACTCCGCTTAAAACCGCTTATATGAGCAGCCGCAATACCAGGACAGATTTTCCGGTGTTGGCCTGTGCCATATCGTTTTATAAAGATGAGCAGAGAGTTGTAATCGGAGCCAGACCTCAAAAGGCGATGATTATCCGTGCGGATGAGAACGTGCAAAAACTGATAGATTCTGAGGCTGAAGTGTATGCTCAGGCACTGGCAGGGCAGGTAAAAAGAGAAGTGCTGACTTCTTCAAATATGCGCGGCTCCGCAGAATATCGGCGCCATCTCGCATATGTTCTGACAAAGAGGGCCAGTTTACATATATTAGATCCTAAGGAGGCAGGAATATGTTGATTAAGATGTGGTTGAATGGGAAGGCAGTCAGGGCACATATTAAATCTGATACCCTGCTTCTTGATTTTGTAAGAGAGCAGGGCTGTAAAAGCGTCAAATACGGGTGTGATACAGCCAACTGCGGACTTTGTACGGTCATGCTAGAGGGAGAGCCAGTTCTTTCCTGTTCAACCTTGGCCGCAAGGGTAGAGGGAAAACATGTCGTGACTCTTGAAGGACTTCAGGATGAGGCCAGAGAATTCGGAGAATTTCTGGCAGATCAGGGCGCGGATCAGTGTGGTTACTGTAATCCAGGATTTATCATGAATATTCTTGCCATGATGAAAGAACTTGATGATCCCACAGATGATGAGATAAAAGAATATCTTGCGGGAAATTTGTGCAGATGCTCTGGATTCGTGGGACAGATGCGAAGCATCAGGAATTATATAAAGTCAAAAAAGGAGGGACGTCATGCAGCAGAAGAATCAGCATGATTATAGCGTAGTCAATCATTCAGTGAGAAAAAAAGATGCCATGGCGTTGGTAACGGGTCAGCCTGTTTTTATGGATGATGTTGTGCAAAATCATTGTCTGACTGTAAAACTTTTGCACAGCCCCCATGCTCATGCACGGATTAGATCCATTGACACCAGTAGAGCACTTCAGGTTGCAGGCATCGAATGTGTTCTGACATATAAGGATGTTCCGCAGAAACGCTTTACACTTGCCGGACAAACCTATCCGGAACCGAGTCCGTATGATAGACTGATTCTCGATAAGGAACTGCGCTTTGTCGGTGATGTTGTGGCGATCGTTGCGGGTGAGACGAAAAAGGCAGTGGATCAGGCGATGAAAAGAATCAAAGTTGACTATGAAATCTTAGAACCTGTACTTGATTTCAGAACGGCGAAAGATAATCCGGTTATAGTTCATCCTGAGGAAAACTGGATATCTTTATGCCCTGTAGGTGCGGATAACAAGCGGAACTTGTGTGCTAGTGGGATGGAAGCAGAGGGTGATGTAGATTCCATATTAGACTCATGTGATTATGTTGTAGAAAGAACCTATCACACAAAAGCCTGTCAGCAGGCTATGATGGAGACTTTTCGAACTTATACCAAACTTGATCCTTATGGGCGTCTTATTGTGACAAGTTCCACACAGATTCCCTTCCATGTGAGAAGAATTCTTGCGAATGCGCTTGATATTAAAAAGTCTCGGATTCGCGTCTGCAAGCCCAGAATCGGCGGTGGTTTTGGCGCAAAGCAGACGGCTGTTTCTGAAATCTATCCGGCGATAGTAACCATGAAAACAGGAAAAGCTGCAAAGATTATATTCAGTCGATATGAATCCCAGATTGCCTCTTCACCGCGCCACGAAATGGAGGTGAAGGTGAAAATCGGTGCAGACCGAACGGGAATTATCCAGGCGATTGATGTCTATTCTCTCTCCAATACCGGTGCATTCGGAGAACATGGACCTACTACAGTTGGCCTATCGGGACATAAGTCAATCCCGTTGTACGGAAAGGCAAAAGCATTTCGATTCGCCTATGATGTTGTCTATACGAATCAGATGTCTGCGGGAGCATACCGGGGTTATGGAGCTACTCAAGGCTTCTTTGCGGTGGAATCTGCAGTTAATGAGCTGGCGGATAACATGCATATGGATCCTTTCGTGTTGCGGAGAATCAATATGGTGCAGGAAGGGCAGATTATGCCTGCTTATTATGGAGAAAAGAACACGAGTTGTGCGTTGGACCGTTGTCTGGATCGAGTGAAAGAGATGATCGGATGGGACGAAAAATATCCTTCAAAAGATATGGGAAATGGAAAGGTACGGGGAGTCGGTCTGGCGATAGCTATGCAGGGATCCGGAATCTCGAATGTGGATGTGGGTAGTGCCACGGTCAAATTGAATGATGATGGATTCTATACCTTATCTATCGGTGCATCCGATATGGGAACCGGCTGTGACACAATACTGTCACAGATTGCTGCGGAGGAACTTGGCTGTTCGCTCGATGACGTGACTGTATTCGGCGTGGATACGGATGCATCCCCTTATGACAGCGGGTCGTATGCGTCTTCCACTACTTACATTACAGGTCAGGCAGTTGTGAAAGCATGCCGGGAATTAAAGAAGCGGATTGCTGAATATTCAAAAAAATATCCCGGGCTGTCATTAAAAGAGATAGGAAATCAATCAATGGCAGGCAATGATATTTCTCTTGAAGTCACTTCGATGCATACTTCTCCTGTTTCTCCCCCTCCGTTTATGGCAGGGGCGGCAGAAGTAGAAGTTGATAAAGAGACAGGCCAGGTTGAATTAATAGATTATGCTGCGGTTGTGGACTGTGGGACTACAGTGAATCCCAATCTGGCACGTGTTCAAGTTGAGGGCGGTCTGGTACAGGGAATCGGTATGGCGTTATATGAGAATATCCAGTATACAGACAAGGGAAAACTAAGAAATAATTCATTTATGCAGTATAAGATTCCGACCAGACAAGATATTGGAGATATCCATGTGGAATTTGAAAGCAGTTATGAAAACTCAGGTCCCTATGGAGCAAAATCTATCGGTGAGATTGTAATCAACACACCGGGACCCGCAATAGCGGACGCGGTGTATCATGCCACAGGTCTTAGATTCCGCGAACTTCCGATCACACCGGAGATGATCGCGATGGGTCTTGACGAAGAAGAGTGACATAGAGCGGAAGCATTATTAAAATAAGACAGGAAATCAGCCGCAGTTGATATGTTGGCTGGTTTCCCGTCTTGTTTTATGATACTAAACTTTTGCACACACTTAATCGGTAACTGTTACTTTTTGATATTTTTTATTTGATCGGCTGTAGTTTTTTCCGCCACGGCTTTTACTGCCATGACCTTTATAGGAACGTCCGGTATGGTTGTTTCCCCTGCCACGATTATGACTGCCGCCTTTTTCGTAGCCGCGGCTGTTTTTTGGAGCAGGACGATATTCGATATCATGTATGGAGGAGAGTCTTTTGTTTTTCTTCTGTGCTTTTTCGCAGAGGACTGCAGCGATATCAACGGCAGAATATCCCTTCTGTGTCAGAGATTCTACAAATTCCTGCCATTTTGGATCGACACCTGAATCAACTGCATTCTTTAAGGTATCTTCAAAGATGGTACTCTGATTTTTTTGGATACTCTCTTTCCCGGGGATTTTCCTTTCTTCAATGGTTTCACCGATATATCGTTCAACCATATGAAGCTGGTTCAGCTGCATTCTTCCGGAGACGAGAGTATAGCTTGCACCCTCATGTCCGGCACGCCCCGTCCGTCCGATCCGATGGATATAATATTCGAGTTCCTGTGGGACATCATAATTAAATACTGCCTCCACATTGTCAACGTCGATTCCTCTGGCAGCGACATCTGTGGCAACCAGAATTCTGGAGCGTCCAGATTTAAAATCACGCATCACTGCATTTCTCTGATTTTGTTTTAAATCGCCATGCAGACCGATCGCATGATATCCGCTTTCACTTAGGGAATCTGCAAGATCATCTACCATACGCTTAGTATTACAGAAGACCAGAGCTTTCTTTGGCTTGGAATATTCAATCAGAAGCTTTAATGCATCTTCTTTTTGGTCTTTGGGGACATAATAGAAGCTTTGATGAATCTTTGTCGTTGTTTTTTGACCTTTATCAGTTTTTACAAATGACGGATCCGTCTGGAATTCTTTTGTAATCTTTAAAATCTCCGGAGAAATCGTGGCGCTGAAAAGTATAGTCTGACGGTCATCGGGTGTACTTTGAAGTATTGTTCTGATATCATCGATGAACCCCATATTGAGCATTTCGTCGGCCTCATCCAGTACGATTGTTTTCAGATGATCTAGTTTCAAGGTTTTTCTGCGCATGTGATCCATGATACGGCCAGGAGTTCCGACTACGATACGTGCCTTCTTCAGTGCATGAATCTGTCCATTCATAGGCTGACCACCGTAGATACATGCGACACTGATATTTGGAATATATTTTGAGTATTTCCTCATCTCCCCGGTGATCTGAAGAGCCAGCTCCCTGGTGGGTGCCAAAATCAGCACACTGGATCGGTCTGGATTATCTGCAGCACGCTGAACAAGCGGCAGACCGAAAGCAGCTGTCTTACCGGTTCCTGTATTGGAGCGGCCGGTTACATCCTTGCCTTCAAGAATGGAGGGGATGGAACCGATCTGTATATCTGTGGCATCCTCATAACCCATCTCCTGGACGGCTCTGAGGATTTCATTACTAAGATTTAATTCACTAAAATTCATATTATACCTAACTTTCTTATAAAATAAACGCACATTTTTATAGTGTAGCACACCTCAGAGTAAAATAACAGTCCCAGTTGAATTGTTTTTGATTTTGTAATGTTTTTTTGAAAAACCTTTGAAAATGTATTTTTTTGTGGTATGATTTTATACACTACAGATAATCATTTAGGAGGAGAAATTCGATGGAAAAAGAAGTTACATCCAGAAATTTTATAGAGCAGGCCATAGATCAGGACCTTGCCGATGGAGTATATGATCATGTATGTACGAGGTTTCCACCGGAGCCCAATGGATATCTGCACATAGGCCATGCGAAATCAATTCTTTTAAATTATGGTCTGGCACAGGAATATCACGGAGAGTTCCATCTCCGTTTTGATGATACAAATCCGATGAAAGAAAAATCAGAGTATGTCGAATCAATCAAAGAGGATATCAAGTGGCTGGGAGCTGATTGGAAAGATCACCTGTATTTCGCATCGGACTATTTTGATCAGATGTATGAGGCGGCTCTGAAACTGATTAAGAAGGGAAAGGCTTTTGTCTGTGATTTATCCGCAGAAGAGATCAGGCAGTATCGGGGGACGTTAAAGGAACCCGGGAAGGAAAGTCCATACAGGAACCGGAGTATTGATGAGAATCTGAAACTCTTTGAGGATATGAAAGACGGAAAGTATCCGGATGGAAGCAAGGTATTGCGTGCAAAGATTGATATGGCATCTCCGAATATCAATATGAGGGATCCAGTGATTTACCGGGTCGCACATATGACACATCACAATACAAAAGACAAATGGTGCATCTATCCGATGTATGATTTTGCTCATCCGATTGAAGATGCAATTGAAGGGATTACACATTCCTGTTGTACGCTGGAGTTCGAGGATCACCGCCCGCTGTATAACTGGGTGGTCCGGGAGGTAGAATATCAGATGCCTCCTCGCCAGATTGAATTTGCAAAACTTTATCTGACCAATGTAGTAACCGGAAAGCGTTACATTAAAAAACTGGTGGAAGAAGGCATCGTGGACGGCTGGGATGATCCCCGGCTGGTTACCATCGCGGCACTCAAAAGACGTGGCTTCACACCGGAATCCATCCGCATGTTTGTCGAGCTTGTCGGAGTGTCCAAGGCGAACAGTTCTGTCGATTATGCGATGCTTGATTATTGTATCCGTGAGGATCTGAAGAAAAAGGCACCAAGGATGATGGGAGTTTTGCATCCGGTAAAACTTGTAATTGATAATTATCCAAAGGATAAAAAAGAAGAGCTGGAAGTGCCTAACAACATGGAGAATCCCAATCTCGGCAGCAGAAAAGTTATATTCGGACGAGAGCTATATATTGAAAGAGATGACTTCATGGAGGAACCACCGAAAAAATACTTCCGCATGTACCCCGGAAATGAAGTAAGACTGATGAATGCTTACTTCGTAACATGTACAGGTTTAAAAAAGGATGAGGACGGAATCATCACGGAGATTCACTGTACGTATGATCCAAAGTCCAGAGGTGGTAACTCTCCTGACGGACGAAAAGTTAAAGGTACTATTCAGTGGGTAGAGGCAGAAACGGCAGTCCTGGCACAGTGCCGTCTGTATGAGAACATTATTGATGAGGACAAGGGTGTCTATAATGAAGATGGTTCACTGAACCTGAATCCGGATTCCCTTACAACAATAGATGACTGTAGGCTGGAAGCCGGATTTTTAAATGCAAAACCTTATGATAAGTTTCAGTTTGTACGCAATGGATTTTTTTGTGTAGATTCGCATGACTCGAGACCAGGAGCACTGGTGTTTAATCGCATTGTATCATTAAAGAGTTCTTTTAAAATTCCTAAAAAAGAATAATAAGAATAGCAGCTGAATTAGAATGAGCCTAATAGCAGCTGCTATTTTTATGCCGTTTTACCGACTGTATTATTCTGTTTTATCTGTTTTGAAAATATCTTCTGAAATATCTTCTGCTTTTTTAACAGCCTCTTCGGTCTCTTCCTTTACTTTGTCAGCTGTATTTTGTGCTGCCTGTTTCACATGTCCCGCCGCATCTTTGATGTTACAAGCTGCATCCTTCATATGGTCGGAAGGATCCTTTGGATTTATATCCTCAGATATATCCTTTGCTGCAGATTTTATATCTTCTGCAACGTTTTTTGCTTTTTTCTTTACGGATTTGGCAGCTTGTTCCACATCCTTAGGAATAGTAGTGTAATTACGTTCATGTGTTTCAAACTCATCCGAGAAATCATCAAAATCATTGACCTCGGAGGATTCACTGTCTTTCAAAGATTTCAGATATGCCAGCACTGCACCGGCAGCAACGCCGGCACAGGCGATTCCGGCAATAGCTTTTCCAACTTTTTTTGACATAAAGAATATTTCTCCTTTCCAATAAAAAAGGTCTTAAGTGTATAAATAGATCACCATACTTTCATAGTATACACTGTTTTTAAGAAAAAGAAAGCAAAATTACCAATTTTCTTTATATGAGTATGAAACGCAGGACCTTTTGACCCCCTATGATACACGGATTACTTCGCACTTTGTGCTCACGTATCTTCGCTCCGCTCCGGTCGGTGCTAAACGAACATCCACTGGATGTTCAGCACCCTACAAACATTCGAAATACACCCTAATCGGGTTGCTTTCTCATGTTTGTTCGGGTCCCAAGGTCATGCTTTTTCATGCAAGCATGAAACGCAGGACCTTTTGACCCTGGTATCATCATAATATAAAGCGATCTATAATCTCGGCAACTCCGCTGTGATTGCAGTCATTTTTTGTAATATAATTCGAGCAGGACTTGACCTGCGATGTCGCATTAGACATGGCTGCCCCTACATGTGCTGTTTTGATCATAGCGATATCATTTTCCTCGTCTCCAACAGCGACAGTCAAAGACGTTGGAATATTCAGATGTCTACAGAGAAATGAAACAGCAGAACCTTTGGAGATTCCGTAAGGTACGTGTTCCAGATACCAGGAATCTGAATAGAAGGTGGAGATTTTATCTGCGGCCCATCCACTTAAAGCTTTACGATAACTGTCGAGTACACTGCGGTCATCCGACATATGTACGGCCAAAATTTTTACAGGTTCTTCCTCAAGACAATCTGGAAGATCTTGAATGATTTTATAGGGCGTATGTGTCTCGCTGACATAATGAGATAGTTCCGGAGTCATTTCTCTTGCAAGAACACCTTCGTTTGAGTAGGTCTGGCAGTAGATCCCAGCTTTTCCTGTCTCATGAAAGATGTGTCTTGTGTATTCGATAGGGATCGTGCGTTTGTAAAGCGTCTTTCTTGTATAACAGTCATAGATTTGTCCGCCATTAAAAGCCGATATAAAACATCCTTTTCTTTTCAGGTCCAGCTGATTTTCTACATTTTTGCAGGCGAGCAGAGGACGTCCTGTGTTCAGTACCAGTTTGTGCCCTGCATTCAGCATCTGATTCATTGCTTCTATATTATCTTTTGTGACAATTTTATCCGAATTCAATAAAGTATCATCCAAATCAGTAAAAAGAATTTTTGGTTCCATGAAAACTCCTTATCATTTTTCAAGTATCCTTGTTAATACAGCTGCAAGGACAAGTATAATTGAAAAAATCCTATCTTGCAACCATAAACCACCACGTGATATACTGAGAGAAAAGCAGAAAGTTCCAGTATGGGCTCTTACTTTTAGCTTTTTTAGAAAGGATTTTTGATGATAAAAGCTTGTATATTTGATTTGGACGGTACTTTGGCTGATACAGTTGAATCGATTGCACATGGAGTAAATCACACCCTTAAATGCCTTGGCTTTGCCCCGCGACCGGTTGAAGAATATAATTTTTATGCCGGTGATGGTATCGATCTGGCATTGAAAAGGGCTCTTATTGCGGCAGGTGATGAGAAATGTCTGCATCTGAACGAGGGAATTCCCATAACGAGAGATTACTTTGACAGTCATGCATTGTATCATGTAACACCATACCCTGAGATTCCTGGCTTGCTGAGAGAGCTAAAGGAAAGGGGAATTATGATGGCGGTTCTCTCCAACAAGCCTCATGAGGCAGCTATCTTTGTAGTGACAAGTATTTTTGGTAAAGATACATTCGACTGGATTCAGGGGCAGTCGGATGAGGTGCCTAAAAAGCCGGATCCGACGGGAGCACTTACAATTGCAAAGAGATTTGGTGTTAACAGGAATGAAGTACTGTATTTTGGGGATACAAATACTGACATGAAAACCGGCAAAGCTGCTAAAATGTTCACAGTCGGAGTCACCTGGGGATTTCGCCCCAGAAAAGAGCTCGAAGATAATCATGCAGATGCGATTATCGACAGTCCTCTGCAGATTTTAAAACTGCTTGAATAGATAGATGTAATATGAAGGAGAAATGAAAATGAATGAATACAGCGATGAGTGTCTGGATATTTTTTTAAAAAATCAGGGACAACTTTTTAATGAGAATGTGGCAGAAAATCCGGAGGAAGCGGAGGCTTTCCTCGAAGATTGTATGGCAGCAGTTATTGATACAATCGACGATGTTCGATCTTATCTAAAGGAGAGCGGTATGGATGTCGATGGTATGGAGGATGCAGATCTGGAAGAGGCGTCCGAGGTGTTTGCTCTGCCGAGCGGAAAATATCTTATCGTTGAGGGATAAGCGTTAAGAACCGGATCAAAATAAAGGAGCGTGCAATATGCAGGAGATTAGGGAGCTTGTTGAAGAACAGAGAAAATTTTACAATTTTGGAGGGACAAAATCTCTTGATTTCCGCCTGAAGGCATTGACATGCCTGCAAAAGGCAATCAAAAGAAATGAAAGGCTGATACAAGAGGCACTGAGAAAGGATCTCAAAAAATCGAACTGTGAATCTTATATGGCTGAAATTGGTATGGTTTACTCAGAACTGTCATATGTCAGGAAACACCTTCCTTTCTGGGATAGGGACAAAACGGTGTTAAGCTCGCCGGCACAGTTTCCTGCCAGAAGTTTTGTGAGAACAGAACCTTATGGACTTGTTCTTATTCTATCACCATGGAACTATCCTTTTATGCTTAGCATGGAACCTTTGATTGGTGCTATTGCCGCGGGAAACTGCTGTATTGTCAAACCGTCTGCATATGCCAGTCATACTTCAAGCGTTATCTGCCGTCTGATTTCTGAAATTTTTCCCCAAAAGTACGCAGCCGTCGTGGAAGGCGGACGCGATGAGAACACGGAACTTTTAAATCAGCGGTTCGACTATATATTTTTTACCGGGAGTGTTGCTGTAGGAAAGATTGTAATGGAAAAAGCCTCCGAACATCTGACCCCGGTTTCTCTGGAACTTGGGGGGAAAAGTCCCTGTATTATAGAGGAATCTGCGGACCTGAATCTGGCGGCAAAACGAGTTGTATTCGGCAAGTTCCTAAATTCCGGACAGACATGTGTCGCTCCGGATTATTGTCTGGTACAGGAATCTGTAATTGATAAATTTCTTGAACATTTGATACACTGGACAAAAAAGATGTATGGAAATATATTTGAAAATTCAGATTACCCCAGAATTATTAATGAAAAGCATTTTGAAAGACTACTCGGTCTGCTAAATCACGGCGAAGTATTCTTCGGCGGGAATTATAGCAGGGACACTCTTAAGATTGAACCGACCATCTTGTATCCGGTGAATGAGAGTGAGCCTGTGATGCAAGAGGAGATCTTCGGACCCCTTATTCCTGTCTTGACATATAAAACTATAAGTGACGCAGATGCTTTTATCTCAAAAAGGGAAAAGCCCTTGGCACTATACCTTTTTACAAAAAATCCAAAGGTTGAACAAGAGATTATGAATCTTTCATTCGGGGGAGGATGTATCAATGACACAATTATTCATCTTGCCACTTCCCGCATGGGCTTTGGTGGGGTCGGATCCAGTGGTATGGGCAGTTATCATGGAAAGAAATCCTATGAAACATTTACCCATAGTAAGAGTATTGTGAAGAGCTCCTCGCGGATTGATATTCCTCTGCGCTATCCGCCTTACGGAAAGAGAAAAGAAAAGCTGATTCGGATGATGCTAAGGTAAAAAGACATTTTTATGCCGTCCGGGCATCGGTTATTATTAGCACTCGATTAAATTGAGTGCTAATTTTCTATTGACTTTTACAGTAGAAAGGACTAATATATAAGATATCAGGGTTGTAGGTCTGACATTTCCTGTCGCGGGATTTGCCATGACTTTTGAAATCCGAAAAAAGGAATAAGAGAAAAAGGAGTGTAAAGCCATGGCAGAAAAACATGGAAATCTTTCGATTAACAGCGATAATATTTTCCCGATTATTAAAAAATGGATGTATTCTGATCACGATATTTTTGTGCGTGAGATGGTATCGAATGGCTGTGATGCAATTACAAAGTTAAAAAAACTGGAAGTGATTGGTGATTATCAGTTTCCCGAGGATTATAAGCCAAAGATTGATGTCATTGTAAACCCAGAAGATAAAACCTTAAAGTTTATCGACAATGGTATAGGAATGACCGCACAGGAAGTGGAAGAGTATATCACTCAGATCGCTTTTTCCGGTGCAACTGAGTTTCTGGAAAAATATAAAGATAAGACGGATAAAGATCAGATTATCGGCCACTTTGGCATGGGATTTTATTCAGCGTTTATGGTGGCTGATGATGTTCATATCGACACACTTTCCTGCCAGCCTGACAGTGCTCCTGTACACTGGGAGTGTGACGGCAGCACGGAGTATGATATGAAAGACGGCACAAAAGAAACTGTCGGAACAGAAATCACATTGTTTCTGAACGAAGACTGTCTTGAATTTGCCAACGAATACCGTATGCGTGAAGTTTTGGAAAAATACTGTTCATTTATGCCAGTTGAGATCTTTCTTTCTAAGGCAGATGCCCCTCAGGAATATGAGACTATTGATGAGAGTGATTTACGGGAAGACGATGTTGTCGTTGAGCACATTCACGAGGATGCTAAGACCGAAGAACGTGAAAATGAAGATGGAGAGAAGGAAGTTGTCGAAGTATCTCCTGCAAAAGAAACAGTAAAAATCAATAAGCGTCCGGTGTCGATTAGTGATATCCATCCTCTTTGGACAAAACATCCGAATGACTGCACCGATGAAGATTATAAAGAATTCTACCGCAAGGTCTTCAACGATTACCGTGAACCGCTGTTTTGGATTCATCTGAATATGGATTATCCGTTTAATATGAAAGGGATCTTATATTTCCCGAGAATTAATACAGAGTATGATTCGATAGAAGGAACGATCAAATTATACAACAATCAGGTGTTTATTGCAGACAATATCAAAGAAGTGATTCCAGAGTATCTGATGCTGTTAAAAGGCGTGATCGACTGCCCTGACTTCCCGCTGAATGTGTCAAGGAGTGCTCTGCAAAATGATGGATTCGTAAAGAAAATCGCAGACTATATCTCTAAGAAGGTTGCGGACAAGTTAAGCGGTATGTGTAAAACAGATCGTGATAACTATGAAAAATACTGGGATGACATCAGCCCTTTTATTAAGTTCGGATGTATCAAGGATGAGAAATTCTCCGGTAAGATGATGGACTATATTCTCTACAAGAACATAGATGGCAAATATCTGACTCTTACAGACTGCCTAACAGAGAACAAAAAACCGCAAGAAACCGATGAGGAAACAGTCAAGACAGAGAGCTCTTCCGATGAAAAATTAAAAGAACCTTCAGAAAAGGGAGATTCCGAAGAAAATAAAGATTCTGAAGAAAATAAAGAAGAAAAAGAGCCTGATAAGACGACCATTTATTATGTCACTGATGAGACACAACAAAGCCAGTACATCAACATGTTCCGTGAAGAGAACAAAGATGCGGTGATTCTGAAACATAATATTGATTCTTCATTCATTTCTCATGTTGAACGTATCAATGAAGAAGTGAAATTCCAGAGAATTGATGCCGATTTGACGGAAGATCTGAAAGATAATTCAGTGGATCTTTCTGAAGAGACAACTGCATTGGGTGATTTGTTTAAGAAAACATTGAATAAGTCCAATCTTGAAATAAAGGTAGAAAATCTGAAAAATCAGAACATCTCTTCTATGCTTACTATATCAGAAGAAACTCGTCGTATGCAGGACATGATGAAGATGTATGGCATGGCAGGAAGCGACCCGTCGATGTTTGGCGGAACAGAAAATCTTGTATTAAATGCGAATCATCCACTTGTAAAATATCTGTTCGAACATGCTGACGGAGAACATGCAGGTATGATCTGTGAACAGCTTTATGATCTTGCATGCCTTGGAAATAAGCCACTGGCACCGGAGCAGATGACAAAATTTATCAATCGCAGCAACGAAATTATGATGGTGCTTACAAAGTGATATGATACCAGGGTCAAAAGACCGGAATTCTCAAAAGAGATTCCGGTCTTTTTTATGCGGTGAAAGCTGCTTTGATTTAATTTTCGCATACTTCGATATTCTGACTGCTCAGAAAACTTTTAAGTTTCTGATCCCAGGCATGATCTAAAGATTTGTCCAGTGTAAATACACGAAGAGAAGTGCCGGTGGTGAGTGTCAGTGTATCACCATTATACTGACAATTTACATAGAGTCCGAAGAGGTCATCCCCTTTGATAGGAAGACCGCTTTTTTCAATCAGATCTAAAGTCTCTTTCTTTGGAAGCTGAAGAACGAATTTGAAGGAGAGGGGGGTATGCTTTCCCTTTATGACAGAGAAGCAATAGGGTTTGATTTCTTTCCAGAGGACCTGAATCCTTCCAGATGTTTGTATTTCTTCAGATCTATCTGATCCATAAAAGTCAGGGTGAAGTATCCCGTCTATGGAGAAGGTGGTAAAGGTGGTGATTGTCGCCTCCGAAACCTGAAAACAGTCGAAGGTATCAGCAATCAGGAGACTATTCATAAAAGCCTTCAGGCTTCTTACGGTAAGTGCGATCATGTTACAGCCATCCTTTCTTTTTAAAGTATATAATTTCTCCGATAACGATTACTGCACAGATGATAATCAGAATAAAATAGCCAAATGGGTGAGAAAGTTCAGGCATGTTGTTAAAATTCATACCATACCATCCGGTGATCAGAGAAAGAGGGAAGAAAATTGTGGTGACTACAGTCAGAATCCTCATCGTATCATTCTGGTGCAGATCAATCCGGGACTGCTGCATCTCTCTAATCTGATGAGCATATTCACGAAGCATCTGCGTGTTGTCATAGAGTCGGTCTACTCTGCCAAGAAGGCGTTGAAATTGTGAAGAATATTCATCCGGAAAAAAGTGGGTGATATTTTCTGAGAGAATTTCAAACATGTCCATCAGCTGCTGGTAATAAGAGTGATACAAAAGGAGTTCACGGCGGTCTTTCGTGACATCCATGCTCAGCTCTTTCGGAAGGATATCTGACATAGATTCTTCCATGGTCGCAAGCCGTCTCTCATAGTTTTGAAGAAAAACGGTATCTCCATCGATCAATGACTCCAGAAACTCAAAGAAAAAGCGATAACTGTCGTCAATTGAGGCAAAGGATTTGTCGAGAAGAAGTGCTTTCGTATCCGACAGATGCTTTGCATCATCTATGATAATAAGATGCTTTTGTTCATAATAAAACTGCACAGATATCGTAGATGTGTGAGGGGTCTGTTTATCTGGAATCAGCAAAGTTCCAATTACAGCTTTGGGCAGCATCTCTATCTTACAATAGGAGATGGTCTCGTCCAAAGTACGAAGAAGTTCCCTTTGATAGCATAGATTCTTGCTGTTGATTCTTGCCTGATTTTCGTCTAGTATTTCAAGAATTTCGTCTTGCGGGTCAGTAATCGTGTCATCGGATACCGCCTGAAGTTCTTTATTGATAATGTAACGCATAAGAGTGAATCCTTTCTCATGTTTGTTCGTAGGAATTATGCCTTTTTCATGCAAGCATGAAAAAGAGCACTGGTTTGCCTGTGGCTTCCCACACTTTGCTGATACTGACTGTTAGTATACCTTTTATTTTGATATTTCGCAAGGGAATTACGGGTAAAAAAGGCTTTGCAAATCGCAGAAATATATGTTATAGTATATCTAACATGTGGTTATGAAAACTACATTACAGAGCAATGATAAATGGAGGCAACTACATGAGCTTTAATATAGTAATAGATAGCTGTGGGGAGCTTACACCCCGGATGAAAAAAGACCAAAGAGTCATATCAGCACCCTTAACTCTTGAAGTTGGAGGAGAGACATTCATAGATGACGATACTTTCGACCAGAATTATTTTCTGGAGAAAGTTGCAGCAACACCGGAATGTCCGAAGTCTTCCTGCCCTTCGCCAAAATTTTATTATGACAGTTATATGACAGGAGAAACTCATCATTATGCAGTTACGCTTTCGGCAGAGCTCAGCGGATCTTATAACAGTGCAGTTTTAGGTCAGTCCATGGCATTGGATCATGTTCCGGACATAAAGATACATGTCTTTAATTCCAGATCAGCTTCTGTTGGTCAGACATTAATTGCACAAAAGATTATAGAATGTGAAGAGCAGGATATGCCCTTTCAGAAGGTTGTAGAAGAGGTTGAAAGATATATTCACAGCCAGAATACGTATTTTGTTGTTGAAAATCTGGAAACACTCAGAAAAAACGGCCGTCTCAGCAACTTCAAAGCTTTTTTTGCATCGGCTCTTAAGATTAAGCCAATCTGCGGAGCTACACCGGAAGGGGAGATCTGTCAGTTTGATCAGGCCAGAGGGATTAATAAGGCACTGGTGAAGATGGTTGATCTGATTGTGGAAAGAGCAGTTGACAGTGAACAGCGAACACTTGCGATTTCACACTGTAATTGTCCCGAGAGGGCCCAGATGGTGCTTGATGCGATTAAGAAAAGAATAAAGGTAAAAGATTCTTACATCCTTGATACAGGAGGGGTAAGTACTATGTATGCAAATGACGGAGGCGTCATAGTAGTATTGTAAATTTTTCTGACATGTAGTATACTGAAAAAAGTTGTAAAAAAGGAGATTACATGATGAGCCAGAAAAAAACAAAAGCAGACCAACAGGTAAAAAACAACCGTGTAAAGACGATACAGAAAGAGAGATGGATTCACCGTCTTGGATATGGAGCAGCAGCTGTTGTGCTTGCGGCATTGGTTGTTTGGTTCAGCGTTGCCGTGTATAAGAATGTGGAAGCCGGAAGTGCATCCGCTACGACAACAACGGAGATGGACATGACCGCAGTTTCGGATTACCTGAATGGAATTAACTAATCAAAAAAGAACAGATGCTTTCGCATCTGCTCTTTTTTGATTGCAATCAGATTAGCATTTTTCTACGTTAGCCGCTTGCATGCCACGGTTGCCTTCAACCAAATCGTAAGTTACGGCCTGGCCTTCTTCGAGGGATTTGAATCCGTCACCCTGGATAGCTGAGAAGTGTACGAATACATCTGAGCCGTCTTCTCCAGTGATAAAACCATAGCCTTTTTCTGCGTTGAACCATTTTACTGTTCCGTTCATGTTGTTACCTCCATAACATTAAAAAAATAAATAGTAAAGCAAGCGACTTTTTGAAACGGGAAACTTTTTTGAAATCCCATAATATAAAAATTCACTAGCTATTACAGACTATATTCGTGAATCCTAATATAATCTCTAATAACTAGTGACTGATATATATCCACAATTCCGTTTGCTAAAATTCATTATAATCTCAAGATGAAGAAAAGTCAAGGAAAAAGATTGAATTGTCTTAATTTTTCTTGTATACTCTTTAGTGAAACAAGAAATGAAATTTCTGGTCGAAAAGGGGTAGAAGATCGCTATGAGTCTGTTGATTAAAGATGGGCGGGTTATTGATCCTGCGACGAAACTTGATGACATCTGTGATGTATTTATAGAGAATAATAAAGTGATGAAAATCGGAAAGGACCTTAAGATAGATGTGGATCGTGTAATTGATGCTTCCGGACACCTTGTGATGCCCGGACTGATTGATCTGCATGTACATCTCAGAGATCCGGGATTTACTTATAAAGAAGATATCGCGACAGGTTCGCGTGCTGCCGCAAAGGGTGGTTTTACCACAATTGTCGCCATGCCGAACACAAAACCGCCCATTGATTCTTCTGACAGGGTGAATTATGTAACGGTAAAGGCCAAAAAGTTGTCTCCTGTTCATGTTCTGCAGACAGGATGTGTCACTAAGGGGATGAAAGGAGAGGAGCCCGCTGATATCAGAGGAATGGCAAAAGCTGGGATAGCCGCAATTACTGAAGATGGGAAATCAGTGATGAATACGCGCGTTTATAAAGATGCGATGATTTTAGCCAGACAGTGCCATCTTCCGGTATTCGCTCACTGTGAAGATAAAAATCTGGTCCAGGGCGGCTGTATGAATGAGGATGAGATTTCAAGAGCCTGGCATCTGCCGGGAATCACGAATGCGGTAGAGGATGTAATTGTAGCCAGAGATATTATCTTAGCAGACGAAGTCGGTGTACCTCTCCACTTGTGCCACTGCTCTACAAAGAACTGCTACTATATGGTAAAAGCCGCAAAGGAGGCAGGCATGCAGGTTACAGCAGAGGTATGCCCGCACCATTTTACATTAAGCAGTGATGATATGAAAGAGGGGGATACAAACTATAAGATGAATCCACCGCTTCGAACAAGAGAAGACCTGGAATATCTGCGAAAGGGACTGAACGAAGATGTATTTGATATTATCAGTACAGATCATGCCCCGCACAGTGCCGAAGAGAAAGAACAAGGGATGGAAGATGCACCGTTTGGAATTGTGGGTTTGGAGACCAGTGTTGCCCTTACCATTACAGAACTTGTGAAACCAGGGGTTATCACATGGATGCAGATGGCGGAAAAGATGAGCTATCGACCGGCAAGAGTGATCAGACAGGATAAAAAAGGATCCATTGCTGAGGGGATGGACGCCGACATTACGATTATAGACCCGGAGGCTGAATACGTGATAGACACATCGACTTTTGTCTCGAAGGGAAAGAACACACCCTTTCATGGCAAAAAAGTGACTGGAAGAGTTTCCTATACGATTTGTGACGGGAAAGTTGTCTACAGTCAGTCTGAAGAGAGCGATGCTGATTTACAGTAAACATACGATAAAGGAGAAACAGATGATAGATCAACTGATCGAGAAAATCAAGAAGACAAAAGCACCTATTGTTGTCGGACTTGATCCGATGCTTGAGTATGTGCCAAAACATATAAAGACAAAAGCATATGCGAGATATGGTAAGACATTGGAAGGTGCTGCAGAGGGTATCTGGCAGTATAACAAAAAAATCATAGATGCGATTTATGATCTGATACCCGCTGTAAAGCCTCAGATTGCCATGTATGAGCAATTTGGAATTTGGGGCATGCAAGCTTATGAAAAGACTATATCTTATTGTCAGAAGAAGGGCCTGATTGTGATCGGGGATATCAAGCGCGGGGATATCGGTTCTACCTCGCAGGCCTATGCCACGGCCCATCTGGGAAATGTCCGCATAGAGGATCAGGAATTCTCACCTTTTCATGAGGATTTTGCCACAGTTAATCCTTATCTGGGAATTGACGGAATAAAACCTTTCATAGATGTCTGCAAAAAAGAGAATAAGGGACTGTTTATTCTTGTGAAGACTTCGAATCCGTCAAGTGGAGATTTTCAGGATCAGATGCTCGAGGATCACAGACATCTATATGAATTAGTCGGTGAAAAAGTGGCGGCCTGGGGAATGGAGTTGATGAGTGGAAATTATAGCGATGTCGGCGCAGTGGTGGGTGCCACATATCCGGAGCAAGGTCAGGCTTTAAGAAAGATTATGCCGAAGTCTTATATTCTGGTTCCGGGATATGGTGCCCAGGGAGGACGTGGAAAAGATCTCATACACTTTTTCAATGAAGACGGACTGGGAGCTATTGTTAATTCTTCGAGAGGAATTATCGCCGCTTATCTGCAGGATAGCTATAGTCAGTATGGGCCGGAACATTTTGAGGAAGCATCGCGAGCTGCAGTTTTGGCTATGATTTCGGATATCAATGGTGCGCTGGAGGCCGGAATATGAGAAAAAAAACATGGAGCACAGTAATCTCTCAGGAGGAGGTGGCACCGGCGATCTATAGTATGTGGCTTGATGAAAGGGAAATGGCGGCAGCAGCCAAACCCGGTCAGTTCCTTTCTCTATACTGTGCTGATGGGGCCAGGCTTCTGCCTCGCCCCATCAGTTTATGTGAGGTTGATAAAGAAAAAGGTGCCCTTCGGATTGTATATCGAGTGGCAGGGGCAGGAACCAGAGAATTATCCATGCTTCACACGGGAGATAAAGCCTCGGTTATGGGTGTTCTTGGCAACGGTTTTCCGCTTCAGGGGGTACAGGGTAAAAGAGTACTGATTATCGGAGGCGGAATCGGAATTCCGCCTATGGTAGAGCTTGCCAGAGCGCTTGCTGGTGGCAATGATAACAAAATCATTCTTGGATATAGAGATGGGGACATTTTTTTGACGGATGAGTTAAAAAAATCCGGAGAGGTATTTATTGCCACTGAGGATGGGAGTATTGGGACAAGGGGAAATGTCATGGATGCCATATCCAAACATCATCTCAACGGAGATATTATCTTTGCCTGTGGTCCGACGCCGATGCTTCGTGCGGTCAAGGCGTATGCAGCGGAGCATCATATTGAATGTTATCTGTCTTTGGAAGAGCGGATGGCCTGTGGAGTCGGTGCCTGCCTTGCCTGTGTCTGCAAGACAAAAGAGGTGGACAGTCATTCTAATGTTCATAATAAAAGAATTTGCAAAGATGGTCCTGTATTCAATGCTTCGGAGGTGGAAATATAGATGAATATGAAAGTTGACATAGCCGGTGTAACATGGAACAATCCTGTGACGACAGCCTCTGGAACATTTGCCTCCGGTGAAGAATACAGCGAATTCGTGGATTTGAATATTTTGGGAGCCTTGACGACTAAGGGGGTTTCTAATATCCCCTGGCCTGGCAATCCGACTCCAAGGATCGCAGAAGTATATGGCGGCATGTTAAATGCAATCGGCCTGCAAAATCCCGGGGTTGAGGTCTTCTGTGACAGGGATCTGCCTTTCCTTAGAAAATATGATACAAAAATAATTGTAAATGTCTGTGGAAAGACTGTTGCTGATTACTGTGAAGTAGTTGAGCGTCTGTCTGATGAAGACGTGGATATGCTGGAGATCAATATTTCCTGTCCGAATGTAAAGGAGGGGGGAATTGCGTTTGGACAGGATCCAAGAGCCGTAGAAGCGATTACACGTGAGGTGAAAAAATATGCCGGTCAGCCGGTGATTATGAAATTATCTCCAAACGTGACAGATATCTCTGGGATGGCTAAAGCGGCAGAATATGGTGGAGCCGATGCATTGTCTCTGATTAATACGATCACAGGCATGAAGATTGATATATACAAAAGGACATTTGCGCTGGCAAATAAAACCGGAGGACTTTCCGGACCCGCAGTAAAGCCTGTCGCAGTGCGGATGGTTTATCAGGCGGCACATGCAGTCGATATCCCTGTGATAGGAATGGGAGGAATCGCAGACGCAGAGGATGCACTTGAGTTTTTGCTGGCGGGAGCATCTGCTATATCGGTTGGGACTGCAAACTTCTATCATCCTTATGCAGCGCAGGAGGTTGTAAAAGGGATAAAAGACTATATGATAACTAATAAAATAAATGACATTAATGAATTGATTGGTGCTGTTGATCGATGAGAAGAAAGGGAAGTGATTCTGTTGAATCAGTATCAAAAAGATGCAATTGAACTGACTAAAAAATTAATACGTATTGATAGTTCCGATCCGGGTAATTATGAGGGGCAGATTGGTGACTATATCTTCAGCTGGCTTTCAAAGCTTCAGCTTCCGGTTATAAAAAAAGAAGTTCTGCCGGGGAGATATAATATCATGGCAGCGATAGAGGGAAATAAAGATCTGCCTGCACTTGTCTACATCTGCCATATGGATACGGTTATGCTGGGCGAGGGCTGGACAAATGCGGGTCCATTAAGTGCCGAAGAGAAGAATGGCAGAATCTATGGCAGAGGTGCCTGCGACATGAAGTCCGGTCTTGCCTGTGCTCTGACTGCTTTTAAAAGAGCGGCCGAAGAGGCGGCAAAGGGCAGGAAGCCAAAACGTACATTTTTATTTATAGGCACTGTTGATGAGGAGGACTTCATGCGCGGCAGTGAAGCTGTCCTTGCAGATGGATGGGTTGATAAAGACTGCCTGATACTTGACACTGAGCCTACAGGCAAGCGGATTGAAGTCGCACATAAAGGGCGCACCTGGTTTGAACTTACCGTTTCAGGGGTCACTGCACATGCAAGTACTCCATGGAAGGGTGTAGATGCTATCGCAGGAATGGCTGAGATTATTTCCAATATCAGGCACAGAATTGAGATGTGTCCCAGGCATAAGGATCTTGGAATATCCACAGTGACCTTTGGACAGATCGAAGGTGGGTATCGCCCTTATGTCGTACCGGATTCCTGCAGAGTATGGATTGATATGCGTCTGGTTCCGCCTGTCGATACCGATGCCGCTGTCAGTATTGTGGAGGAATCTGTCAAAGAGGCTTCCCTGCAGGTAAAAGGAATTCATGTATCCTGGAAAATTACCGGAGATCGTCCTTTTATTGAAAAGGATGAGAACTCTGTTTTGCTGCGGGCTCTTAAGAGAGCATGTGAGGAGACAGGAGCTTCTTCGGAAGTATCATTCTTCCCGGGTTATTCTGATACAGCGGTGATCGCAGGCAGACTGCATAATCACAATTGTATGTCTTACGGACCGGGAGACTTGGAGCTGGCACATAAACCGGACGAATCTGTACCGGTTCGGGATATCGAAAGATGTGAGGAAGTATACTGGACACTGGCCAGAAATCAGCTTTTTTGATTCAGACTTCACATAGCATAACAGCTGTGTTAGAATTGCATATAACAAAGAAAGGCGAAAACGGATGGAAGAATATAAAAAGGAATTTATTGAATTTATGATAGACAGCAGTGCTTTGAAATTTGGGGATTTTACGTTAAAAAGCGGAAGAAAATCGCCGTTTTTCATGAATGCTGGTGCTTATGTAACAGGAACGCAGTTGAAAAAACTTGGGGAGTATTACGCAAAAGCGATCCATGACAACTTTGGACTGGATTTTGATGTGCTGTTTGGTCCTTCTTATAAGGGAATTCCGCTTGCAGTTGCGACATCTATGGCGATCAGCGAACTTTACGGTGTGGATGTAAGGTATTGTTCCAACCGGAAAGAAATAAAAGATCATGGCGATGCGGGAATATTGCTGGGCTGTCCGATCCATGACAAAGACAGGGTTGTGATTATCGAAGACGTCACCACTTCCGGTAAATCCATCGAGGAGACCTTTCCGATCATAAAGGCACAAGGGGATGTTGAAATCAAAGGCCTTATCGTCTCCCTCAATCGAATGGAAAGGGGAAAGACGACAAGGAGTGCGTTAGAAGAGATTCAGGAGAAGTATGGATTCCCAGCCCGTGCAATCGTGACGATGGCGGAAGTGACAGAGAACCTGTATCAAAAACCGTATAAAGGACAGATTATCATTGATGAGCGGCTGAAGGCTTCTTTCGACGCATATTATAAAGAATATGGTGTAAGTTAAAGAAAGGGAGTTGATTATTATGAATGAAAAAACATATAAGATTATGAAATCTGTCGGAGCAGGAAATATTGCGCTTGGTATTATTACACTTGTGAGTGGCATTGCGACAGGAATCCTTATGATTGTAAGCGGTGCCAGACTCCTGAAACAAAAAAGAGAAATTACATTCTAATATGACTGAATACGGGAGTACGAACAAACATGAAGGGGTTATGATCTTTGAGAACAGCGACTAAAAGTGCGATTCGTCTGTTTGGACGCATAGTGTTTCTGATATATATACTGGCACTTGTATATTTTCTCTTTCTTTCAGAAGAGTATGGCAGGAGAGCGATGCAGACACAGGGATATCGCTATAACCTGATTTTATTTAAAGAAATCCGAAGATTTTGGGTATATCGGGACAAGGTGGGAATGCTTTCGGCCTTTTTGAATATATCTGGCAATGTGATCGGATTTCTTCCCTTTGGATTTATTCTCCCAGTCATGCACCAAAGACTTAAAAGATTTTCGCTGGTGACTCTACTGGGATTCACATTAAGTCTTATCGTCGAGACCTTACAACTTGTGTTTAAAGTCGGGTGTTTTGATGTCGATGATCTTCTTTTAAATACAGCGGGTGCAGCACTTGGCTATCTTATCTTTGCTGTCTGCAATAGAATCAGGAGGGTGATTTTTGAAAAAATATAAATATTCACTGGAACCGGACATAAAATCAAAAAAGGGATGGGAGTCCATAGTGGCGGCGGGTATATCGCTTGCACTCCTTCTTGCAGGTGCGGTCATATCTTTAGTCATGAAGGGAAATGGCGGAACGTTTTTGGGAGCTATGGGACTGTTTTCATTCTTGCTGTCGGCGTATGGATTCTATCTTGGAATTCAAAGCTTTTCTGAGAAGAACGTCAATCACAGGTATAGTACCATTGGATCGATGGCCAGTGGAATTCTGGCTGTCCTCTGGCTTGCACTATTTTTAACCGGAATCTCATAATCAAGTTGCAGTATCATTAGCGTCAAAATACACTTTGCCCCCTATGATAGAGATGAAAAAGGAGAAATGTTAGATGGAAGAAAACAAAGATGATTTTGTAACACAGCGATATGAACTTGCCATCGGGCGTATTCGTGAGATATATATAAATCCAGAGACTGAGCCGTTATTTCGAGACTTTTTCTGTCGGGAAGCAGGATTTTTGATTCAGATGGACGAACTGTTTTCGAACGTAAAAGAGAACATCTTTGATGATATGACACTTGAGGATCTCCGCGCGTATAACAGAGGGCTTTACGAAGAGTTATTACCTGGAAATTATGAAAACAGCTACGGAAATCCCGGTTATGCTGTCAAGATACTAGGACGAGATTACGGTCAGATCTTAAGTATGCTTTATACAGAATTGCGGGGAACGGTTGTATATGCATATGAGCAGCGAATCTGGGATATGACAATAGGCATGGAATTGTTTCTCGAAATTTATCAGGAATTTGAAACGGATGCATACCCGAGGGAAAAGTATTTAAGAGAGAGCATCTATTACTATATGAGCGATTATGCAGATGAATTGATGCAGCAGAGTGTGGATGGAACAGTAGATCCGGCATGTAATTTTGCTGTCGATATTATTATGAATTCCGATCTTACAGATCTGAGATACCTCTATCAATTCGGTGAATATGTGACGAAGAACGAGGAAACGACAGCAGCTTTTTTGAATACACTTCCTGAAGAAGAAATTGAGGCGATGGCTTTGACCTTTACGGAAGGCTATCGAACGGGATTTCTCGTTGAGAATAAGCCTTTGGAGAAGAAAAAGACCGTTAATATCAGATACACGCTGGGGTTTGAGCGAATTGTGAGGTGTGCGATAAGACAGTTTGCGGACATGGGTCTTAAACCCACGATATACCGCACGGCATCTCATATTATGCAAAAGAACCAAAAAGGGAAGAATGGCTATTATGGGGCTGTCCCGAACCAGCAGTTTGAATTTGACCACAAAAATGATGCTGCCCTTTTTATCGATAAGGCATTGATCCAGAGAAAGCTTCGTGCTCTTCAAAACGCATATGAAAATCAGAAGGAAAAGGCTGCCCGGCACGGCGGTCCTGCCGTTATGGAGATCTTCGGGGAGAAACCGTTTGAACCGGTAAGCTGCAAGGATGCTCTGACTCTTTCTGTGGAACAGCAAAAGCTTCAGGTTCTGTACGACAATGAAGCGGGGCAGATTGTGAATCGCTATATTATAGGTGAGGAGAGAAGCTTTACCATCATTGCCTATCCGGTTCCTGAAATTGGGGCAGATTTTGAGAAAATCTTTGAAGAGACTGTGAAAGTCAATACCCTGGATTATAAAAAATATCAGAGAATCCAACAGTCTATCATTGAGGTACTTGACTTGGGTGTATGTGCACATGTTGTCGGTATGAACGGTAATCGAACAGACATCACGATTTCATTCCATGAGTTGACAGACCCTTCGAGACAGACGAATTTCGAAAATTGCGTGGCTGATGTGAACATTCCTGTCGGCGAAGTCTTCACATCTCCGATTTTGAAGGGAACAGACGGTGTGTTAAATGTAAGTAAAGTCTTTCTAAATGAATTAAACTATGTGGATCTGACGATCCAGGTAAAGGATGGGATGATATCAGACTATAGTTGTAAAAATTTTGATGATGAGGGTGAGAACCGAAGATATATCGAGGAAAATATTCTTTTTCATCACGATACCATTCCTATGGGGGAGTTTGCAATTGGAACGAATACGACAGCTTACCGGATGGCCAGAACCTATCACATTGAGGACAAACTGCCAATTCTGATTGCAGAAAAGACAGGTCCGCATTTTGCGTTTGGTGATACCTGCTACAGCTGGCAGGAGGATACGGCTGTCTATAACCCGGATGGGAAAGAGATCATAGCCAGAGACAACGAGAGATCCCTGCTCCGTAAAAAGGATGTAAACCTTGCCTACTTCGGATGTCACACAGATATCACGATCCCCTATGATGAACTTGGTCTGATAGAGGTAATTCGAAAAGACGGTACCAGAGATAAGATAATTGAAAAGGGAAGATTTGTCCTTCCCGGGACAGAAGAACTGAATGAACCTTTAGCAGAACACGAATAGTTACACGAGAAACCAGATGAGGAGATTAGTATGAAAGTTACTTATATACAGCACAGTGGATTTGCAGTTGAGTGGGAGGAATGCGTCTGGGTTTTCGATTATTATAAGGGAGCGGTTCCCGAATGGGACAAAAGGAAACCTCTGTTTGTGTTTGCAAGCCATGTTCATGAGGATCATTTTAACCCGGAGATTTTTAATCTGTTTTCAGAGTATGAGCAGGTAAGTTATATCTTGTCTTCTGATATCAGAAGGAAAGTAATCAAGCTGTCTTTGCCGGACGATACTGCGGCGAAGATTAAGTTCCTTAAAGTGGATGAAGAGCTTAACTTACCTGTATCAGGAGAACTTCGACTCGAAGTCGGGACTTTTGATTCCACGGACTGCGGCGTCTCTTTTCTTGTGAAATACAAAGGTCATTATGTTTTCCATGCCGGCGATTTAAACTGTTGGATCTGGGATGAGGACACGAAAGCGGACAGAAATAATATGATCAGCAGGTTTGAAAGTGAAATTGATAAACTTGAGAATATTCCTGTCGATCTTGCATTTCTCCCGCTGGATCCCAGACTGGGAGATAATTATGATATGGGAATTCGATATTTCATGGAACATGTAAAGTGCAGGGCCATCTTCCCTATGCATCTGTGGGAGAGGTATGATACGGTCAAAAGATTCCGTGATTCTTTAAAAGACGAGAGAGAGAAAGAAGAGATTATAGATATCAGCTGTTTGGGTCAGGACTGGGAGATCAAAGACTGACACCAGAACAAATGTGCTGTTAAATCCTTTTAATAACTTGCAAGATTCCATTTGAGGGTGTTATAATGTCCCGAGGGGCACTATAATGCCCTTGTATCATTAGCGTCAAAATACCTTTTGACGCCTGCATCATAACATAAAAAAGTAAGGGTGATATTATGGCAAAAGGAATATATGATGCCAGCAGTATATCGGTATTGGAAGGGCTGGAAGCGGTCAGAAAAAGGCCCGGTATGTATATTGGCAGTACAACGAAAAAAGGATTAAATCATCTGATATATGAAATCGTGGACAACGCTGTGGACGAGCACCTTGCCGGCTACTGCGATAAAATAGAAGTAATACTTGAGGCAGATGGCTCTTGTACAGTAAATGATAACGGCCGAGGCATACCGGTCGGAATGCATAAAAAAGGTGTTTCGGCGGAGCGACTGGTATTTACCACGCTTCATGCAGGAGGAAAGTTTGATAATAAGGCATATAAGACAAGCGGTGGGCTCCACGGAGTTGGTTCATCTGTGGTAAATGCTCTATCCAGTTATCTTGATATTAAAATCAGCCTGGATGGATATATTCACCATGATTACTATGAAAAAGGGGTTCCGAAATTGGAACTTAAGAATGGTCTTCTTCCAAAAATCGGAAAAACAAAAGAGACCGGAACACGCGTGAATTTTCTCCCGGATTCTGAAATATTCGAAAAAATCATTTTCTCATCGGCGGAAGTAAAATCTCGTCTTCATGAGACTGCTTATCTGAATCCAAATCTGATCATTGAATTCGCAGACAGGAGAAAAGGCTGCGAAGAGGAGTTTATATTCCATGAACCGGATGGAATCAGGGGTTATGTCAAAGATTTGAATAAAAAGAAAGAACCCATCCATGATGTTATTTATTTTCAAGGAGAGAGTGAAGGTATTACGGTTGAGATTGCTTTTCAGTATATCAATGAATTTCAGGAGAATGTGCTCGGTTTCTGCAATAATATCTTTAACGCAGAAGGCGGAACACATCTGACTGGTTTTAAGACACAGTTTACAGTTGTCATGAATAATTATGCACGAGAACTTGGGATACTAAAAGATAAGGATCCAAATTTTACAGGAGCTGATATCCGCAATGGGATGACAGCGGTGATTTCAATTAAACATCCGGATCCCAGATTCGAAGGCCAGACCAAGACCAAGCTTGATAATCAAGACGCTTTGAAAGCTTCAAGCAAAGTTACCGGTGAGGAAACAGTGCTTTATTTTGACCGAAATCTGGAAGTCTTAAAAGATGTTCTGGCCTGTGCCCAGCGTTCCGCTAAGATTCGGAAGACGGAAGAGAAAGCCAAGACAAATATGCTCACAAAACAGAAGTATTCCTTTGATTCGAACGGAAAACTGGCAAACTGTGAAAGCAGAGATCCGTCTAAATGCGAGATCTTCATTGTCGAGGGGGATTCTGCCGGCGGTTCTGCAAAGATGGCCAGAAACCGAAATTATCAGGCTATTATGCCGATCCGCGGAAAAATATTGAATGTGGAAAAGGCCACCATTGACAAAGTTTTGGCTAATGCAGAGATCAAGACTATGATCAACGCTTTTGGGTGCGGTTTCTCAGAAGGATACGGAAATGATTTTGATATCAGTAAGCTGCGATACCATAAGATTATCATTATGGCGGATGCCGATGTGGATGGTGCACATATCTCTACATTGCTGCTGACTTTGTTTTATCGATTCATGCCGGAACTCATCTATGAAGGACACGTTTATGTTGCCATGCCTCCTCTTTATAAGGTAATGCCCTCGAAAGGAGAAGAAGAGTATCTGTATGATGATAAGGCCCTGGAACACTACAGAAAAAGCCATAAAAACACGAAGTTTAGTCTTCAGAGATATAAAGGTTTAGGTGAGATGGATGCCAGCCAGTTATGGGAGACAACTCTGAACCCGAAGACCAGACTTTTAAAGCAGATAGAAATTGAAGATGCCAGGCTTGCCTCTGATGTGACAGAGACCCTGATGGGCAGCGATGTTCCTCCAAGAAGAGAATTTATCTATGAGCATGCAAGAGACGCAGAACTAGATATATAGAAGAAAGGTTAAGCATTAAAAATGGATGAGCAGATTATAAAAACAGAATATTCCGAGCTGATGCAGAAATCATATATCGACTATGCCATGAGTGTGATTGTTGCACGTGCACTTCCTGATGTGAGAGATGGATTAAAACCGGTACAGAGAAGGACCTTGTATGATATGCAGGAACTCGGCATATTCTACGACAGGCCGTACCGCAAATGTGCCAGAATTGTCGGTGACACCATGGGGAAATACCACCCTCACGGTGACAGTTCGATCTATGAGGCTCTTGTTGTGTTGGCACAGGACTTCAAAAAGGGCAGGACACTGGTAGATGGACACGGCAACTTTGGCTCTATAGAGGGAGACGGAGCGGCTGCCATGCGTTATACTGAGGCCAGACTGGAAAAAATCACGCAGGAAGTCTATCTTAAAGATATGGATAAAGATGTTATTGATTTTATACCGAACTTTGATGAGACAGAAAAGGAGCCGGAAGTTCTGCCAGTGAGAATTCCGAACCTTCTTGTGAACGGTGCGGATGGAATTGCCGTAGGTATGGCTACAAACATACCACCTCATAATCTCGGTGAAGTGGCGGATGCAGTCAAAGCCTATATGAAGGACCAGAATATCACCACAAGGGAACTGATGAAATATATCAAGGGACCCGATTTTCCGACAGGGGGAGTCATTGCAAATAAAGATGAATTGGAACAGATCTATGAGAGCGGGAGCGGCAAGATCAAGATCAGAGGGAAAATATCCATAGAAAAAGGAAAAGCGGGAAAACAATATTTTGTAATCACCGAAATCCCTTATACGATGATCGGCGCAAACATTGGTAAATTTTTAAATGATGTTGCAAATCTGGTAGATTCTAAAAAAACCTCCGATATTATTGACATATCTAATCAGTCATCAAAAGAGGGGATCCGAATTGTTCTGGAGCTCAGAAAGGGAGCTGACATCGAATATCTTACTAGCCTTCTCTACAAGAAAACAAGGCTTGAGGATACCTTTGGAGTCAATATGCTTGCTGTGACAGATGGCCGCCCGGAGGTCTTAAGCTTAAAGAAAATCATAGAACATCATGTCGACTTTCAATTTGAGACCTGTACCAGAAAATATCAGAATCTTCTGGCGAAAGAGATGGATAAAAAAGAAGTCCAGGAAGGCCTGATTAAGGCATACGATGTGATTGATCTGATTATCGAGATCCTTCGAGGAAGTAAGAGCCAGAAGCAGGTAAAAGAATGCCTGACTATGGGAAAAACAGAAGGTATTAAGTTTAAGACAAAATCCAGTGAGAAAGCTGCCAAAAAGTTGATATTTACAACCAGACAGGCACAGGCAATATTGGAAATGCGTTTATACCGTTTGATCGGTCTGGAACTGGAAGCGCTGATAAAAGAACATGATGAGACACTTGCGAGAATCAGTCGTTACGAAGATATATTAAACAATTACGACTCTATGGCTTCTGTAATAATGGATGATCTAGATTCAATTAAGAAAGAGTTTGGAAGAAAACGAAGAACGAAGATCGAAAATTCAGAAGAAATTGTTTTGAAAGAAGCTGAGATAGAAGAAACAGAGATTGTCTTCCTCATGGATCGTTTTGGATACGCGAAAACCATTGACTGTGCAACATATGAGAGGAATAAAGAGTCAGCGGATACTGAGAATAAATTCATATTTTCCTGCATGAATACGGATAAAATATGTATATTCACCGATCTTGGAAAGATGCATTCATTCAAGGTGCTGGACCTGCCTTGCGGCAAGTTCAGGGACAAGGGAATACCGATTGACAACATCTGCAAATATGACAGTTCGAAAGAGCAAATGGTATTTGTCTCAAATCTTAAGAATATTACAGACAGGGAATTGATATTCGTCTCTCGAAACAGTATGTGCAAGGTTGTAAAAGGTTCTGAATTCAATGTGTCAAAGAAAACAATAGCAGCAACGAAACTGGCAGATGACGACGATCGCCTGATACTTGTGGGGATCTTCGATGAAAGTGATTATCTTGTCCTGCAAAGTGAAGAGGGATATTTCTTACGGTTTCTTGCTAATGAAGTGCCTGAAAAGAAAAAAACTGCTATTGGAGTTCGGGGAATGCGGCTTGGTAAAGATGATTTTATCAGCCATGGCTATCTCCTGGCAAACCGAATAGAATATAAGATAGACTACAAGGATAAGAAATTGTCTCTCAACCGATTGAAACTGGCAAAACGTGATAACAGGGGAACTAAAAAACAGTAATATTGTCTTTTGAAAAATAATGGGCTCAGGGTCTGCGTTTTCATACTTTATGCAGAGCAGGACCGTGAACCCAAGGCAACAGGGAAACAACAGGTGGTTTTCTAGAGAATCTGAGGAAGTTCCAGATAATTTAACAGCCCTACGTAGATTGCATATGCAAATTGATACTGATCGTTTACCAGCTTTTGCACATCATCTTCGTTTGAAATATAACCTAGTTCAACTAAGACTGCAGGCATCTGCGTACGTCTTAAAACATAGAGTGAGGGATTTTCACGGACACCATTATTTTTCGTGCCGGTTCTTCTTACGATCTCCAGAAGTATCTGTTCGGCAAGAGCAGATGCCACATCATCAAACTCATATACATATACTTCGCTTCCGTTTACGGCAGGGTTTGGATTGGAATTCACGTGTATGCTGATAAAATAATCGGCAGGCCATTCATTTGCCATATTCACTCGTTCCATTAAACTGGTAGCGTTACTTGTTCCAAGGGATGTTTCTGGGGTGGGCCTTGAAAGCATGACCTCAAATCTTGAATCGTCTGCCATAATATCAGCCAAATATCTTCCTACCATATATGTGATATCCTGTTCTCTATAGCCGAATCCCTCGGCCCCTGCATTGACACCGCTTGGGTTGTGTCCCTGGTCTATAAATACCTGTATTGCCAATTTCGTACCATCCTTTATACATTTGTTCTCTTATCTTAACATATGCTGTGAAGTCATCATTGACCATCAAAATTCAATTTGATAAATCAGCGTGTCTATGGTATATTAGATGATAAGGGTCATAATTAGTATATCACTGATACATGACACAAAGGGGAGTCTTAAGACAAAAAAATAAAGCCGAAAATCAGATTCGAACTGACGACCTCTTCATTACGAGTGAAGCGCTCTGCCAACTGAGCTATTTCGGCTTGTGCAACGCACAATGAATATTATACCTTATTTTCAAAATAAATCAACTGTTTTTTTAAAAAAATTACAGATCAAAAAGGAGCAATGGTGAACAGTTATTTTAAGCAGCAGAATCTGAAGATTCTGGAAGAACATTTTCGTAATGGATGCAAGATGAATTGTATTCAGAAACTTGGCATGGAGATTGAGCATATCATCGTGCATAAAGATACTTTGGAAGCTGTAACTTATTACGAGAAACATGGGATAGGCTGGCTGCTTGATCAGCTGAAGCCCTATTATCCTCATTTCTATTATGAGCAGGACAGTCTTTTGGGATTGTCCAATGCAGATTATTCAATAAGTCTGGAGCCGGCTTGTCAATTTGAGATCAGTATTGCTCCAAGAGAAGATATCCGGACAATCATGAAAATTTATCATAGTTTTCTTAAGATTTTACAGCCATATCTTCAACAAGAGGGATATGAAATATTAAATATTGGATATCAGCCCAAAAGCAAGGTGAATAATCTGCCTTTGATTCCGAAACAGAGATATCGCTTCATGGATCAGTATTTTAAGACTTCCGGTACCAGAGGAAGAAACATGATGAGGGGAACTGCGGCAACACAGATATCCATCGATTACTGCAGTGAAGAGGATTTTGTTCGTAAGTATCGGACGGCATATCTGATTATGCCTGCCATCAAATTTTTGACAGACAATTCACCGATTTTTGAGGGGAATCCGTACTCCGAACATCTGGCACGCACAGAAATCTGGGACAATGTAGACCCGAAACGCTGTGGAATTCCCAAAGGACTTTTTGACGAAGATTTCGGTTTCCATACGTACGCCGAATATCTGTGGAATCTGCCCCCGATTATGAAACCGGAGGGTGACAACTTTGTTTATTGTGGTGAGGATCGTGTCTGTGATATCTGGGATGAGAGGCTACTTAGTCTTGAGGACGTAGATCATATCATCTCTATGACTTTTCTGGATGTCAGACTTAAGAACTATGTTGAAATTCGCGGTGCTGATAGTATACCTGCCGAATATATGATGGCTTATCTGGCTTTTATTAAGGGAATTTTCTTTGATAAACAAGTTTCAGAAATTCTACTTTCCCGGTATCATGTAACAATCCGGGATATACAAAGAGCAGATCAGTCTCTTTGCAAAGATGGCTATCAAGGGGAAATTTATGGTGTTCTGGCGGATCAGTTTTTCCTGGAACTGTTAACGCTTGCAAAGACTCACCTCAAAAACGGAGAAGAGGAGCTTTTGGATCCCTTTTTCAGTCTGGTGGATGAAAAGACTACATTAGCTGCAAAATATCAAAAGAATGAATTATAAAAAATTTAACAGACATTTTACTGAAAAAGGAGTTAATATTGGAATCAATACAAGAAGAGTATAAATCGTATATAGAAGAACATATGGAAGAAAGTGAAAAGGCTGCGCAGTCTGTGAAGGACTTTCTTATGAATTCACCCGCCTACTATCATGGGCGTCTTCGGGTTCATACGCTTCAGATACCGAAAGTGTTTTCAGAAGATACCATTCGTATCTTTCAAAATATTGTCAAGATAACCTACAGTATCTTCACAAAGGTGATTCGGGAATATTTAGATAACCCCGAATATAGAAAATTATTTCCATTTTCCAGGGAACTTGAAAAGTTGATCCTTGTTCCGAATCTCTATGACAGTCTTCTTCCAATTGCAAGATTTGATATCTTTTTTAATGAAGATGACCATTCGTTTAAATTCTGTGAGATTAATACGGACGGAACCAGCGCGATGAATGAGGATAGACTGCTCAATCAGGCTTTAGAGTTGAATCCGGCTCATGTTCAGATGAAGGAAAAATATCAGTTTAAATCGTTTGAACTTTTTGACAGCTGGGTGGAAACTTCCTTATCCTTGTATGATACGTATGAAAAGAAAGTTGAGAAACCTTATATTGCAATTGTGGATTTTCTTGACAATGGTTCAGTTACGGAGTTTGAGGAATTTAAAAAGCGTTTTCAAAAGTATGGCTACGACTGTGAGGTTTGTGAGATTACAAAGATGAAATATCGAGATCATGTGTTATATTCACCATCTAATATCCCGGTTGATCTCATCTATCGAAGAGCTGTTACTACAGATATCATGGCCCATTACGATGAAGTGCGAGATTTCACAGAGGCTGTCAAAAACCAGGATGTCTGTATTATGGGATCTTTTTGTACGCAGATTATTCACAATAAATGGCTTTTTAAGGTGCTGCGTGAGGAGCCCACTTTAAGCCTTCTGACCAGAGAGGAGCAGCTATTTGTAAATGAACATATTCCTTATACAAACCTTCTTGATGATCACTTCTTTGATGTGAATCAGGTGACTGAAGATAAGAACAGGTGGATTATCAAGCCGCTTGATTCCTATGCATCAAAAGGAGTGTTTGCGGGAATTGACTTCAGCGAAGAAGAATGGCTGGCGATTGTAAGAGAAAATATCAATCAGGGATATATCTATCAGGAATATTGTCCCCCATACAGAACTGAAAACATCTCTTTCACAGAGGATGATGCGAAATTTAAAACTTATACCAATATGTCGGGACTATATGTATATAATGGAAGTTTTAAGGGAGTCTACTCCAGACTTTCAGACGGTGGGATTATTTCATCCCAGTATAACGAAAAGGAAGTTGCAACATTAGTCCTGGAAAACAAGAAATAGTGTTGGAACATAGTTTCAGACAGGGAGTTATTTTTGAGGGATGGTCATGGCGACATGCACTATTCCTCTGCTATTTTTCGGATATAGAAAGGTATTTAATGTAGATGAAAACATTAGTGATAGCTGAGAAACCGTCGGTAGGGCGTGATATTGCGCGGGTTATGCACTGTTCGAAAAAAGGTGACGGATGTATGGAGGGAAGCCAGTATGTCGTAACATGGGCCCTCGGACATTTGGTGACATTGCAGGATCCGGAAGACTACAATAAGAAATATAAAGAATGGGAGCTTTCTATGCTTCCTATTATGCCTGATAAACTTAAAATCAAAGTGATACCTAAGACAGGGAAACAATATCATGCGATTACAAAGCTTCTCTTTAGAGGGGATATTAATCAGGTAATTATCGCTACGGATGCGGGAAGAGAAGGTGAATTGGTTGCCAGATGGATTCTGGATAAAGCTCATAACCAAAAGCCATGTAAACGACTGTGGATCTCTTCGGTGACAGATAAAGCAATCCAGGAAGGATTTGCCCATCTAAAAGATGCGAGGGAGTATGACAATCTTTATCATGCTGCTGTTTCCAGAGCAGAAGCAGACTGGCTGGTAGGAATCAACTGTACGCGTGCATTGACATGCAAATATAATGCACAACTTTCCTGTGGAAGAGTACAGACACCGACACTTGCCATGATTGAAAAACGGGAAGAAGAGATCCGCTCTTTTACAGCTAAACCGTATTATATGATTTCAGCTGAGGCCGGGCATGTGAAGTATCTCTGGATCGATCAAAAGACCAACAGTGCCAGAACATTTTCGAAAGAAAGAAGCGAATCCATTCAAAGGAAAGCACAAGAGGGCAGTTTGAAGCTTACAAAAGTCGATAAGAAAGAAAAAAAGACGTTTGCACCACTGCTCTATGATCTTACGGAATTGCAGAGAGATGCGAACAATCATTTTGGATATTCGGCAAAACAGACATTAAATATCATGCAGCGTCTGTATGAGACATATAAATTACTTACATATCCCCGAACAGATTCTCGTTATCTGACTGCGGATATTATTCCGACGATTGCGGAACGACTCGAAGCTATATCCGTGGGACCGTATCGAAGTCTGGCATCAAAAGCAAAGCAGACGAAACTTTCGAAAAAAATGTCCTTTGTAAATGATGCCAAAGTTTCGGATCACCATGCGATTATTCCGACTGAGCAATTTGTAGATCTTGCGGCTCTTTCTTCGGAGGAACGGAAAATCTATGATCTTGTAGTTCGCAGATTCTTAAGTGTGTTGTATCCCCCAGTTGTGTATGAGGAGACAATGATCAGTGCAGATCTGGGAGGAGAGATCTTTCAGGCCAGAGGAAAAAGAATGATAAAGATGGGATGGCGTGAGGTTTATGAGTCGGAGGCGACACAGAGCGAAGAGGACACAGATGGATTGAAGGAACAAAATCTGCCGCTCCTTAAGCCAGGAGAAGTCTTTGAGAATCCTGTTATCCGTGTGCAGGCGCAAAAGACAAAGCCGCCCAGGCGTTTTACAGAGGCAACCCTGCTTAGCGCCATGGAAAATCCGGTTCGTTATATGGAATCAATGAATACGAAGATGGCAAAGACTCTGGGAGAAACCGGAGGACTGGGAACTGTCGCGACCAGAGCAGATATTATTGAAAAATTGTTCAACACATTTCTGCTGGAGAAAAAGGAAAATGAGATTATACTCACAAGTAAAGCAAAGCAGCTCCTGAGATTGGTCCCTTTGGATCTGAAGAGGCCGGAACTCACCGCCAGCTGGGAGATGAAACTTTCTGCAATCGCTGGCGGAGATCTCAAAAGTTACAAGTTTACGGACGAAATCAGGAATTATACAAAGGATCTTGTAAACCAAATCAAGGAAGAGGAGGGAAGTTATCACCATGATAATCTGACGAATAAAAAGTGTCCAAACTGCGGAAAACGCCTCCTTTCCGTGAAAGGAAAGAATTCAAAACTCCTTGTCTGTCAGGATCGAAATTGTGGATACCGGGAAGTTATCTCGCGTACTTCGAATGCAAGATGTCCTGTCTGTCATAAGAAGATGGAATTGTACGGAAATGGTGAAGATGCAACATTTATCTGTATATGCGGTCATAAAGAAAGATTGGATAAATTTAAGGAGCGAAGGAAAAAAGAAGGCGGTGGTGTGTCCAAAAAGGATGTTGCACAATATATGAAAGCACAGAAGAGGGAAGCACAAGAACCAGTTAACAATGCATTTGCAGATGCATTGAAGGGGATACATCTGAACTAAAATCCTTTTTGTTTTTATTAAAATATGGAAGAGGTAAGAATATGGTAGAAATAATAGTTCCACAGGAATACGCATCGGCTCTTAGTCTACATGAGACTCAGGCTGCGATTAAGACCGTAAAAGATTTTTTTCAACAGGAACTTGTAAAACGCCTGAATCTGCTTCGAGTTACAGCACCACTTTTTGTGCGGCCGGAGACGGGTCTCAATGATAATCTAAACGGAGTTGAAAGACCTGTGGAATTCGAAATCAGGAATGCGGATCATGCTTATGCCCAGATCGTACATTCTCTGGCAAAATGGAAGCGCTATGCATTGAAAAAATATGGATTCAAACCAGGTGAGGGATTGTATACGGACATGAATGCGATTCGAAGGGACGAGGAACTGGACAACATCCATTCTATTTACGTAGATCAGTGGGACTGGGAAAGAATCATAACCAGGCAGGACAGAAATATAGACACATTAAAGGGTACGGTGAAACAGATCTATAAAACGCTGAAACATACGGAAAAATATATGAGTATTCAGTACGATTACATTACAGAATTCCTGCCAGAGGATATCTTTTTTATCACATCACAGGAACTTTTTGATCGCTATCCGGATCTTTCTCCAAAAGAGAGAGAATATCAGATTGTGAAGGAAAAAGGTGCAGTTTTTCTTATGCAGATTGGTGATAAGCTTTCTTCTGGAAAACCGCATGACGGTCGGGCTCCGGACTATGACGACTGGAGACTGAACGGAGATATTATCGTATACTACCCTGTCCTTGATATCGCACTTGAGCTGTCATCAATGGGAATTCGTGTTGATGCGAAAAGTCTGAAAGAACAGCTTGATAAAAGCAGCTGCCAGGAGCGGGCAGATCTTGACTTTCAAAAGGCAGTCCTTAATGACCGTCTTCCGCTCACGATTGGCGGCGGAATTGGACAGTCCCGAATCTGTATGTTTTTCCTGAGAAAGGCACATATCGGGGAGGTGCAGTGTTCGGTATGGCCAAAAGAGACTCTTAAAGTTGCGAATTCCTGTGGAATTCAGCTTTTGTGATAAAAAGTTTTCATATTATTGATAATACATTATCGCTATGGTATACTAGAAAAGTAGAAGAAAGGACGGCTGACATGCATCAGGAATTAAAACATTATGTAGCGATAGTAGAATTCTTGGGAAAAGCTCTGGGAAAACAGTATGAGATTGTACTCCATGATTTCACGGATCCGGCACATGCTGTTGTGGCGATTGCCAATGGTTTTCAAAGTGGAAGAACTGTCGGTTCTCCGATGACAAATCTCGCAATGAGGATGATGCAAGACGATACTGCAGCGCATGGACATGGAAAAAATTACATAGTTCAGCATGAGGCTTCCGGAAAAGATGGAAAACCTTTTACTTCTTCGACTATGTTGATCCGTGATAAATCCGGATCAGCGATCGGTGCTCTCTGCGTGAATTTCAACGTAGAGGTATTTATGGAATTAAAGAGTTTTATCGACAGTATTGGACTAGGTGAGGATAAACCGGCGAATCAGCCGGGAGCGATTCACTATGAAGGAGAAGTTCTCTCAGATGCCGGCAATTCTGCTTTGAAGAGTATATATCATACTGTGATGGACAAATATCTTAATGTTGATATTTCTTCTCAGCAGAAAAAGCAGGAGATTATCAATGAATTTTATGCAGAGGGAGCATTTCTGCTGAAAGGCAGTGTATGTTTCATCGCCGATAAAATGGCGATGAGTGAGCCGACCGTCTACCGTTATCTTGCCAAGGCTAAACAACAGCTGAAAGCATAGATCATAAAATTAGATTACTGTCCCAAAAGGACACAAAGGAGATTAATTATGGCAAAAGAAATTATTAACACAAAAGAAGCACCCGCGGCAATTGGGCCTTATGTACAGGCTGTGAAATGCAATGGTATTCTATTTATTTCCGGACAACTTGGTATTGATGCAAAAACAGGAGATCTTCCGGAAAGCGTAGAAGAGCAGGCAAAGAATTCTCTTAAGAATCTTGACGCAATCATGAAGGAAGCCAAAACAGACAAATCAAAAGTTCTTAAGACAACTATCTTCCTTGCAGATATGGGAGATTTCGCAAAAGTTAATGAGCTTTACGGCGATTATTTTGAAGGAAATAATCCGGCGCGTTCCTGTTTTGCAGTTGCCGGTCTTCCAAAAGGCGGAAAAGTAGAGATTGAGTGTATGGTTGAGGTTTGACATTGAGGTGATGGGATGGAACAAAAACAAGAGGAAGCCAGAATTCTGAAGGGTGATATCTGTTACAGTACTGACAAGCATACGCTTAAAACATATGCTGACAGTTATCTAATCCTGGAGGGAGGGCTTGTAAAAGGGGTTTTTCATGAAATACCAGAACAGTATCGAGGTGCATGGATGGAGGACTGTACCGGACATCTGATTATTCCGGGACTTACTGATCTGCATGTGCATGCTCCACAGTATGCATTTCGTGGGCTGAAGATGGATCTGGAGCTGCTTGACTGGTTGGATACCAATACATTTCCGGAGGAGAGTAAATATAAGGATCTCGACTATGCCAGGAAGGCTTATAATATCTTTACAGATGATCTGAAACGGAGTGGAACTACGAGAGCCAGCGTTTTTGCGACGATTCATATTCCGGCGACCGAACTTCTGATGCAGCTTCTAAGTGATGCAGGTATCAGTGCTTATGTCGGAAAAGTAAATATGGATCGGAATAGTCCGGATTATCTCTGCGAAGAAAGTGCCATGAAATCAGCCATGGACACAGCCGAATGGCTTTCAAAGACGCAGGATGCTTATCCGCATGTGAAGCCGATTTTGACGCCCAGATTTATTCCAAGCTGTACGGATGAACTTATGAGTATGTTGTCGAGAATTCAAAAGGAGTTTCATGTTCCTGTTCAGTCGCATCTGTCTGAAAATTTAAGTGAGATAGACTGGGTAAAGGAATTGATGCCGGAGTCAAAATTCTACGGAGATGCTTATAACCGATTTGATTTGTTTGGCGGTGACGTGCCCACTATTATGGCTCATTGCGTGCATTCTTCTCCGGAAGAAATAAAACTGATGAAAGAAAAAGGTGTTTTTATCGCCCATTGTCCTCAGTCGAATGAAAATCTGACTTCCGGAGCTGCACCTGTCCGTCTTTATCTTGATGAAGACATGAATATCGGTCTTGGAACTGATGTCGCTGGAGGTGCGAATTTGTCGATTTTTCGTGCAATGACGGATGCCATTCAAGTCTCGAAGCTTCGCTTTCGGCTTCTTGGTAATCAGCTGAAACCGATCACCATGGAGGAAGCTTTCTTTATGGGTACAAAGGGCGGAGGCAGCTTTTTCGGAAAAGTGGGAAGTTTTGAAGAAGGATATGAGGGAGATCTTCTGGTTCTGGATGAGAGTAAAATTCCTCATCCACAGGAACTGAATCTGAAAGATCGACTGGAAAGGTTCCTTTATTTGTCTGGTGACGAGGGAGTCGTTCACAAATATATATCCGGAAGAAAATTGTTTTAAACTGTTCTGTTATGCAGAAGGTTTATAAGTAGAACTATAAAAAAGAGAGATCCAGGAATTTAACCATTCTTGGATCTCTCTTTTTTTTGAATATTACGATTGTATTTATTTATTCTTTCGATTCGTCTGCCTTATGATCCTCTTTTGGAATAATGATATTGAGCAGTACAGCCACAATCGTGGCGATTACGACTGGAGATTTTCCGAATACCGTGGTAACCCATGCAGGAAATGCAGCCAGGGAACCATTTACTTCAGAGATACCAACACCGAGTGCTGCTGAGAGCCCTACGATGGAAGTGCTTCGATAATCCATCCCGGATCCTGCGACTAACTTCATTCCAGTCATTGCGATAGAAGCAAAGACACCGATAGTAGCACCCCCCAGTACGCAATAAGGTACCGTAGTGAGAACTGCCGAGAACTTTGGAATAATTCCTGCAATGAGAAGTATCAGTGCAGAGATACCCAGTACGCAGCGATTGACAACCTTTGTTGTAGTTACAATGCCGACATTCTGGCCATAAGGATTTGATGGGAGACATCCGAAAAGAGCGGAGATCATATTCGTAATTCCAAATCCTACGATACCCCCTTGTAACTCCTTGTCAGTAGGCTCACGATCAAGTCCTCCGGATGTCACGGCTGAGAAGTCTCCAAGCGCCTGAATCGAGTTAATCAGGAATAAGACACTGAATGCAAAACAGGCCGAGAACTCGAATTCCGGTTTAATTGGCAGAAAGTGCGGAAGCTGAAAAGCACTGGCCTGTCCGATGCTTGTAAAATCAACCATGCCAAAAAAGTATGCGATAATATACCCTGCAACAACACCGATCAATATGGATGCAAGTTTCCACACGCCTTTACCGAAATGATTTAACAGTGTGACGACAGCAAGCGTGATTAAAGCTACGAGCCAATTTTGCCAGGAACCAAAATCTTTGCTTCCATTTCCGCCCGCCATATATGCAACGGCTGTAGGATACAGAGAAAGTCCAATGGTAAATACAACAGTTCCCGTTACAATTGGCGGAAAGAATTTGCGTATCCTTTTCATGAGAAAACCGGCAATAATGGCGATAAAGCCGCCTACCAGCTGACCGCCGAGAACAGTCCCGATGCCCGATTCAGAAGCAATTGACTGCATCGTTGGAACATAGGCAAAACTGACCCCCAAAATCACGGGAAGACCTGATCCTAATTGAATCTTATGCCCAAACAAATGAATCGGGAACAACTGCAGAAGAGTTGACACCGCTGAAAAAACAAGTGCGGCCTGAATTAGAATTACCTGTGTTTCGTTGGAAACGCCGGCTGACGAGCTGACAATTATTACCGGTGTAATACACCCGACGATCATAGCGATTACATGCTGTAAGGCCAGAGGCAGGGCTTGTGAAAATTTGGGAACTCCCTCCATTTCAAAGAGTGATGCGTTTTTCTTAAACTTTTGTGTAGTTTCAGTCATTATTCTCTCTCTTTCCAGTTTGAAAATTACAAAAGGCATGACAGACTTGGCCTGTGGAACACAAATTCCACAGCCATACCTGTCATGCCAGAATAGAAACATCCGCATTCTAAGATATTTTACTGATGAATACGGGTTCCTGTTTCTCCAAGGATGCCTTTTTTTGCTTTCTCCAACAGAGTAATTAAAGCGGTTCTGCCTGGCTTTGATTCAGCAAAAGTAACAGCTGCCTGTACTTTTGGGAGCATAGATCCAGGAGCAAATTGTCCCTGATCTATATAGTTCTTTGCTGTACCACAATCGAGGTCATCCAGCCATTTCTCTTCCGGCTTTCCGAAGTTAATTGCAACTTTTTCTACTGCGGTCAGTATGATCAGAAAGTCTGCATCAAGTTGCTCTGCAAGAAGTTCACTTGCAAAATCTTTGTCAATTACTGCACTTGCTCCCCTTAGATGGTTTCCTTCACGAGTTACGGGGATTCCACCGCCGCCGCAGGCGATAACAAGCTGTCCTGATTCCATCAGAGAACGAATAGCATCGATCTCAATAATCTCTGCTGGTTTGGGAGAGGCTACCACACGGCGATAACCACGCCCGGAATCTTCTTTCATCACATAATCATAATTCTTCTCTGCATGATCAGCTTCTTCCTTTGTCATAAAATGTCCAATAGGTTTGGACGGATTGGAAAAAGCAGAGTCGTCTTTATCTACACGAACCTGGGTGATCATAGTTGAAACCGGCATATTTTTAATATTACGGTTGTACAGTTCTTCTCTCAGTGCGTTTTGCAGATCGTAGCCAATATAGGCCTGGCTCATAGCAACACAAACTGAGAGAGGAGTGTTGGGCTGTTCTGGATTCTCTCTGGAGAGCGCCGCCATGGCATTGTTAATCATGCCAACTTGAGGACCGTTGCCATGTACGACAACGACCTCACACCCTTCTTCGATCAGATCCACAATTGCTTTGGCTGTGGTCTTAACGGCTGCCATCTGCTCCGGAAGAGTATTGCCGAGGGCATTTCCTCCAAGAGCAATGACGATACGCTTCTTATCTTTCATATTATTCACCTTATTATTCTGTTTTATTTAAAAATCCTGGGAGTTTTCTGTTCTTCCAATTTCTTGAGTACTTCCTGTGGGTTTTCAAATTTACTTAAGAAAATCATGGCTGCAATCACATAGGGTTTGTAGCTTGCTTCTTTGTAAAGAGGATCACGATACCGATCGAATACGGAAGCTTCGACTTCACCTTCTTCACAGCTGACACCATTGATATCGGCCGGCAGGCAGTGGAGGTAGAGCGCTTTGCCGTCTTTTGTAGTTTTCATCAGATCTTCTGTACAGCACCAGTCTTTGTGCTCTGCGTTCTGTGCGAGAAGTTTCTTTTCCAGTTCATCAATACCGGCCTGATCACCTTTGGAATAAAGATCTGTACGAGTTTCCATAGCAGCAAATGGAGCCCAGCTCTTTGGATAAACGATATCAGCATCCTGGAAAGCATCTTTCATATCGTGAGATACACGGAAAGATCCGCCGGATTTGCTGGCATTCTTTTTAGCAACTTCCTCAACCTCAGGCATGATTTCATATCCTTCGGGATGAGCCAGGACAACATCCATTCCCATACGGGTCATAAGACCTACGACACCCTGCGGAACGGAGAGTGGTTTGCCATAAGAAGGAGAGTAAGCCCATGACATAGCAAGTTTTTTGCCCTTGAGATTCTCAACTCCACCAAAATGATGGATGATATGAAGCATATCAGCCATACACTGTGTTGGATGGTCAATATCACACTGCAGACTTACAAGAGTCGGGCGCTGCTCAAGAATTCCGTCGGCGTGACCTTGTTTTACTGCATCAGAAACTTCATGCATATATGCATTACCTTTTCCGATATACATATCATCGCGGATACCAATAACATCAGCCATAAAGGAAATCATATTTGCTGTCTCACGTACTGTTTCACCATGGGCAACCTGAGATTTTCCTTCATCCAGATCTTGTACTTCAAGGCCAAGCAGGTTACAGGCCGAAGCAAAAGAGAAACGTGTTCTCGTGGAGTTATCACGAAAAAGTGATATTCCAAGACCACTTTCAAATACCTTAGTGGAGATGTTGTTTTCGCGCATAAAGCGGAATGCATCTGCAATCGTCCATACAGCTTCCAGTTCATCATCTGTCTTTTCCCATGTCAGGAAAAAATCATTCTCGTACATTTCTTTAAAATTCAGTTTGTTCAGTTTGTCAATGTAATCTTGCAATGTTTTCATATAAAATCTCCTTTAAATATATTTATTGCTAGTAAAAGGGTCACGACTTTTGATATAGAATATAAGTTATGACCCTTTGACCAAGGTACTGTATTAATTACTTATCGAAATAGAATGTTGGAAGTGCAGCGTAAACAGATGCACAAGTTACAAGATCCTGTTTCCATGTGATTTCATTCGGAGCATGTGCCTGAGCCTCAGCACCAGGTCCAAATCCGATGCAGGGAATATTATTTCTTCCCATGATTGTCACACCATTCGTAGAGAATGTCCATTTGTCTGTAAGCGGACGATCAACTCTGGAATCGATAGTTTCTTCAGAACCGATACGTTTTTCACCATACAGTGATTTATAAGTCTCTTCCATAGCCTTGGTTACCTTGTGGTCTTGTGGAATTACCCATGTCGGGAAATAGCACTCGATGGGATATGTCAGCCCTTTATAGGAAGGACGTGCGTACTCATACATGGACACTTTGATATCATCTCCATATTTCTTAACGCTTGGAAGATTGCGGATTTCCTCCAGACAACTCTCCCAGGTCTCACCGGCTGTCATACGACGGTCAAGAGAAACAGAGCAGGAGTCTGCAACTGCACAGCGGCTTGGAGATGTGAAGAAGATCTCGGATGTAGTGACAGTTCCACGTCCCAGGAAGTTTGCTTCTTTGTACTGTGGGTTGTATTTTTCATCGAGCATCTTAACAAGGCCCTTGACTTCTTTGTCATCAGCAGCATCATTTTCATTCAATGCACGTACATCCTGAAGAATATCGGCCATCTTATAGATTGCGTTGTCTCCTCGTTCCGGAGCTGAACCATGGCAGGATACACCCTTTGCATCAATACGGATCTCCATACGTCCGCGCTGTCCGCGGTAGATTCCGCCGTCTGTAGGCTCTGTCGAGACAACAAACTCCGGACGAATCTTGTCTTCGTGAATGATATACTGCCAGCAGAGTCCGTCACAGTCCTCTTCCTGAACAGTACCTGTGACAAGAACCGTATACTCATCATTCAATAATCCAAGATCTTTCATGATTCTTGCACCGTATACAGCAGATACAATTCCGCCCAGCTGATCAGATACACCACGTCCGCCGATTTCAGTTTCACTTTCGAATCCTTCATAAGGATCAAAGTCCCAGTTTTTCTTATTGCCAATGCCGACAGTGTCAATATGAGCGTCAAATGCGATCAGGGTTTTACCTGTTCCCATGAATCCCAGGACATTTCCCATGGGATCAATTTCGACCTTGTTGAAGTCCAGTTTACGCATTTCTTCGGCGATTCTCTCTGCATGATCTTTTTCGCCGGCACTCTCTCCTGGAAATTTTACGATATCACGCAAAAATTTCGTCATATCAGCCTGATAATTCTGGGCAACTTCTTTTATTTTGTTTAAATCCATTTTGTTACCTCCTCAATTGATTAATCTTAAGTCAATAGATTCTATTACAAATCACATAAATATGTGTTTCGTACATCTGTGAATTCAAAATTTGAACCCTGTATCAGTCAAAAAAGTGGTCGTTTTTACCATCCCAGACGATTTCTTTGTAGCGGTCGGGATCTGTATCACCTTCCGTAGAGAACAGAAGAACCTTAGAATTCTCATCAAGACCGATGGCAGCTCTTAATTCTTTATATTCATTCATCATCATGACTGATGCCAGTGTTCCGAACGGTGCGGCACCGGATTCTCCCGAAACCACCTGTGGATCTCCTTTGACAGGAGCGGAAAGCATACGCATGCCTTTTTCAGCAGCCCAGTCGGGAGAGGAGATAAATACTTTCACATGGTTTTTCAGAATGTCCCATGAAATTGTATTCGGTTCACCACATGCAAGTCCCGCCATGATTGTGAGCATATCGCCGCCCACTTTGCGAAGTTCTCCGTCTGCGGCTTTGGCACCCTTATATAAGCAGGCGGCAGGGGCAGCTTCGACAACGACAACTGTCGGCGGATTATCCGGATAACGATTTGCAAAATATCCCTGAACAGCACCAGCCAGTGATCCTACGCCGGCCTGAACAAATACGTGTGTCGGACGGTCACAGCCATAAGAGGCAAGCTGTTCGTCGGCCTCCATAGCCATGGTTCCATATCCCTGCATGATCCAGGATGGAATCTCTTCATAGCCATCCCATGCGGTATCTTGAACGACAACACCATTCTCCACTTTGGAAGCGGCATCTGCGGCCATGCGCACACACTCATCATAATTTACTTCTTCGATCGTCGCTGCTGCACCCTCATTAAGGATGTGCTGCAGACGTGTCTTTGTAGAACCTTTTGGCATATAGACAACTGCTTTTTGACCGAGACGATGGGCCGCCCATGCAACTCCTCGGCCATGATTTCCGTCAGTAGCAGTAAAGAATGTAGCCTGTCCGAACTCCTCTCGAAGAGCATCTGAAGTCAGTACGTTAAAGGGAAGTTCAGAGACATCACGGCCGGTTTTTTTTGCAATATATCGAGCCATGGAAAAAGAACCGCCCAGGACTTTGAATGCATTGAGACCAAACCGATAGGACTCATCTTTTACATAAATTTCTTTTAACCCAAGATAATCAGCCATACCATTTAATTTTGCCAAAGGCGTTGGTTTATATCCTGGTATGGACTCATGAAACTCTCTTGCCTTTTTTACTGCCTCCAGAGACATGACTGGAAGATTTTTGTCTTCACTTTTTGGCATGTGGTTTTCAACCCACAGAATCTTTTCCTGATTCATTTGTAAAACCTCCTTATAAAATTGATGGTTTCGACCGGTAAAAGCAGTATTGCCTTTATCTGGCATCTTCATTTTTTTTGTTGCTTTCGCTGATGTAGCTGTAGAGAGTGAATTTTGAGATTCCAAAATATTTTGAAATCTTGTCACCGGACTTGGTGATCAGTAAGGCTCCCGCATCATTTAAGAATGAAATTGCTTCTACTTTTTCATCTTTATTCATAAGAGCAGCCGGTTTGCCTATCAGCTCAACAGATTCCTGAATGAGAGAATCAAGCAGATCATTGACATTGTGGACGATTGGATCCGGTGAATGATGTCTGGCGCCTTGCGACTCCGTTTCAACGATGTTTTTGACCGCGTTTTCAACGGTCATCAACGATGTGATATCATAGTTAATTGAAAAGATGTACATAATCTCTCCACCATCTTTATTTCTGATGTACATCGTACTTGATTTTAGAATTCGACCGTTAGAAGTCCGAGTCAGGTAACTTAAATGATCTTTTACTTTTTCCGGTTTTTTATTCATGGTTTCTAAGACAACCTTTGAAGGACCATCACCGATCTTGCGGTTTGTGATCTGCCCATTGACAATAAAGACAATGGAATGATCAAGATCATGCTTTGCGAGATCGTGAATGACAATTTCACAGTCCGGTCCAAACTGTTTTGCCACTCCCTTTGCAATCTGTGTAAGTATTTCCAGTGTATAAGTCATAATATCTCCTGATCACCTAATTAAAATTTAGATTTCCGGTTCCATCTGACCCCATCATAGCATCACAGAACGAAAAAATCAATAGGGAAATACAAAAAAATTTAGGCTGCCTTAAAAATATTACTATGAAGCTTGCAAATGCTTAAATAACATGATAAAATTAGTACATACAGACTTCTATCCTACTTGTTATGAAAGATTTAAATATGTTCTAATTGTATGAAGAATTCGGATAAAAAGAACTTTTTCAACATTAGCAGTGCAGAATCAGCATCTAATAAATATTTAGCTTGACACCTACAAGCGAAGGAAGAAGACTTAAGGTGCAACAATCAAAAGATATTGGCAAGGGAATGAAAGTAAAGGAGAAAAGGTATATGTTATTAATTGGAAACGGACGTCTGGTAACCAGAGATCCAGAGAATCCTTTTATCACGGATGGAGCGGTGGTTACACAGGACAATGTGATTAAAGATGTGGGTACCACAAAAGAAATGAAGAAACTGTATCCTGACGCAGAGTTTGTGGATGCAAAGGGCAAAGTGATTATGCCTGCATTTATTAACATGCATGAGCATATTTACAGTGCGATGGCAAGAGGCCTTTCAATTAATGGCTATCATCCGCATGGACTCATCGGTATTTTAGATGGGCAATGGTGGAAGATTGACCGGAATCTGACCAATGAAGCTACGAGACAGAGTGCAAGAGTAACATATCTGGATTCTATTAAAAACGGGGTGACCACAGTCTTCGACCATCATGCAAGCTTTGGCGAAATTCACGACAGTTTATTCGCCATAGGAGATGCTGCAGAGGAACTTGGCGTGAGAACATGTCTTTGTTATGAAATTTCAGATCGGGATGGCATGGAAAAATCTCATGAAGCAGTAAAAGAAAATGCTGCATGGATCAAACATGCTCTCGCTGATGATTCTGACATGGTTGCAGGAATGATGGGAATGCATGCTCAATTTACAATCTCTGATGAGACCTTCGAACTGGCTGCTGAGAATAAACCGGATGAGGTTGGTTATCATATCCATGTTGCAGAAGGTATCGAGGATCTGCATGACTGTCTGAAAAAACACGGCAAGAGAATTGTTGATCGTCTGATGGACTTTAATATCCTTGGTGAGAAAACACTTTTGGCGCACTGCATCTATATTAATCCTCATGAGATGGATCTGATCCGGGATACAAACACCATGGTAGTTCATAATCCGGAGTCCAATATGGGAAATGCAGCCGGGTGCCCTCCTACGATGGAACTTGTTCACAAGGGTATCTTAACAGGACTTGGAACAGATGGATACACTCAGGATATGATAGAATCATATAAAGTTGCCAACATTCTTCATAAACATCATCTCTGTGATCCGAATGCAGCGTGGAGTGAAGTTCCGCAGATGCTGTTTGAGGGAAATCCCAGGATGGCGGGCAGGTATTTCGGGAAACCTCTGGGTATACTGAAAAAGGGAGCTGCTGCAGATGTTATTGTTATGGACTACATTCCAAGGACTCCTTTGAATGCCGATAATATCAATGGTCATATATTATTTGGCATGAACGGAAACAATGTCGTGACTACTGTCTGCAACGGAAAGGTGTTGATGAAAGACCGTGAGATGATGGGTATCGATGAAGAAAAGATTTTATTTGAATCCAGAGAAGAAGCGAAGAAACTCTGGGCACGTGTTAACGCTTAAGGGTATATAAAAAACAGGAGGATTAGAGAATGGGTGATAAGATGACTCCAATTCCATTTAATAAACTGATGGATTGGATTTTTGAGGAACATGAAAAGGGAACGGTTTTTGGCCTTCGCAGGCCATATATCGCAAACCCAAAACGTTATTACGAGATATTTGGAAAGAAACTGGAAACCCCCATGGGACCAGCAGCAGGTCCTAATACACAGCTGGCCCAAAACATAGTTGCTTCTTATTATGGCGGAGCCCGTTTCTTTGAACTGAAAACAGTTCAGAAAATTGACGGAGAAGATCTTGTAGTTGAGAAACCATGTATTGCAGCAAATGACGAATGTTATAATTCAGAGTGGTCCACGGAACTTTATGTTTCCCAGGCTTTTGATGAATATGTGAAAGCGTGGTTTGCACTTAAAGTGATTGCCACAGAGTTTGGACTGGGAGCACCGGATGGTTTTCAGTTTAATATGTCCGTGGGATATGATCTGGAAGGCATTAAGCTGCCAAAGATTGACCGTTTTATCGAAGGAATGAAAGATGCCTCCGACACAAAAATATTTAAGGAATGTAAGGAATGGCTCGCCAAAAATATGGGCAAATTCAAGAAGTTTTCTGTCCATGATCTGGATGCCATTGGTCCGCAGATAACTGATTCAGCAACGCTTTCGACTTTACATGGATGTCCTCCTCAGGAAATCGAAAGAATTGCAAATTATCTTCTCACAGAGAAGAAGGTGAATACCTTTGTCAAGTGTAATCCGACTCTTTTGGGTTATGATTATGCGAGAAAGACGATGGATGAGATGGGATATGATTATGTAGCATTCGATGATCATCATTTTAAAGAAGACCTTCAATATGAGGAAGCAATCCCGATGCTGCACAGACTTCAGGAACTTGGTGAAGAGAGGGGACTGGAGTTTGGGGTTAAAATCACAAATACATTCCCGGTGGATATTACTCGCCAGGAGCTTCCGGGTGATGAGATGTATATGTCCGGAAAATCTCTTTTTGCATTATCTATGTCGGTAGCCAGAAATCTTTCGAGGGATTTTGACGGCAGTCTGCGCATTTCTTTTTCAGGCGGTGCAGATGCTTTTAACATCAACGAAATTGTTGATGCAGGTATCTGGCCGGTTACAATGGCCACCACATTATTAAAGCCAGGCGGATATGAGAGGTTTGATCAGATAGCAAAGAATCTGGAAAAACTGCAGGTGAAGTCCTTTCGTGGTGTCGATGTAGAGAAGACAGCGGCGATTGTTGAGTCTGCAAAGCAAGATTGTCATTATGTAAAACCGATAAAGCCCCTACCTTCGAGAAAATCCAGAAAGCAAGTTCCACTTGTGGACTGTTTTATGGCTCCCTGTGAGGAACAATGCCCGATACATCAGGATATTACTTCCTATTTGAAATTGGTTCAGGAAGGAAAGATGGAAGAGGCGTTGGAAGTTATCATAGACAAGAACCCGCTTCCGTTCATTACTGGTACGATCTGTGCACATACCTGTATGAATAAATGTACACGTAATTTCTACGAGACTTCGGTGAATATTCGTAAAGTCAAATTAGAAGCAGCAAAAGGCGGTTATGATGAACTGATAAAGAAACTGAAAAAGCCTGAGATTACTTCTGATAAGACGGCTGTTATCGTTGGCGGAGGACCAGCTGGTCTCGCAGCAGGATATTTTCTGGCAAGAGGAGGAATTCAGGCTACGATCATCGAAAAGAAAGAGAAGATGGGCGGCGTGCCCCGCAACTCAATCTCAGGATTTCGTATGAATGATGAAGATATTGACAAAGATGTATCCCTCGTAAAAGCCATGGGAGTTAACTTTGTAAATAACACAACAGTGACAGATATCGATGAACTTAAGAAAGAATACGACTATGTCATTCTCTCTGTTGGGGCTTCTGAAAAGAATACACTGGTCCTGGACGGTAAAGAGACATATGACGGAATTGAGTTCCTTGAAGATTTCAATCAAACTTCAGGACACGTAAATCTGGGTAAAAATGTTGCTGTTATCGGCGGCGGAAATACTGCAATGGATGTTGCCAGAGCATCTAAGAGGAATGAAGGAGTAGAAAAGGTATCACTTGTTTATCGCAGAACAAAGCGTTACATGCCAGCAGACGAGGAAGAACTTTTGATGGTAATCGAAGATGGCATTGATTTTGCAGAATTGTTGAGCCCGGTGAAAATGGAAGACGGACAGTTGATCTGTAAAAAGATGAAACTCGGCGATTATGATGACAGCGGCCGTCGTAGTGTTTATGAAACACAAGAGACTGTTAAGATTCCGGCAGATACCGTAATCTCTGCCGTTGGCGAGAAAGTTCCGGCTAAATTCTATAAAGAAAATCATATTGAACTGAACGAAAGGGGCCGTGTGCTCGTTAATCCGGAGACAATGGAAACTTCTGTACCTGGAGTATATGTAGCTGGAGACTGCGTATTTGGTCCGGCTACAATTGTTGAGGGAATCCGTGACGGAAAAATGGCCGCCGAGGCTATTCTGGGTAAAAAGTTTGATCATGAGTTTGCAACAATGACACCTTCTGAAATAGTTTACGGAAGAAAAGGGAACCTAAATGAAGAGTCTCCCGAAATTACGGATGGTACTCGCTGTCTCTCCTGCAACAGCATCTGTGAGAGTTGCGTGGAAGTATGTCCGAACCGTGCAAATATCTCGATTGAAGTTCCGGGAATGAAAAAACACCAGATTATTCATGTAGACTATATGTGCAATGAATGTGGAAACTGTAAAACGTTCTGTCCATATGACAGTGCTCCATACTTGGATAAGTTTACTTTGTTTGCGACACAGGAAGATATGGAAAACAGCAAAAACCATGGTTTCCTTGTTGTAAACAAAGAAACCGGAGAATGTAAAGTTCGAATTGCCGGACAGATTTCCGATTATAAAGTGGGAACAGATTCACCGTCCGTTCCGGAGGGACTTCGCGGGATGATCGACACCGTCGTGAAATCATACGCATATATGTTCGTTTAGTACCGACCGGAGCGAAGATACGTGAGCACAAAGTGCGGAGTAATCCGTGTATCATAACATTACAAGAAAAATGAAACGTTGAATAAAAATATGGGACTGTCACATTAGCTGTGCGACAGTCCCATATTTTTATTCAAATATTTCGGAATTCATATAGAATTGATAAGTAAAACAATGTATACTATAACTTAGCATGATGACAGAAGAGATGATGCATAAAGTACCAAAGAAGGATGAAAAAGGTGAGAGGATGAGAAAAAAAGGTGAGAATAGTCGTATCTCCAGTAAGCATAACAGAGGATTAATATTAAAATTGATTGCCACAGGACAATGTCACTCTAGAATTGAGCTGGCCAGGGAGACAGAGTTGACAAAAATGACGATAACGAATATTATATCCGAGTTTCGTCAGCAAAACATAATCGTGGAAGCGGAAGAACTTCAAAACGATGTGCGTGGAAGAAATCCTATCACATTAGAAATCAATAAAAAGGCTCCTAAAGTCCTTGGCATACTGGTTGATGCAACATATTGTGAGGCAATATTGTGCGATCTAAAACTTCATACGATCAGGAGAAAAAGAATCAATTATGCAGATGATCTGAATGCCGAAAAACTGGTAGAGGATGTGATCGAGCTGATTGATGCCATGATTGAGGTTGAAGCCAATCTTATAGGGATAGGTATCGCATCAATTGGCCCAGTTAACATTAACAGAGGGGAAATTTTGAATCCTTCGAATTTCTATGGAATCAAAAATGTAATGCTGGCAGACAGACTGAGACAAAGATATTCATATCCAATAGTCATGGATTCTGTGGCAAATAGCTCCGCTTTAGTTGAGGCGTTATTCGGTGCGGGGAAAGAAGAACATGATTTTATCTATCTCGGCCTGGGTGATAGGATTGGCTCGGGTGTAATCAGTCAGGGAGAGCTCTTTCGCAACAGCAAAGGATATGCCCCGGAAATCGGTCATGTATGTATACGTCCTCAGGGTGCACTGTGTACCTGTGGGAACAGAGGATGCCTCCAAAGTTATGCAAGTGCTCAGGCTGTTCTTAAAAAGCTGAAAACGGAAACGAAAAAAGATCTGACATTTAGAGAGTATTGTGAGATGTCTTCTGATGAAAAAGTGGATAAAATCCTACATCAACTAATGGATGATCTTTTGATTGCAATCGTGAGCAGTATTAATATACTACATCCGGTATCGGTTATCCTCGGTGATCAGGGGACTTACATTCCACAAAAGTATTTAAAATACCTGGAGAATCAAATCAATACTCATAAATTTGTTCAGGGATATACAAGTATTCGGGTAAAACACTCCAGCTTCAGATCAGACGTAACAGTTTTTGGGGCGGCATGCAATGTAATCATGGACCTGTTTACAGGCGAAATTGAACTGCCATTTTAGAAGAACATGCCTCAAAGCTTGACTATAATGGTACAGCATGATATGATAACAGGGTCGGAGGGTTATAGATATGTTAATTACCAGAGAAGTAGACTATGCGGTCAGGATCTTAAGAGCATTGGCTGATAATAAAATTATCAGTGTCCGCGAAATGTGCAGCAGAGAGGATATCAGTGTTTCTATCGCATATAAAATAACCAGAAAGTTGGAAAAGGCGGGTGTCATCCAAAGTTATCGCGGAACGAACGGCGGTTATGCTTTAAAAAAGAGTTTGGATGATATCACACTTTATGATGTAATCGAAATTGTTGATAAAGAGTTGCTGATTACAGAATGTCTTCAGGACGAGTATAATTGCTCAAGAAATACAAAATCCGATATCTGTAAACTCCATCAGGAATTCTACAGGGTGCAGGAGATTTTGACCGGTGAATTGCAAAGTAAATCTCTGTCGGCAGTTTTCTCGATGTCATAACTTCATATAATGATGCGTAAATATAGAAAGAGGTTTCTATAGCGGGTAATCTATGTGAAGATTCATTTCAGCAACAAGAAGATTCTTTTATTTTTTCTCTGTGCATTATTGATTCTGGGATATACTGCCGCTAAGATAGGATCTAAGCCGCGGGCACTGTTTATGCCGATAAAAGATCAAGATGCCAGTCAAAATGAAGTGTCAGAAGATGAAAGTCAAAACGAAGAAAAAGGCCAGGAAAAGGTAACAAAGGTCAAAGATAAATCACAAAAAAAGAAAGATTACATAAAATGGGTTGATTTCAATGTGACCTATCAGGCGCTGCAGGATGCTTATCAATGGGATATAAAAACTCATAAGCAGGAAGTTAAATTAAACTGGATAACCTTGCTCGCTTATCTTGCTTCCAGAAATGGCGGCGATTTTTCAAACTATAAGTCATCTGACATGCAGACTGTGGCTGAAGTACTTGTCAATAGAGAGAATACTTTAGAGGATATGACAAGAGATAAGAAGTATTATAATTATTATCTCGAAGCATACCAGGCAGTTCTTGGTGGAATGGTTGGCGATTATGAGATAGAAAAAGAAGACGAGAGTGGAGAGAGGATCTGGGAAGAATGTTATGGCCTTAAAGCGTTTTCACCGATTGCCGGAGGATTTGCCTATGATGATTATGACGATTTTGGCAAGCCGCGTGCATATGGATATAGCAGACCACATCTTGGCCATGACATGATGGGGCAGATCGGGACACCTGTAATTGCAATTGAATCAGGATATGTAGAGGCATTGGGATGGAATCAGTATGGAGGATGGAGAATCGGTATTCGAAGCTTTGATAAGAGGCGATATTATTATTATGCACATCTGAGACAGAACTTTCCGTATCATCAGGATCTGCAAGTTGGAAGTAAAGTAAAAGCCGGTGATGTGATCGGATATATGGGACATACCGGATATAGTTCGAAGGAAAATGTAAATAATATCGATACAGTTCATCTTCACTGGGGTCTGCAGCTGATTTTTGATGAATCACAAAAAGAAGGAAATAATGAAATCTGGGTTGACTGTTATAACCTCACACGATTTCTAAACCAGAACCGTTCCAAAACCTATAAAGACAGCAAGACAAAAGATTACTATCGTGTATATGATATGATTGACCATACAATTCAATAAAAGGACTTCAGGAGGCAGCACTTCCTGAAGTCCTTTTATTGATTGTTAATTAAAACTTATCCTAATATTTTTTTGAGATCTTCTTCTGGAGTACTTGTAGGTGAGATATTAAAGTTTTCTACCAGATAGTTTAACACGTTCGAAGACAGGAAAGCCGGAAGTGTAGGCCCAAGGTAGATGTTCTTTATCCCAAGTGAAAGCAATGTCAACAGGATACAAACAGCTTTCTGTTCATACCAGGACAAAACCATCGTGAGCGGAAGCTCATTTACTCCGCAGTCAAAAGCGTCTGCTAGTGCTACTGCAACTTTAATTGCACTATATGCATCGTTACATTGTCCCATATCCATGATTCTTGGCAGTCCGTCGATGGTCCCAAGATCCAGATCATTGAAACGATATTTTCCGCATGCAAGGGTGAGAATAATGCTGTCAGTCGGGGCTTTTTCTACAAACTCTGTGTAATAATTTCTGCCCGGACGAGCACCGTCACATCCTCCTACCAGAAAGAAGTGTTTGATATCTCCTGCTTTAACTGCATCCACTACTTTGTCTGCAACGGATAACACTGTTCCATGTCCGAAACCGGTTGTGACTTCTTTACCGCCATTGATGCCAGTGAATTCAGTGTCTTCATTGTAACCGCCCAGTTCCAGAGCTTTTTGGATTACTGGTGCGAAGTCTTTATCATCCCCGATATGTACCAGCTCAGGATAGGATACAACTTCTGTAGTAAATACACGATCTTCATAAGAAGGTTTCACAGGCATCAGACAATTTGTGGTAAATAAAACAGGGGCAGGAATATTGGCGAATTCTTTTTGCTGATTTTGCCATGCCGTACCGTAATTGCCTTTTAACTGTGGGTATTCTTTTAGTAACGGATATGCGTGTGCCGGAAGCATCTCGCCATGTGTATAGACATTGATCCCCTTATCTTTTGTCTGCTCAAGCAGAAGTTTAAGGTCTTTGAGATCATGTCCGCTTACCACGATGAACGGACCTTTTTCCACAGTCAGCGGTACAGTAGTTGGAACGGGAGTACCGTAGGATTCGGTATTCGCTTTGTCTAAAAGTTCCATGCAGGCAAGATTAACTTTTCCGGTTTCCATAACCACAGGAAGAAGTTCGTCCATAGTCCCTTTCTCGCCGATTGTACGCAAGGCCTTATAGAAGAATTCATTGACCGTTGTGTCCGTATATCCCAAAACCATAGCATGATATGCATAGGCTGCCATGCCCTTAATTCCGAATAAAATCAGAGATTTCAGGGAACGGATATCTTCATCGGCATTCCATAGCTTCTTCATGTCATAATGGGAGAGACTGCTGATATTGTATCTTGCCGCTTCGCTGTCTATCTTTGATGTCATTTCTTTGATTGTTTCTTCATTAAAGTTTACATTCGTCACTGTAGTGAAAAGAGCTTCTAACATCAGTTTATCAGTTTCACTATCCGGGGTTTTTACTGCATTAGAAAGTCCAATCAGTGCACCAATCAGATCATCCTGATCATTTGCCACATCATGGGTCTTCCCGCAGACTCCGGCACATCCGGTACATCCGGTACATCCCAATCCCCTTGCCGTTTGTTCACATTGAAAACAAAACATTTGTTGTTCCATTTGATTTTACCTCCTGTTTGTAACATTTATTTATTAAAAAGATCATAGATCCTTTAATCAAGAATTTTGCCATCTGTCGATATTGTGACTACATGCCAGGGAATAAATTTGCCACTGGCTTTCAAGGCGTTTTGTGCTGCATACTGCAGTCCGCCGCAGCAGGGAACTTCCATGCGTACGATTGTAAGGCTCTTTATCTGATTCTGGCTGATAATCTCAGTGAGTTTTTCTGTATAATCTACATCATCAAGTTTGGGACATCCGATTAATGCAATCTTATTTCGAATAAATTTGTTGTGAAAATCTGCATAGGCATAAGCCGTACAATCAGCGGCGATCAAAAGATCTGCATTTTCAAAATAAGGGGCGCTAAGCGGCACAAGTTTGATCTGAACGGGCCATTGCCTTAACATAGATTCTTGCTGGTCGTATGCAGCCGCAGGAGCAGATGATTGTGTGGCGCTTTTGCGGGTGAACTGTCTCATACGGGAGCCAGGGCATTCAATAGATTTAAGTTCAGCGGTTTCTTTTTCTACAAATGTGATCGCATCAGCGGGACACACTGGAAGGCAGTTGCCAAGACCATCACAGTAATCCTCGCGTGTCAGCTTTGCTTTGTTGTTCACCATTTCAATTGCCTCTTCCTGACAGGCATCTGCACACAGACCACATCCATTACATTTATCTTCATCAATCTGTATAATTTTTCGAATCAAATCTTTACCTCCTGTTTCTTGACTTCATGATGAGATCATACTATAATCATCAAGAAATGTATGTTGTTAAAACAACAAAATTACGAGAAAATACGTAAAGAGGTTTGATGAATTCCTATGAACTACAAATTTATTTCAAATACGAGGCTTTTTAAAGGCCTTACGGAGAAAGAGATAAAATTGGCATTAAGTTGTCTAAAAGCATATACCAAAGATTATAAAAAAGATGATGTCATCTATCACAGTGGGACTTTTGTGGATGCTATCGGTCTTGTACTTTCCGGAAGTGTAAATATTGAACAGGATGATGCATGGGGCAATGTGAGTATTCTGGATAATATCGGTATAAAGCGTGTATTTGCAGAGGCGTATGTGTGCGCAGAAAAGGAACTATTGATGATTGATGTGGTGGCAGCGGAAGCAACCGAGATTCTTTTTCTCAATATGAATCATCTCATAGAAACAGGTGACAATTCCAGATCATTCTATATGAAAATTGTTCGAAATATGCTTTCTATTATGGCTGCAAAAAATCTAAATCTTTCAAGAAAGATTAGTCACACAACACCGAAATCTATAAGGGGAAGACTTCTGTCTTATCTGTCTTATCAGGCGGCAGTTCAGGGGAAGAAAGAGTTTGAAGTTCCCTTCAATCGACAGCAGCTGGCCAATTATCTGTGTGTTGACCGAAGTGCGATGTCGAATGAACTTGGCAAGATGAAAAAAGAAGGTTTATTACTATATAATAAAAATAAATTTTCTTTGCTGAATCAGATGAGTGAGTTGTAATTAGATATGGGACAAAATGAGAAAAAATTAGACAATAAACAATTAATGAGGACTGCAGTACTGGCAGGTGAAATCATGTTGAAAAGTGGTGCAGAAACTTATCGAGTCGAAGACACGATGGCTTATATTCTGAATAAATCAGGAGCGGAGCATGTTGATCCTGTGGCGTATAACACAGCGATTCTTGTCACTTTACAGGAAAAAGATCAAAAACCCTTAACGATCGTTCGAAGAGTCAGAAGCAGAGGAATCAATCTGAACAATATTGTAGGAGTGAATGAAATATCAAGAAAGTTCTGCACTGACGAGATGACTCTGGACGAAACATATGGTCAATTAAGACAGTTGAAAGGACGTCAATACAGCAGACTGGTCTATAATCTGGGAACAATCGGCGTTGTGCTTGGATTTGCTCTGTTTTTAGGTGGAAAAACATCAGAGGCCGTGGCTGCACTTATAGTCGGGGTCGTGGAGGCTCTTCTGACAACATTTGCAAAAAAGTTAAAGGTGAATGATTTGTTTCTGGATGTGATCTGCGGGTCATCAATTGCACTGTCCAGTGTTCTCCTTCAGAGTGTAATAATTAACCTGAATATGGATACAATTATTATCAGTGCAATCATGCCGTTAGTGCCAGGTGTGGCAATTACCAATGCTGTACGGGATACTTTGCAGGGCGATACTTTATCTGGTGCGGCCGGAATATTGGAGGCTTTTCTGATAGCAGCGGCTATAGCGATCGGAGTCGGTGCCGGTATGACAGCCGGAAGATGGATGATTGGAGGAATCTAAATATGGTTTTAAAACTGATTGGTGTTTTTATTGCAATCGTAGCTTTTTCGCTTTTAATAGAAGTGCCAAAACGTTATCTGCTTCTTGCCGGTACCGTAGGGGCTGTAGGCGGTCTGATCTTTCTTATATGCCACGATTTGCTGACGATGGGAAATGTAGCCGCGTCCTTTTGGTCTGCACTGGTCATAGCGTTCTTGTCACATACATTTGCACGAAAATTCAAAGCCCCCGTGACATTATTTCTCATTGCGGGAATTCTTCCTACTGTGCCGGGAGCGGGAATGTACCGAATCGTATATTCCATGACCATGGAAGAAGGCAGCATGACAAGCCGTTATTTGATTGAAACTCTGGAAATAGCTGGAGTTATCGCTCTGGCCATCTTTTTGATGGATTCTCTGTTCCGGGTCTTTAAGAAGGGATGGAGGCAGAATTTTGTGCGATCATGAGGTAGAATTTCTGGAACCAGGTACTCATAAAATCATAAAAGTCTGTAAATTTTATAAAGAATTTCTACGTTTATTGACTTTTCATAAAAACTTGCGTATAGTCTATGATATAGTAAACTAAAAAAGTCAGGAGGAAGTATATGAAAGAAGTCAAGTCACCAAAGAAGCCGATGGCTTTTTACTATATTATAGCGATATTAGTAATTCTGCTTCTTAATGCCATATTTTTTCCGAATATGGCAGAGCGGAAAGTGAAGGAAGTTGATTATGGTGTTTTCAAACAGATGATAGAGAAAGGCGATATCGGGAAAGTTCAGATAGAGCAGGACAAAATCACATTTTCAGATAAGGATGAAAAAAATTACTTTAAAACAGGTCCTTTAAATGATCCAAATCTGATTCAGGAACTGGACGAAAAAGGGATTACAAAGTATGGATCTCCGATTGTGGAGAGAACTTCACCAATTCTTGCTTTTATTATTTCATGGGTACTGCCTATTGTACTGATGGTTGCTCTGGGTCAGCTGCTGATGCGGCAGATGTCAAAGAGAATGGGTGATGGCGGTATGGGAAATGCCATGAGCTTTGGTAAGAGCAACGCAAAAATTTATGTGCAGTCGGAGACTGGAATCAAGTTTAAGGATGTTGCAGGTGAAGATGAAGCAAAAGAGCTTCTTCTTGAAATCGTTGACTTCCTTCATAATCCGGAAAAGTATACGGAAATCGGTGCGAAGATGCCAAAAGGAGCATTACTCGTAGGCCCTCCCGGAACAGGAAAGACCATGCTTGCCAAGGCAGTTGCCGGAGAGGCAAATGTTCCGTTTTTCTCAATTTCAGGTTCAGAATTTGTAGAGATGTTTGTCGGTATGGGTGCAGCTAAGGTGCGTGACCTTTTCAAGCAGGCGAATGATAAAGCCCCCTGTATTGTATTTATTGATGAAATTGACACCATTGGTAAAAAACGTGATGGCGCAAATATGGGCGGCAATGACGAGAGAGAACAGACTTTGAACCAGCTTCTGACCGAGATGGATGGTTTTGACGGAAAGAAAGGCGTTGTAATTCTTGGCGCTACAAACAGACCGGAATCACTTGATGCGGCACTTCTCCGCCCGGGACGCTTTGACCGCCGTATACCAGTGGAACTCCCGGATCTCAAGGGCCGGGCTGATATCTTAAAAGTGCACGCAAAGGATATACACATCAGCGATAGTGTCGACTTTGACGTAATTGCGAGAATGTCTCCTGGAGCCAGCGGTGCCGAACTTGCCAATATGATCAACGAAGCAGCACTTCGCGCAGTTCGCGACCGACGAAAGTTTGTGACGCAGGCAGACCTTGAAGAGAGTGTTGAAGTAGTTGTCGCAGGTTATCAGAAGAAGAATAAAATTTTATCTGACAAGGAGAAACTGATTGTTTCCTACCACGAGGTAGGACATGCTATGGTCGCAGCTCTTCAGACTCAGTCTGCACCGGTTACGAAGATTACAATTATACCAAGAACTTCTGGTGCACTTGGATACACGATGCAGGTAGACGAGGGAGAACATAACCTAATGTCAAAAGAGGAACTTGAGAATCGTCTTGCCACACTGACTGGAGGCCGGGTAGCTGAAAGTCTGATCTTTCATTCGATCACAACGGGTGCTTCAAACGATATAGAACAGGCCACGAAGATGGCTCGTGCGATGATTACAAGATATGGAATGAGTGATGAGATTGGAATGGTCGCACTTGAAACAGTTACTAATCCGTATCTGAGCGCAGACTCTTCCCTGATGTGTTCTGAAAACACAGCTTCTGAAATTGACAAAAAGGTGATTGCTCTCGTTAATAGTGCATATAAGAAAGCGGAGAATCTACTTTCTTCGAATCTGCCCAAATTACATGAACTTGCCAAGTTCTTGTATCAAAGAGAGACGATTACCGGTGATGAATTTATGGAAATATTGCAAAGAGAACCAGAGTACATCCCGGAAAATTAAGTTCTTTCCAGATAATTGATATACAAAAAGCGGAGTGAGTTTTTGCACATCCGCTTTTTGTATAATAGGGGGTGTCGATTTTTGGAAATTTGTGTTATAATACGTTGGAATAGTGATTCATGTAGAAATAACTGAGGAGTAAAATTTTAATATGAGAAACAAAATGATGAGAAATACAAAAGCGGCAGGTGTGATTCTGACTCTGGTACTCACCATTTCCAGTGCACCCTATCCGACAATGGCAGCTTCCGATCCGGCAAAAGACTCCGCCGTCAGTCAGACACAGATAATGGGTGAAGAGTCAGCTACAAAGGTGATATATCTGGATAAAAAGAGCGGAGATGATAAAAATGACGGATTCACTGAAAAGACAGCTGTCAAAACTTTAAGTCAGGCGGCTAAACTGCTTGGAAGCAATCAGATTATTGTACTGTGTTCTGATTCTACGATTACAAAAGACGAAAAATCAAAACTTTCCGAATCTGTGAAAAGCATGACTGTGAAGGAATATAAGGATTCCCTAAAACACTCAGAGACAATCTCTGGGTCTTCGACAGATGATTCTGCTAAAGAAACAGGGGCTACATATGAGAGTACCGGGAAAGATGATCCTAAAACAGATGAATCAAAGAATCCCAAAACAGAAGATTCCAAGAAGGATGATAAAGATTCTAAAACAGAAGATTCCAAAACGGAAGAATCCAAAGTAGATAAGTCCCAAACTGAGGAGTCACAAAAAGATAAGTCCCAAAAAGAGGATCCTGAAACGGATAAATCGAAAAAGGATGAATCTAAAAACAAAGATTCCAAAAACAACGAATCCAAAAACGATGATTCTAAAAACGATGAATCTAAAAATGACGAATCCAAAAAGGATGAATCTAAAAACGAAGATTCCGAAACGGATAAACCTAAGAAAAAAGAATCTAAGAACGGAGATTCTAAAACAGATGACTCTAAAATGGAAGAATCTAAGACAGATGATTCTAAAATAGAAGATTCCAAAATAAATGATTCTCAGAACAATGAAGCCAAGAAAGAGGACAAAGATTCCAAAGTCAGAGAGCAAAAGATGGACGAATCTGAAACGTCTAATCACGGATTGCCTTTGAGGACATTTTCTCCATTACGTGCTGTTGTTTCGAACAACTCAGATGAAAACGTTATGCCTGTGGAGGAAAAATCTGAGGACGACACGAATGAGACTGATTTAGATCAGAATCAGCCTGCAAATTCAAATGATGATCAGAATCTTAAGACAGCTGAAAACAATGATGATGGTGATTCTGATTCAGAAGATGGGTTTATTGGACATTCTATTGTTGGAAATACAGAAGATTTTTATAGAAAGACCGATAAGGAAAAACTATCTACTGCAAGTACTGAAGATTCAATTGATAACGCTGACTCTTCAAAGGCAGATATGCAGAATTCTGATAGCGATGAATCATCACAAAAAGGTCAGGATGATACAAAAAAGCCGAGTGGACAGTCAAACTCTAAGACAACGAAACCCAAGACAACAAAACCCAAGACAACTGAGCCTAAGATAAAGACCGCAGCGGTAACAACCCCGGGTGCTGTAAAGACAGCTGATAATAGTCAGATTCTTCCTCTGACAGTTGTCTCTGTGCTATCCATGTTAACGGGTTTGACATTTGCAGGACTTAAAATCAAGAATAGAAGAAGACAGACAGAATCATCAATGGATGAATAAAGAAAACAACCCTCCCATATATTTAGATATGAGGAAGATATCATATTGAAGATATAGGGAGGTTTTTTATGGAAACACAGCAGTATGCACAAAAGATCTTACGTGTGGGAAAAGCACTTTTGGCGGCATATGTTGTGACTGCCGTCTGCCTGCTTACGGTTGCATTCTTATTACTTAAGCTGGATCTGAGTCAGTCCAATGTCAGTGTGGGGATTATTGTAACATATTTGGTTTCCTGCTTTTTGGGTGGCTTTATTTTGGGAAAAACAATGGAACAAAGGAAGTTTCTGTGGGGAATGGTACTGGGCATCATCTATTTTCTGATTACGCTAATCATTTCCCTGGTTGCCTTTCATGGAATTTCCTCGTCTGTAAATCACTTGTTTACTACACTTCTTATCTGCATAGCCGGTGGGATGGCAGGAGGAATGGTATCGTAAAATCCATCTTGCCTTGATTGGTATGGCGTGTTATACTGTTAAAGTAAAAAAGGAGGATGAAGACATGGTACATATTAAAACTTTGAATACAAAAAGCCTGCAAAACACGATGAAAAAAGGTGGATGCGGTGAATGCCAGACATCTTGCCAGTCAGCATGTAAGACATCATGTACTGTAGGAAATCAGCACTGCGAGAACAAAAATTAATTTTGCTGACATAAAGTTCCCATACCTGTTTTTAGGTTTTGGGAACTTTGTCATGTATAGATACCAGTATGACAACATGATTCATGGTGTTATGCTGACTTTTGAAGGGAGAATTTTTTTGATACACCAATATAAAAGTAATGGATATAACATGGTTCTGGATATCAACAGCGGTTCGATTCATGTGGTCGATGACCTTGTTTATGATGTAATCTCACTGTTGGACGAGTCTGTCAGCGATGATAAAATAAAAGAGTCCTTACATGGGAGATACTCTGCTGACGAAATAGAGGAAGCATTGGAAGAATTAAGAGAACTTAACAAGCAGGGGATGCTATTTACTGATGATATTTATGAAAATGCAATTGATGCATTTAAGAATCGTCCGTTGGTAGTAAAAGCATTATGTCTTCACATTGCGCATGACTGCAATCTTGCCTGCAGGTACTGCTTTGCTGAAGAAGGAGAATATCATGGCAGAAGAGCCCTGATGTCCTATGAGGTCGGTAAAAAATCCCTTGATTTTCTGATTGAACATTCGGGAAGCAGACGAAATCTGGAAGTTGACTTTTTCGGCGGGGAGCCGTTGATGAACTGGAAGGTAGTAGAGGCACTGGTTCATTATGGACGTGAGCAGGAAAACATCCATGATAAACATTTCCGTTTTACAGTTACCACGAATGGAGTTCTGCTCAATGATGAAATTATGGACTTCTGTAATCAAGAGATGGATAATGTCGTGCTCAGCATCGATGGACGAAAAGAAATTCATGACTTTATGAGGCCATTCCGCAACGGAAAAAGTAGTTATGATCTTATTGTACCAAAGTTTCAAAAATTTGCCGAGAGCAGGAATCAAGATAAATATTACGTTCGCGGTACATTTACACATTATAATCTGGATTTTGCAAAGGATGTCCTGCATCTGGCCGATTTAGGATTTAAGCAGATTTCCGTTGAGCCGGTTGTGGCTCCCCCTGAAGCTGATTATGCGATCCGGGAGGAAGATTTACCAATCATCCTTGAACAATATGATCTGCTGGCAAAAGAGATGATTAAGCGTGAAAAAGAAGGCAGAGGGTTTAATTTCTTTCATTTCATGATTGATCTTACAGGCGGTCCTTGTGTTTACAAGAGGCTTTCCGGATGTGGTTCGGGAACAGAATATCTCGCTGTAACTCCCTGGGGAGATTTATACCCATGTCACCAGTTTGTCGGAAATGAAGACTTTATTCTTGGAAATGTGGATACAGGTGTCGTAAGAGATGATATCACCAGTGAATTTAAAAACTGTAATGTTTACGCAAAAAAAGAATGTTCGGATTGTTTTGCAAGGTTTTATTGCAGCGGCGGTTGTGCAGCCAATGCGTATAATTTCCACAATAATATTAATTCCGTCTATGAAATTGGATGCAAGATGCAGCAAAAGAGAGTTGAATGCGCTCTTATGATTAAAGCTGCGCTGGCAGACGAGTAAATCAATTCATGACAGTAATCTGTAATTTTTTTGTCGGGGAGCGATCACAATCATTGTGGTCAGCTCCCTGTTATACTAGAGAAAGGATTGGTACATAGCATAGAATGGAACGATGGGTAGTAGCGGCAAAAAAAGCCGAATTTAAAAAAGTAGGGAGAGATTTCCACATTGATCCTGTGATTGCTAGACTGATACGAAATCGCGACGTAATCGGATATGAAAATATTGATGAATATCTCAATGGAGATCTGAACTATCTCCATGATCCGAAAGATTTTAAAGATATGAAAAAAGCACTGGATATTCTGGATAGCGTGATAAATGCGAAAAAGAAGATCCGGATTATAGGAGACTATGATATCGACGGCGTCATGTCGACCTATATTCTACTCACAGGACTTAAAAAGGTTGGAGCAAGGGCTGATATTCAGATCCCGGATCGCATCAAAGATGGATATGGACTAAATGAATCACTCGTTCGCGAGGCATGTGATGCAGGTGTTGATCTCATCTTAACCTGTGACAATGGAATCGCTGCATCAGAACAAGTTAAAGTAGCAAAAGATCTGGGAATGCAGGTGATTGTGACTGATCATCATGAGGTGCCATACGAAGACGAAAATGGCAGGCGTAACTATCTGCTGCCGCCTGCGGATGCAATCGTTAATCCTAAACAACAGGATTGTCATTATCCTTTTAAAGGGCTTTGTGGAGCTGCGGTGGCGTGGAAACTCATCTGTGCCCTCTATCAAAGACATGGTATTGACCGTGCTGAGTCTATAGAGTTTATTGAATATGCGGCATTTGCCACCATCGGCGATGTGATGGATCTTCAAGGTGAAAATCGTGTAATCGTAAAAGAGGGACTGAAACGTCTCAGAAAGACAAAAAGCAAGGGACTTCTGGCTCTTATGGGTGAAAATCAGCTGCATTCAAAAGATGTTAATGCCTATCATATAGGGTTTGTTCTGGGTCCTTGTTTAAATGCAAGCGGACGACTCGACACGGCTAAACGTGCACTTGCGATGCTCTGTGCCAAAAGTAATAAAGAGGCGGCAGAACTGGCGGGAGATTTGAAGGCACTGAATGAAAGCCGGAAGGCAATGACGCTTCAGGGGACAAAAGAGGCAATCTCATATGTCGAACAATCGGACTTACAAAAAGACAGAGTTCTGGTGGTATATCTGCCCGAGTGTCATGAGAGTCTGGCAGGCATTATCGCCGGAAGACTCAGAGAACATTATCACAAGCCATCTTTTGTGATAACGAAAACGACGGAAGGTTTAAAGGGAAGTGGCCGTTCCATCGAAAGTTATTCTATGTATGATGAGCTTTGTAAATGCAAGGAACTGCTGACAAAGTTTGGGGGACATCCTATGGCGGCAGGACTCTCCTTGGATATGGAGAATCTGTCACTCTTTCGAAAAAAAATCAATGAGGTATGTACACTTGACGAAACGGATCTGATGGAAAAGGTGGTCATTGATATCGAAATGCCGATTGCATATATCAGCAAAAAACTGGTCAGCCAAATTGAATTACTGGCTCCGTTTGGAAAGGGAAATTCGAAACCTCTTTTTGCACAAAAAGGATTGAAAGTGACAGGCGTGCGAATATTTGGCAAGAATAAAAATGTAGCCAAGATGCAGGTAATCGACACAAACGGCTATGTTATGGATGCTGTGTTTTTCGGAGAAGCTGAGGAGTTTGCTGAATATGTCAAAACTCATGGACTTATGGCACTGACTTACTATCCGACAATCAATCAATTCAGGGGACGGGAAAGCCTTCAGATTACAGTGATAAACTACCAATAGTGCCTCAATGCCCTATTGATTATACCGGAAAAAAATGATATAATTTGTAACATAATGACAAGATGAGCATGAAACGCAGGACCTTTTGACCCTGGTATCATGACAAATCGGCAATAGTTGTCGAATGGATGATGAGGAGCTTAAATGAAAAAATTAGAAGATTATGTACTAAGTATCCCGGATTTTCCAGAACCGGGTGTTATATTTCGTGATGTAACAAGTATCCTTCAGGATGCGGACGGACTTAAGCTGGCTATAGATGAGCTTCAGAATCTGCTGGAAGGAGTGGACTTTGATGTGATCGTGGGAACAGAGTCAAGAGGTTTTATATTTGGTGTACCTATCGCTTACAATCTTCACAAGCCATTTGTACCGATTCGAAAAAAAGGGAAGCTTCCTCGTGAGACAATTAGCCGGACTTATAATCTTGAATATGGTACGGCAACGATAGAGATGCATAAGGATGATATTAAACCCGGCCAGCGAGTTGTACTGGTAGATGATTTAATTGCAACAGGCGGAACTATCGAGGCATGTGCAAAGATGGTTGAACAACAGGGGGCCAAGGTAGAAAAGATTATATTTCTTATGGAGTTAGCCGGATTAAAGGGAAGAGATAAACTCAAAGGTTATGATGTTGCTTCTGTAATACGTTATGAAGGGAAATAATTTTGGCATTGTGTATGGAGCGGATCAGCTGTATCCATCCTGCACAGTGCCTTTTCAGCATAAGTGAGGAAATATATGGACAAAGACGCAAAAATGATGGAAAAGGAAAAATTACAAAAAGAAATCGCGGCGGCAGATGCGAATGTAAAGGCCGTAGAAGATTTTACAAGCCCCGAGTTAATCTATCAGGAGCTTATTTCCAGTGTTAGAAAGTATCATCCATCGGCGGATATCAGCATGATCCAGAAAGCCTATGAGATGGCCAGCGAGGCACATAAAGATCAAAAGAGAAAATCCGGTGAGCCGTACATCATCCATCCTCTGTGTGTTGCTGTGATACTTGCAGACTTGGAACTTGACAAGGAAAGTATTGTATCCGGACTTCTCCATGACGTTGTAGAAGACACGGTTATGACAGTTGATGAGCTTAGAAAAGAATTTGGCGATGAAGTAGCTCTGATCGTCGATGGTGTGACGAAACTTGGTAAACTCAGCTACGCAGCTGACAAAGTTGAGGAGCAAGCTGAGAACCTTCGCAAGATGTTTCTGGCTATGGCAAAAGATATCCGGGTGATACTGGTAAAACTGGCCGACCGTCTTCACAACATGAGGACGGCAAAATACTGGTCGTTAGAAACACAAAGGGAAAAGGCCCGTGAGACAATGGATATCTATGCTCCTATTGCACAGCGACTTGGAATTTCCAAGATTAAAGTTGAGCTGGATGATCTGTCTTTGAAATATCTGGAACCAGAGGCATATTATGATCTGGTTGAAAAAGTGGATATGAAACGAGGAGAGCGTCAAAAGTATGTCGATGCAATCGTTCGGGAAGTAAAACATCACATTGAAGAAGCGGGAATTGATGGACAGGTAAGCGGCAGAATTAAGCACTTTTTCAGTATTTATAAAAAGATGGTGAATCAGAACAAGACGCTGGATCAGATATATGATCTTTTTGCTGTTCGTATTATTGTGGAGACTGTCAAAGACTGTTATGCGGCGTTAGGTGTGATTCATGAGATGTATACGCCGATTCCCGGGCGTTTTAAAGATTATATTGCGATGCCTAAGCCAAATATGTACCAGTCACTTCATACGACTTTGATTGGACCGAACGGACAGCCTTTCGAAATTCAGATTCGTACTTTTGAGATGCACCGGATTGCGGAATATGGTATTGCAGCCCATTGGAAGTATAAAGAGGCATCAGATGGAAACAAGACAGGCCCTGAACAGGAGGAAGAAAAACTGAGTTGGCTTCGCCAGATTCTGGAATGGCAGCAGGACATGTCAGACAACAAAGAATTCATGAGTCTGCTCAAGAGTGATCTTGATTTATTCTCCGACAATGTCTATTGTTTTACACCGGCCGGCGATGTCAAGACTTTACCCAGCGGTTCCTGTCCTATTGATTTTGCATATACCATACACTCCGCAGTCGGCAATAAGATGGTTGGTGCAAGAGTGAATGGAAAGCTGGTTCCGATTGAATATGAGTTGAGGAATGGTGATCGTGTGGAAATTATCACCTCTCAGAATTCAAAAGGCCCCAGCAGAGACTGGCTTAAGATTGTAAAAAGCTCACAGGCAAAAAATCGGATTAATCAATGGTTTAAAGCTCAGTTGAAAGTGGACAACATCCTAAAAGGCAAGGAGATGCTTAATGGCTATGCCAAGATTAAAGGAAAAAATCTTGGTGTTTATCTAAAATCGAATTATATGAATGCCGTCATACGAAAGTACGGCTTTAGGGACTGGGATTCTGTGCTGGCCGCTGTCGGACATGGAGGTCTGAAAGAAGGACAGGTCATAAATAAGCTGATTGATGTTTATGATAAGGAAAATCAGACAAAAATTTCCGATGATGATGTACTGAAAAGTACAAACGAAGACACAATCATAGAAGTTCCGGTATCGAAATCGAAAGCTGGAATCGTTGTAAGCGGTACGCATGATGTCTCTGTCAGATTTTCAAAATGCTGTTCTCCCATTCCGGGAGACGAAATTGTGGGGTTCGTAACAAGAGGACGAGGCATCACAATTCACAGGACCGACTGTATTAATATACTGAATCTTCCGGAGTCTGAACGTGAAAGACTGATCGATGCGGAATGGGAGTCTGGCAGTGCAAATAACCAAATGTATGCAGTCGAAATTAATGTGTATGCTTTTGACCGTTCAGGACTTCTGGTGGATCTGTCAAAATTATTTATGGAACGAAAAATTGATATCTCAAAAATCAATGTCAGTACTAACAAGCAGGGACAGGCTACCGTCGATATGACTTTTTTTGTCAGAGGAAAAGAAGAATTGAACAGTCTGATAGAGAAAATTCGCCAGGTAAGCGGCGTAATAGATATAGAACGCTCGAAAGGATAATACAATGTCAGATATAGTAATTAAAACTCTCATATTGGGAAAGATAGATACAAATTGCTATTTGGTTATGAATAAAAAAAACAGAGAGATTCTTATCATAGATCCTGCTGCACAGGCTGGCGATATCGAAAATCAGATACAAAAGGTGCAGGCAATACCAACTGCAATCCTACTGACTCATGGTCATTTTGATCATATGATGGCAGCCGAAGAATTGAAAGAAAAGTATCATATTCCTGTCTATGCCTGTGAACAGGAACAGGAGGTTTTAGAAAGTGCCAAGAATAATCTCTCGGCCGCCTGGGCAAGTGCATATTCAATGAAGGCTGATTTCCTTGTGAGTGACGAGGAAGAACTGAATCTTGCAGGGATTCGTATTGTTGTACTTCATACGCCCGGTCATACAAAGGGGAGCATCTGCTTCTATCTTTCTGAAGAGGGAATACTATTTTCCGGTGATACTTTATTTGCAGAAAGTTATGGCAGAACAGATCTTTTGACGGGAAGTATGCAGCAGATGCGCGAGAGTATCTCACGTCTTCTTACAATACTTCCAGATAATACAAAAGTTTATCCGGGGCATGGTCAGACGACAGAGATCTCTGTTGAAAAGAGGTACAACCCTCTTGCTTAATCTTAGTCTGAAATTGAACAAAAGAGAATTTGAATATGATATCTATTCTCTGATCCGTGCATTTTATCCCGGAAGTACCATCAGGATATGGTATGAGGGAGACGAACTGCCCGACAGTGATTATTCTTATCAATATCAGGTAATATATGAAGAGAGTTCTATTACCTTCCTTGTATTTGAACGAGATCAGGAGATCAGCAGAACGATTACGCGGATATCTGCACAGGCGGATCGAAGAGAACGAAAAAACTATGTCAAGAAACTTGTCTATAAAGCATTGGCAAAGATTACTAAAAGGGAGCTGCCCTGGGGCGATTTGACTGGAATCAGACCATCCAAGATTGTGATGGGAATGCTGGAGGATGGGAAGACAAACGTTGAGGCAGCTACTCTTATGCGGGATACTTATGGCATCAGCCCGGATAAAATCGCATTGGCAATTACAGTTGCCAACAAAGAGAGAGAACTATTGAACAAATTCAACTATAAAGATGGATATAGTCTTTATGTCGGGATTCCATTCTGCCCGTCAATTTGTCTGTATTGTTCTTTTGGTTCACATCCGATGAGCCAGTGGAATTATATGGTAGAATCTTATCTGGATGCATTATGCAAAGAGTTAAAATTCATTGCGTCTAAGATGAAAGGGCGTTCCTGCGATACAATTTATATTGGCGGGGGAACACCAACGACGCTTTCTCCTGATCAGCTGGAGAGACTTCTTAGATTTATTCAAAGTATATTTCCTATGAAAGGAGTAAAAGAATTCACGGTTGAGGCAGGCAGACCAGATACCATCACCAGAGAAAAGCTTATGATTCTTAAGCGGTATCCGGTGACACGAATTTCAATTAATCCGCAGACGATGAATCAGGAAACACTGGATCTGATTGGCAGACGTCATACCGTGGAGGATATCATATCAAAATATAATCTGGCACGCGAGATGGGCTTTGACAACATCAATATGGATTTGATCGTAGGTCTGCCGGGCGAGCATAAGGAGCAGGTCTCCCGGACATTAAAACAGATTAAAGCGATGAATCCTGACAGCCTTACGATTCACTCTCTCGCGCTTAAACGAGCAGCGAGGCTGAATTTGTTTAAAGATATGTATGATGAAATCTCGTTTGAAAACAGTCAGGAAATTATGCAGATGACTGCGGACTGTGCGTATGGGATGGATATGGATCCCTACTATCTTTATCGCCAAAAGGATATCGCCGGAAATTTTGAAAATGTAGGTTATGCGAAACTTGACAAGGAAGGTATATACAATATACTGATTATGGAAGAAAAACAAACCATTATGGCTGCAGGAGCAGGTGCATCCACAAAATTTGTCTTCCAGGGCGGCAGGCGGACGTTACGTGCCGAAAATGTTAAAGATTTGAAGAATTACGTGGAGAGAATCGATGAAATGCTTAAACGAAAAGAAGCCGGAATCAAGGAAATATCAACACAGTAAATACCGCAGAAATATGCTCCAGTATTCTCTGACAGAGCAGATATCACATGGCTGTGAAGTCAGTAACTTGGCTTATGATGTTGCAGAAAAACTGGGATACAGTAATTCAAATTGTCAGGAACTGGCAGTAGCGGGATTCCTTCATGACATTGGAAAAATTGTTCTCGAAAAAGAAATTGATGATCAGCCACTGGTTGTTGAAGAGATGAAAATTGTACGTATGCACCCGGTTGAGGGCTATAAAGTGGTAGAGAGACAAGGGTATTCTGATTTTATTTCACAGTGTGTCCTGCATCATCATGAGAACTACGATGGAAGTGGTTACCCCGATCATCTATTTGGGGACGAGATACCTTATGGCGCCCGAATCCTGCGTGTATGCGATGTCTACTGTGCTCTGACTTCTGACAGGCCATATCGAAAAGCCTTTGATCCGGAAACAGCTGTCAAATTCATGGTGGAAGATATCCGAAACTTCGACATACAAATATTTCTGGCGTTTCAAAGAGTAATACATGAAAACAATCGGAAAAGGGTCATATTAGGTGACCTAGCCGTTGACGAGAGAGGAGATTTTAAATAATGACATTAAAGAAAAAACCAGTGACTGGAATGAAAGATATCCTGCCTTTTGAGATGGAAATACGGGATTATGTAATTCGTCTGATTAAAGAAACATACGGAACATTTGGATTTTCTTCAATTGAAACTCCCTGTGTGGAACATCTGGCGAATCTAAACAGCAAGCAGGGTGGTGAGAATGAGAAACTAATCTTTAAAATATTAAAGAGAGGGAAGAAATTAAAGATCAATGAGGCTAAAAGCGAGTTTGACTTGACAGATGAGGGTCTGCGTTATGATCTCACTGTTCCACTAAGCCGCTACTATTCGAATCACGCAAATGAACTTCCAAGCCCTTTTAAAGCATTGCAGATGGGTAATGTCTGGAGAGCTGATCGGCCGCAAAGAGGCCGCTTTCGTCAGTTTATGCAGTGCGATCTCGATATACTTGGCGAGCCGGGCAATCTGGCTGAAATTGAGCTCATATTGGCCACTACAACATTGCTTGGAAAGCTAGATTTTAAGAATTTTACAATCCGTATTAATGATCGCCGAATCTTAAAGGCAATGGCAGACTATAGCGGATTTGATGAAGATACCTACGACACAGTTTTTATTATTCTGGATAAGATGGATAAAATTGGCCCTGATGGTGTTGAAGAAGAATTAAAAAAAGAGGGATTTGATCACAATTCCGTCTCCAAATATATGAATTTATTTCAAAATGTAACCGAGGATATTTCAGGCGTTAAATATATCAAGGAGACACTGGGTGAATTTCTGGAACAAGAGGTTGTAGAAGGCCTTACTGCGATTATAGAAACTGTGGATACATTAAAAAGTGCCAGTTTTAAAATTGCATTTGATCCGACACTTGTTCGGGGAATGTCCTATTATACTGGAACAATTTTTGAAATTTCTATGGATGAATTCGGAGGCTCAGTCGGCGGAGGCGGACGTTATGACGAGATGATAGCAAAGTTCACGGGTAACAAAGTTCCTGCATGTGGTTTTTCTATTGGCTTTGAACGTATCATAATGCTTCTGATGGAAAGAGAATTTAAAATTCCAGACGCGTCCGTTAAAAAGGCTTACCTGATAGAGAAGAATATGCCTTCTGCGCAGATGACAGAGATTCTGGAAAAAGCTTCGAAGGAGCGCGAATCAGGGATATCTGTTCAGGTTTGTATGATGAAAAAAAATAAAAAGTTCCAGAAAGAACAACTCAATATGGAGGGATACGACGAGATTTGTGAGTTCTTTACAGATACGATCTAAGCATAGAAGGAGAGTGTGGCAGTTATATTTCCTGCACACACTCCTTTTTTATTGGAGAATACCAGAATGATAGGTTCCTCATTTACTTTTTGTCATTGTACCACTTTTCTATGAAGCAGACGCCCTGATATAGAATCATAGCAATTGCGCAGAGAATAATGATGGAAAGGATAAGCCAGTCAAGCTTAAAAACCTGGCTGGAGTAGATGATCAGATATCCAAGACCCTGTCTTGCACCGATAAATTCACCTATGATGACACCTACCAGACAAAGACCGATATCAACTTTTAATGCGCTCAGCAGATAAGGAGTGGAGGCAGGAAGGACTACCTTTGTCAATACTTCATACTTTTTACCGCCAAGTGTATAGATCAGTTTCATCTTTTCCTGACTGACCTCCTGAAACCCCTGATATAGACTGATGATTGATCCAAATAGTGCGACAGACATCCCTGCGATAATGATTGTCTTCATATTAGCTCCCAGCCAGACAATCAGTAGTGGTGCAAGGGCTGATTTTGGAAGCGAGTTCAGTACGACCAGATAGGGCTCCATGACATCTGCAAATCTGGGGAAGAGCCAAAGGCAGACCGCAGTTACAACTGTAAATATAATCGTCAGAGCAAAACTGATTAATGTCTCAGCCAAGGTCACGCCGATATGCAAAAAAAGGCTGTGTTCTTTCACCATATTATAAAACGTCCTGACCACTTTTACCGGACTGCTGAAGATAAAGGAGTCAATCCATCCAAGATCTGAAGCACATTGCCAGAGGAGGATAAAAGCCAGCAGCAGGAAGATGCGGAAGAAACGTATCTGGTATTTTCTGGAGAGCTGTTTTTTAAGATATGCTTCCTGTGCGGTACACGTCTTCATTTTCATGATCATTCAACTCCTTCCATATCTTGTTGAAATAGTTCTTAAATGCCGGTGCATTTCTCGAGGTCATCGGCGTCCGGTTTTCAATTCCCATATCTATTGAAATGATTGATTTTACGATCGCAGGCCGGCTGGAAAGTACAACGACATGATCTGCCATACTGATCGCCTCCGAAATATCGTGTGTGACAAGCAGCGCGGTTTTTTTCTGCGCTTTTAGAATTTGACCGATATCATCTGCGACGGATAATCTCGTTTGATAATCTAAAGCCGAAAAAGGTTCATCAAGTAATAGAAGTGCAGGTTCAAGAGCTAATGTGCGGATCAGAGCCGCTCTTTGACGCATTCCTCCGGATAGTTGTGATGGTCTGGCATCGCGGAATTCATCCAGTCCATAGGTCTTTAGCATTTCATCAACCTTTGCTTTTGTTTCGCTGTTTAATTTTTTTTGGATTTCCAAACCTAATATCACGTTTCGATAGATCGTTCTCCATTCAAAGAGGTGGTCCTTTTGCAGCATGTATCCGATATTGATTTCGGACTTTTTAAGTGGTTTTCCTTTAATAAAAATTGAACCGGATTCTGGTTCAATTAAACCAGAGATCAGGTTCAGAATCGTACTTTTACCACATCCACTGGGGCCGACAACAGCAACAAATTCGCCTTCCTCTACTGTAAAATTGATATCGGTGAGGGCTTTTGTTTCACCTTCCATGCTATGATAAGAAAAGCATATATTTTTTAACTCTAATAGTGGTTCCATGTATTACCTCCCCGTGCATTTATTATAAAACGTATTGTTCTATATATGTTAAGATATGCATATTATGAAAGGCTAGTGACAATACCCTTTATGCAAGACCTTTTGACTCTTATGATTGAAACGTATTAATTCTTTTTTAAGATTTATAAAAAACTCTTGAGTAAAGAACTTGTTGTTGATATACTGAGTAAGTTAAGAAAACGAGGTTAGAACAACATGAATAAGATACGAAAACTGATAACGCGGATGATGCCGGATTATGGATTTCTGCCAGTGATTTTCTCTTTTTTATTTAACAACCTGATATATGGGGGTTCCAAACTGATTACACAAAACTGGTATCACCATAATATTGAGAGTTCACTGGATGAGAAACTGCCATTCATCCCATGGACACTGCTTATATATTTTGGATGTTACTTGTTTTGGGCAGTAAACTATATCCTGATTGCCAGACAGGATAAAAATTCGGTTTACCAGTTCTTTGCCGGAGATGTCCTCTCACGTGTGATATGTCTGATCTTTTTTCTGTTCTTTCCGACTACGAATACGAGACCAGTCCTAAGTGAAAGTGGATTCTGGAACTTGGCCATGTCCTTTTTGTATTCTGTGGATACGGCGTCGAATCTATTTCCATCCATACACTGTCTGGTGAGTTGGTTCTGCTTTATAGGAATCCGGGGAAATCAAAAAATACCTCTATGGTATCGTGCATTTTCTTTTGTGGCGGCGATCCTTGTATTTATCTCCACATTAACTACGAAGCAGCATGTTCTTATCGATGTGGCGGGGGGTGTATTGCTTGCCGAAATCTGTTTCCGAATCGGGAGACATAGTAAAATTTCCGTTATATATGGGAAATTATTTGATGCAGCCACACTGAGATTGTTTCCCAGGGGTTACAACAAAACGAATGAGAAGAAAGTTGAGGAAAAATATAATGATCGGTTTTTATGACTATACCGTGATACTTACATATATTAGTTTCGCTTCATCGATCAGCGGAATCTTTTGTGCTATAACGGGGCATTTCAGATGGGCGATCTTCTGTCTGGCATTTTCTGGATTATGTGATATGTTTGACGGAAAAATAGCAAGGACTAAAAAGGACCGGACAAGGGAAGAAAAAAGCTTTGGTATTCAAATTGACTCGCTGTGTGATGTGGTCTGTTTCGGGGCCTTTCCCATTGTTCTGTGCTACAGCCTGGGAATGAAACATATTTACAGTATGATTATTTTAATCTTTTATGGACTTGCCGGAGTGATCCGTCTGGGCTTTTTTAATGTTCTTGCAGAGGAAGATGATGCTGCCAAAAAGGACGTAAAGCCTTGTTATCATGGATTACCTATTACATCGATGGCGGTAGCACTGCCTTTGGCTTATCTGCTTTCGCCGTTGCTTCATGGATTTTTTATTATTGTTTTACATATTATGGTTCTTGTGATTGCAATTCTTTTCGTCACAGATTTTAAGTTTCGAAAGCCAACTAACAAAGAGTTGTCACTGATCGTAGGAATTGTAGCAATTGCAGTGCTGGGGGTACTGTTTCGCTGGGATAGAAGGGTTGGTTTGTGAGCATGACAATTGACAGAAAGGGAAATATATGTAATGATAACCTGAGACAGGATCATTTTCTGGAATTCCTGTATGGTCATGCACTCACAAGGATTTTGATTCGGCCGATGGTGACTCAGACCTTTTCAAAAATAGGAGGATGGCTGATGACGACCCGGATATCGGCATTTTTTGTCCCTTATTTTGTCAGAAAGAATCATATAGAATTGTCTCAATATGAAGCGGAGAAGTATCAGTCATTCAACGATTTTTTTACAAGGCGTGTCAAAAAACAATATCGTCCATTTGCGGAAGAAAAATCCAGTTTCATCAGTCCTTGTGACGGGAGAGTAACTGTCTGTAAAATCACGAAGGACAGCAGTTTCTATATAAAACAGACGGTATATACACTTCATGGTCTCCTGAAGAGCAAAAATCTGGCTAAGAAATTCGAAGGCGGCTATGCCTGGATTCTACGGCTGTCAGTAGATGATTATCACAGATATATCTATGTGGATGACGGAATAAAATCAAACAATTATAAGATTTTTGGGGTTTTTCATACAGTTAATCCTGTTGCCAATGATTATTATCCGATCTACAAAGAAAATACCAGGGAGTATTCTTTGTTGAAATCAGAAAATTTTGGGACTGTCCTAATGATGGAAGTTGGTGCTATGTTGGTCGGAAAAATTGAAAATAATGATGAGGCCGCAAAAGTACACAGGGGCGGGGAAAAGGGAAATTTCGCATTCGGAGGTTCCACAATTATACTTTTGACCACTAAAAAAAGAGTTGTTCCTGATCAGGACATCTTATCAAATTCAAAAAAGCATATAGAAACAAAGGTTTTAATGGGTCAGCAGATTGGAAGGAAGGGCCGGTGACGCCTTATGCCAAATGACAGAAATTATCAAAAAGAACTGGAGTGTGTAATTGAGCAGCATCAGAAGAGGGGAGAAGTACACAGACTTCTGCTGCACAGCTGCTGTGCCCCATGCAGCAGTTATGTATTGGAATATCTTTCGAATTATTTTCAGATTACTTTATTCTATTATAATCCCAATATTTATCCCGAAGAAGAATATCATACCAGGGTTCTTGAACAAAAGCGTCTTATTTCAGAAATGCCAACAAAATATCCGGTTCATTTTATGGAGGGAAATTATGAACCGAAGAAATTTTTTGATATGGCCTCAGGTATGGAAGATATACCTGAGGGAGGGGTGCGATGTTTTAAGTGTTACGAGTTAAGACTTCGTGAGGCAGCTTTGCAGGCAAAAAAATCAGGATGCGATTATTTTACGACAACCTTATCGATTAGTCCCATGAAAAATGCCAGAAAATTAAATGAAATTGGTGAGAAATTACAAGAAGAACTGAAGGTTTCTTATCTGAACTCTGACTTTAAGAAAAAGGATGGGTATAAGCGTTCCTTAGAATTATCTAAGGAGTATCATCTTTATCGCCAAAATTTTTGCGGATGTGTCTATTCACGATGAAATTATTATTTTCATATGACAATTGACGTATGGAAGCGTAAATGATAAAATTATGAAAAGCGAACAGAAAAGAGGAACTACTATGGCACAGTTATGGGGAGGCCGTTTCACAAAAGAAACGGATCAACTCGTATATGATTTTAATGCGTCAATTGGATTTGACAAAAAGCTCTGTGAACAGGATATTCGTGGAAGTATCGCGCATGCGCAAATGCTTGCAAAGCAGAAAATTCTCACAGAAAAAGAGGGAGAAGATATTGTCTCGGGCCTTCAGGAGATTTTATGTGATGTGAAATCAAAAAAGTTAGAGATTACCGATGAATATGAAGATATCCATAGTTTTGTCGAGGAAAATCTGACACGTCGCATCGGGAATGCCGGAAAGAAACTGCATACCGGCCGAAGCCGCAATGATCAGGTTGCACTGGATATGAAGTTATATGTCAGAGATGAAATTGACGAATTAGACGGTCGTCTAAAAAAACTGCTCGAAACGATTGAAAACATCATGGAGAAAAATCTTCATACCTATATGCCGGGATTTACCCATCTGCAGAAAGCACAGCCGGTTACTCTGTCTCACCATATGGGAGCCTATTTTGAGATGTTTAAAAGAGACCGGGGACGCATGCATGATATATATCACAGGATGAACCTGTGTCCCTTGGGATCAGGAGCTCTTGCGGGGACCACGTATCCCTTGGACCGTGAATATACAGCCAGTCTTCTGGGATTTGACGGTCCCACTAAAAATAGCATGGATTCGGTTTCAGATCGTGACTATTTGATTGAATTACTGTCTGCATTATCTACAATTATGATGCATCTTTCGAGATTCTCTGAGGAAATTATCACTTGGAACACCAATGAATACCAGTTTGTGGAAATTGATGATGCCTACAGCACGGGAAGTTCCATCATGCCGCAGAAAAAAAATCCGGATATTGCCGAGCTGGTGAGAGGAAAAACAGGGCGCGTATATGGGGCTCTCATATCTGTTCTTACAACCATGAAGGGAATTCCTCTTGCATATAATAAAGATATGCAGGAAGATAAGGAGATGGTCTTTGATGCCATTGACACAGTCAAAAATTGTCTGCAGCTTTTCAACGGAATGCTTTCCACCATGAATTTTCGTACAGATAAGATGGCGGATTCAGCCAAAAAAGGATTTACGAATGCGACAGATGCAGCGGACTACTTGGTAAAAAAAGGCATTCCTTTCCGCGATGCACATGGAATTGTGGGGCAGCTTGTCCTGCACTGTATTGAAAAACAGATTTCTCTGGACGATATGACTCTTGTAGAATATCAGGCGATCAGCCCTGCGTTCGAAGACGATATCTATGAAGCAATCAGCATGAAGAACTGTGTAGAACGCCGCAATACCATCGGAGCGCCCGGAGCACAGGCAATGGAAGCTGTTATCAGAGAAAATAAATTATATCTTAGGAAAAACTGGAAAGAATCGAGGTAATATTCAATGGAAAAATTAAAGGTAGGCATACTTGGTGCAACCGGTATGGTTGGTCAGCGATTCATATCATTGCTTGAAAATCATCCGTGGTTTGAAGTGTCATGTGTTGCGGCGAGCCCTAGAAGTGCCGGAAAAACCTATGAAGAGGCTGTGTCAGGAAGATGGAAGATGGATACTTTGATTCCAGAGGAGGTAAAAAATCTGATCGTAGTCGATGTCAATGACATTCGGCAGGTCGCTTCATCTGTTGATTTTGTTTTTTCCGCTGTTGATATGTCAAAAGAAGAGATTCGTTCTATTGAAGAGGCTTATGCCAAGGCTGAGACACCCGTTGTGTCTAACAACAGTGCACACAGATGGACGCCGGATGTTCCGATGGTTGTACCTGAGATTAATCCAGAGCACTTTGCTGTAATCTCTTCTCAAAAAGAAAGATTGGGTACAAAGCGTGGATTTATAGCAGTGAAACCAAACTGTTCGATTCAAAGCTATGCTCCAGTGCTGACAGCATGGAGGGAATTCGAACCATACGAAGTTGTCGTTACAACTTATCAGGCAATCTCCGGTGCAGGAAAGACTTTTAAGGACTGGCCGGAAATGGAAGGAAACATTATTCCCTATATCGGCGGAGAGGAAGAAAAGTCTGAGCTTGAACCGCTGCGTCTCTGGGGAAAAGTGTTGGGCGGCAGAATTGAAAAAGCCAGTGAGCCAGTTATTACGAGTCAGTGTATCCGTGTTCCTGTTTTGAACGGACACACGGCGGCGGTATTCGTCAAATTCCGCACGAATCCGACAAAAGACCAGCTGATCGACAGAATAAATAACTTCACAGGGCTTCCGCAGGAACTGAATCTCCCAGGAGCACCGAAGCAGTTTATTCGCTATATGGATGAGGATGATCGCCCTCAGGTCAGAATAGATGTTGACTATGAAAATGGCATGGGAATATCGGTAGGCCGTCTTCGTAAAGACACCATATATGATTGGAAGTTTGTCGGCTTGTCTCACAATACAGTTAGAGGTGCGGCCGGCGGTGCAATTCTTTGCGCCGAGACACTGACTGCAAAGGGATATATAGAAAAAAAATAAAATCTGATCTGTAACAGAACAGAAGGAGAGGGCGAATATTTATGCCTTATGAGAATGTAAAACTTTTTTCGAATGCTGCCATATCAAAGGCGGATTTGCTGAAGACACATCCCGGAAAATACTTTATCCGTGCAATTATGGCAGGATTTTTTATTGCTGCTGCCATGATCTATAATAATGTGATCGGAAATATCTTCAAAGACGTTGATCCTGCTTGGGGAAAAGTGTTGGGCGGACTTGTCTTCTCAATTGCGGTGCTTTTAATTGTGTTTCTCGGAGGAGAACTTTTTACGGGAAACAATCTGGTTATGGCCTTCGGAGCGTATGATAAATCAGTTACGCCAGGCCAGCTTGGTAAAGTATGGCTGGTCAGTTATATCGGTAATTTTGTGGGATGTTTCATATTTTCTCTGATTTTTGTTGCTTCTGGTGCCTCCGGAACAAGTGACTATTTTGCCGGGTATGTACAGAACAAACTGACCTTGCCCGCCGGCCAGATGTTTTTCAAAGCAGTACTATGTAATTTCTTTGTCTGCCTGGCAGTTGCCTGTGGGATGAAATGCAGGGATGAGGCTGCAAAGTTTCTGATGATTACAATCTGTATTTCAGGATTTGTTATTTCTGGTCTGGAACACTGTGTCGCAAATATGGCGACATTTGTGACTGCATTTTTTCTAGTTCCGGGATTGTCCATTCCATTGATATTACGAAGCATGTTTATCGTTACAATAGGAAATATCATCGGTGGTTCCGTATTACTTGCACTTCCACTCCGCAAAATGAGTGCCGATGAATGATGAGGAATATGATACTGGAGATTAGAATTAGGTACAAACATGAGTAAATCGTTATACATAGCTGAGAAGCCCAGTGTTGCGCAGGAATTTGCGAAGGCTTTAAAAGAAAACATGGGCAGAAGAGATGGATATGTAGAATCCGAGAATTTTGTGGTGACATGGTGTGTAGGGCATTTGGTCACTATGAGCTACCCGGAAAAATATGATATAAAATATAAAAGGTGGAGTTTTGATACTCTTCCTTTTTTGCCGGATAATTTTAAATACGAAATCATTCCATCGGTGTCCAAACAATTTAAAATTGTAGGCGGACTATTGAATCGTGAAGACATTGATACGATCTATGTCTGTACGGATTCCGGACGCGAAGGGGAATATATCTATCGTCTGGTGGAAATGATGGCAGGCGTGAAAGATAAGAAGAGAAAGCGTGTGTGGATTGACTCACAGACAGAGGAGGAGATTCTTCGGGGCATCCGAGAGGCTAAGGATCTAAGTGAGTATGATCATTTGTCGGAAGCTGCTTTTCTGCGTGCAAAGGAAGATTATCTCATGGGAATTAATTTTTCCCGCGTCTTAACCCTAAAATACGGAAGCTCTGTCACGAATTATCTGGGTGGAAAATATAAAGCTATCTCTGTGGGAAGAGTCATGACTTGTGTTATGGGAATGGTAGTCAGGCGCGAACGGGAGATCAGAGATTTTGTAAAAACGCCTTTTTACAGAGTACTTGCAGGCATTGAGATCGCCGGGACACATTTTGAAGGCGAATGGCGCGCTGTCAAGGGAAGCAGATATTTTAACTCCCCTCTTCTTTATAAGGAGAACGGATTTAAAGAAAAAAAGGATGCACAGTATCTAATCGAACAGATGCAGGAAAACCTTCCGCTTGAGGGGGTACTTGAGAAAATCGAACGAAAGAGGGAGAACAAGAATCCACCTCTTTTATACAACCTTGCGGAACTTCAGAATGAATGTGCGAGACTTTTTAAGATTAGCCCGGATCAGACACTTCAGATTGTTCAGGAACTTTATGAGAAGAAACTGGTCACTTATCCAAGAACAGATGCCCGCGTACTTTCCAGTGCTGTGGCGAAGGAAATTTCAAAAAACCTCAATGGACTGATGAAATATCCGCTTGCAGAGCCATATCTTAAAGATATTCAGAAAAGCGAAAGCTATAAAAAGATCGAAAAAACCCGTTACACCAATGACAAACAGATTACAGATCATTATGCGATTATCCCCACCGGACAGGGACTACAAAATCTCAATCATCTTTCTGGATTGTCCCAAAATGTTTATGAAGTCATTGTGAGAAGGTTTCTGGCAGTTTTTTATCCCCCGGCTGTCTATCAGAAAGCATCCCTGACGATTAGTAAAGATGGAGAACGTTTTTTTTCTAACTTTAAAGTTTTAAAAGATGAAGGATACCTGAAAGTTACGAAGTATAAAGCTCAGGATTTGACAAAAGACCAGATTCTTGTGGATACACTGTCAAAGCTAAAAAAAGGCGCTGTTCTTCCAATCCGGGAATTCAATGTCAAGGAGGGGGAGACTTCTCCGCCAAAACGCTATACTTCCGGCTCGATGATTCTTGCAATGGAGAATGCAGGACAATTAATTGAAGATGAAGAACTGAGAGCTCAGATCAAAGGAAGCGGGATCGGAACTAGTGCAACCAGAGCGGAAATACTCAAGAAATTGTTTTCTATCAAGTATCTTGCGTTAAATAAAAAGACACAGGTTATCACACCAACCCTGCAAGGTGAGATGATCTTTGATGTGGTCAATGCATCCATTCGCTCTCTTTTGAATCCGGAACTTACTGCAAGTTGGGAAAAGGGTCTGACCTATGTTGCCGAGGGCAATATTTCCTCAGACGAGTATATGACGAAACTCGAGAGTTTTGTGACGAGACATACAAAGAATGTTATTGGTCTTAAGAATGAGGCTCCTTTAAGACGCTGTTTTGACAGAGCTGCAGCCAATTACAAGACTCCAAAGAAACAGACGAAATAATCTCAGAAATTCCTATCAAATATAAAAAAATTAGAAGGAGATTTTCAATGAGCAGTTTGATGATTGAAAAACTTTATACCCTTGATGAAACAATAGCAAAGAATATTTTTCAAGGTGTTACTTATCCCTGGGAAGTACTTTCAAGAATCCACGATTTTATCCTGGAACTTGGTCCAACACTCCCCGGAGACGAATATGAAAAAAAGGGCGATGATATCTGGATTGCCAGGGATGCTGTGATCGCGAAAACGGTTTCTATTACGGGTCCTTGTATCATCGGTAAGGGCGCTGAGATCCGCCAGTCAGCGTTTATCCGTGGAAATACAATCGTTGGAGAGGGGGCTGTTGTAGGAAACTCTACGGAGCTTAAGAATGTCATCTTGTTTAACAAAGTTCAGGTTCCACATTATAACTATGTCGGGGATTCTATTTTAGGCTATAAATCGCACATGGGAGCCGGAAGCATCACCTCCAATGTAAAGTCAGATAAGAAACTCGTGGTTGTAAAAAATGGAGGGGAGCAAATAGAGACAGGACTGAAAAAATTTGGCGCAATGCTTGGCGACCATGTAGAAGTTGGATGTGGAAGCGTCCTAAACCCCGGTACTGTAATTGGCAGAAACACCAATATCTATCCACTATCCAGCGTACGCGGTGTGGTTCCAGAAAATAGCATCTTCAAAAGCGCAGATGATATTGTAGAGAAAAGATAGCCATTAATATGAGTAGTTTCATGCATAAATACAGAAAGGAAAACAGGATCAGGATGTGACGTTTGCATTCCTTCCCGTCCCAGGAGACGGGTATATCCTGACGGATATTTTTGATGAACAAAAAGGACATCAGCGAAATCAAGAAATTATTCACGCCAACACACTGTGCGATTACAAGGATTTGTGGATGCTACGTGGATGCAGAGAAAAATCAGAGAATGAAGATGAAGGATGCATTTCTCTCTCTTCCCGAAGAGGAAATGTTTAAGTACTTTAATATTTTCAGGAAAACTCTGTCCGGATCAATTGGAAAAAATATCATAAACATGGAATTCCCTCTTGATCAGGAAATGGAAGGAGGAACCCAGGAATTTCTGTTAAAGCTTCGGGACAGCGAACTGAAAAGTGATGAACTCGTCGAGGAATTCTATCAGAAAGTGATGGATACATATATCTATGGAGAAAATTATTATATTATTTTGATCCACGGAGCTTACGATATTCCCGGACGTGCATCTGACAATCTGGATATGGATGACGCTTCCGATTATGTCTATAACTTTATTCTCTGCAGTATTTGCCCGGTAAAACTTTCAAAACCGGGTCTGTGCTATAATTCAAAAACAAATCACATGGAAAACAGAATACAGGACTGGCTGGTAGATACACCGGATATCGGATTTCTCTTCCCTGCACTCGATGACCGAACACCAGATATCCATAATCTGCTATACCATGCTAAAAATCCTGAAGTTCTACAAAGCGATATTATTGATCAGCTGCTGGGATGTCAGACACCACTTTCAGCAAAAACACAAAAGGAGACTTTTCAGACTCTGATCGAAGAGACATTGGACAACACCTGTGATTTTGAGACTGTTATGAATATTCATGAGAACCTTGGCACATTGATAGATGAACGAAAGGACGATCCGGAACCACTCACGCTCGACAAACAGGAAGTGAAGAAATTATTTGCAGACAGTGGAGTAGAAAATGAGAAACTGGATGAATTCGACATACATTATGAGGAAGTAGCCGAAGAAGATGCAAGTTTTGTTGCCTCTAATCTGACGAATGCGAAGAATTACGAAATCAAAACCCCTGATGTCATCATAAAAGTTGCACCGGATAAGACGCAGTTGATTGAGAGCAGGATGATTGATGGTGTTCCTTATATTATGATTGAAGCTTCTGATCAAATTGAGATTAACGGAATTATGGTTCGTACACCGCGTGATAATGATATTCAGGATTAAAAAGTCCTTTACGAAACAGGAAGTTTGTGAGAAAATAGACATAGTGCGCAAAAATGACAATTTCTGCGGCACATGATCAATTGATTTTTGAAAGGAGTTAAAGGAATGATTTATTCACACGAAGTAGAAATGATGTGCCCGGTTGCCCAGGGTGTACATCACGGCGCAGCTCCGATTCCGGAACAGGCCAAATGGGTAAAGGCAAAAGAAATAAAAGATATCTCCGGTCTTACACATGGGGTGGGCTGGTGTGCGCCTCAGCAAGGTGCCTGTAAGCTGACCTTAAATGTCAAGGACGGGATTATCCAGGAGGCATTGGTAGAGACTGTCGGATGTTCAGGAATGACTCATTCGGCCGCTATGGCTTCAGAAATTCTCCCAGGTCTTACAATCTTAGAGGCCCTCAACACTGACCTCGTTTGTGATGCAATCAACACTGCTATGAGAGAACTCTTTCTGCAAATTGTATATGGCAGAAGCCAGAGTGCATTTTCAGAGGATGGTCTCCCTGTAGGTGCCGGTCTTGAAGATCTCGGAAAAGGTCTCCGCTCTCAGATTGGAACCATGTATGGTACATTGAAAAAAGGTCCTCGTTACCTCGAAATGACTGATGGATATGTGACTGGAATCGCCCTCGATGATGATGATGAAATCATTGGATACAAATTTGTGAATTTCGGAAAAATGATGGAATTCATAAAGGGCGGAGACGATGCAAATACTGCATTTGAAAAAGCACAGGGACAGTATGGACGAGTTGAAGACGCCGCTCGCATCATTGACCCAAGAAAAGAGTAAGGTAGGAGGACAAATATCATGGCTTTATTTGAATCATATGAAAGAAGAGAAAAACAGATTCTGGCAAAGTTAGCTGAATATGAAATCGGTTCTATAGAAGAATGTGCCGATATCACAAAAGCTGCCGGAATAGATGTATATAAAATGGTTGAAAATATTCAGCCGATTTGTTTTGAAAATGCAAAATGGGCTTACACGGTAGGAGCTGCCATTGCAATCAAAAAAGACTGCAGGAAAGCAGACAAAGCTGCCGCAGCAATCGGTGAGGGACTTCAGTCTTTCTGTATTCCAGGATCCGTCGCTGATCAGCGTAAAGTTGGACTCGGACACGGAAATTTAGGAAAGATGCTGCTTGAAGAAGATACAGAGTGTTTCTGCTTTCTTGCCGGACATGAATCCTTTGCTGCTGCTGAGGGAGCCATCGGGATTGCCGAACAGGCAAACAAGGTTCGCAAAAACCCGCTTCGCGTTATTTTAAATGGCCTTGGCAAAGATGCCGCTCAGATTATCTCCCGAATTAATGGGTTTACATATGTTGAAACTGACATGGATTATCACTCTGGGGAAGTAAAAGAAGTATTCCGGAAATCCTATTCCGATGGTCTTCGTGCAAAGGTCAATTGCTATGGGGCAAATGATGTCACAGAAGGTGTGGCGATCATGTGGAAAGAAAATGTTGACGTATCCATCACCGGAAACTCAACGAATCCGACTCGTTTCCAGCATCCGGTAGCCGGTACATACAAAAAAGAACGCCTCGAAGCAGGAAAGAAATATTTCTCGGTAGCTTCGGGCGGCGGCACAGGACGAACACTGCATCCGGACAATATGGCTGCAGGCCCTGCCTCCTATGGAATGACAGATACTATGGGACGTATGCACAGCGATGCTCAGTTCGCAGGTTCCTCTTCTGTTCCGGCTCACGTTGAGATGATGGGACTGATCGGTGCAGGAAACAACCCAATGGTAGGTATGACGGTAGCTGTATCGGTAGCCGTAGAGGAAGCGGCAAAAGCCGGGAAGTTTTAAACTTGTGTTAGTAGATATAAAAAGGGACTATCTTTCGCGATAGTCCCTTTTGTCATAAAGCATCTAGGCAGCTTTTGACCAAACCTTCTCATGGAGCATATGGGATTCGAACCCACGACCTCTACAATGCGAATGTAACGCGCTCCCAACTGCGCTAATGCCCCAAAAAATGGAAGCAAGGGGGCTCGAACCCCTGACCTCTCGCGTGTGAGGCGAACGCTCATCCCGGCTGAGCTATGCTTCCGTTTTTTCGATAGTTATAAGTATATCACTTTGAGTGGAAAAATCAATAGTCAACCATCATTTATTTATTCTTAATTTCGTGATCTTCGAAGCTTTCCATTGATACATTTCCCTCAGACTCGATAATGCGATAGGAGAGTTCGAGATAAAAAAGCATATTCTCATCTTCAAAGTCAACACCTGCAATTTCTTTGATCCTGTCAAGTCTGTAGAGAAAAGTACTTCGATGTATGAATAGTTGCCTTGCTGCGGCCATAGCGTTCATATGATTTTTCAGATAAACTTCCATGGTTTTGCAGTAATCCGATTTATGAATGATATCATACCGTTTTAAGGCAAATATTTTTCCGGAACAGGCATAGGGCACAGGCATACTCCCTGTTGCGTTCTCTAGGAGCCAGAGCAGGGATAGTTTTTCAAATTTATGAATCCAGTGATAAGGCTGGTGGCGTGTACCAATATCGAGTGCAATCCGTGATTGCATACAACAGTAGTACAAATCATAAGTGCCGTGGAATGTATTGCTGATTCCGGCCTTTAAAAAACTATCTCTTAAAAATTCAATGCAGGAGGTGACAAGTTCTTCTTCGCTTTTTCCAAATCGAGTCAGGTTTACAAAAACAATAATGTCCTCTTCTTTTTGAAAGGCACAAGATCCTTTTATAATATCCTCAAAATGATGACAGATGTATTTTGCGGTAAGATTTTGACGGTCCAATGCAGCCGTCTTCAGGCTGAAGCAACAGTAGTCATGAGTTGAAAGCCAGCCATATTCTGAGAAACGATTGCCAAGAAGCGTCAGATCTGTGATTTTGTTGTCGATTACATCTCGAAGCAGATGCTCCAGTGAATATCCGGCGTGACCATTATCGGGTTCAATTCTGGAGAGACACAGACCGATGTAATAACTTAAGTGTTCCAAAAGCGGAGCCATATCCGTGTCAATCTTTTGAAGTTCTTCGGCAACAACCAGGCGGTAGGAAAAAATTTTATGTTCAAACAAATTGATACATAGTTCTCTGGATCCCGTGAGATATTCAGGCAGAAAAAAAGGCTCTGTGTTGTATTTCGCCTGATTATAAAGAGGGTCTAGTTTACAGGTTGTCATATTTTCAAAGTTGGCGGAAGGATCAACCAAGTGTGAAAGGCTGGAATTCTCATCAATGACAGAGGAATGTGCCAGCATGAAATAATCAGATGCCCGAAGAATCAAGGGATTATTAAAGATACTAAAACTGGCGTCTAAAAGAGCCGAAAGAGGCTCCGATAGTTTCATCATTTCATGAAGCGACTCATCCCAGTCATCGTAATGGTCAAATATGGATTGCAAGAAATTACATAATTCAAATACATCTGTTGTCTCTGGAAGTTCCAACACATTGGATGAAGCGTATGTTGGAAACGCATTTCCACCGGAAACATGGAGAATAAAATTATCGGTCATGCTTTTGGATTCGAAGAGACTTTGGATATCATTTTTACAGATCAGGATGTGTCCAGTCAGATGTTCCTGGGTTGTTTCACAGATATAGGGGCGTCCAAGAGAAAGCTCTGTCTTTGAACTTATGGGTATTGTAATATTATAATGTCTGCAGAGTTCCTTGCAGATAATACGTTCACTTAGTTTCATGGACTTAATCCTCCTTATGTTTGTTTGGCGTAAGGTTTTTGCACCTTTGATGATACCGCGGATTGCTTCGGACGAGTGCTCATGCAATTCCATCATACATAGTGTATGAAGGATTAGCACGAATGTCAATACTTATGCGGATATGATACAAAATAAATATCTGATACAATCTTAATTGTAAAGTAAACTTAAGAACAGTCATTTAACTAAGGATTATGGAGGCTGTCATAAAAGAGGAGGTAACTCAATTGATAATCATTGGTGAAAAAATCAATGGATCAATTCCAGTTGTAGCGGAGGCGATTGCAAAAAGAGACTCAGAGTTTATAAAGGAAAGAGCCAGAATACAGGAAGCAGCGAATGCAACATTTATTGACTGCTGTGCATCTGTTCCTGAGGAAGTGGAAGCCGACACATTGAGATGGATGATTGATTGTATCCAGGAGGTTACAGATCTGCCAATCAGTGTGGATAGCCCAAGCCCTGCTGTTCTTACTGAGGTTTTCCCATATTGTAAACGTCCTGGACTTATCAATTCGGTATCCATGGAAGGTGGGAAAATTGATAAGATATTTCCGCTGATTGCAGATACAGACTGGGAAGTAATTGCCCTTTGCAGTGATGATTCCGGAATTCCAAAGACAGCGGAAGACCGTCTGAGGGTCTTTGGCAACATTATGGATAAGGCGAAAGAGTATGGCATCAAACCATCCAGAATACATATTGATCCACTTGTTGAGATGTTATGTACTTCTGAGAACGGTATAGAGACGAACGAAAAGGTTATCAGTACCGTCAGAGAACAATATCCTGACGTTCATATTACTGCAGCGGTGAGTAATATATCTTTTAATCTGCCAAAACGTAAATATATTAACCTGGGATTCACAGTGCTGGCCATGAAAGCGGGACTGGACAGTGCTATTCTTGATCCTACCAACAGAGATCTGCTTGGAGTGATTTATGCAACGGAGGCATTACTCGGGGAAGATGATTACTGTATGGAATATATCGGTGCATACCGAGATGGTTTGTTTGACAAAGCAAAGTAAAGTTAGATCGGATATTGTGATATTTCGATGCCTGGCGGAAACAGCATAGAAATAAATAAATGAATGAAAAGCGGAGGAAAGTAAAATGTCAAAAATTGATGAAGTAGCTGAATTAGTGGAAAAAGGAAAATCGAAGAAAATTGAAGCAGCGGTACAGGCTGCCCTCGATGATGGATGTGATCCTGTTGAGATTCTGAACAAAGGTATGATTGATGCCATGGGTATCGTCGGAGAAAAGTTTAAAAACAACGAAATATTTGTTCCGGAAATGTTGGTTGCTGCAAAGGCAATGAAAAAAGGTGTCGAGGTTCTGAAACCACACCTTGCAAGTGATGCGACTGGAGCTATGGGAAAACTGATCATCGCAACAGTAGCCGGGGATCTGCATGATATTGGAAAAAATCTTGTGGCTATGATGCTTGAAAGTGCTGGATTTGAAGTGATTGATCTCGGTGTCGATGTTCCGGCAGATAAAATTATAGCTGCAGTGAATGAGAATCCCGATACAAAGATTGTAGCCCTTTCTGCACTGCTTACCACCACCATGCCAGCTATGCGTGATACGGTTTCGGCATTATCAGCACAGGATTTCCGCAAGAATATCAAGATCATGGTTGGCGGAGCCCCTATCACAGAGGCATTTGCCACAGAGATTGGCGCAGATGGCTATTCAGAAGATGCTGCTTCGGCTGCCACACTTGCAAAATCACTTGTAGCTTAATCAATGTTATCGACGGGCTGCTGCATGTTTTTCATGCGGCAGCTTTTTGTAAATTATAAAAGGAATTTACTGGAAAGGTCTGGTTTTAAGAGTGGGAAGTTATAAAATAAGATTTTTGCCAGCTGATAAGACTATTTTGGCAGAGGAAGGCACAACGATTCTTGAAGCAGAACAGAATGCGGGATTAAAACCCGACGCCCCCTGCGGTGGTCGTGGAATCTGTGGAAAATGTAATGTCACAATATTGCAGAATAAAGATAGGATAGTAGTTCGCGCATGCCAGACTCGGATTCAACATGATATGGTTCTTGAAACCAGCGACGGGCTGGCAGATAAAGAAAAAATTCTTACAAACGGTGAGTATCGGACGGTACCAGTTCTACCCGCAGTAAAAGATGCTGACCAAGGCTATCTGATGGCATTCGATATAGGAACAACGACAATAGCCGGATATTTACTTTCCGGAAAAGACGGACGGCAGTGCAGTGTTGTCAGTATGATGAATCCGCAGTTTCAGTTTGGCGCAGATGTAATAGCGAGGGCTAATTACGTGCTGGAACATGACGGAAAGAGGATGCAGGAAGTTGTACAGGAGGCTTTGAACAAATTGATTGAAGAGGCCTGTAGGATTTCTAAAATTACTCCGACAGATATCCGGCTGGTTTCCATAGCAGGAAATACATGTATGCATCATCTCTTTCTTGGCCTCTCTCCAAAAAGTCTGGTGACAGCACCCTATGTTCCTGAGGTTAAAGATGGGATGATTATGAATTCCTCAGATTTGAATATTCATATACATCCTGACGGCAAGATAATGTTACTTCCAAATATTGCCGGATTTGTGGGGGCGGATACGTCTGCGTGTATGTTGGCTGTAAATTTCAAAGAATTGGTTCCGAGGACACTTATGATTGATATTGGCACCAATGGCGAATTGGTTCTTGGAAACAAGGATCGAATTGTGACATGTTCCACTGCGGCCGGTCCAGCATTTGAAGGTGCCAGAATTGCCTGCGGTATGCGCGGGACAAAGGGAGCTGTCAGCCATGTATATGAAAAAGATCTTAAGATGCATATGGAAATGATAGATTCAAAATTAGCCGTAGGAATCTGTGGCTCAGGATTGATTGATATTATTGCCTTTCTGATACAGTATGGTTTTATTGACAGCAGCGGTGCCTTTCTAAAACCGGAAGTTCTTAAGACAGCGACTGCGAAGAATGAGATCTGGAGACTTCAAAAGAGAGAAAATATGTCGATTTTTCTCCTGCAGGAGGAAGATAAAATAAAAGGTTTGAAAGAAATCTATATCACGCAGAAAGATATTCGTGAAGTTCAGCTTGCAAAAGGTGCAATTGCCGCCGGCATAAAGATGCTGTGCAAAAAACTCGAAATTAAGATAGAACAAATTGATCAGGTACTGCTTGCAGGAGCATTTGGCAACTACATGAATACAGACAGTGCCTGTGTCATAGGATTAATTCCCTATGAGTTAAAAGATAAGATCAGGGGAATTGGAAATGCTGCAGGTGAAGGGGCAAAATTGGCTGCTGTAAATGGAAATCTTTTTCAGGAGATCTGTGATCTGGTAAAAAGAGCAGAGGCGATTGAGTTGGCGGTGGAACCAGAGTTTCAGGATTTGTTCATCGATGAATTAGAATTTGCCAGAGCTTTAGAAACATGATAAACTATTCCTATATCTGTACAAAGGAGATATTTGGGATATGGGGATTATGGATAACATACGAAACGCAGTAGAAGAGGGAAAGCCTGGAATTGTAACAAGGCTGCTCTCAAAGGCTATAGATTCGGGCATCAATCCGCAGATAATTCTTAAAGAAGCCCTGCTTCCGGCAATGCGAAAAATGGGACAGGAATACAAGGAAGAAGACAGTGATGTGGCCCGGATACTGGCAGCTGCCCGTGCGATGAAAAAAGGTATGGATTTTCTTGAACCCTATCTGGATGGAAGCTACTTTGGCACTCTCGGAAAAGTAATCTTAGGGACCGCAGGGGGTGATCTGCACGACCTTGGCAAGAATCTGGTTGCGATCATGTTTCGCAGTGTAGGATTTGAAGTTATAGATCTCGGAGTTGATGTTTCGGCCATGCGGTTTATAAAAGCAGTCAAGGAACATCCGGACGTGAATATCGTCTGTGTGTCCTCACTTTTGACAACTTCTATGCCGGAGATGAAACATATTGTACATGAACTAAATGAACTACATAGTCGGAAAAACTTTAAAGTTATGGTTGGCGGAGGTCCCGTAACAGAAGCGTTTGCAAAAAAAATCGGAGCAGACGGATATACGGACAATGCCGCCTCTGCCGCACAGATTGCCAGAAAATTTATTGAAAATGAGAAAGAAAATAAGTGAATTTTTGCATTTTCTCTTGACATTGGGTGATCTGTGGGGTAGTATAAAAAAGAAATAGTTAAAATATTATCAATGTTTCAAAAGAAAGGGGCTTACTATCATGGGTAGTAAAATTACAGTTATTGGTGCCGGAAGTGTCGGTGCCACAATAGCATATACGCTTTCACAGGAAACTTATGTTTCTCAACTGGTTTTGATCGATATTAATAAAGAAAAAGTTGACGGCGAGGCCATGGACATTGCTCAGGGAACTGCATTTCGCGATCCTATTTCTGTTATTTCCGGAAATTATGCAGATGCTAAGGACTCAGATATTGTAATCATCACATCCGGAGTTCCGAGAAAAGCTGGTCAGTCGAGAATCGAGCTCGCCCAGACGAACGTCAATATTATTAAAAGCATTTCTAAAGAAATCGTACAGGCTGCACCTCATGCAAAGTACATCATTGTTGCCAATCCCGTTGATATCATGACATACGCATTTTTAAAGGTTTCCGGTCTTCCTGAAAATCAGGTATTTGGATCTGGAACTATTTTGGACACAGCAAGACTTCGGTATATACTATCTGACAAATTTAATATTGCTCAGAAGAATATACATGCATATGTTTTTGGAGAACATGGAGATTCTTCTTTTATCCCATGGTCTTGTGCAAATATTTCAGGTGTTCCATTTGAACAGTACACAAGGGCCGCCAGCAATATTGGAAAAGAATTTAAAGATTTTACACACGAAGAGATGGAGAACTATGTCCATGTGTCCGGAGGCGAAATTATTAAAAGAAAAGGTGCTACATTCTATGGGGTAGCAATGTCTGTTGTCAGTCTTTGTGCAATGGTCACTTCTTCTTCTGATTCTATAACGACTGTAACTTCCATGATGCATGGAGAATATGGTGTAACAGGCCTGTGCACAAGTACTTTGACACTGGTTGGCCCTAAAGGTGCACAAGGAAAGCTCGAAGTGGAGCTTAGCAACGAAGAAATTGCAAAATTCCAGGACAGCTCTGACCGTTTAAGGGCAGTTGTCAGGGAATTAGATTTGAAATAGTCAATGAAATTGGAAACTTTTTGTGACGGAATAGTATGATTTATTACAATCTTTTATTTTACCTATTGGAAAAAAAGCTAAAATAGTGTATACTATAGCTGTCATATGGAAAATTCAAGTTGATACTTCCATTTTGCAAGTTGCTACGGTTAAACTTGCAAAAGGACAAAATAAAATACCAGGAGGTTTGTGAAATGGAAACATACGGAATTGAAAAACTGGGTATTATTAACCCAAAAGCAGTTTATCGCAATCTGACACCTGCGCAGCTTACCGAAGCTGCTGTAATTAGAGGTGAGGGTAAATTATCGAATACCGGAGCATTGGTTATTAAAACCGGAAAATACACCGGCCGTTCACCAAAAGATAAATTCATCGTAGATACACCTGCTGTTCATGATGAGATAGCATGGGGAAACGTCAATGTTCCCATTGAGAAAGACAAATTCGATTCCATTAAAGCAAAAGTTGTTGCTTATCTTCAGAATCGAGAGATCTTCCTGTTTGATGGTATGGCCGGAGCTGATCCTGTATGCACCAGAAAGTTTCGAATTGTAAATGAGCTTGCAAGTCAAAATCTTTTCATCCATGATCTTCTAATTCGTCCGACCAAAGAACAGTTGGCCGATTATGGCGAACCTGATTTCACCATTATTGCCGCGCCTGGGTTCAAATGCATACCTGAAGTCGACGGCGTCCATTCAGAGGCTGCGATTCTTGTTGATTATGAACAAAAAATGGTTGTTATTTGCGGAACTCAGTACTCAGGAGAGATTAAGAAATCCGTTTTCTCCGTCATGAACTTCCTGATGCCGAGAGAAGGGGTACTGCCCATGCATTGCTCTGCCAATATGGATCCCGAGACGAAAGAGACAGCTGTGTTCTTCGGCCTGTCCGGGACAGGAAAGACAACCTTGTCGGCAGATCCGAATCGTAAACTGATTGGTGATGATGAACACGGCTGGTCTGACAGAGGGGTTTTTAACTTCGAGGGCGGATGCTATGCAAAGTGTATCGATTTGACCGAGGAGAATGAGCCGGAGATTTATCATTCAATCAAATTTGGAAGTCTTGTAGAAAATGTTGTTATGGATGATGAGACTCGTGAGTTTGATTTTGCAGATGGTTCACTGACAGAGAATACACGGGTCGGATATCCAATCGAGTATATTGATAATGCTCAGATTCCCGGAGTCGGAGGAATCCCGAAGGTGGTTATTTTCCTTACTGCTGATGCGTTTGGTGTTCTTCCCCCAATCTCAAGACTGGATGAGAATGCCGCAATGTATCACTTTGTGACAGGATTCACTTCAAAGCTTGCCGGAACAGAACGAGGCATCACAGAACCGCAGCCCACATTCTCGACGCTGTTTGGAGAACCTTTTATGCCGATGAATCCTTCGGTTTATGCCAATATGCTTGGTGAGAGAATTAAAAAATACAACACTAAGGTATATCTTGTTAATACAGGATGGACCGGAGGCCCTTACGGAGTCGGAAACAGAATGAAACTGAAATATACTCGTGCTATGGTAACCGCAGCACTGAGCGGCGCATTTAATGACGTGGAGTACAAACATGACAAAATCTTTAATGTTGATATTCCACAAACATGCCCGGAAGTTCCAAGTGAGATTATGAATCCTCGTGATACTTGGGAAGACAAATCTGCTTATGATGAGCAGGCAAAGAAACTTGCCGGGATGTTCCAGGACAACTTTGCTAAGAAGTATCCGGATATGCCAAAGAATATTGCAGATGCAGGACCAAAAGCCTGATCTGTTTTACCTTACCAAAAGGCTGAGTTGGATTCATTTCCTTCTCGGCCTTTTGGTTTATTTATTTAACCCTTGTTTTTTTTATTAAAGGCTGTTATAATATTCTCGTGCATAATTATTCACACAATCATGCATATAATGTATAAATATAATAAATGTCAGGATGGAGGATATTATGAAAAATAAAAAGAAACTTACTGCGTTAGCTCTTACAGTGGCTTGTCTTATGTCTCTTGGAGCCTGCGGAAACAGCATACCCGATAATTCCGTGAACAGTATCAAAGACCTGGAATCCGGAAATAAAAAAATCGGCGTTCAGACGGGTACAACAGGAGATACGATTTCAACTTCCGATTATGAGAAGAAAGGTCTGGCAAAAGTTGAGCGATATAACAAGGGAGCTGATGCAGTTCAGTCGCTGAAACAAGGTAAGATTGACTGTGTGATCATCGATACGGAGCCGGCAAAAGTATTCGTTGAAAAAAACAAAGATCTAAAGGTACTGGATGAACCATTTGCAAACGAAGATTACGCGATTGAAATTGATAAATCTAATGGAAAGTTAAAAGAAGAGATCAATGCGGCACTTGCAGAATTAAAAGAGGATGGCACCCTTGATAAGATCAAAAAGAACTATGTGGGAACTGACAGTGAGATAGGAAAAACCCCCTATACATCCCCTGAAAATGTCGATACATCCAAAGGTACATTGATTATGGCTACCAATGCCGAGTTTCCGCCGTATGAATATCATGAAGATAATAAAATAACAGGAATCGACGTAGATATGGCGCAGGCTGTTGCGGACAAAATCGGAAGAAAACTTAAAATTGAAGATATGGATTTCGATTCCGTCACACCTGCTGTCACTTCCGGAAAGGCTGATATTGGGGTTGCCGGTATTTCAGTTACAAAAGACCGTCTGAAAAATGTCGATTTCACGGATAGCTATGCAACCTCAAAGCAAGTTATTATTGTAAGGGGAAAATAATTGGAGATTGAAAATGAGTGTTAAAGAGATGTTTTACACAGACTTTATAGAAGATCAACGTTATAAATATCTGCTTTCAGGACTTGGCAATACTCTTGTCATAACCTTATTTGCAGTTTTGATTGGTATTGTGATAGGTTTTATCGTTGCTGTCGTAAGATCTTCTCATGAGAAACAGGATCACCCTGGCGTGATCTTGAACATTCTCAATGTCATTGCAAAGGTTTATCTGACGGTAATCCGTGGAACCCCTACGGTTGTGCAGCTTCTGATCAGCTATTTCCTGATTTTTACATCGCCGAATGCATCAAAGCTTATGGTTGCAATTTTGACTTTTGGTATTAATTCTGGTGCTTATGTGGCAGAAGTTGTCCGTTCTGGAATCATGTCTGTGAATGAGGGACAGATGGAGGCGGGCAGATCACTGGGTCTGTCTTACACAAAGACAATGCGATTTATCATTATGCCTCAGGCATTTAAGAATGTTTTACCTGCTCTTGCCAATGAATTTATTACCTTATTAAAAGAGACATCTGTCTGTGGATATATTGGAATGATGGATCTTACGAAAGGAGGAGATATCATTCGCAGTGCAACGTACGATGCATTTTTGCCTCTGATCTCTGTTGCGCTTATCTATCTCGTACTTGTTTGTGGCTTAAGTGCTCTTGTCGGTAAACTGGAAAGGAGGCTGCGTACCAGTGAACGTTAATGAAGATGACCTGATTCAGGTCAGAAATCTGAGAAAGAAATTTGGAAAGAATCTGGTTTTGGACGGCATCACAACCGATATTCACAAAGGAGAAGTTGTTGTAATTATCGGCCCTTCCGGTTCTGGAAAATCAACATTTTTAAGATCCATGAACCTTTTGGAGAAACCTACCAGTGGGCAGATATTGTTTGAAGGGGTGGATATCACCGATCCCAAGATTAATATCGATCTTCATCGTCAAAAGATGGGGATGGTTTTCCAGCAGTTTAATCTTTTCCCTCATATGACTGTCAGGAAGAACATCACTCTTTCCCCGGTACAGACAGGAAAACTTTCTCAGGAAGAGGCTGACAAGAAGGCACTGGATCTCTTAAACAGAATCGGTCTGCCGGACAAAGCAGACGCATATCCGGATATGCTCTCAGGAGGCCAGAAACAGCGTATTGCCATTGCACGTGCAATGGCAATGGAACCGGCTGTGATGCTTTTTGATGAACCTACTTCAGCTCTTGATCCTGAGATGGTGGGAGAAGTTCTTGCAATTATGCGTGAACTTGCAAAGTCAGGTATGACTATGGTTGTAGTCACCCATGAGATGAGCTTTGCCAGAGAAGTGGCAAGCCGGATTCTTTTTATTGATAACGGGAAAATACAGGAAGAAAACACTCCGAAAGAATTCTTTGAGCATCCCGAAAATCCCAGGCTTCAAGAATTTTTATCAAAAGTCCTATAGAATAAATAAACAAACTATGAGCATATACTTTGTCAAATTTATTGCAAAGTATGTGCTTTTTTGATACAATACGATATGGAAACAACCCGATTAGGGCGGACTTTGAACTGCAACAACATGAAGGAGAACAAAATGAGTAAAAAACCAACCGTTTTAATGATTTTAGATGGATACGGATTGAATGATAACTGCCGCCATAATGCTGTATGTGAGGCTAAAACACCAGTTATGGATCAGCTGATGAGCCAGTGCCCATATGTGAAGGGACAGGCCAGCGGTCTTGCAGTCGGCCTGCCAGAAGGACAGATGGGAAATTCAGAAGTCGGACATCTGAACATGGGTGCAGGACGTATTGTCTATCAGGAATTGACAAGAATTACGAAGGCAATTGAGGACAATGATTTTTTCAGAAATAAAGAACTTCTTACTGCTGTTCACAATGCAAAAGAACATAATAGTTCTCTCCATCTGATGGGACTTCTCTCCGATGGAGGCGTTCACAGCCATAATACACACTTGTATGCCCTGCTCGAGCTTGCCAAAAGAGAAGGGCTTAAGAATGTTTATGTTCACTGTTTCCTGGACGGACGGGATACTCCTCCGGCTTCAGGGAAAGGATTCATAGAACAACTGCAGCAAAAGATGAAAGAAATCGGAATAGGTGAGATCGGGGTAGTGTCCGGACGCTATTATGCGATGGACCGGGATAATCGCTGGGATCGTGTTGAACTGGCATACCGTGCACTTACCAAAGGTGAAGGTGTGAAAAGCTTTGACGCGGTACAGGCTGTCTCTTCCTCATACAATGATGGAAAGACAGACGAATTTGTTCTGCCGACCGTCATCGAAAAGGAGAATCAGCCGAAAACCCGGATTAAAGACCATGACTCTGTCATCTTTTTTAACTTCCGGCCTGACCGGGCGCGAGAATTGACACGTGCCTTTTGTGATCCCAAATTTCAGGGATTTGAAAGAGAGGAAAAACTGGATCTGACATTTGTCTGCTTTACTGATTATGATGAAACAATTCCGGACAAATACGTTGCATTTAAAAAAGAATTGATTTCCAATACTTTCGGAGAATTTCTTGCAGCCAATCATATGACTCAGGCTCGGATTGCTGAAACTGAAAAATACGCACATGTAACTTTCTTCTTTAATGGCGGAATCGAGGAGCCGGTGAAAGGAGAGGACCGTATTCTGGTGAAGTCTCCAAAAGTTTCCACTTATGATCTTCAGCCTGAGATGAGTGCATATGAGGTCTGCGATAAACTCGTAGATGCAGTTAAATCTCGAAAATATGATGTGATTATCGTAAACTTTGCAAATCCCGATATGGTAGGACATACTGGAATCGAGAATGCTGCGATCAAAGCAATCGAGACCGTTGATGAATGTGTCGGAAAGACCGTTAATGCTGTAAAAGAAGCAGACGGACAGTTATTTATCTGTGCAGATCATGGAAACGCTGAAAAACTTGTCGACGATGAGACAGGTGAGCCTTATACGGCACATACTACAAATCCTGTTCCGTTTATTCTTGTAGGTGCTGATCCTGCGTATACTCTAAAGGAAGGCGGGAAACTGGCAGATATAATACCGACACTGATTGATCTGATGGGGATGGAAAAACCTGCAGAAATGACAGGTGAATCTTTATTGATAAAAAAGGAACCTTGCTTCCGTTAGTATAACCATTTCAAATCTGGTAAATAATAGGGATATAATAAGTAAAACCAGGAGGTAATATTATGTTTCGTTATTTACCTATTCGTAGGGTTTACGCAAGAGAAGTGCTTGATTCCAGGGGGAATCCAACCGTAGAAGTAGAAGTTACTGTAGGAGAAGGGGTCATAGGAATCGATGGATATACAGGAAGGGCGATTGTTCCCTCCGGTGCATCGACTGGAAGATTTGAAGCTGTAGAGCTTCGAGACGGAGAAAAAAGATTTCGAGGACTTGGAACATCAAGGGCTGTAGACAATGTAAATACGAAGTTAGCGGATGCGATACTTGGTGAAAATTCACTGAATCAGGCATACATTGATCAGCTGCTGATCGAAGCTGACGGCACAGCAAATAAAGAACACATTGGTGCGAATGCAATTCTGGGTGTGTCCCTGGCGGTAGCAAGGGCGGCGTCTTTGGCACTGCGTCTGCCGCTTTATCAATATCTTGGCGGCTGCCATACGAGAGATATACCAGTCCCTATGATGAACATCTTAAATGGCGGTCGTCATGCAGATAACACTGTGGATCTTCAGGAGTTTATGATTATGCCTGTAGGAGCCGGCTGTTTTCATGAGGCGCTTGCAATGTGTTCTGAGATTTATCATGAATTGAAAAATCTTCTGAAAGAGAAAAGCCTGTCCACTGCTGTAGGAGATGAAGGTGGGTTTGCACCGGATGTGAAAGATTCTGATGAGATATTGTCCCTCATTATGGAAGCAATAGAACGTTCTGGATATAAGACCAAAGATCAAATCGGTATTGCGATTGATGCGGCGGCAAGCGAACTCTATGATAAAGAACAAAAAGCATATATTTTCCCTGGCGAAAGTAAAATGACTGGAAAAGAAGTAAAGAGAACCTCTGACGAAATGATTGCATACTACAAAACACTTCTTGAAAAGTATCCAATTCTTTCTCTCGAAGATGGATTGGATGAAGATGACTGGGATGGCTGGAAAACACTGACAAAAGAGCTGGGTGATAAAATACAGCTTGTCGGAGATGATCTGTTTGTGACAAATATCAAACGTCTGCGTCTTGGCATAGACCAAGGAGCTGCAAACTCAATTCTGATTAAAGTCAATCAGATTGGAACACTGACAGAGACATTAGATACCGTGGAAATGGCACAGCATGCCGGATATCATACGATCATATCTCATCGATCCGGAGAAACGGAAGATCCCTTTATCGCTGATCTGGCAGTTGCAACCGGTGCCGGACAAATCAAAGCGGGAGCTCCGTGCAGATCAGACAGAAATGCCAAGTATAATCAGCTTCTTCGGATAGAAGAATATCTCGGAAGCGTAGCCAGATTCGATTCACCCTTTTGACCTTGTATTGTCATGTTCCACACAAGATGTTTCCGTAATCCTGCAAACACGCTAATTCTACTCTTGAATTTTTTTTTCGGCTATGGTAAAATGTAGAAAGTTGTTTGTAGGAGGTGTGGACATGGTAATCTTAAGAACTATCTTAACTATCTTATACGTAATAGATTGCATCGCATTGCTTGTCGTTGTTTTGATGCAGGAGGGTAAGCAGCAAGGTCTTGGTGCTATTACAGGTATGGCGGATACTTACTGGAGCAAGAATAAAGGGCGTTCCGCTGAAGGGACATTGATTAAGATGACAAAACTGATGGCATTTGTATTTATTGTGTTATCAATTGTTTTGAATTTGAACTTTTAGACTTATCAGACTGTTGCATACTTGGCAACAGTCTTTTTCAATAAACGAGGTATATTAATTTTGTCAAAGAAAAAAACAGACAAAGTAAGTAAAGATAAAAAGAAATATATATTCCATGTCATTAGCTCGAAAAACTATGTTCCAATGAAAACAAAGGAAATGGCTTCTCTGCTTGGCATTCCCAAAAACAAGAGAGATGAACTGCAGCTGATCCTTGATTCACTGGAAGCGGATAAGCAGATTATCCAGATTCATGGGAGCAGATACAAAAAAAAGAAGAATAAATCTCACGATAATTTTGATGAATCCGACAGGATAACCGGAACATTCATCAGCAATCCCAAGGGGTTTGGATTTGTAGAACGTAAAGATTCTGATGAAGATGATGTGTTTATTGCGGCCCCTTATACAGGAGATGCCTTCCATATGGATGAAGTAGAAGTTTCCCTGCTGCCACGACAACAGGGGAACCGTCAGGAGGGCAGAATCTTAAAGGTATTGGCTCACAATATTCATGAAATAGTCGGTACATTTGAGAGAAGCAGCTCCTTTGGATTTGTGATTGCCGATAATAAAAAAATATCGAATGATATTTTTATCCCGAAAGAATTTATCAACAGTGCCGTTACCGGTGATAAAGTGATCGTAGAGCTTACCCGTTACGGCGGAGATCGAAAAAACCCGGAAGGAAGGGTAAAAGAGGTATTGGGAATGGCTGATGCTCCTGGTATAGATGTTCTTTCTGTCGCAAAAGCTTATGATATTCCCATGACATTTCCACCAAAGGTGATCAGCCAGGCTGAGCGCCAGGCTGATCATGTGCAGGAAGGGGATTTTAATGGACGTACAGATCTCAGGGAGTGGACGATGGTTACAATTGATGGGGAGGATGCCAAGGATCTCGACGATGCGGTATCACTTAGCAGGGATGAGGGCCTTTATAAACTAGGTGTTCATATCGCCGATGTCAGTAATTATGTTCAGGATGGCAGTTCCCTCGACCGTGAAGCTTTAAAAAGGGGAACCAGTGTCTATCTGGTGGATCGTGTGATTCCTATGCTTCCGAAGAGGCTGTCGAATGGCATCTGTTCCTTGAATCAGGGAGAGGACAGACTTGCTCTTTCCTGCCTTATGTGGATCGATTCAAAAGGAAATACGGTAAAGCATAAAATTGAAGAGACAGTGATTCGTGTAAACCGCAGGATGACCTATACCAATGTGTATAAAATTCTGGAAAAAACTGATGATAAGGTTCTTGCTGAGTACGGGGAACTGATCCCGATGCTTGAGATGATGAGGGAACTGTCGGATATTCTGCGAAACTCCAGGAGGAAACGTGGTTCGATCGATTTTGATTTTCCAGAGAGCAAGATTATATTGAACGAACTTGGAAGACCAGTCGATATCAGACCGAGTGAAAGCAATTCTGCCACAAAACTAATCGAAGATTTTATGCTTCAGGCAAATGAAACCGTGGCAAAAGAGTATGAAAACCGTAAAATTCCTTTTTTATACCGTACACATGAGAATCCGGATATGGAGAAGATGGAAGGCGTCTTAAGTTTCCTCAGAAAACAGGGGATTCAGGTTACTAAAAGCAAGGAGGAAATCACCCCGAAGGAAATTCAGCAAATCATCTCACAGATCGAAGGATCACCGAAAGAATCACTGATTAGTATGTTGCTGCTGCGATCAATGAAACAGGCAAGATATTCCGTGGAATGCAAGGGGCATTTTGGATTGGCAGCGAATTATTATTGTCATTTCACTTCACCGATTCGCCGTTATCCAGATCTTCAGATTCATCGAATTATTAAAGATGATCTGCGCGGAAGGCTGAATGACCAAAAAAAAGGTTACTATGTATCTATATTAGATGATGTGGCGAAACAAACTTCTGCGACAGAAAGAAGAGCGGAAGAAGCTGAACGTGAGACCGATAAGATGAAGATGGCAGAGTATATGAGCGAACATAAAGATGAGGTGTTCGAGGGAACTGTTTCAGGTGTCACAGGTTGGGGGTTTTATGTACAGCTTCCTAATACTGTGGAGGGTCTGGTTCATGTTAACAGCCTGTTAGATGATTATTATGATTTTGACGAAGAAAATCACCAGCTGACAGGCCGGGATTTTAACCGTACCTTTCGTCTCGGCGACAAGGTGAAAGTTATGGTTGCCGATACGGACATTATGAATAAGACGATCGATTTTATACTTTTTGACAAAGGTTATGGGAGAAGATAGAAGAAGATGAGTAAAGAAAAGAATAAGGGGACATTGATTGCAAACAATAAAAAAGCCTATCATGACTTTTTTATCGAGGAGACCTATGAGGCTGGAATCGCATTACATGGCACGGAGGTGAAATCTATGCGCATGGGTAAATGTTCAATCAAAGAGTCATTTATCCGCATTGATCAGGGAGAAATGTATATCTATGGAATGCATATCAGTCCTTATGAAAAAGGGAATATTTTTAACAAAGATCCACTGCGCATCAGAAAGCTTTTGATGCACAAAAGCGAGATCATGAAATTATCAGGTAAACTTGCAGAAAAGGGGTATACCCTTGTGCCACTTCGGGTATACTTTAAAGATTCCCTGGTAAAGATTCAGGTCGGTCTTGCGAAAGGGAAGAAACTCTATGACAAACGTCAGGACATTGCAAAAAAAGATATGCGAAGAGAGGCAGAGCGCAGCTTCAAGGTGAAAAACCTGTATTAAGCGCACTATTGCTTTTTGAACCAGATTATGTTATGCTTATGATGTTAAAATTTCTATTCGGGCTTGTACTGGTTTCGACGGGGGTTTTAAAGTTTGGGAAGCCATCCGCGGCCCCGGAACCGCGTTAACAATCTGGAAAAATTAAATTTAAACGCAGACGAAGAAAACGTTTTGTGCGCTGCCTGATGGCAGCTGTCAGAATTTAGATTCCCACATCTAACTCTCTGGCATCGACTTTAGTGGGGCACTTCATCTCCAAAGCTTTGAGGAGACGGAAGAATTTATGAAGCTACTGAAACTTTAAGCCTGTCACCGGGCGTAAAGCAGAGGGAATGCTAAAACAGTGACTGTGATGGGAGATGCCGAAATGGAGAGACTTTCGGACAGGGGTTCGATTCCCCTCAGGTCCATGTTTATCAAAGATATAGCCTTGGGTATAAAATCCCAGGGCTTATTTTATATATGATGATACTAGGGTCAAAAGGTCATGCGTTTCATGCTCGCATGAAAAAGCATGACCTTGGGACCCGAACAAACATGAGAAAGCAACCCGATTAGGGTGTGTTTTCGAATGTTTGTAGGATTACGTGAGCACAAAGTGCGGAGTAATCCGTGTATCATATGGGGTCAAATTACTTTTGACCCCAACATCATATGATGATACCAGGGTCAAAAGGTCCTGCGTTCACAATTCAGTCACAAGATTCAGATATAATGTGTCTTATTACTAGGATTGTGATGGTTAATTCTATAAGAGGAGCGGATATATATGGACAAATTGAGAATATTAGTCGTAGATGATGAAAGCCGTATGAGAAAACTTGTGAAAGATTTTCTGACCAAAAGTGGATATGATGTCTTAGAGGCAGGAGATGGTGAGGCAGCAGTCGATCTTTTCCTGCAGGAAAAAAATATTGCATTAATTATTCTCGATGTTATGATGCCGAAGATGGATGGTTGGCAGGCTTGCAGGGAGATTCGACAGTACTCAAAGGTTCCGATTATCATGCTTACTGCAAAAAGTGACGAACGAGATGAATTGCTGGGATTTCAGCTTGGAGTGGATGAATATATCTCGAAACCTTTCAGCCCCAAGATTCTTGTAGCACGCGTAGAAGCCATTCTAAGAAGAACAGGCCACAAGGGACTAGATGACAAACTAAAGGCAGGGGGAATTGTCATAGATAAAGCAGCCCATGAAGCAACCTTGGATGGAGTACCCATAGAACTTAGTTATAAAGAGTTTGAACTCCTTGTGTATTTCATTGAAAACAGGGGGATCGCGCTATCCAGAGAAAAGATATTAAACAATGTTTGGAATTACGATTATTTTGGCGATGCCAGAACAATTGATACACACGTAAAAAAACTCAGAAGTAAGATGGGAACAAAAGGAGATTATATCAAGACGATCTGGGGCATGGGATATAAATTTGAGGTAGATCAATGAAAAAGTCTATCAGGAAACGCCTGGCCGTTACTTTTATGGGTCTGATTGCTTTATCGGTATTGTTGACAGGAGTTGTCAGTTATGCTTTCCTTCCGCGGTACTACCTCTCTAAAAAAGCCGAGACTCTTGAACACAGCTGGGATCTGATTGATATTGATAAGGATGTCTCAATCGATTCCGGTATCCGCCTTTTGCAGTTTTGCATTAACAATAATCTTAATATGATCGGTACAGATTCCAACTTAAAAACTATATGGTCCTATGCAACCGATCAGGAAAAACAAAAGATGCAGGTGGATCTTTTTGGATACGTCGTCGTAGATGATTATAGAAATGTTGCGGATGTCATCAAAAAAACAGACAAATATCAGGTACAGCGTTTTCATGATGCCAATGTAAATCTCGATTATCTGGAACTTTGGGGAAAGATGGGAAACGGGGGTTATTATCTGGTCAGGACTCCCCTGCAAAGTATCCGGGATGCCTCAAATCTTTCCAATCAGTTCTATTTTTTCATCGGTTTTTTGATTCTAATTGCGGGAGGAGCTGCCATCTGGTATCTCACAAAAAGGATTGTAAAACCGATACAGGAATTGACAGGTATTTCCCAGAGGATGGCGGATCTTGACTTTGATGCAAAATACGCAAGTGGCGGTGAGGATGAGATTGGCGAACTCGGAAACAATTTTAATAAGATGTCAAAGACACTGGAGCGGACGATTACTGAACTGAAAACAGCAAATGTAGAGCTGCAGAGTGATATTGATAAAAAAACAGAGATAGACGAAATGCGAAAAGAGTTTTTGTCAAATGTGACGCATGAACTGAAGACGCCGATTGCCTTGATTCAAGGTTATGCGGAAGGCTTAAAGGACTGTGTCAATGATGATGATGAAAGCCGCGATTTTTACTGTGATGTAATTATCGATGAATCGCAAAAAATGAACCAAATGGTAAAAAAAATGCTGACCTTAAACCAATTGGAATTCGGAAATGAACAAGTGGAGATGGAAAGGTTTGATCTGGCGGATCTGATTCGCGGAGTTTTGCATTCTTCACATATTTTAATAGAGCAAAAAGAGGCTCATATTATTTTTGATCCAGACGGCCCCGTCATAGTTTGGGGGGATGAATTTAAAGTGGAAGAAGTGTTTACTAATTATCTGACAAATGCGCTGAATCACCTCAATGATGAAAAGACAATTGAGATTACATGTGAAAAAACAGATGATGTAGTAAAAACAACCGTGTTTAATACGGGTGATCCTATTCCAGATGAAGATATGGATAACATCTGGATTAAATTCTACAAGGTAGACAAGGCCAGAACCAGAGAATATGGAGGAAGTGGTATTGGCCTTTCAATTGTCAGGGCTATTATGGACTCTTTACATCAGAAATATGGTGCAATTAACTATGAAAATGGTGTGGCCTTCTGGTTTACACTGGAATCCGATTGACAAAAATCTCCTCACGAAGTATACTTTTTATCATGTGAGGAGGTTTTTATATGCCAGATTCTAATATAACGAAAAACGCACTGGCGTCTGCTTTGAAAGATCTTATGAAACGGAAACCTTTCTCAAAGATCAGCGTCAGAGATATCTGTGATGAGTGTGGTATGAACCGCAAAAGTTTTTATTATCACTTTAAGGACAAATATGATCTGGTAAATTGGATTTTTTACGTAGACTTTGTCAGTGAGATTACCGTTGGATCGTATGAAAACGGGTGGGAACTCCTTGTTGCATTATGCGATCTTTTTTATAAGGATAAAGAATTCTACCATGATGCACTCATGATAGAAGGTCAGAATTCATTTCGTGATTACTTTTATGAGACTTTACAGCCGCTGGTAAGTTTTTTTGTACAGGACATCTTCCACGATTCCAAGGAACAAGAATTCTTTACTATATTTATTGTCGAGGGATTTCTGGCGACGATGGTTCGCTGGCTGTCCGATGATCAGGATACAACGCCAAGAAAGTTCTTAAGTCAGATCAGGGACGTTATCATAGCGCTGGCAGCCAGCCTGAAAGATGATATGGAGCAGGAAGATGAATAAGGCCCGTGCCCTATTCATCCACCGGCATTGCAAGGGAAAGAAGATCTATCAGAGAGGGAAAATCTTTGATGTTGACCGATGAGGATGTCTTTGTTTTTAAACTGCCATCGGCCAAAATTTCAAATATACAGGGCCTGTCTGCAATAATTGTATTGATCTTTGCAAAATCCCCATAGAAATCTACCGGAATCAATGGATATATCTGCTCCAGACGGAAGTTGTAGACATGCTCTATTATTTTAGAACGTTCAGCGTCACTGCAGGTATCGTTTGATATCATGAGGAGAAAAGAAGCGTATTGATTTACAATCTGCTCTGTCATCTCGGGAAGCTGATCTATAATGTCTGAGTTATTGTAAAAAGTATAAAATCCAAACATTGATTTTGCAGCATGTAGCCTTTGGGCATTTTCTAAACTGTAGTTGCCGTCGAGGGGAAGACACAGCATCAGGTTATCACAGTCTTCCGTTTGTGAGACCGACTCACGGGACAAGTTCGAATCCGGCAGCTGCCAGATAAATGCACAGTCAGAATTATCTTCTATGAGATCTAATATTTCGTCAGAATGATGAAAATTGTTTTCCTGCCAGATGACAAAACAGTGAATACCCAGCTTTTTTCCCTGCTGAATGTACTCGGAAATTTGATTTATCATAATTCCATCATCGATATCCGGATTAAAGTGGAAAATTAAGATCCAGGGAATTTCACATCTTTGTCTGGAAATTTGCTTTCTGATTTTTTTTGCGCCGCTTGTCCAGCCATTGTAGCCGACATTCAGGCCAAATGTCTTTAAGTTACTCCAACGAGTCCATTTTAACAGATGATCAATGACCTGATAATACGAACTGTTGTCATTGCGCAGTAACTCCTGAAATAAAGAAAAAAGCCATGACTGAAATCTTCCTGTGGAAAAACGTTTTCCAAGGTCAGCCAGTTTTCGGACACTGCGTTTTGGATCATCTGACATTTCGCGGAGTCCATGATCAATAGTTGTTCCTATAATGGAATAAGTTATATCTTGAGAGTTCATAATATTAACATCTCTTTCCTGTTTCTTTTTTGAGTTTGCTAATATCATAATAGATACACTTTTTTTTTAAAGGGACAGATGTGAAGAAGTGTCCAAAAATGTTACAATTAATGATAATGTCTAAAAATTTCTCATGAAATTTTATTTGTCCAGAGACAGGAGCGATTAATTTATATATAATCGAATATAAATGAACGAAGGAGGAATAAGTGTAATATGGCTGATGGATTCAAAAACGCAGCGACTAGAGCAGCTTTTTCTGCAGCGATTGATGGCGTACTAAGATACGTGAATAAAGATGAAGAGGACAGAGAGAAGGCTTTTAATAAGCTGATTGATTTAGCACAAAAGTTTTTAGGCGATACCTTCCAGAGTAAAGTTTTTGACAGTGCAAGGGAATTGGTGAAAGATCCTGACAGTAAATGGATGCGCTTTATTAATTGTGCACTTAACGAACTTGATCCGCATGTAATAAAGATGAATGCACTGAATCTCGGTTATCAGGCCGGATTCTATGGCTTTAAAAAGACACAGGCTCTCAAAGAAGAATTGGGCTGTAATGTACCGTGGATTATTCTGATGGATCCTACAAGTGCCTGTAACCTGCATTGTACCGGATGCTGGGCGGCTGAGTACGGCAACAGACTAAACTTAAGTTACGAAGATCTGGATTCTATTGTGACGCAGGGCAAAGAACTAGGCATCTATTTTTACATGATGACTGGTGGCGAACCACTCGTGAGAAAAGATGATATCATTAAACTTTGCAAAAAGCATAAAGACTGTGCATTCCATGCGTTTACAAATGGAACGTTAATTGATGAGAAATTTTGTAAAGAGGCAGCTGCCGCAGGCAACATAACTTTCTCCCTAAGTCTGGAAGGATTTGAAGAAGTCAATGACGGCAGGCGAGGAAATGGTATCTTTGACAAAGTTATGGATGCCATGGATCTTATGAAGGCACATGGCCTGCTGTTTGGAACCTCTATCTGTTATACGAGTGCGAACTACAAGACAGTCACTTCAGATGAATTCCTGAAGATGATTATCTCAAAGGGTGTTCGTTTTACATGGTATTTCCATTATATGCCGGTTGGAAATGATGCGTCTGTTGACCTCCTCCCAACTAAGGAACAAAGAGAATATATGTATCACAGGATCAGAGAACTCAGGACTAATGAATGTGATCTGCCTATTTTTGCCATGGATTTCCAAAACGATGGCGAGTATGTCGGAGGGTGTATTGCCGGCGGAAGATTCTACGCTCATATCAACCCGAATGGGGATGTTGAGCCTTGCGTATTTATTCATTATTCCAGTGCGAATATCCATGATATGTCACTGCTTGACTGTTTCAAACAGCCTCTGTTTATGGAATATAAGAAGAATCAGCCGTTTAATGAAAATCATCTGAGACCTTGTCCAATGCTTGAAAACCCCGAAAAGCTCACTGAAATGGTGGAAAAGACGGGAGCTCACTCTACGGATCTGCAGTCCCCGGAAACGGCAGAGCATCTGTGTGATAAATGTGAAGCCTATGCCAACTGCTGGAAAGATGAGGCAGATGAACTTTGGAAGAATTCTGAAGATCAGAGAAAAAAGAGAAAATCGAGCGATGTATTGTTTGGTAAATAAATTTTCTCTTTACAAGTATGCTTGTATATGTTAAAATTAGAACTCGTGGAAATCTATTCCACGAGTTCCTTGTTTCCTGGAAAACAGGAGGCCAAAAGTCCAAAAGGAGGTAATGAGCATGAACAAGTACGAGTTAGCATTAGTTGTAAATGCTAAAATTGATGACGAGGAAAGAGCAGCAGTCGTTGAAAAAGCGAAAAGCTATATCACTCGCTTCAATGGAACAGTCACCGATGTTGAAGAATGGGGCAAGAAAAAACTTGCTTACGAGATTTCACATATGCGTGAGGGCTTCTACTATTTCATTCAATTTGAAGCAGATTCTGACTGTCCGATACAAGTTGAAGACAATATCCGTATCATGGACAATGTATTGAGATATCTTGTTGTCAGAAAAGAAGACAAAAAACAGCCTGAAAAAGAAGAGGCATAAGTTTTTTAAACAATCGAATGCATAGGATTGAATGAAGTCAGAAGGAGGAAAGAAAGATGGCTTATAACAGAGGCGAAAGACGCGGACGCAGAAGAAAAGTATGTGTATTTTGCGGAAAAGATAATGTAATTGATTATAAAGATGCGAACAAATTAAGCAGATATGTATCTGAGAGGGGCAAGATCCTTCCCAGAAGAGTTACAGGAAACTGTGCAAAGCATCAAAGAGAGATTACATCTGCAGTTAAAAGAGCTCGTCACATGGCAATCATGCCATATGTCAATGATTAAGTAAGAATTAAAAAGTCGTTGCAGCTATCTGCAGGGGCTTTTTTATTTGCACAAAAATCTAGCAATTGACAATACAATTCCTTTGTGCTAAGATTCCATTATTGTCATTATAAATGACGAAATACATCTTAATTTACAACGTTGATAAGGAAGGGAAAAGAAAAATGTCTGATATAGAAAGTCAGAGTAAAAACGGCCAGATACCAATCGGTATGGGAGCCGTTTTAGTTGCCATAGGTGTAGTATACGGTGATATTGGTACATCACCGATGTATGTTATGAAGTCGATTATTTCTGAGAATGGGGGATTAAGCGAAGTCAGTGAGCCCCTGATTTTAGGTTCGCTGTCTCTGGTAATCTGGACTTTGACGCTTCTGACGACGGTCAAATATGTGCTGATCGCAATGAAGGCTGACAATCATGGTGAGGGTGGAATTTTCGCACTTTTCAGTTTGGTAAAAAAATATGGAAAGTGGCTGATATTTCCGGCTATGATTGGCGGCGCTGCGTTGCTTGCAGATGGAATGTTAACACCTGCAGTGACAGTAACTACTGCAATCGAGGGATTAAGGACAATCCCCTTTTTTCAGGGACTTCTTGGTGATAACCAGAATAAGATTATTGTCATTACCTTGGTGATTATCGGTGTCTTGTTTTTAATCCAAAGAGCAGGGACATCGTCAATCGGAAAAGCTTTTGGTCCGATTATGACAATTTGGTTTGCTTTTCTTGCAGTTGCCGGATTTTTTCGTATTGTAGAAATGCCGGGTATTATCAAAGCTCTGAATCCGATCTGGGCACTCAGAATTTTAGTGAGTCCTGACAACAAGATGGGATTTATGATTCTGGGAAGTGTTTTTCTTGCGACAACCGGTGCAGAGGCCTTATATTCAGACATGGGACATGTAGGAAAAGGCAATATTTATATCAGTTGGCCATTCGTAAAGATCTGTCTGATTGTGAATTATCTGGGGCAGGGAGCATGGCTGATCCAAAATAAAAACCTGAGCGCCCTGGACAGAATAAAAGATATGAATCCATTTTTCGAGATGTTGCCTGACAGTATCCGTCCGGTCGGTGTTATCCTGGGAACGGTGGCTGCAATCATTGCTTCACAGGCTCTGATCACGGGATCATTTACCCTGGTATCTGAGGCGAGCAGACTGAATCTTATGCCTCATATGCAGATCCATTACCCCACTATGATAAAGGGACAGATCTACATCCCCCTTGTAAATACGATTCTATGGATTGCATGCTCCTCCATTGTATTGTTTTTCAGAACAAGTGCCAATATGGAGGCTGCCTATGGACTTTCCATCACATTGACGATGCTGATGACTACAGTACTGTTGTCCATATATCTGTTTAAAGAAAAGGGGAAAAAGATTTTCGGAATTATCTTTCTTGCATTCTTTGGCTTGTTGGAGGGTTCTTTCTTTGTATCGAGTCTGAGCAAATTTGCGAGAGGTGGTTATGTCGCTTTGTTTATGGCGTTTGTTCTTTTCGCAATTATGCTTGTCTGGGACAGAGGAACAAAGATCGAGAATTCACAGGCTGTATATCTCGATATTCGACATTATGTTGATCAGCTTAGAATGCTTCGTGAAGATGACAGTATTCCCTATCAGACGGATAATCTTGTTTATGTTACGAAAGATTCAAAGATGAAAGAACTTGACCGGGATATTTTATATTCGATTCTGGATAGACGCCCAAAGAGAGCAAAAGCGTACTGGTTTATCAACATTCAGGTAACCGATAAACCTTACACAAGAGAGTATGCAGTTGAGAGTTTTGGGACTGATTTTATCTTCAAGATTCAGCTTCGACTCGGATTTAAAGTTGGACAGAGGGTGAATGTATATCTGCGCCAGATTGTAGAGGATCTGATAGCAAGCGGGGAACTTCCCTCGCAGGAGAGCAATTATTCAGTGTACGAGTCCAATGATGTCGGAAACTTTCAATTTTGCCTGATACGTAAAATGCTGGTGCCTGAAAGCGACATCTCTCCATCCGGACGGGCGACCGTGGCATTAAAGTATGCCATAAGGCGTGTTGCGGGTACGCCCGCCAGATGGTATGGACTTGAAAATTCCTCCCTGATATTTGAGTATGTACCACTGTTTATCAAGATGAAAACGCATCGCCCGCTTGACCGGGTTGGAAAAAAAGAAATTGAAAAACATACGGATCAGACTGACGTTGCTTCGTTAGACCCTCCAATTTGATCGATAGTCTTGAAGGTATAACCCATCTCTTCCCACTTTGTCAGCAGTTCATCAAGAATTGCTGCATTTGTACTGGAGGTGCTATGCAAAAGAACCACGGCACCAGGATGGATCCTTCCCAGTAATTTTTTAAAGGCTTCTTCCTTTGTAGGCTGGTTATCCTGATACCAGTCTACATAGGCAAGACTCCAGAAAAATGTCTTATATCCCAAATCTTTTGCCATTTGAAGATTTGATTCATTATATTTTCCCTGCGGAGGCCGGTAGTATTTGTTCATGGGCTTGCCGGTTATCTCTTCATATTTTTTTTCTACATCTGTAAGTTCTTTAGAAAAGGCTTCCTTCGTTGACATTGCAGACATATCCGGATGATGCCAGGTGTGATTGCCAACAATATGACCTTCCTCAACCATTCGTTTTATCAGTTCCGGATTAGAGTCTATAAAGGTTCCTACAACAAAAAATGAGGCCTTTACATTATGCTTTTTCAGCGCGTCAAGAATCGGTGCTGTATTTCCATTCTCATATCCACAGTCAAATGTCAGATATATTACCTTGTCATCTGTGTCCTCGGCATAGTAAGCATTATAGTCCTTCAATTCATCAATTGTGGCATTTCCTGTCGGCGTTTTCCCCTCTTCCGGAAAGCCAAGTCCCCAGTTTCCATCGGAAGCGGGAAGAACAGCCGACGTTTCCTTTGAATGAACAACACGTGCTGTCAGCTGCCCGACAAAAAAAGAAGCGATTAAAAGAATTGCTACAAGCGGCAGCTTTTTCAATAATTCGGTAAAATCGTTTTCCAGCTTATCTGAATTCAATCTTTCTACCACACCTTTCCTGAGTCTGATCTTATGACCCCTGGTATCACCTTATGATTATTGTGACAAAATCAGAACTTCGAGGGGTAAAAGAGATGAATCAATCAGGATGATTTTACTTCCCTCCAGAGTTTTGCATATAGTTCTTCTGTTTTGCGGCCAAGATATCGATAGGTCTCACTGTTCTTAAGATCACTGTCTTTTGGAAACAGGATTGGATTGTCTCTTATATCTGAATCTTCTATAAGTTCTCTGGCAGCCGTATTTGGTGTGGCGTAAGTGATGTATTCAAAGTTTTTAAGCGCAACATCAGGTCTGCATAGATAATTCAGGAATTCCTGAGCATTCTTTTTATGTTTTGCATTTTTTGGAATTACCCAGGAATCAATCCAGACATTACTGCCTTCTTTTGGAAGGACAAAATCAAGGTCTGGATTTTCCCTCTGCATGTATAGAAATTCACCTGAGAAGGTGACACCAAGTGCCGCTTCGCCGCCAATCATCTTATCTCGGATCTGATCCACACTGTAAGACTGAACAAGAGGCTTCTCACTTTCAAGTAGTTTTTCCGCCCTTTCAAGTTGTTTGGGATCCGAGGAGTTGACCGAATGTCCGGCAAGCTTTAAGGCGACAGTGAACGCATCTCTGACGGAGTCCTGCATTAGAATATTGTTTTTATACTCAGGATCCCAGAGAATATTCCAGCTGTTTACTGGACTTTTCACCATGGATTTGTTATAGATGATCCCGAGAGTTCCCCAGCAATAAGGAAGAGAATATTCATTATAAGGGTCAAATTCTCTTGATTTTTCAAAGTAGGTACGACCGATGTTAGAAGCATTCGGTATTTTACTCCAATCAATTTTGTCCAGCAAATCGTTTTGGATCATCTTGTCGATCATATAATCCGAGGGACATACCAGGTCATATGCGACAGCACCAGATTGTATTTTTGGATACATAATTTCGTTTGTCTCAAATTCCTCGTAGACCACATGAATTCCGGTTTCTTTTTCAAAATTTTTTGGAACATCAGGATCAATATATTCACCCCAGTTATATACAACAATCTGATCTTTAGTTGAGATACCGCCTGTTCCATGATAATATATGCCGCCTCCTGCGATCAGAACGATGATTGCAGCCGGAAGAACTCTTTTACAGATTACTCTGATTACAGAATACTGCTTTACCCTTTTTTCCTTCTCTGCGGGATTCTGGTTAATCAGGATAAGAAGAAAAAAGACTGTTACAAACAGAAGTGTGGATAATGCATACATCTCAGGTTTGATGCCTTTTCGTACTTCGGAGTATATTTTCGTTGATAAGGTATCAATCCCCGGCCCCTTTGTAAAATAAGTGATTACAAAATCGTCCAGTGACATCGTGAAGGCAAGAAGGAATCCGGACAACACACCAGGCATAATATCAGGAAAAACAACTTTAAAAAAAGACTGCAGAGGGGATGCGCCCAGATCCAATGCCGCTTCATAGGTACTTTTCGGATACTGTTTGATTTTGGGCATCACACTCAAAATCACATAGGGAATGTCGAATGTGATATGCGACATCAGAATCGTTGAAAAGCCCAAATTCATCCTGACCAGGATAAAAAGAAGCATCAGAGATATCCCCATTACAATTTCGCCGTTCAACATTGGAATATTCGTTATAGCTGAAAAAACACTCTGGATCTTTTTCTTCATGCTTCCGATTCCGATGGCCGCCATCGTTCCCAGAATAGTTGAAATAATCGCTGCCAAAAGAGCTATAATTAGTGTGTTATACAGAGCCTGCATGATATCTGTATTTGAAAAAAGTGCAGTATACCACTTCAGACTGAATCCGCCCCAACGAGAACGCGTCTTTGAGGCGTTAAAGGAGAGGACAATCATAGTTAGAATGGGAGCGTACATAAAGATAAGAATCAACGCCATGTAAATTCTGTTTATATATTTTTTCAAAATAAAGTGCCCTCCCCATCCTTATCATATTTGTTCAAAAAGAACATACTGGCAAAGATAAATATCATCAGTATTGCCGAAAGCGCAGATCCCGCGTTCCAGTTACTTGTCTGTTTAAATTCCTGTTCAATGACATTTCCTATCAGAAGGTATTTGCTTCCGCCAAGCAAATCAGAGATGACGAATGTTGTCATAGATGGAATAAAAACCATCGTAATTCCGCTCACAATTCCGGGAATAGAAAGTGGAACCATAATTTTTTTGTATACCAGCAAGGTGTCTGCACCCAGGTCCTGTGCGGCCTCAACGATACTGGGATCCATCTTGAGCAGCACATTGTAGATCGGAAGCACCATAAATGGCAGAAAGTTATAGACCATGCCAAGTATAATGGCAAACGGTGTATTGATCAGATTCAGACGGTGAAGATGAAAAAAAGCAAGGATTCCATTGATTACACCGTTTCTCTCCAAGAGCGTCTGCCATGCAAGTGTGCGCAGCAGAAAATTCATCCACATGGGAAGAATGAAAACTAGCACAATAAAGCTGCTTTGATTCACTTCCTTTTTCGATAAAATTACGGCAAGCGGATAGGCCAGCAACAGACAAATCACTGTACTGATCAGAGATAACAGCAGCGCCAGTACCAATGATTTTATATTCTCGGGTGAAAATGCCATCGCAAAGTTACTCATCGTAAATTTTGAAGTTTCAGGTGAAACAAATGCATAATATAAGATTATGATCAGTGGTATCACGATAAATCCGGCAGCCCAGATACCATAAGGAGCAGCCAGCCATTTTCTCTTATTCTTCAATCTGTACGGCCTCCTCATCTTCGGATTCCGGCTTGTTCATGATCTGAATGTCAAAAGGGTCTACCGTAATTCCCACTTCCCTGCCCACAGGAACCATGTCAGTGCTGTGTACAATCCACTCAAACCCATTTGCATTGACCTCCATCTCATAATGTACCCCTTTAAAAATCAAGTTAGTGACACGGCCCCTCAAGGTTCCCCTCTCTGGTGTAACCAGATCAATGTCCTCCGGGCGAATTACCACGTCTACAGGTTTATGGCTGCCGAATCCTTCATCGACACATTGAAATTTTGCCCCAAAAATCTCTACTACATGATCTTTTAGCATGATTCCGTCAATGATATTGCTGTCTCCGATAAAATCAGCGACAAACGCATTTTCCGGTTCGTTGTAGATGTGCTCGGGTGTGCCAATTTGCTGGATATATCCCTGGTTCATAACGACGATGGTGTCAGACATCGTGAGGGCCTCTTCCTGATCATGAGTCACATAGATAAAAGTGATTCCAAGCTCATTTTTCAGGCGAATCAGTTCATACTGCATATCCTGACGCAGTTTTAAGTCTAAAGCGCCAAGGGGTTCATCCAAAAGCAGTACTTTCGGTTCGTTTACAATGGCACGAGCTATGGCAATTCTTTGCTGTTGACCGCCGGAAAGGAGAGCAGGAGAGCGGTTTTCATAACCTTCCAGATTGACCAACTTCAGGGCATATCGGATTTTATCGTCAATATAAGCTTTTGATTTTCCCTTTATCTTTAGTCCGAATGCGATGTTTTCCGCAACTGTCATGTGGGGAAACAGTGCGTACTTTTGAAATACTGTATTAAGTGCACGTTTATTTGGCGGAACATCTGTAATATCTCTTCCTTCAAACAGCACAGATCCATGGTCGGGTTTTTCAAATCCACCAATAATTCGAAGTGTTGTGGTTTTTCCGCATCCGGAAGGACCCAATAAAGTTAAGAATTCATTTTCTCTGATATATAAATTCATATCATCCAATATTTTTTGATCATCATATGACTTGCTAATATGGCTTAGATCAAGTAATTTTTGTTTCATGGCATTTCTCCTTAACAAGTTAGTGAAATTATATTCCCTCTAAAAGCTTGGGGGCGTACTTACCCAGATGACAATGGCATCTGATTTTCCCGGATTCGAAAGATAATGAGTCGCAGAAGGGGTATAATAAAAACTCTCCCCCTTTTTTGCTTTCAAAATTCTGTTTCCGACATGGATTAAGATTCTTCCACTGACTACATATCCGAATTCTTCACCCTCATGAGGATTGTCAGGATAAGTGCTGCCCTTGCTCTTCATGGTAAGTCGAATTGGCTCCATTATATTTTTCTGGGCATTCGGGATAATCCACTCGATTTTGTTTTGAAGTTCATCTTCATCTTTTTCGAAGTAATCCTCTTGATGAAAGACGATCTGTTCTTCTGGTGCGTCGTTAAAGAAATCCTTAAGGTCAGTTCCCAGGCACTGGAGAATATCGACCAATGTCGCTATGGAAGGTGAGGTGACATCATTCTCCAATTGTGAGATGAATCCCTTGGAAAGCTCGCACCTGTCGGCCAACTCTTCCTGTGTAAGCTGTTTTTGTGTTCGCAAAGAACGAATTTTACTGCCAATTTCCATATCAATTCCCCTTCCGAATTATAGTATGTATAAACTGATTGTTTAGTAAATCTATACCGCAGTATTTGTATTATAAAGTCGTCTGCTGATTTTGTCAAGACTGTTTTTAACCCTGGCATTGTCATGATATAAAAGGGTTTTGCATACGTTGTTTAATAAATGTAAAATAGGACAAAAAAGATGATTAAGAAACGGATTGTAATGTTTATTTCCCTGATTGTCTTTTCTCTTACTCAGATCACTACGGTAGCTGGGGCAGAGATTACAGACGACGAATTGTTTGCAAAATCTGCCTGCCTTATGGATGGGGAGTCCGGGAGGATTCTATATCAAAAACACGCAGATGATGCAATGCCTATGGCAAGCACCACGAAAATCATGACCGGAATCATAGCTCTGGAATATGGTGATACCTCATGGGAGGTGACAGCTTCAAAAGAAGCAGTAAAAGCTCCTCAGGTTCATCTCGGAGTGAATGAGGGACAGACCTTTTTACTTGGGGATTTATTATATGGCCTTCTGCTGGAGTCCTATAATGACACAGCGATTATGATTGCAGAAAGGGTTGGAAAATCAGTTGAGGGTTTTGCAGATATGATGAATACAAAAGCCAGGGAAATTGGTTGTAAAGATACACATTTTGTATCTCCGAACGGTCTGGATGCGTCGGACGAAGGGGGAGTTCATCATACCACCGCCCATGATCTGGCATTAATTATGAGATATTGTGTTTCAGTCTCTCCCAAAAAAGAGGAGTTTATTAAGATTACTCAAACTCCGTCTTATAGTTTCTGGGATCAGCAGCATCAGGTATTCTATAATTGTAATAATCACAATGCATTTCTGAACATGATGGAAGGTGCTTTAAGTGGAAAAACTGGTTTTACTGCAAAAGCAGGATACTGTTACATAGGGGCTTTAAATAAAGACGGGAAACTGTTGATCGTAAGTCTCCTGGCTTGTGGCTGGCCGAATAATAAGAGTTATAAATGGTCTGATACCAGAAAGCTTATGAACTATGGTCTGGAAAACTATGAATATCAAGATATCTATCAGGATGGGCTTTTATCGGTTCCGATTCCTGTGATTAACGGACAGTATGACGGGGGGCTTGGCAGCAAAAAATGTCAGGTTATGCCTGTCTATAAGGATGGGAAAGAAATAAAAGAGCGAAAACAAATGTTGCTTGGGACGGATGAGCAGGCAGAAGTAAAAGTTCATCTTCCAAAAAGGTTAGAAGCACCGTTGAAAGCGAAAACAAAGATAGGTGACGTGTCATATTTTCTAAATGGAGATAAGATTATGGAATATCCGGTATATCTGGATAAATCCGTAAAAAAAATAGATCTTTCATGGTGTTTGGATCGTGTGTTTTCCATGTTTATAGATCGGGAATAAAAAGGCAAAACAAAAGAGGGATCCTGATCAAAAGATCCCCCTTTTTGAAAAAGGAACTTAACGATTAAAAAGTTTATTGATAATCAGTCATATATTCGCCGTGAGCTGCGATTAGTTCATCACACATCTTTTTAATGTCCTTGATGGAAAGTTCGCCCCCAGTGTGTGGATCCATCATGGCAGCCTGATAGATATGTTGTCTGTCTTTTGTAACAGCTGCTTCGATGGTCAGCAGCTGTGTGTTGATATTTGACATGTTCATCGCCGCCAGCTGCACAGGTAGTTTTCCGATGTGACAGGGAGTGATTCCTTTTTGATCGACAAGACATGGAACCTCCACACAGGCATCAGCGGGAAGATTGTCAATTAGTCCGGTATTCACAACATTTCCCCCAATCGCATAGGGTTTGCCTGTGACTACAGCCTCCATGATGTAAGAAGCATACTCTTTGGAGCGTTCATGAGTTATTTTGCCGTCTGCAAGGATATTTTCTTTTTCTTTCTTCCAATTTGCGATCTGATCAATACATCTTCTCGGATATTCATCGAGAGGAATATTGTAGTCATCAATCAATTCGGGATATTTACTTTTTATGAAGAATGGATTATATTCCGCATTGTGTTCGCTGGATTCGGTACAATAATATCCGAGGGTATTTATGTACTCAAAGCGAACCATATCATGATGTTTCTCTTCGGCATTCTTTTTTGCGGCTCTCTCTTTGATTGTCGGATAAAGGTCATTTCCATCCTTATCGTGTATCTTAAGGAGCCAGGCCATATGATTAATCCCGGCAATCAGCTCCTTTCTGCCCTCCAGTTTGTCTTCCAAACCGAGGCTTTTCAGCAGTGTTTCGGAGCATACTTGAACACTGTGGCAAAGACCTACAGTCTTGATCTTGGTATAGCGGTTCATATAACCGGTCAGTATTGCCATCGGATTCGTATAATTCAAAAGTAAAGCATCCGGGCATACTTCTTCCATATCTCTTGCAAATTCGGCCATGACTGGTATTGTACGAAGGCCTCTCATGATGCCTCCGATTCCAAGTGTATCTGCAATTGTCTGTCTCAATCCGTATTTTTTCGGAATTTCAAAATCCGTGATTGTACATGGATCATATCCGCCGACCTGAATTGCATTTACGACAAATATAGCATCTTTCAGCGCCGCTTTTCGGTTCTTTACACCCAGATAGGTTCTGATCTGTGATCTGTTTTCGTTGATATTTTTATTTAACGCTTCTAATATAATTCTCGAATCCTCAAGTCTTTCAGCGTCAATGTCGTACAGTGCGATTTCACTGTCCTTTAAAGCATCGGTACACATACAGTCACCGATGACATTCCGAACAAAGACAGTACTGCCTGCACCTAAAAAAGTTATTTTCATGTGAAAACCTCCTTCATTGATATAGATCTTTTGCTGAATACATCTTATAATAAATGTAATAATATTTCTTTGCTTAATGTTTCGAAATAATTGTCATAATGTTGAATCAAAGGAGAAAAATCATGATTACTCATTCTTTAAATATCTACTTTTGCGGAAGAGAAGCCTGCAGCCCTGCACATTCTTTTGGCCCGGCTACCAGATCCCATTATCTTATGCATCTGATCTTGAAGGGGGAAGGCAGTTTCCATGTAGCAGACCATACTTATCATCTGAAGGCCAATGATGCATTCCTGATAAAGCCTGATGAATCTACTTATTACATCGCAAACAGTAAAAACCCATGGGAATACAGCTGGGTGGCTTTTGGAGGAAATGATGCAGGAGCAATTTTAAAATCCTGTGGTCTGATGGAGGAAGATCCTGTTTTTTATGGTTCAAAAATGCTCTTAAATCAACGTAAAAGCCAAAACGTGCATCTCCTTTTTGAAAGTATGATGAGTCTGCAGGACAATTACGATAATCCAAATGGAAGTTCATTCTTATCACTGGCGTATCTCTATCAGATTTTTGGATACATCCAGATGTGTATTGGGCAGAAAAAAGAGGGTTACATGGGCGATTATCTGCAGATGGCCTGTGAATATATTGAGCAGAATTACAGTTATCAGATAAAGGTGCAGGATGTTGCCAGAGCTGTAGGTATTGACAGGACATATCTTTATAAGTTGTTTCAGGGGAATCTTCGGATTTCACCACAGGAATATATAATCCGATACAGAACCAAAACAGCCGAGAACATGCTGCTTCATACCAATCTTTCAGTGACAGAGATTGCCTATTCCTGTGGTTTTCATGACAGCGCCTCTTTTTGTAAAACTTTTAAAAGACACACTGGTTTTACACCGGTAAATTATAGAAAACGTCGATAAAAACATAACATGGAAACTTTGGGAATGGTTTTTACGATGACACAATCAACAAATTAATAGTTATACGTCTAATAATTTTTTGCGTATAAACACCTATATAGAATCAAAAAAAGTATTTATCTCTTGATTTCTCTCTAAAAATGGCCTAATATAGTTAGGTGACTAATGACTTAACTTATGTGGAGGTGAAAGATGACAAAAAAACAGGAGACAGGGACGAATGATTTTCCCTTCATACAAAATTCACTGATGAAAATTATGCATCGTGAGTTTTCGATTAATTTTTTGCAGATAAAGAAATATGGAATCCATCCGAGACAGATTCCAATTCTTATGCTCGTCTCAAAAAATGATGGCTTAAGTCAGATTGAAATCTCAAAAAGGTTGAAAATCAAGCCTTCCACTGTGGCTGTTTCAATACAGCGTCTGGAAAAGTGTAACCTAATTGTCAGAAAACCAGATAAGAAAGACCAGCGAGTCCAGAGGGTTTATAAGACAGAAGAGCTTATTCAGATAGCCCAGAGTGTCTATGATTTGTCTAACAGGAATGAGAAACTTATGTTAGAGGGCTTCTCTGACACAGAAGTCTGCCTGCTGAAACGGTTTTTAAAACAGATTTACCAAAATCTGGAGAACTTATCGATTTCAGAAAATGAAATTTTAAAAGAGAAAAGAGGAGAAGTCAGACAATGACAAGGATTTTTTCATACTTAAAGAAGAGTGGCTGGTATATTCTTGCAATTGTTGTACTGCTGTTTATACAGGCATTTACGGATTTGTCTTTACCATCCTATACATCTAAGATTATAGATGTAGGAATTCAACAGAAAGGTATTGAGGATGCTGTACCGGATAAAATTAGAAAAGAGTCTCTGGATGCTTTGATGATTTTTATGTCTAAAACAGATAAAAAACAGATTAGCAGTGCATATAGCCTGAATGGGGATACGTATAACCTGAATAAAATTGATAAACATACAAGAGAAAAAATTAATATTGTGCTTGGTGAAGCCATGCTGATGATGGAAGGCGTGCAAAAAGAGGGAATAGATCCATCTGTACTTCCCGAAGAACAAAAGGAAGTGATGATTTCCGAGGCAAAAGAGGTTGTAGAAACAATGCCCGAGAGTATTGTAACACAGGCAGGAACCGGATATCTATATAAAGAATATCAGGCACAGGGAAGGGATATGGATCAGATACAGAATCGTTATGTTCTGCATTCGGGCCTTCTGATGCTGGGTCTGGCAGTAATATCGATGCTGGCAGCCATTATGGTTACTTTTATATCGACCCATGTGGCAGCCGGATTGAGCAGAGATTTGCGCAGTGACGTATATCGGAAGGTTCTTTCGTTCTCCAGTCATGAAATGAATAGATTCTCTACAGCATCTCTGATCACAAGAAGTACTAATGACGTTCAACAGGTACAGATGTTTATGACTATGTTTTTCCGAATTGTGTTGTATGCACCAATTATCGGAGTTGGCGGACTGATCAAGGTATTGAGTACTCAGGCATCTATGACATGGATTTTGGCACTGGGCATTGGATTGATTCTAATTGCCATGTTGACCTTGCTTGCAGTTGCTTTACCAAAATTCAAAAAACTTCAGGATCTGATTGATAAAGTGAATATGACTATGCGTGAAATACTCACAGGTGTGCCAGTAATCAGAGCATTTTCTACACAAAAACATGAGGAAAAAAGATTCGATAAGGCCAATCGTGATCTTACAAAAACAAATCTTTTTGTTAATCGTTGTATGACATTTATGATGCCAGTACTCACTGTGATTATGAATTCACTTACAGTATTGATTGTTTACATCGGAGCTCATGGAATCGACCGGGGAAATCTGCAAGTTGGTGATATGATGGCGTTTATACAGTATTCTATGCAGATTATCATGGCGTTTTTAATGATTTCTACTGTGTCTATAATTCTGCCAAGAGCCAACGTTTCGGCTAACCGAATTAATGAAGTGCTGAATACGGAACCGGTAGTTATGAATCCACAAAATCCCGAATTGCCAGACCAGACGCATAAAGGTGAAATACAATTCGACCATGTTTCCTTTACTTATCCGGGTGCTGAAGAAGACGTACTGAGTAATATTAATTTCACTGCAAAGAAAGGTGAAACTGTTGCATTTATTGGAAGTACAGGATCCGGAAAGAGCACACTGGTAAACTTGATTCCCAGATTTTATGATGTAACGCAGGGAAAGATATTCGTAGATGGAGTTGACATCAGATCCATGGACCTAAAAACATTAAGGGATCGCATTGGTTATGTCCCGCAAAAAGGAGTATTGTTTTCAGGGAATATTGCATCTAATCTGCGCTACGGAAAAAAAGATGCCACAACAGAGGAATTAGAAATAGCTGCTGACGTGGCACAGGCATCGGAATTTATTAAGAATAAACAGGAGGGTATAGATGCTCATATTTCCCAGGGTGGGACGAATGTCTCCGGAGGTCAAAAACAAAGACTTTCTATTGCCCGTGCTGTCGTAAAAAAGCCGGAAATATATATTTTTGATGATAGTTTTTCAGCTTTAGATTATAAGACAGATTCTGAGCTTAGAAAAGCACTGAAATCGTATACTTCTGATGCAACGACACTGATTGTGGCACAGCGTATCAGTACAATTATGCATGCAGATCAGATTATCGTACTTAATCAGGGAAAAATTGCGGGAATGGGCACACATGAGGAACTGTTGAAAACATGTACTGTATATCAGCAGATTGCATCATCCCAGTTTTCAAAGGAGGAGCTTGATTCATGACAGAAGGAAATAACAGAATTGGTCGGAGACCACAGGGAGCCCGCACTGGTGAGAAGGCTCATGACTTTAAGACCGCTGTAAAACGAATTATAAAATATATTTCGAAATATAAGATGCGTTTATTTCTGGTGATGATTTGTGCTGTTATCGGAACCATCTTTTCAATTGCAGGACCCAAAATCATGGGAAAGGCAACAACAGAACTGTTTAACGGATTAGTCAAAAAAGTTCAGGGGACAGGATCTATAAATTTTGATAAAATTATAAAAATATTATTATCCACTCTTGGGCTGTATCTTGTAAGTGCATTTTTTTCTCTGATACAAGGAGTCATCATGACTGGAATTGCAAATGATGTCAGTTTTTCACTGCGCCGTGATATTTCTGTGAAAATCAATAAGATGCCTCTTAAATATTTTGAAAGCAGAACTTATGGGGATGTCTTGTCTCGAGTAACGAATGATGTTGATACGCTGCAGCAGGGCTTGAGTCAAAGCGTTGTACAGCTAATAACCGCAATTACAACAATGATTGGTGTATTTGTTATGATGTTGTCTATTAATATCTGGATGACTCTTTGTGCTTTGATTATAATCCCCATAGCCGGAACAATTGTCGGAACGGTCATGAAGCATTCTCAAAAATACTTCCGACGCCAACAAGTGTATTTAGGAGAGGTTAATGGACAAGTGGAGGAAATTTATGCAGGGCAAAATGTTGTAAAAGCATTTAACAAAGAAGACGATGTGATAGCTGAATTTACCAAGACAAATGATCAGCTATATGACTCAGCATGGAAATCTCAGTTCTTTTCGGGTATTATGATGCCTGTTATGGGGTTTGTTGGAAATATCGGATACGTTATGGTTGCATTACTTGGTGGATTTCTTGTGATAAAGAACTCCATTGAAGTCGGTGATATTCAATCTTTTTTTCAGTACATCAGAAACTTTACACAGCCGATTCAGCAGATTGCACAGGTCACAAATCTCCTTCAATCTTCTGCTGCTGCCGGCGAGCGGGTATTTGAATTTCTAGATGAGGAGGAAGAAATTTCGGATGTGGTGAATCCTGTTTCGACATCTAATCTTACAGGAAATATTTCCTTTGATCATGTGGCATTTGGATATCAGCCCGATCAAATGGTTATTCATGATTTTTCGGCAATTGTAAAACCTGGTCAGAAGATTGCTATTGTGGGCCCGACAGGAGCCGGAAAGACAACCATGGTGAAATTGTTGATGAGATTTTATGATGTGAATAAAGGAGCTATCAGAATCGAGGGGCATGACATTAAAGATTTCAGAAGAGAGGATCTTAGAAAAATGTTTGGTATGGTGCTGCAGGACACATGGCTCTTTTCCGGCAGTATTATGGAGAATATACGTTACGGCCGTCTTTCGGCGACAGATGCAGAAGTAATCGAGGCGGCAAAAGCTGCGCATGCTTACCAGTTTATCATGCAGCAGCCAGAGGGATTTTCTACAATGATTAATGAGGAATCGAACAACATTTCTCAGGGACAGAAACAACTAATTACAATTGCAAGAGCGATTCTGGCTGATAATGATATATTGATTCTCGACGAGGCAACTTCTTCGGTAGATACAAGAACAGAAATACTAATCCAGAAAGCAATGGATCATCTGATGGAAGGGCGGACCAGCTTTATTATTGCACATAGGCTTTCCACTATTCGAAATGCTGACGTCATTCTAGTGATGAAAGACGGTGACATCGTAGAGCAGGGAAATCATGATGAGTTGCTTGCAAAAAATGGTTTTTATGCAAAACTTTACAATAGTCAGTTTGAAAAAGTAACTGCTTAATAGTAATTTACAGACATACTAATCGTAAGAAGTGGCACCATTTGCAGCAATAATCGATGATTTATCTTCACGATAATTGTACTTGACAAACAAAAGTGAAAGAGTTATAATGCCTAACATAATTAGCTAATAATATTAGGCATTATGATTAGGGAGTAATATGATGAATTATCGATCTATAGCAGAGGAATTATTAGATATTAGAGCAAACATGCCACAAGTCAAGGCAGAACGCCAGTTGTCAAAGATGATGATAGGTGAGAATTTCACGCTGAATTATCTGGCAGCTAATGATAACAGGGCTTATCCAAAGGATTTGAGCAAAAATATGATGGTCAGTACAGCTCGGATTGCGACAATATTAAAGCAGCTGGAAAAAGATGGTCTGATCACAAGAACACCAGATGCTCAGGATAATCGTCAGGTTATCGTCAGGTTAACAGATGAAGGCGCTCGTTTGATTGAAAAAGATCGGGCAGCGGTATTAGACGGTTTAGTGCAGATGCTAGAGTACCTCGGTCCAGAAGATGCTGAGGCATACATTCGTATTCGAAGAAAGCTGTTACGGATGATGTTAGAAAAATAAAACATATTTACCTACGGCATAGGTCGTAGGTATCTTAAAGCTATAATTGCTAATGAAATTAGTTTCTATCGTTAGCAATTTGAAATGTGAGAAAGTATCAGACAGCAAAGTTGATAACACTATTTTAATAAGCATCTGAAAGCAAGGAGGAGGTTTTTATGCATACAAATTTACATGAATCGGGAGAAGATTATCTTGAAGCCATTTTAGTGCTTGGCAAGAAAAAAGGAGCAGTACGACGTGTAGATTTAGCTGATTATTTCGGTTATGCAAAACCTAGCATTACCGTTGCGATTAAATCATTAATCAGCGAAGGTCTCGTAAAAGCAGATAAAGAAGGTCTGCTCTGTTTAACAGAAAAAGGAGTAGAAAAAGCTGACAAGATCTATGAGCAACATTGCTTTTTTAAGCAAGTGCTGATTGATGCCGAGGTGGACCCGGTTACAGCGGATAAAGAAGCCTGCAAACTGGAGCATTGTCTGAGCCAGGAATCCTTCGATAAACTATGTATAGCATACGGGCAAAAACATGATGCCTAAGCTTTGGAGGAAATGTGTGAACTATGAATGATAAGGAGATGTATGCCAATGGAAACGATAGGAAACATAGGAACAATTGGTTGCCTGATGTATTTGACAGGGGTACATCTTTGCATAATTTATGAATTATTTAGGGGTACTGATTGAAAGTGTGCAATAGACTACGGTAACAAAAGTTTGCATCTTTTGTTTTTTTAAGTTATACTTTTATGGAAAAAAGTTGATTGGAGAAACAGATGAACAGAAAATTACATGCTTTATTAATTCTTATGATGACTTTGCTCTTTGCTGCAGGCTGTTCGGGAAAGAGTGCGGGCAAGTACCACATTGAAATTAAAGTAAAGGATTATGGCATCATAAAAGCAAAGCTTGATGAAAAAACAGCACCGATCACTGTCAAAAACTTTATAAATTTGGCAAAAGATGGTTTCTATGATGGTCTCACTTTTCATCGGGTGATTGATGGCTTTATGATTCAGGGAGGAGATCCCAAAGGAGATGGAACTGGAGGCTCCAAAGAATCAATTAAAGGTGAGTTTTCTGAAAATGATGTCAAAAACGATATTTCTCACGTGAGAGGGACGCTTTCCATGGCAAGATCACAGGACATGGATTCTGCCAGCTCCCAGTTTTTTATTGTTCAGTCCGACAGCAAGTATCTGGATGGACAGTATGCCGGTTTTGGCATGGTAACGGATGGAATGGATATTGTCGATCAAATCTGCAAGGATACTAAGACAGAGGATGACAATGGTACAGTTCTGCCCGAAAACCAGCCAGTCATTGAGAGTATTAAGGTTATAGATTAACAGATTTGGAGGAATTATGAAAAATATTCTTGCAGCCCAGTCCGGAGGACCAACTTCTGCGATTAATGCAACGCTTGCCGGGGTTATCACCTGTGCTCTCACCTCCGGACGGGTCGGGAAAGTATTCGGTGCTCATGGTGGAATACAGGGAGTACTTGAAGAACGTATTATTGATCTTGGTGAAAAAATTAAGAATGCAGAAGACCTGCAGCTGCTGTGCCAGACTCCGGCGGCAGCTCTTGGATCCTGCAGATTAAAACTGACCGATGAAAGTCAGTATAAAAAAATTATCGAAGTTTTACACAGATATGAAATCGGATGTCTGGTCTATATCGGAGGAAATGATTCTATGGATACCGTAGAGAAATTGTCCGCATATTGCATGCAGCATAAGATTGATGATATCTGTATTGTAGGTGCCCCAAAAACGATTGATAATGATCTGATGGGAACGGATCATTGTCCTGGGTTTGGATCCGCCGCAAAGTATATCGCCAGTACCTTTGCTGAACTTGAGCGAGACTGCAGCGCTTATGCGGCAAAATCCGTTACGATTGTAGAGGTCATGGGGAGAGATTCCGGATGGCTGACCGGTGCAGCCGCTCTGGCCAGACAAAATTCAGGGAAAGGACCCGATCTGATCTATCTTTGTGAGTCTGTATTTGACAGCCAGATGTTTCTTTCCGACATCAGAAATAAGCTTAGGAATCAGAACAGTATTCTTATAGCTGTCAGCGAGGGAATTAAGGATCAAAGTGGACGATATGTCTCTGAATCGGAAGGGGAAAAGGCCCTGGATGCCTTCGGACATACGTATATCTCCGGAGCAGCAAGGGTGCTGGAGTGCCTGATTCAAAACGAGATCGGATGTAAAACACGTTCGATTGAACTTAATTTAATGCAGCGCTGTGCCGGTCATCTCGCCAGTGACATGGATATCCAGGAATCAAAACTGCTTGGAATCAAAGCATGCCAGGCGGCCCTGGACGGAGAAAATGGAAAAATGGCTGCCATTATAAGAACAAGTGATGAACCATATGAGGTGACTTATAAGATGGTTCCGGTATCGCTTACTGCAAATAAGGTTAAAACAGTTCCAGATGATTTTATCGATCCGAATGGACATGATGTCACAGATAAGATGATCCGCTATCTGAAACCTCTGATACAAGGGAATGCCCCTGTCACATTTGAAAATGGAATTGTAAAACACATCTCTCTATATTGAGCATTGGAAACAGGCGAAAAAACCATCTTCGGTCTTTTTGCCTGTTTTTTCATACAACATGGCAAGGTTTGTCAAAAATATTCGAAAACTCATTGAAAAAGTAATACAAATAGGATATCATAATAGAGGTATTGTTAGTCAACAAATCAGGATTGTGAGAGGAATAAATGCAATCCGTGGATCTAAAAATTATATGTGATGTGGAGGTCAAAGGAATGAGTAATGTTACACCAGGCAGTGCCAGGTTAAGAATTGAATCTTTACTTGACGCAGGCAGTTTTGTTGAGATCGGAAGTCTGATAACGGCTCGAAATACGGATTTCAATATGACTGAGAAAAAGGCACCATCAGACGGTGTCATCACCGGTTACGGTGTCATTGACGGCAGCCTTGTATATGTATACAGTCAGGATGCCTCTGTTTTGTCCGGAACCATAGGTGAGATGCATGCAAAGAAGATTGTAAATTTATATCATATGGCTATGAAAACAGGTGCTCCGGTAATCGGACTATTAGATTGTGCGGGACTACGACTTGAAGAGGCTACAGATGCTTTAAACGCTTTCGGTGAAATCTATATGGCCCAGAGCATGGCATCTGGTGTTATTCCTCAGCTCAGTGCAGTCTTTGGCAGCTGCGGTGGCGGTATGGCACTCTTTCCTGCACTGACAGACTTTACTTTCATGGAGAATACAAAGGCAGCGCTTTTCGTCAACTCGCCGAATGCTCTTGCAGGCAATATTGACAGCGAATGCGATACTGCCGGTGCGAAATTCCAAAGTGAAGAAACCGGCCTGATAGATTTTCAGGGAAGTGAAGAGGAGATTTTACGGAATATCAGACTTCTTATATCTTATCTCCCTTCAAATTATGAGGACGATGAAGTATCGGAACTATCTGCCGATGATCTGAACCGAAAATGTAAAGATATTGAAAACAATATTGGGGACACGGCAGTTCTGCTCTCGCAGATCAGTGATGATGCCTCATTCATAGAAATCAAAAAAGACTACGGGAAAGACATGGTGACTGCTTTTATTAAACTTGATGGAATTACAGTTGGTGCCGTGGCAAACAGAAGCGAGATCTATGACCCGGAGGGTAATCTGAGTGAAACTCTCGAAACGGTTCTGTCTGTGCGTGGTGCCGGTAAAGCTGCAGAATTCGTTAAATTCTGTGATGCATTCTCGATTCCATTACTGACCATCACAAATGTCACAGGTTATAAGGCGTCCAGATGTTCTGAAAAGAACATAGCAAGAGCGTGCGCGGCACTTGCACATGCCTTTGCAGATGCGACAACACCCAAGGTAAATGTTATCACGGGTAAGGCCTACGGAAGCGCTTACCTTACTATGAACAGCAAGCCACTGGGGGCAGATATGGTATTTGCCTGGCCAGAAGCCGAGATCGGTATGATGGATGCTCATATGGCGGCTAAAATTATGTATCAGAACAGTGATGCCGATACAATCAATAAGGAAGCAGAGGAATATGCCGCATTGCAGAATCATGTGGTGTCGGCTGCAAAGAGAGGCTATGTGGACACAATCATTGAGCCTGAAGACACTAGAAAATATTTGATTGGTGCCTTTGAGATGTTGTATACGAAGCGGGAATATCGTCCTGATAAAAAACATAGTACAGTCTGAGAAAGGTGGATGAGATGAAACAGATGTGGAAAAAGATAACTGGTTTCTTTCTTGCCTTTGTGTGCACAGTTCCCCTGATGGCTTCGCCTGTCTTTGCAAAAGTGCAGGACAGTGTAAAAGACAGTATTGCTCAGAATTTCGAATCATTGGTCGATATGATGAATAATTATTCGGAAGATGAAATGGCAACTCAGATTGAACCAATGGAAAGTGAATTTCTCAACTCGATGGTCGACAGGTACTATGGAATTCAGAAGGATGCCGGTAGTTTTAAAGAAATAAAAAATAGTGAAGTAATTGTCAATGAAGCAGACAAGACAGCTGATGTCATCATGGATGTGTCCTTTGAGAATGGAAATGCTGTGATCTCTGCTGTTTGTAATTATGATCTTGCGGCAACGGCTACCAGCTTTGACCAGCTCTGGTCTGGCTTTGATATGGATATAAATTATCCGATCAGTGTAATGCTGAAACGTGCCTCCACCGGTCAAAAGACATGTTTTGTTCTTGCAGCTTTGCTGATTATTCTGGTTCTTGTCTGGTATTTCAGAAAAAAAGATAGCAATCAGATAAATGAAGAAGCGTCAGAAAAAAAATCGGACAAAGATATCAATAACGATACTATTATTTTGAATGAAACAGATGTCAGCACTTCGGATCATATAACGAATGAAGAATTGACAGCGATCTTATCTGCTGCCGTTTTAGCATATGAGGAGGAACAACAGACACAGGAAGGATATATTGCTCGTAAGCTAAAAAATCGAAACAAAAACTGGAGAAGATTCTAGGAGGAATTGTGATGAAAAACTATACAATAACAGTCAATGGAAAAGCATACAACGTTACCGTGGAGGAAGGTCAAACAACACAGACAACGCCTGTACAGACACAGCAGGCAGCACCAACTGCACCAAAATCATCTGAACCGAAACCTGATTCTGCCAAGTTGCCAAAACCTGCTGTGCAGGGAAACGGCACAGCAGGATCCATCAGTATCACAGCCTCTGTGCCTGGAAAGATAAGCAAGATCGAAGCAAGTGCAGGAGGATCTGTTAAAAAAGGAGACTCTGTAGTCGTACTTGAGGCTATGAAGATGGAGATTCCGATTGTAGCTCCATCAGACGGAATAATTGCAGGGATCAATGTGACTGTCGGAGAAACTGTTGAATCTGGCGATGTACTAGCTACCATGGACTAATCGAAAGTCAGGAGGGTAAAAATGGCTGAAATAGAGAAGAAACCAGTTGGCATTATGGAAACTGTACTTCGTGACGCACATCAGTCTTTGATTGCAACACGGATGACTACAGAACAGATGCTGCCGATTGTGGATAAGATGGACAAAGTTGGTTATCACGCAGTGGAATGCTGGGGCGGGGCTACTTTCGATGCCTCATTGCGTTTTCTGCATGAAGATCCATGGGACAGACTTAGAAAACTCAGAGACGGTTTTAAGAATACAAAGCTTCAGATGCTGTTCCGCGGACAGAATATTCTCGGATATCGTCCTTATGCGGATGACGTTGTAGAGTATTTTGTTCAAAAATCTATAGCGAATGGAATTGATATTATTCGAATCTTTGATTGTATGAATGATCTTCGTAATCTACAGACGGCAGTAAAAGCTGCCAATAAGGAGAAGGGTCATGCCCAGGTCGCTCTTGCCTATACAATCGGTGACGCCTATACGCTGGAATATTGGACGGATATCGCAAAGAAGGTAGAACAGATGGGTGCTGATTCGATCTGCATTAAAGATATGGCGGGACTGTTGCTGCCATATAAGGCAACGGAACTTGTGACCGCATTAAAAGAGTCGACAAAGCTTCCCATACAGCTTCACACACATTATACATCCGGTGTGGCTTCCATGACTTATATGAAAGCGATAGAAGCTGGCGTCGATGTGATTGACTGTGCAATTTCCCCATTTGCCATGGGAACATCCCAGCCGGCAACAGAAGTAATGGTTGAGACTTTTAAGGGAACACCATATGATACCGGTTACGATCAGAATCTTCTCTCGGAGATTGCAGACTATTTCCGTCCAATCAAAGATCAAGCGCTTGAAAGCGGACTGTTAAATCCAAAAAATCTGGGTGTGAATATAAAGACGCTGCTGTATCAGGTACCTGGTGGTATGCTCTCAAATCTGACTAGCCAGTTAAAAGAGCAGCACGCAGAAGATAAATACTATGAAGTGCTCGAAGAGGTACCACGTGTCAGAAAAGATCTTGGCGAGCCGCCTCTGGTCACACCGTCTTCGCAGATTGTCGGAACGCAGGCTGTGTTCAATGTTCTTTCGGGCGAACGATATAAGATGGTGACACAGGAGACCAAAGATGTATTAAGCGGAAAATATGGAAGAACGGTGAAACCTTTTAATCAGGAAGTGCAAAAAAAATGCATCGGGGATACAAAGCCGATCACCGGTCGTTTTGCTGACACTCTGGATGACGAACTTAATACGCTGGAAGGTGAGATGGCACAGTATAAGGAACAAGACGAAGATGTTTTGACTTATGCACTGTTTCCGCAGGTTGCGACCGACTTCTTCAAGTACAGAGATGCTCAGAATACAAAGATAGATGCTAAAAAGGCGGATCAGGCAGATAAATCATACCCTGTTTAAGTCAGACGGACATGTAGAAAAAGGAACCGGAATTGGAGTATCATACCATTCCGGTTCCTTTATTGTCTTTTGGGTATTACTCTTTTTCTTGCACTTCCTGAGATTTATGATATTATTAAGAGAGCGGAGCAATCCGTGTATCATCAAGAAATATATATAGAAGGTAAAGATTATGGCACAGGCAGATAATCTGCTTAACAGAATAAACAGACAATATAGCTCTTTAAGTAAAGGGCAAAAGAGGTTAGCTGATTTTATTATACATCACTATGATAAAGCGGTATTTATGACTGCTGCAAAACTAGGTGCAAAAGTCAATGTAAGCGAATCTACAACTGTACGTTTTGCGACAGAACTTGGATATACCGGATTTCCTGAATTTCACAGGGCACTTGAGGAACTGGTGAGAAATAAATTAAATTCCATACAAAGAATGGAAGTAACCTATGGGCGGGTTTCACAGGATCAGATTTTGGATCAAGTGCTAAGTTCGGATATAGAGAATATAAAAAAAACTCTCGAGCATACTGACAGGAAGGCATTCAATCAGGCAGTTGATACCATCTTACAGGCCCGGACGGTCTATGTGATAGGTATTAGAAGCTGTGCACCACTTGCTGATTTTTTGAGTTTTTATCTAAATCTAGTCTGCAAAGATGTACGTCTGTTACATACCAGCAGTCCCAGTGAAATCCTTGAACAGATGATCAGAATTGATGACAATGATGTCATTATAGGAATCAGTTTTCCGAGATATTCGATGCGTACTCTAAAGGCTATGGAATTTGCGAATAATCGCAAAGCAAAAGTTATATCGGTAACTGACAGTATTCATTCACCGATCAATCTGTACTCATCGTGCAATCTGCTGGCGAGAAGTGACATGGCATCTATTGTAGATTCACTTACAGCTCCGTTAAGCGTGATCAATGCACTCATTGTGGCATTATGCATGAAAAAACAGGATGAGGTAATTCTTACGCTGGAATCTATGGAGAAGATGTGGGATGAGTATCAAGTTTATAGCAATGATGAGATCAATTATCTGGATGATAATATGAAACTGAAATTCAAAAAAATGGAGGACGATAATGGCTGATGTAATAATAGTCGGCGGAGGGGCTTCCGGAATGGCCTGTGCAGTATTCGCCGCAGAAGCCGGAAATAAAGTCCACGTGTTTGAGAGAAACGAAAAACTGGGGAAAAAACTTTTTATTACAGGAAAAGGACGCTGTAACTTTACCAATAACTGTGATATAGATGAATTGTTTGATCATGTAGTATCTAATCCAAAATTTCTATACAGTGCATTTTATGGCTTTACCAGTCAAAATTCCATCGAGTTTTTTAAACGTCTGGGAGTAGATGTAAAAGTCGAGAGAGGAAATCGGGTATTTCCCGCCTCAAATCATAGTTCAGATATCATTAAGAGCATGGAAAATAAAATGAGAGAGCTTCATGTCGATATTCATCTTAACGTGTGGGTGAAGGACCTGATTATACAGGATGAAAAAGCATGTGGGATTGTTCTGGAGGACAATAAAAAAATTTACGGTGACTACATTGTACTCGCTGCAGGAGGTAATTCTTATCCGGTTACAGGTTCGAACGGAGACGGTCTCATCATGGCAAAAAGACATAACATTCCGATAAAACCGGTGCGGCCTGCCCTTGTTCCTCTTATTGTAGAAGAAGAGTATGTGCCTGTACTTCAGGGATTATCTCTTCGGAATGTAAAATTAAAAATTATGGATAAAGGGAAAATTCTCTATGACGAATTTGGCGAACTGTTGTTTACACATTTTGGCATCAGTGGTCCACTTGCTTTATCTGCAAGCTCAATCATTGCGCAGAGATTGGAAAAAAGGGCGCTTCAGGCATATATTGATTTAAAACCGGCACTGAGTCTTAGTCAGATGGATCAGAGGTTGATCAGAGAATTTGATGCCGGAAAGAATAAACAGTTCAAAAATGTTATTCATCGTTTATTTCCTTCAAAACTTATTCCTGTTATGCTTGCACTTTCAGATATCCCTGAGGATAAAACAGCAAATGAAATTACAAAAGAAGAACGCAGAACATTTGCCGAACTGATCAAGAATTTTCCCATGACCATTATAAAGACAAGGGGATTTCATGAGGCGATTATCACGCAAGGCGGTATTGATATCAAAGCCGTAAATCCTGTAACGATGGAAATAAAGAGTATAAAAAATCTTTTTTCTATCGGAGAGATGCTGAATCTGGATGCCCTGACCGGAGGATTCAATTTACAGATTGCCTGGTCTACGGCATATGCGGCTGCAAACGGAATACAAAGGTGTATGGAGGAAAAATTATGACAATAAATATTGCAATTGACGGTCCTGCAGGAGCCGGAAAAAGTACAATAGCCAGGGAAGTTGCAAAAACACTTTCTTTCATTTATGTAGATACAGGAGCCATGTACCGTGCCATTGCACTGTATGTGCTTAAGAAGGGAATTGATCCTAAAGATCAGCTGTCAGTATGCGAAAACTGCAAATTCGCACAGATTGAACTGAAATATGAAAACAGAAAACAAAAGGTACTCTTAAATGGTGAAGATGTGAGTACAGAAATTCGTGAGGAAGTTGTGGGAAATGTTGCCTCAGTGGTTGCAAGGTATGATGAAATCAGGAAAAAGCTCAATGTTCTTTCACGGAGACTGGCAGAAACGACGAATGTAGTTATGGATGGCAGAGATATCGGTACCGTAGTTCTTCCGAAAGCAGAAATCAAAATCTTTTTGACAGCCAGTGTAGATACGCGGGCCTGCCGCAGATTTCTTGAATTGCAAGAGAGGGGAGAAAACCCCAGTCTGGCTGAAATCAGAGAAGACATCAGACAAAGAGATTATCAGGATATGCACCGAGAACAATCGCCTCTCTATCAGGCCTCTGATGCCATTCTCATAGATAGTTCTGATATGAAAATCTCAGAAGTTGTAGATGAAATTCTAAATATCTGTCAAAAGAGGTGTCAGATATGAAAGTTACAACTGCACAATCTGCTGGATTTTGTTTTGGTGTCAAAAGGGCGGTGGACCAGGTATATGAGCAGGTAAACGATAAAGATTCAGGTCCTGTATATACATACGGACCTATTATTCACAACGATCAGGTCGTAAATGATCTAAAAAAAAGAGGAGTCAAAGTACTTGAGAGCATAGAAGATCTCGATACGGTTCCTCCGGGAACCGTCGTTATACGTTCCCATGGCGTGAGCCGAATAACTGTTGAAAAGATAGAGCAAAAAGGTTTTCGGGTCATCGATGCCACCTGCCCCTTTGTGAAAAGGATCCACCGTGTGGTAGAAAAACAAAGTGCTGATGGGTTTCATATTATTATAATTGGAAATGACAGACATCCTGAAGTAGAGGGAATCAAAGGTTGGTGTCAGGGACCGGTATCAGTCGTTCAATGTGCCGCAGATTTGGATAAAATTCCAGATTTAACCGAAAAAAAGATTTGTATCGTAGCACAGACGACATTTAATTACAACAAATTTCAAGAATTGGTTGAAAAAATCTCGAAAAAGAGGTATGATATTAGTGTTTTAAATACGATCTGTAATGCTACAGAAGAAAGACAGACGGAAGCAAGAGAAATAGCAAAGAGTGTGGATGCTATGATTGTCATCGGAGGCAGACATAGTTCTAATACTCAGAAACTATTTGAGATTTGCAAAGATGAATGTAAAAATACTTACTTTATAGAGACACTCGTTGATTTGGATTCTAAGCCTTTTCAATCATTTCGTCACGTAGGTATTACAGCAGGGGCTTCCACCCCAAATAAAATAATTGAGGAGGTTCAAAAAAGTATGTCAGAAAAAAGTTTTGAACAAATGTTGGATGAGTCATTTAAAACAATTAAAAACGGAGAGGTAGTAGAGGGTACTGTTCTCGATGTAAAAGAAGATGAGATTATTCTAAATATCGGATATAAAGCCGATGGAATTCTTACGAGAAATGAATATTCCAATGATCAGAGTATAGACCTCAAAGAAGTTGCTAAACCTGGTGACAAGATGGAAGTTAAGATTCTTAAAGTGAATGACGGAGAGGGACAGGTTCTTCTTACCTATAAGAGACTTCAGGCAGAAAAGGGCAGCAAACGTCTGGAAGAAGCTTTTGAGAATCACGAAATTTTGAAAGCAAAGGTTACTCAGGTCTTGAAAGGCGGCCTCAGTGTCGTCGTGGACGAGGCAAGGGTATTCATTCCTGCAAGTCTTGTCTCAGACAGCTATGAAAGGGATCTGAATAAGTATAAAGATCAGGAAATTGAGTTCGTAATTACTGAATTCAACCCGAGAAGAAGACGTATCATCGGGGACAGAAAACAGTTAATTCTTGCCGAGAAAGAAAAGCTGAAGGATGAATTGTTTTCCAGAATTCAACCGGGCGATATTGTGGAAGGAACGCTCAAAAACATCACAGATTTTGGTGCGTTTATTGATCTGGGCGGAGCCGATGGTTTACTGCATATTTCCGAAATGTCATGGGGACGTGTTGATAATCCAAAGAAGTTGTTTAAGGTCGGTGATCCGATTACTGTCCTGATCAAAGAGATCAACGGAGAAAAGATTGCACTTAGTTTGAAGTTTGAGGATCAGAATCCATGGCTTACTGCAGATGAGAAATATGCTGCGGGAAGTATTGTTGAAGGCAAGGTGGCACGTATGACAGATTTCGGTGCATTCGTTGAACTGGAGCCTGGTGTTGATGCGTTGCTTCATGTTTCACAAATCTCTCACGACCATGTTGAACAGCCTTCGGATGTATTATCTGTAGGGCAACTTATAACCGCTAAAGTTGTTGACTTTAACGGTGAGGACAGAAAAATTTCTCTTAGTATGAAGGCACTTGAGAATAATCCAACAGATGAAGACATGGACTAATTATACACATCAGATTCAATATAAAAAACAGACACCTTGAAAAGGGATGTCTGTTTTTATATTGAATCCATTAAAGAGCTGAGAGATAATCATATGTATAGAGATAAAGAGCTTCTTTATCCCGCAGTATATCTTTCTCATAGAGAAAGTATGCAGGGCTTGTTTTATAATCCTCATAAAAGATTGGCTGAAAACGTTTGGTTAACTGGGGGAGAAACACACCATCCATTTTCTGATAACAGTTGGCAGGTTTCGCTTTTTCTCGGTGTTCCCGATCCACGAAAGCTCCGATACTCTTATGAATAGCCTCATCTTCAAGCGGCAGATAATAGTAATTTTTATAATCGGAAAAGAAATGTTTCATCATGCAGTCCTTTGTGATTACTGCCAGAGAACCACTGTTATCACAAAGAGCTAAACTGTAAAATTCAAACTCCTCCGAAACAGAAATTGGAACCGGAGAATCAAGTTTTAAGTCAATCGTCAGAGTATGATCTTTTAATACTGATTTCCCAACAGAGTATCTTCCTTCTTTGACACTCTCATAACTGAGAATAGGAAGAAGCTGTATCAATGCAGTGACATCTTCCAGGTTATGCAGCATCAGCGTACCGAGAAGATGAGCGTCTCTGCTTCTGAGGTAGTCAGTATAAACCCGAATTAATTCTTTGCCTGTGAATGCATCTTTCCGATTCAGGTTCATAAATTGCTCCACACTTTTCAATTTCATGGAAGAGAGATTGAACAATTTCTGAAATGGTCTGGCTCTGCGGTAAAGATCCAGGCTTTCAAGGGAAGCGAAAGGATTTATTTTTTGATAAAAGGAATATTTTTTTTGAAGATAAGGGATATCAAAACCATTTCCGTTATAATGGACGATTCGTTTTTTGCCTTTACATATTCCGGAGAATTCATCAAGCAGACCGGCCTCATAAGCAGGCTGATCCAGAAACCACTGTTTTACAGTCCAGCCGGAATTTTCATAGCTTGCAGCCCCGATCAGATAAAGATGCGAATTCTTCCAATATAGACCTGTGGTTTCGATATCGAAAAAAAGGCTGTCCTTAAACTGTTCCAGATAAGACAAGACCTGCTTATTGTCAATTTTTATTCTGGATTCCTGAAAAACCATGGAATGCACCTCCTGTCTGTGTTATGATACAATGTAAGTATCATAACACAATATGATATCAGGGTCAAAAGGTCTTGCGTTTCATGCTTGCATGAAAAAGCATGACCTTGGGACCCGAACAAACATGAGAAAGAAACCCGATTAGGGTGTATTTCGAATGTTTGTAGGATTACGTGAGCACAAAGTGCGGAGTAATCCGTGTATCATAGGGGTCAAATTACTTTTGACCCCAACCTCACAATATGATATCAGGGTCAAAAGGTCTTGCGTTTCATGCTTGCATGAAAAAGCATACCACACATATCTTAAACATACATAAGAATAAGAAAACTAATGAAAAGAGGACTGATTTATGCTGGGCAGCAGCCAGATACTGGATCTGAAAATACTTGGTAATGATTTATATTATATTGTAAACTCGTTTTGGATTTATAGCTTTTTTGGATGGATATGGGAGAGCAGTTTTGTATCTGTCAAAAAACGCAAGTTAGTCAACCGCGGTTTTGTAACAGGACCTGTGTTAACATTGTATGGTTTCGGTGCCGTGCTGGTTTACATGTTTCTTCATCCATTTTCCAATCATATACTGACTTTATTTTTTGGCGGCATGGTGGTAGCTACTATTTTGGAGTACATCACCGGAGTACTGATGAGAGCTTTATTTCACACAAAATGGTGGGATTACAGTGATAAGAAGTTTAATTTTCAAGGTATCATATGTCTTGGAAGTTCTATCGGATGGGGATTTTTCAGTCTACTGTTATTTTACGCTTTCCAACCGATTGTCGGCACAATCGTAGCTCTTTACCCAAGACATTATGGGGAGTTCTTTGTCAATCTGGTTACGATGGTCTACTGTGTGGATTTCGGAATGTCTGCCTTTGCTGCATTTCATGTCAGAGAAAAACTCAGCAATCTTGACAAAACATGGGATGAATTTCAGGAATTTCTCCAGAAATCTCGTCTTGGCGAGGCATCTGCTTATATGAAGAACAAGACGGAAGCATTCTATCAGGATGCATCGACAATCCGTATAAAGTCATTTGTGGAAGATAAAAAGAGATATTTTTCCGATTATCTTGATCGAATTTCTGAGGACAATCTTGAATTGAAAGAATCTCTGATGGAGCGAAAAGATATATATCTGGAGAAGTTTGACCGTTTTCTCGAAAATTTTATGCGAGATCAAAAAGCGCTGGATCGTATTACGAAACGTTACATAAAAGCATACCCCCATCTGGGAATTATAAAACGATTTAAAAAGGATGACAAAAAGGATAAGAAAAATCAGTAATATTGAACACCAATGGAAAGAAGGAGGAGAGAAAAGATGAAGTTGCCTACATTTCGAGGAGGTGTACATCCGTATGATGGGAAGTCACTGACAAAAGAGCAGAATACTATTCCGGCAGAACCAGGGGATAAATTATTTTATTCCCTGTCCCAACATATAGGGGTGCCGTCCAGGCCGATTGTTCAAAAGAACGATTACGTCCTGCGCGGACAGAAGATTGCTCTGGCAAATGGTAATGTATCAGCTGCTGTTCATGCTTCTGTTTCAGGAGAGGTCCTGGGAATCAGGAAAATGAGAATGCCATCTGGAAGTATGGCAGACTGTATTGTTGTTGACAATGACCATCTGATGAAAGAAGTTCCGTTTCAGAGTCGAAAACTTGCAGATTTGACAAGAGAAGAAATTTTGGATCGGATTCGAGATGCAGGCATCATCGGGATGGGGGGAGCGGGATTTCCTACTCATGTGAAACTTGCTCCTCCAAATCCTGAAAAAATAGATTCTATACTTGTAAATGCTGCAGAGTGTGAACCATATCTGACCGGAGACTACCAGAGACTAAAAGAAGAGCCGGAAAAAATTATACGCGGCCTTTTAGTTGTCCTGAAATTATTTCCCAGGGCAAAGGGCTATCTGTGTATAGAGGATAATAAGAAAGATTGTATCAAGACAGCCGCACCCCTGTGCAGTGAGCATAAGATTGAGCTTAAAGTATTACGGACAAAATATCCTCAAGGTGCTGAAAGAATGCTGATCTATAGCGTAACCGGCAGAAAGATCAATTCATCCATGCTTCCCGCTGATGTCGGATGTATCGTTGACAATGTTGAAACGATGGTTTCCATTGGAGAGGCGGTTTTGGATGGAATACCTGTGATGGAACGGACTATGACAATTGCTGGGGATTCAGTAACAAATCCTGAGAATCTATGTGTTCCAATTGGTATGTTATACAAGGAAGTTGCAGATGCCGTAGGTGGCTTTGCCGTTGAGTCAAAAAAAATCATCGCCGGAGGGCCCATGATGGGAAACGCCATGCTAAATCTTGAAGTGCCTGTGATCAAAACTTCATCCGCTTTGCTGGCCTTTAAAAAAGATACTGTCTCAGATGAAAAAACTTCTGCATGTATTAACTGTGGCAGATGTGTCTCGGTTTGTCCGGGAAGAATACTTCCGACCAGACTTGCTTTATATGCCGATCGTCAGGACAAAGAGAGTTTTTTGAAGTATCATGGCATGGAGTGCTGCGAATGCGGATGCTGCAGCTATGTATGTCCGGCAAAGAGACACCTGACGCAGTCCATTCGATCAATGAGAAAAATACTGCTAGCCGAACAGAAGAAAGGAAAGGTTGAGATATCCAAATGAGCCAATTACTTCATGTATCATCTTCTCCTCATATCAGAGATGGATTAAACACACAGACTATCATGTTTATGGTACTGACAGCATTGATGCCAGCCTCTGTTATGGGTGTTTATCTTTTTGGAATACCTGCACTGACTGTTATTATTATTTCCGTTGCCACATCGGTTCTTACAGAGTTGATTTTTGAACGTCTTATGCATAAACCGGTTACTGTCAGTGATGGCAGTGCCATGGTGACAGGCCTTCTTCTTGCACTCTGTCTGCCATCATCGGTTCCCTGGTGGGTAGTTGTTATTGGCGATGTTTTTGCCATTCTTATTGTAAAACAGTTATTTGGCGGAATTGGACAGAATTTTATGAATCCGGCACTTGCCGCAAGATGTTTTCTGCTGATATCTTTTCCCTCAAGAATGACGGATTTTACGATAAGTAAGTGGACTGCGGGTAAAATTGTGGACAGTGTATCCTCCTCTACGCCGGTTTCCTCTTCCACACCAATTTCCTCTGCGACACCTCTGGCCACAATCAAACCAGGCGGAACATATCAGCTGTTGGATATGTTCCTTGGCAATACCAATGGGACAATTGGAGAGACGTCTGTCCTGCTGCTGATGCTTGGAGGAATCTTTCTTCTCATATTTAAAATTATTGATTATGTCATTCCTCTTACATATTTAGGGACATTTGCAATACTTTATCTGTTATCCAGTGGATTTGATCTCGGACTGACTGTCGCAGAGCTTTGCGGCGGTGGGCTGATGCTGGGAGCATTCTTTATGGCGACAGACTATACAACGCGTCCGATTACAAAAAAGGGACAGATGATCTATGGAATCCTATTAGGTCTCATGACATGGATTTTCAGAAAATTCGGTGCTGCACCAGAGGGTGTGTCTTATGCAATTATATTCACGAATCTTCTAGTTCCGGTGATTGAACGTCTGACAATGCCCGGTGGATTTGGACTGCAAAAGGAAAGGAGCCGAAGAAATTGAAAAAAGTATTAAGGGATGCACTTTCTTTGACAGTGATTGCCGTGATTCTAGGTGTCCTTCTTGGAACATTTCATGAAATCACCAAAAAGCCGATTGAAAATCGAGAGCGGCAAACAAAAACAGAGGCTCTTATGGATGTATTACCGGATGCAGATAAATTTGAAAAGATTAACATTTCAGATAAAAAAACTGAATTTCAGTCATTACTAAAAAAAGATGGACTAGATGCGCAGATTATTGATGAGGCTTACAGGGGACTTACTAACTCAGGAAATTTTTCAGGCTATGCGATTACTGTGACTTCCCGTGAGGGGTATGGAGGAGATATTCAGATGACAGTCGGTTTAACAAAAGACGGTACCACAGCTGGCATCTCCTTTTTACAATTAAATGAGACAGCCGGGCTCGGAATGAATGCAGATACAAACGATTTCAAAAAGCAATTTAAAAACAAAAAGGTTGACGCGTTTGAATACACAAAGGGTGGGGGAGGTTCAGAGAATCAAATTGACGCAATCAGTGGAGCCACGGTCACAACAAATGCCGTCACAAATGCCGTGAATGCCTGTATTGATGTATCTGAAATACTAAATGGGGAGGCGATAGAATCATGAATCCAAACACACCTGCAGAACGTTTGTACAATGGAATCGTAAAAGAAAACCCAATTTTTGTTATGATGATCGGCATGTGTCCGACACTTGCGGTTACCACTTCAGCTATCAATGGTATTGGTATGGGACTGACTACGACAATTATACTGGCTGCCTCTAATATGCTGATTTCCATGCTTCGCAAGGTCATACCGAATAGTGTGCGTATGCCTGCTTACATCGGTGTCATCGCTACGCTGGTTACAATCGTAGAATTTTTGCTGAAAGCATATCTGCCAGGATTATATACGGCTCTTGGTATTTACATACCGCTGATTGTGGTCAACTGTATCATTATGGGGCGTGCAGAGGCTTATGCCGGCAAGAATCCGGTGATTCCTTCTCTCTTTGACGGATTAGGAATGGGGATTGGCTTTACAATCGGACTCTTTTTTATTGGAGCGGTACGTGAGGTAATTGGTTCCGGAACACTGATGGGCATGCATATTATGCCTTCTTCTTTTGAACCGGTGACAATATTTATTATGGCCCCTGGTGCGTTCTTTGTCCTGGCATTACTTGTTGCACTGATTAATAAGATCAAAGACCACAAGGCCTCGAAAGGAACATCGTACGTGACAGAAAGCTATGGCTGTGCTTCCTGCAAAGACACAGAATGTCCTTCACATAAAGATCGGGGAGGTGACAATCAATGAAAGAGCTCTTAATAATATCTGTCGGTGCCGCGCTGGTGAACAATGTTGTCTTGAGTCAGTTTCTGGGATTGTGCTCTTTTCTCGGAGTATCCAAAAAGATGAATACAGCAGCTGGTATGGGAGGGGCGGTCATCTTTGTATTGACCTTGTCATCTTTTTGCACAAGTTTGATTTATAAGTTCATTCTAGTTAAGACAGGGATGGAATATCTGCAGACAATTGTATTTATAATGGTTATCGCCGCGTTGGTCCAGCTGGTTGAAATGTTTCTCAAGAAAAAATCTCCTGCTTTACATAAGGCACTGGGGGTGTATCTTCCTTTAATTACCACAAACTGCGCGGTACTGGGTGTGGCAATCATCAATGTGCAGAAAAACTATACAATTCTTGAAGGAACAGTGAACGGATTCGCCTCTGCAGTTGGTTTTACCATATCCATCATTCTCATGGCCGGACTTCGTGAAAAGATGGAATATAATGATGTGCCGAAATCATTTCAGGGTATGCCTATTGTACTGCTGACCGCCATGCTGATGTCGATTGCTTTCTTTGGTTTTCACGGAATTATATAGGAGGAGTTTTATGAGTTTTTCAGTAATTTTGACTTCCACCATAATCTTAGGCGGATCGGGTATTCTTATCGGCCTGCTTCTTGGGCTGGCAGACAAAAAACTTTCTGTTACAGTTGATGAGCGCGAGAACCTCGTAAGGGAGGCCTTGCCGGGTGTTAACTGTGGTGCATGCGGTTATCCCGGATGTGACGGCGCTGCCCTGGCTGTTGTAAACGGTGAGGCACCCGTCACAGTGTGTCTGGTTGGAGGTGATATGGCTGCTAAAAAAATCGGCAGCATTATGGGTAAGGCAGTCTCTGATACAGTAAAAAAGAGAGCCTATATCCACTGCAGCGGAACATGCAGCAAGACCCGTCTGGATAACAAATACACGGGTGTAAAGGAGTGTACCTATATTCCTTACGTTCCGGGAAACGGAGAAAAAGTCTGTACGTTTGGGTGTATGGGTTATGGAAGCTGCAAGCGCGCATGTCCTTTTCATGCAATCCGTATTGTGGATGGCATTGCCGTTGTAGATAAGGATGCTTGTACCGGATGCGGAGCATGTATCAAAGTATGTCCCAATCATCTGATTGAATTAATCCCATACGAAAAAGCAAACTATCATGTCTCTTGTGCTTCGAATGATAAGGGAAGGGCTGTAATGGAGGCATGCGATATCGGCTGTATTGGATGTAAAAAATGTGAAAGAAGCTGCCCGGCGGCGGCTATTCATGTTGATGATTTTCTGGCAAAAATAGATTACTCTCTTTGCATGAACTGCGGAAAATGTAAAGAAGTATGTCCGAGGAGTACAATCACAGATGAAACTCAAGTTATGTAATACTTTGGCATTGTGTCTTCTGTTGCTTCTCTCGGGTTGTGGCAAGAAAGAGACACAGATGGCATCCAGGGATGGAACCTATTTTGATACAGCAATTTCTATCGGAGTGTATAGCAAAGAAAGCAAAAAAGTGCTGGATGGCTGTTTTACTATCTGCGAAGATCTTGAAGATACATTCAGCCGCACAAAAAAAGACAGTGAACTTTATAAGGTGAATCACAGACAATCGAGTCAGGTAGAGATCTCCGACGATCTCGCAAAAGTGATCAAAGAGGGAATCCGATTTTATGAAATCACAGATGGAAAGTTTGACATAACCGTTGAGCCTTTACTGGAACTTTGGGACTTTAAAAGTGAAAAAAAAGCTATTCCCAGGCAAGATGAAATCGATCGTGCATTGCGTGAAGTGGATGGTTCTTCCATTCATCTTTCCGGGAATACGTTATCCTTCGACAATAAGGATACTAAGATCGATCTCGGAGCTCTCGCGAAAGGGTATGCCGCTGATAGGCTGAAGGAGTACCTGAACACGCATGACGTGAAAAATGCTATGATCAATCTCGGCGGAAACGTTCTTGCAGTCGGAACAAAACCGGATGGGAGTTTGTGGAATGTCGGAATCCAAAAACCTTTTGCGCCTTCCGGAGAAGTGGCTGATATTCTTAAAGTAAAAGATCATTCCGTGGTCTCCTCAGGAATTTATGAACGATATTTTAAAAAGAACGGGAAGATTTATCATCACATACTCGATCCGGATACAGGATACCCTGTTGATACGGATTATTCGCAGGTCACAATCGTCAGCAAAAGTTCGCTTCTTGGGGATGCATTAAGCACTGCCTGTATGCTTATGGGAGCTGAAAAATCTGGAGAGCTTACAGCACAGTTCCCTGAGGTTTCACTACATCCAATTGCAATTGAATGATTCCTGTGATAAGATAGGTACATATGAAAAAAAGAGATATCATTTTGATTACAGCCATATTGGCTGCAGCATTTGCTATGACATTCTTTGTAAATAGAGATTCAACGGAGGGTGAAAGCTTAAGAATAACTGTGGATGGAAAAGAGTATGGAGTCTACAGACTCGATAGAGACCAGATTATAAAGATTAACAACACCAATACTTGTAAGATTCAAGAGGGAAAGGTCTGGATGGTCCGTGCAGACTGTCCAGATCAGATTTGTGTTCACCACAAACCACTGGATCATACGGGTGGCTCGATTATCTGTCTCCCCAACCGGGTATCTATGACAATTGTTAACAGCAGACAGACAGATACACCGGATACGATTGTCTCTTGAGAGGAAGGAAGAAAATTGAGGCCCGAAATATGAGCAGGAAAATCAAAAAGATTACATATCTTGGACTTTATACGGCAGTGGCTATTTTGCTGGGATACATTGAATCACTACTTCCGGTCATTACAGCTGTGCCTGGAATGAAGATTGGTCTGGCAAACCTGGCTATTGTACTTGTTTTATATCAATTCGGTCCCCTGGCAGCTTTCATGGTACAGATTGTGAGAATTTTAGCCGTGGGATTTTTATTTGGAAATTTGTTTGGCATTGCATTTTCTTTGGCAGGGGGGATGTCAAGCCTTATTGTCATGACTTTGATAAAGCATCAAACAGTTTTTGGTATTACAGGTGTGAGCGTCGCGGGAGGAGTTACCCATAATATTGGTCAGATTCTTATAGCTTCAGCTTTGGTAAAAAATAACCAGATCATGTATTATCTCCCGGCCCTGATCGTCACTGGTGTGACGACAGGTTTATTAATTGGGCTTTTATGTATGGAAATTCGAAAGAGGTTGTACAAATATGATTAATTATATATGTGGAGTTGTTGATTATGTGGATGAAGGTTGTCTGGTACTTGATCAGAACGGAATTGGATTCCAGATATATGTCCCTGGCAGTGTTATGGACCGTCAGCCAAGGATTGGTGATGAGGTTAAGATATATACCTATCTCCATGTAAAGGAAGATGCTCTGCAGTTATATGGATTTATGACCAGAGATGATCTGGAAGTATTTCGTATGCTGATCGGTGTAAATGGAGTCGGGCCGAAGGCAGCAATTGGTATTCTTTCAGGACTCTCGGCAAATGACCTGAAATTTGCTGTGCTCTCTGATGATACAACGGCTATCACAAAAGCACCGGGTATCGGAAAGAAAACAGCCCAGAAACTGATTCTGGAGCTAAAAGATAAGTTCTCTTTGGATGAGACATTTGAACAAAAATATTCTGACACAGAGAAACTAAATACCTCATCTGAAATACCAGATGCAGCAAAAGACGCGGTACAGGCCCTGGTTTCTCTTGGATATTCCAACACGGAAGCCTTCCAGGCCGTAAATAAAGTCAGAACACAGGAGGGGCTGGACGCTGAATCAATGATAAAAGCTGCTCTTAAAGTCATCATATAATACGGGTACGGGCACAAAGTCCATAAAAATCCCCGGGTACCAAGATTGGAGATATTATATATTCATGAAACAACGGATCATAACAACGGATTTGATGGAAGAAGAGTTAGAAACGGAAGGCTCCTTAAGGCCCCAATACCTGGAAGACTATATCGGTCAGCAGAAAGTAAAGGAAAACTTAAAAATATTTATAGAGGCCGCAAAACAAAGAGGCGATGTTCTGGATCACGTACTTTTCTATGGCCCTCCCGGCCTGGGAAAGACGACACTTGCGGGGATCATCGCAAATGAAATGGGAACTCATATGAAAGTGACGTCCGGACCTGCCATTGAAAAGCCAGGAGAGATGGCTGCGATTCTGAATAATCTCCAGGAAGGAGATATTCTTTTTATTGATGAGATTCACCGTTTAAACAGACAGGTGGAAGAGGTGCTATACCCGGCCATGGAAGATTTTGCAATCGATATTATGATTGGGAAGGGATCTTCCGCCCGCTCCATACGGCTGGATCTGCCAAAATTCACTATGGTAGGTGCAACCACCAGAGCAGGCCTGTTGACAGCGCCGCTCAGAGATCGTTTTGGGGTCATTCATCATCTCGAATTTTATACGATAGATGAATTGAAAGCAATTATCATGCACTCTGCTAAAATACTAAATATCGAGATGGAAGAAAGCGGTGCTGTTGAGATGGCAAAACGTTCAAGAGGTACTCCTCGTCTGGCTAACAGATTGCTGCGAAGAGTCAGAGATTTTGCCCAGGTAAAGTTCGATGGAAGAATCACCCGGGAGGTGGCTTCTTTATCTTTAAATCTGTTGGACGTGGATAAATGCGGACTGGATGCCACAGACCGGACAATACTTTTAACTATGATTGACAAGTTTAACGGAGGACCAGTAGGTTTGGATACTCTGGCTGCAGCTGTCGGAGAGGATTCAGGAACTATTGAAGATGTGTATGAGCCTTATTTGATAAAGAATGGCTTTATCAGCCGTACACCCAGGGGAAGAGTGGCTACTTCTCTGTCTTATCACCACCTGGGGAAAGCTCTTCCTGATGAAATGTAAGTACAGAAAGAACTTGCTTTTAAATCAGAAAAGAGATAAACTTAAATGAAGGATAAGAAGTATAAATACAAAGGAGCAGTTGCCAGATGTCAGCGAAAAATACGACTAAGGTATTAATAGATGGGAAAATCATCACATTAAGCGGTTATGAAAGCGAAGAATATCTTCAGAAAGTGGCCTCTTATCTTAATAATAAGATAGCAGAGCTGTCACAAATTCCCGGATACAAGAGACAACGGCCTGAGACAAAGAATACTCTGTTAAGCTTAAATGTTGCTGATGATTATTTTAAAGCAAAGAATATGGCTGAGTCACTTGAAGAGGATATAGAAGTAAAAGATAAAGAAAACTACGATATGAAACATGATTTGATTGCAGCCCAGATACAGCTTGAAAAGACAAATCATGAAATTGAAAAGTTAAAAAAAGAAAAAGATGAACTGAACGGCAAAGTCAGGGAGTTAAGTGACGAACTTGAAGAGTTTTTAAAGCAGTGATAAAGGGGGATGGCGCATGCTTTCCCCTCTGTCTTTTTCTATGGGAGAATTGAAAACTATGAAACCAGAATTATTAGCTCCGGCGGGCTCTTATGAAGCTCTTCGTGCGGCTCTTATGGCCGGTGCGGATGCTGTATATATTGGAGGATCTAAATTTGGTGCAAGAGCATATGCAGATAATCCGGATGAAAATGAACTTTTATCTGCCATCGATGAAGTCCATTTATACGGAAAAAAACTATATCTGACTGTGAATACATTGTTAAAGCAAAACGAATTGGATAAAGAATTGTATCATTATCTTAAGCCATGTTACGAACACGGGTTGGATGCAGTGATTGTGCAGGATTATGGAGTGTTATATCAAATCAGAAAGTGGTTTCCCGATCTTGCCATTCACTGCAGCACGCAGATGACAATTACGGGTCCTGCCGGTGCCAGATTGCTGGAAGAGGCAGGTGTTAAAAGAATTGTAACCGCAAGAGAGCTTTCCCTGAATGAAATTCGAAAAACAGCAGACTGTTCAAATATTGAAATTGAAAGTTTTATTCATGGAGCACTTTGTTACTGTTATTCAGGGCAGTGTCTGTTCAGCAGCCTGATCGGCGGTCGAAGTGGGAACAGGGGACGCTGCGCACAGCCTTGCAGGCTGCCCTTTAAGGTCAGTGAAAACGGCCGTCAAATAAGTGACACCAAAAATTCATATACACTGAACACCAAAGATATGTGTACCATTGAGCTCCTTCCCGATATTATCAAAGCTGGTGTCACCTCTTTGAAGATAGAGGGCCGTATGAAGAAGCCGGAGTATACTGCCGGGGTCGTACAAATTTATCGAAAATATCTGGATCTTTATCTTAAGGATTCGGACCATTATAAGGTGGATCCTCATGATCTTACAATACTTTTCAGCCTTTATAACCGTGATGGTTTCAATAGTGGATATTATAAAAAGCGAAACGGTCCTGATATGATGGCACTTAGAAATCAAAAAAAGGATCCCAAAAAGACAAAAATTAAGGAGATTTCCCAAAAAGAGCAGCTTTACAACCACATTCACGAACAGTACAGCGGTAAAAGACCACAAAAAAATATCCGGGGGACCCTCACACTATATCCGGGTGTACCAGCCACTTTGACCTTATATTTATCGGAGTGCGTGGTTACAGTAGAAAAAGAAGGGGTACAGACTGCAAAAAATCAGCCTCTTTCAGAAGAGAGAGTACGAAAACAATTAATGAAAACAGGAGAAACTCCTTTTATCTTCGAAGATCTTGCTGTTTTTATGGGAGATGATGTATTTATACCAATTCAATTTCTGAATGAAATAAAAAGAGATGCCCTAAATCGACTGGAGCAGGAGCTTCTGATAACTTTTCGCAGATCAGCTCCTGACTTTAATACGCCAGAATTCTTTCCTATATCTTGTCAAGACAAGAAATCTCCAGTCATCACAGCATCTGTGGAAAAAGCGGAACAGTTAAAAGCTTTGATGCAAATTGAAGAAATTACAGATCTTTATCTGGGATATCAGATGTTTCGAACTGATAGATTCTATTCACAGCTGACGCGATGCATCGAAGAACTGTCTGCACTTGGAAAAAACGTTTATCTGTCCCTTCCACATATTGTCCGTGCAGATGATTTGTCCTATATGGAACCGTATCTGGAACAACTGATTCAAAGAGGATTAAGCGGATTTCTGGTGAGAAATCTGGAGTCCTTGGCAATTTTAAAAGTTCATCATCTGGAATCATTTGTGGTTCTCGATCACAATATGTATACCTTTAACCGACAAGCTTGGTCCTTTTTCAGAGCACAGGGCGTGCGTCACAATACAGCTCCGCTTGAATTGAATGAGCACGAACTGACCAGGCGTAATAACACTGAAAGTGAAATGATTGTGTATGGTTACCTTCCTATGATGGTTTCTGCACAATGTGTAAAAAATAATTATTCATCTTGCGCAAAGTCAGACGGTACGATGGAAATCATAGACAGAAAGAACAAGAAATTTACGGTTCAATGTTATTGTAATACATGTTATAATGTGATCTACAACAGTGTTCCAATGGTTCTTTTAAAGGAATCAGAAAAAATTAAAACACTTGGGATGAAATCCTTGCGCCTTTCATTTTCAATCGAAAATTATGAGAATACAAAAGAAATAACCAGACGATATATCGCCAGGTATCTGCACTATCAGTCGGATGAGTTTGCAGGAGAATATACGAAGGGACATTATAAACGAGGGGTAGAATAGAGGACTTATATGGTTAATGTTATCGTAGAATTATCAAAATACATACTGCTTCTTTTAATGATCTGGTTTACTATGGAATCATTTCTGGTGCTTTCAAAGAAAAAGGAGTCTACTCGAAAAAACATCTTCAGGAAGCAGATCATAATCCTGCTTTCTTTCGACCTGCTGGCTTTTTTTGTGATGTTCCTCCAGACAGAAGATGTAAAGATGATACTCATGTATGGCAGTGTTCTTCTATACATCCTTTTCACTCAGATGCTCTATCGCATGATATATAAAAAAGCCTCGATGAATCTTGTGAATAATATGTGCATGCTGCTGTCTGTTGGATTTATCATATTAAGTCGACTGAAAATCGATAACGCCTTTAAACAGATTCAGATTGTTGCTCTGTCTACCGCAGTCTCATTTCTGATTCCGGTAATTATCAGAAAAGCAAAATTTGTAAGAGACCTCACTTGGGCATATGCTCTGATCGGCCTTCTTCTGCTTGCTATTGTACTTGTTTTTGCGGCCAGAAGCCGAGGTGCTAACCTTTCTATTACAATTAAAGGAATCAATTTTCAATTCTCCGAATTTGTAAAGATTACCTTTGTCTTTTTCCTCGCCGGCATGCTGCAGATGAAAACCGACATCAGGCAGGTGGCTGTCACGTCTGTGGTCGCTGCAATGCATGTTGGAATACTTGTCCTTTCGAAAGACCTCGGCACAGCACTGGTCTTTTTTATGGCTTACCTTGTGATTGTCTATGTGTCAACCGAGAAGCCCTCATATGCACTTGCAGGGCTGATGGCATTGGTTCTCGCTTCCGTTGCCGCCTACTTTCTCTTTGGACATGTCAGAACAAGAGTTGAGATATGGAGAGACCCGTTCGCCGATTACAAGGTAAAAGGGTATCAGATTGTACAGGCCCTATTTGGTCTCACAGCAGGAGGATGGTTTGGAACAGGCCTGTTTAAGGGAAAACCAGATACAATTCCTCTTGCAAGTTATGATTTCACATTCGCAGCAATCAGTGAGGAGTTCGGAATTCTTTTTTCGATCTGTCTCATATTGCTTTGCATGAGTACGTTTTTGCTGATTGTCAACATTTCAATGAAAATGAGCAAAAATTTCTATCGGCTGATTGCAATCGGCCTTGGTGTGGAATATGCGGTTCAAGTATTTTTGACCATTGGAGGCACTACTAAATTCATACCAATGACGGGAATCACGCTGCCTCTGGTCAGCTATGGAGGAAGTTCCGTGATGTCAACGATCATTATGCTTTCCATTATACAGGGACTTTATGTATTAAGAGAAGATGAAGAAGGTGAAGAGCTTGAAGAAAACAGAAAAAAACAGATCGGAAAACAAAAAAAGAGCAAATCGAAAAAGAATAAATCAAACAAAGGAAACAACAAGAACAGCAAAAACAACAAGAACAAACCAAAAGGAGAATCAGGCAAAAAACACGGAGCAGACGATCTCGAAGACAAGATTGCAGAACAGACAAAAAAAAGTCTCCACTGGTAGGCCCTATCAGATTGTATCTTATATCTTTGTAGCTCTTTTTCTATCTTTAATTGGTTACCTTGTATACTTTAACGTTCAGCTAAAAGATACTTATCAGACCAGCCCTTATAATAAGCGGGCAAAGTCAAATCAGGAACATGTGGTTCGAGGAGAACTCATCTCTTCCGATGGTAAGACACTGGCAAAAACAGAGACCGCGCAGGATGGAAAGGAACATCGGGTTTATCCCTTCGAAAGACAGTTCGCTCATGTAATTGGATACACCGGAGGTGGCGGAGGCGGTCTGGAATCATCAGAAGAAATTTCTCTTTTGACTTCACACGCTGATCCCATGGAGCAGGTTGTGAATGAGTTTAAGGATCAGAAGAATATCGGCGACACTGTTGTTACTACATTAAACTCTGAGCTTCAAAAAGCGGCATATGACGCGCTGGGAGACTATAATGGCTCCGCGATTGTTATGGATGTAAAAACTGGAGACATTCTTGCCGATGTGAGCAAACCAGATTTTGATCCGAACAAGTTAGATGAAAACTGGGAATCCCTCAGCACTGACAATGAAAACAGTCCACTTTTAAATCGATCTTTGCAGGGGTTATATCCTCCGGGATCCACGTTTAAGATAGTTACTGCTCTGGCTTATCTCGAGCAGAATAAGACGTTTGACAATTTTTCCTTTGACTGTACTGGTGAACTCACATCGGGTGAGTATACGATCCATTGTGCCGGCGGAGCTGTCCATGGACATGAGACTTTCGCTGAGGCATTTGCAAATTCCTGTAACTGTGCATTTGCTCAGATTGGATTGAATCTGGATAAAAATAAATGGGATCAAATGGCAGGAAAACTTTCTTTCGGCAGACCACTGAAGTTACACCTTCCATCCTCAAAAAGCAAATTCAGCCTTGATAAGCAAACCGATGACCCTCTGGTTATGCAAACTTCCGTGGGGCAGGGAAATACAACTATGACACCGGTTCACATCGCTCTGATTGCTGATGCAGTGGCAAATGGCGGTACAGCTATGACTCCAAATTTTATCAAAAAAGTAGAAAATCACACAGGAACACAGATCAGCAGTACCAAGCCGAACGCATATTCCAGATATATGACTGAAGACCAGGCGGAGCAGTTAAAAGACCTGATGAAGGGTGTTGTTACACATGGAACCGGCAGAAAGTTAAATGATCTTGGAATATCAATTGCCGGAAAAACAGGTTCGGCAGAGCATGGAGACATGACATCCAAAACACATTCCTGGTTTGTGGGATTTTCAGACACGGGTGACCGGGATATTGTGGTATGTGTCATGCTTGAAAGTGCCGGTTCAGGAAGTTCTGTGGCAGTGCCTGCGGCAAGAAAAATCTTTAAATCTCACTTCGGATTATAATAATTTATCGAAAATTCATATAAACTTTATGTATTTATAAAAATTTTATTATAGAGTAATACTTTTGTAAATTTTCCACATACAGGTAATACATTCGTAATTGTTTTATACTTGACATAATATTGACTTTCATGATAACATTTTAATATAGCCCAAAGGATAGTGTCCTGAAAGTAGGGGCACTATTTTCTACAACTGAATCGCTATCATAACCGCTTGAGCGGAAAGTTTCCATAAGGAAACTAAATAACGAGGAGGCGTCTATCTTGCATAAGCGACACCAAAAGGAACAAAAGCCTGACGGCGACAAAACCTTATATGCTCTCACTTGCATCTCTCAAATTGGATTCACCATAGCTGCATCAATATTGACGGGGGTTCTGATTGGAAAGTTTCTTGATCATCTGTTGGGAACATCCCCCTGGATGCTGTTGATTTTTTCAATTTTAGGTGTAGGAGCAGCGATCAAATCTTTATTCGATTTATCCAAAGAAAATTAAGACAGGCACAATTGTAAAAGGAGGTAATATGAAACTATCCGATTTAGCGAAAAAAATGACACGCTCAATCTGTATGATAGCGTTATTCTGTATCATTGGCTCCGTCATCTATTATCGTTCTGTAAAATTTCTTCCCTTTTTTTTCGGAGTACTCATAGGTTCTTGTGTCAGTGTCTTAAAAGTTATTCTTTTGGATCGGGCAGTGGATAAAACCCTTAATATGGAACAGAAACGTGCAGGAGGATATGCAGGCATTCAATACCTGTTACGTTTTGGATTATCGGGAGCAGTCCTTGTTTTAGGAGCGGTTATTCCGCAGATCAGTCTTTGGGGTACTGTGGCCGGAATATTCGCATATCAGCTTGCGACCTACAGTCTGAAATTCAGTTCAAAAGCATGATACCATCTGCGGTATTAAATCTGAGGTTATGAAATTTATAAACAGGAGGTGATTCATCATTGAATTTGGAGGTAAATAATCTCTGGGTTATCAATGTCTTTGGCAGGGAAATATGGATTACAGAGACAATTTTTAACACCTGGATTATTATGGCAGTACTAATAATTCTGGCTGTCATCATTCGTGTAAAACTTCGCAGTTTTAAAACAGTTCCCCAAGGTTTTCAGAACCTTGCAGAAGCGGCAGTTGAGATCTTTGACAATTTTGCAAAAAACACGGTTGGGGATCACTTGTCTTATATAGCTCCCTGGTTTTTTATGGTTTTTGTTTTTCTTCTTACATCGTGTCTATTCAGCGTGTTTGGACTTCGGGCACCGACTGCTGACTGGGCAACAACCTTTGCGTTTTCTCTGGGAACCTTTATCATCATGATTTTCATGGGATTAAAACACCGCAAAGGCAACTATCTAAAATCATTCTTTGAGCCAAACGTTATACTTTTTCCGATTAATCTCATCGGAGAAGTGGCTAAACCAATATCCTTAAGTTTCAGGCTCTTTGGCAATATGCTCTCAGGTACCATATTGCTGACACTTTACTACTCGTTAACTCCACTGTTTGTTCAAATAGGAATTCCGGCAGTGCTGCATGCAATTTTTGATGTTGCGTTCGGTGCTTTACAGACATATATTTTTGTAATTATCAGCTTTATGTATATCAGAGGCGCTGCGGAATAAAACATGTAAACACGAATACTTACGGATTGCCAGGCAATGCGTGACATTATTTAATTTTAGAAAACTGGAGGAAATTTTACTATGCAGGATCCATTAGCATTTGTTATCGCTATCGCTCATATTGCCGCAGCACTTGCGCTGCTTAACGGAGTTACAACCACGTTCGGGCAGGCTAAGATCTGTTCACAGGCAATAGAATCTATGGCCAGACAGCCGGAGGCAGCTGATTCCATCCGAAGCACCATGTTTGTCGGTCTGGCTATGGCCGAGACATCTGGAATCTATGGTCTTTTGATTGCCATCGTTATGCTTTTCGCCAATCCACTCGTAAATACGATGATCAGCCATCTTGGCTAAAGGATGTGCTACTCGCAAGTTGAAGAAGGGAGGCGGACAGATACATGTATAATAGAATCTTGATTTTAGCCAATAAAGTACCGGAGGGTCGTGTTTTTGCGCTGGATACTCAGACTTTCATCAGCGTGGCAATCCAGCTGCTTAATGGTATTATTCTTGCTGCTGCACTGGGATTTATTCTATATAAACCTCTGAAAAAATTTATGCAGGCGCGTACAGATAAAATCCAGGGTCAGATCGACAGCTCCAAAGAAAAAGCAGCCAGTGCAGAAGAACTCAAAAGCGAATACGAGGCTAAAATTCAGGAACTTGATAAAGAACGAATTAAAATCCTAGAAGAGGCACGCAAACAGGCTGCAGATGAGAAAGATACGATTCTGGAAAAAGCCAAATCTGAGGCAAATGAGATTAGAAAACGTTCTGCTGAAACGGCTATCGCCGATGAAAAAAGAATTCAGGAAGAATCCCGTCAATATATCATTGAGCTTGCTTTTGCCATAGCTTCGACTTATGTCTCGAATAATATGGATCAGCAGGATCAGGATAAGATCTTTGATGAAGCGCTGACTTCGATGGAGGGAGCAAATTGGCAAAACTGAAAGAACAATATCTATCAAAACTATTAGAATCTTCAGAGGATGCCGGTACATTAAAGGAAGATCTGCAACAGGCAATTTTGCTTCGGGATACACTGGAAAATCCCGAGGTCCATGCCTTTTTGGCTGACAAGAATATTCTTGAGCTTGAGAAAAACAAGTTTTTTATAGATTCTTTTTCGGATAAACTTTCAGACCACTTTGTGGATTTTTTATATCAAACTATTCATCTGGGTCAGGAACGATTGTTGATTCCTGTGTTAAATGAATATATCGGCCGAATCAAAAAGCGCTTCGGAAGAATTGAGGCTAAGGTAGTATCTGCTGTACCGCTCAATGAGGAACAAATCCAGTCTATTGATCAGGTTTTGTCCCAAAAACTTAACGCAAACGTTGACATAAAAACTGAAGTGGATCCAAAAGTGATCGGTGGATTTTACTGTCTTGTCGATGGACAGATTTATGACGGTACCGTCAGACATCAATTAAAAACAATGAAGAGAACACTTAAAGAGAGGAATATATGAATGCAGATTAATACTGACGAAATCAGCAAGGAGTTAAAAAAACAAATTGAAACATACTCATCCAGGCTGGATTTTTCTGAGGTTGGTGCAGTCAGACAGATCGGTGACGGTATTGCACAAGTCGTTGGTCTTAAAAGTGCAATGAGCGGTGAACTTCTAGAGTTTTCGAATGGAACCCATGGGATGGCTATGAATCTAAACGAAGATAGTATCGGTGTTGTTGTCATGGGATCCGATGAGGGGATCAAAGAAGGAGATCCTGTAAAACTTACAGGTGAGATGGCCAAAGTTCCTGTCGGCGATGCCTTGCAGGGGCGCGTGATTAATGCTCTTGGAGATCCCCTCGACGATAAAGGAACGATTGAGGCAGACACCTTTCGAAATATAGAAAGTCCGGCTCCCAGTGTTATCATGCGAAGCGAGGTAAATCAGCCACTTCAAACTGGTATCAAAGCCATCGATACTTTGGTTCCGATTGGAAAAGGCCAAAGAGAACTTATTATAGGAGATCGTGAGACAGGTAAAACAGCGATCGGAATAGATGCAATTATTAATCAGAAAGGGAAGAATGTAAATTGCGTTTATGTGGCAATCGGCCAGAAGATATCAACAGTGGCCCGCATCATCAATGTATTACAGGAGACTGAGGCAATGGAATATACAACCGTTGTCCTTGCCAGCGCTTCGGATTCGGCATCCTTACAGTATATTTCTCCCTATGCCGGCTGTGCAATTGCCGAAGAGTGGATGGAAAAAGGGAAGGATGTTTTGATTGTCTACGATGACCTGTCGAAACATGCGACCGCTTATCGGGCAATCAGCCTGCTTCTTCACCGCCCGCCCGGCCGTGAGGCTTACCCGGGGGATGTCTTTTATCTTCATTCCAGACTTTTGGAACGTGCTGCTTGTATGAGTGAGGAATATGGAGGCGGAACGCTCACAGCTCTGCCTGTTGTGGAGACACAGGAGGGCGACATCTCAGCCTATATTCCCACGAACATTATATCAATTACAGACGGACAGATTTATCTGGAGACAGATCTTTTTCACAATGGGGTTCGTCCTGCGATCAACCCGGGATTGTCTGTCTCACGTGTAGGCGGAAGCGCTCAAATTTCGGCCATTAAAGAGATGGCAGGGCCTCTTCGGATCGAATTTGCTCAGTATAATGAACTGGCAGCTTTTTCCCAGTTTGGTTCTGATCTAAACCAGGATACCCTTGATCGTCTAAAATTTGGCGAGAGTATTATGGAAGTACTCAAACAGCCTCAGTACAAACCCGTTGCGGTCGAAGATCAGGTGCTGATTCTCTATGCACTGAGCAACAAATTTATGATGGATATTGATATTCGTCACATTCGGATATTTGAGAAAGATCTCATACATTATGTAAACAACAACCATCCTGATATCATAAAAGAACTATCTGATACCGGAAAAATGACAGGGGATTTGTCAAAGAAAATCGACGCTGCAATCACAGAGGTAAAAAAACAGCATGATTATAGTTAGGAGGTGATTTCATGAGTTCGATGAGAGATATCCAAATGAGAATATCAAACGTCACTTCCGTAAAACAAATCGTGAAGGCCATGGATATGGTTGCATCTACAAAACTTCACAAAGCCAGAGCTCAGCTTTTAGGTGTACGTCCCATCTACTATGAGTTAAAAAGAAAAGTTGATGAGCTTGGAACCGACGAGACAGCAGCCTCACACCCTTTTTTTCGGAATACAAAGGTAGATAAATCTCTCTATATTATTTTGACGAGCGACCGGGGTCTTTCTGGCAGTTACAATGCGAATGTTTTTTCAAAGGCCTTGGAGCACATGAATCAGGGAAAGAACGAACAGATTATATCTGTCGGTTCGAAGGGAAACGAATTTTTCAAAAAACACCATAAAAATGTGATTCACACTGTCGTGGATGTAGCGGATGCCAAGGTTTATTACAGCAGTGAAAAGGTTGCAAACCGGCTAATTGATGTTTATCTTTCGGGCAAAGTGCAGGAAGTATTCATTGTCTATACACATTTTGAGAATGTACTGCAATATCAGCCTATTGTTGAGAGAATCCTGCCTTTGAGTATCCAAAAGGATTCTGACAGTAATGATGGAAAAGTTTTGGCATCGGATATCAAATACGAGCCGGATGTTGAAACGTTTATCGGTCACCTGATTCCATTATTTCTTCATATGAATCTATTTCGAGCATACTGCGAATCTCACACCAGTGAGCAGGCTGCGAGAATGGTCAATATGGATGCCGCTGAAAAAAATGCTTCAGACTTGATTGATCAGTTAAATCATCAGTATAATCGAAGGCGTCAGGCGGATATCACACAGGAACTTGCTGAAATTGTAGGAAGTGTAAATGTTTTGAGTAAAGGTGGAATAGATGACAGTTGAAAATATAGGAAAAATCATTCAAATAATAGGAGCGGTAGTTGACATCCGTTTTGACGGCGAAGTACCTTCCCTGTATCATGCCGTCAAAGTAAAAACAGATGGAGATCCTGTTGTGCTGGAGGTTTTGCAGCATCTGGGAAATCACACCGTGCGCTGTATCTCGATGCATGCTACTGATGGGCTGATGCGCGGAATGGAGGCAATCGACACCCGCGCTCCGATCACGGTTCCTGTGGGAGAGGGGGTACTCGGACGAATGGTTAATGTGCTGGGGGATCCCATAGACAATAAGCCCCCCATCGAAACAGAAAATCATGCTCCCATTCACAGAGATCCGCCCGGATTGATGGAACAAAATGCTACGCCTGAGATGTTAGAGACAGGAATCAAAGCGATTGATCTGCTTTGTCCTTTTTCGAAAGGTGGAAAAATTGGTCTCTTTGGTGGCGCCGGGGTTGGAAAAACGGTTCTTATCATGGAACTTATCGACTCTATTGCCAAAGAACACGGAGGTTATTCTGTCTTCGCCGGTGTAGGAGAGAGAACACGCGAGGGAAACGATCTCTATTATGACATGAAACATTCCGGTGTTCTCGATAAAACTGCACTTGTTTTCGGACAGATGAATGAGCCGCCGGGAGTCAGAATGAGAGTCGGCCTGACAGGCCTCACAATGGCCGAGTACTTTCGTGATAAACAAAAACAAAATGTCTTACTTTTTATTGACAACATTTATCGTTTTGTTCAGGCTGGTTCAGAGGTCTCGGCTTTGCTGGGACGAACGCCAAGTGCGGTGGGATATCAGCCCACACTTGCCACTGAGATTGGATCACTTCAGGAAAGAATTACTTCCACGAAGAATGGTTCCATCACTTCTGTACAGGCAATCTATGTGCCCGCAGATGATTTCACAGATCCGGCAACGGCCACAACCTTTGCCCACCTGGATGCTGTGACGGTTCTTTCGAGATCCATCGTGGAACAGGGAATCTACCCTGCGGTTGATCCGCTGAATTCATCTTCTCGTATTCTGGATGCAGCTATTGTCGGAACCAAGCATTACCGTGTTGCGCGCGCCGTTCAAAGTGTTCTTCAGCGATATAAAGATCTACAGGATATTGTAGCCATTCTGGGAATGGATGAATTATCAGATATGGAAAAAAAGATCGTAAGCAGGGCCAGAAAGATTCAGCGCTTTTTATCTCAGCCCTTTTATGTGGCGGAGAAATTTACTTCTATCCCCGGACGCCATGTTCCTGTCGAAGAAACCATACGTGGTTTTCAGGAAATTCTTGAAGGGATTCATGACGATATTCCGGAGGGTTATTTTCTCAATACAGGAACGATAGATGAAGTAGTCGAAAAATATAAGAATGCAAAGGGTGTTTGATATGGCACAGGAACAGGCCAGTCCTTCAAAGAACAACAAAATTAATCTGAATATAACTACTCCCCGCGGACTGAAATTCGCCTTGCAGGCCGACATGATCATCATGCGCTGCATCGACGGTGATCTGGGAGTACTCTATGGCCATGAACCGGTATCTGCCGTGCTGGGAGATGGAATATTGCGTATCTTTCAGGATGGAAATGAAAAAAAGCTTGCATTATTCGGAGGTATTGCAGAAATAGATCAAGAAGAAGTCAATATCTTCACTACCATCGCCCAGCACCCAGAGGAAATTGATCTGGAACGTGCCAGAACTGACCGTGAAGAAGCAGAGGCGGCCATGAATGAAGAATCCGAGGAATTGCAGCTCCAGAACTCACAGCTTCTTCTTCGGCGTTCACTTGTACGTATAGAAGTCAGTCTTCATATAGAAGAAGCAGCAGAGTATTATGAGGAAAACGAAGAGGAGTCGTAAACAAAAAATCGTATCCAGGCGGCCAACATATAAGTTGTAGTTGCACTGTATTAAAAAAAGGGTTATACTGATAACAGTTAAACTACGCTTGGAGGATTTGCAATGATTGAAGCAACAAGCTGTGGCGGCGTAGTAATATATCGGGGCAAGATACTGCTGTTGTATAAGAGCTACAGAAATAAATACGATGGCTGGGTTTTACCAAAAGGTACTGTGGAATCTGGAGAAGAATATAAAGAAACGGCGATACGCGAGGTAAAAGAGGAAACCAGTGTTCACGCATCTATCATAAAATATATCGGGAAAAGCCAGTACAGTTTCAATGTTCCGGAAGATACCGTTGCAAAGGATGTACACTGGTATCTGATGTCTGCTTCCAGCTACTACAGCAAGCCCCAGAGAGAAGAATATTTTATTGATTCTGGATATTATAAATATCATGAAGCATATCATCTTCTGAAATTCTCGAATGAGCGTCAGATTCTGGAAAAGGGTTACAATGAATATCTGGATTTGAAAAAAGCAAACCTCTGGGGCAGCCGCAAATATTACTAGAGCAACCAAAAGAGCTGTTGGATAAAAGCAACAGTTCTTTTGCTTTACGATCAAAAGCATATCTATATGAATTTAGCGAGGTTCATAAGAAAATATATGATTAAATGGTATAAAAATCTGTATGTTGGAGAAAATGCAAAAAAGAGGGAAAGAAAGATCAGATACGATCTGGAAATGGGAAAATCTCTTCATGGTATTTATCTCATCACATATGCAGATAATCATAATAACCAGCTGGAGATCTTTCCTGCTATAATGTTAAAGAGGAAAACTGCGCACAATGCCTGTCCGGTGATCATAGGAATTGCTGTGGGACACAGGGAAGCTGTAAAACTTGTGACCGCTCTTGCCGATACAGCCTATCGCATAGAAGGCTGTAAAAGCATACGTAGTTACCTTGAAAACCGTGAATGAACATGGAGGAAGCATGCTACATATTTTACTTTCGATCTTAAGAATAATCGGTATTCTTCTTCTGGTGTTACTAATCCTTTTACTTATTTTGACTGTATCTGTATTGTTTGTGCCTTATAGTTACCAAATCAGGATACAAAAGGATGAAACCTTTCACATGAAAACTGATATCACATGGCTTTTTCATATGGTTCATTTTACCTTTTTATATGATAAAAAAAGTTCTTTCCAGTTCTTGGTTTTTGGAATTCCTTTGCCGTGCCCAAAAAGAAGGAAAACGGAGACCAGGAGTCATAATGATCGAAGGGAATATTCCGAAACTACAGATTCGAAATCTGCAAAGAACAAGTCCGAAGATATGAACCGAAATAAAAAATCAAACTCTGACGAAACCTTTGAAAATAGCAGACCATCAGAGAAAAACAAGGACTACACTCCGAGGAGTTTTTATGCTAAACTAAAGAAGTGGAAGACGATTCTTTCATCTGAAGATTTTAAATGGATCGTTCATATGGCCTGGTCGGAAGCCAAAATCCTGATCACCCATATCAAACCAAAAAAGATCAAGGGAAATATATTGTTTGGTTTTGACGACCCTGCCAACACCGGCGAACTTTTGGGTGTAATCGGAACGTTGTTTCCGATCCTTCCTGAAGATCTCATTATTATCCCTGATTTTACACAGTCAATATTCAAGGGATGGGTTGACGCAAAGGGTCGAGTTTTCGGATTCTATATTCTAAAGGAGATCCTCAAAGTCCTGCTGGATGGGAAAACCATACCAGTCTTTAAAAAGTACATGCACAAGGAGGCATAATTCATGGCAGAAAATAATAACAAAAATAGTTTTCAGAGCACGGTAGAAGCCTTATTTAAAGGCATGGACAACTTTATCACCACGAAGACAGTCGTGGGGGATGCAATTCATATTGGCGATAATATTATCCTTCCGCTGGTAGATGTTTCATTTGGTGTGGGCGCCGGTGCTTTTTCTGAAAATGCAAAAAATAACGGAGGCGGCGGACTTGGTGGGAAAATCTCCCCCAGTGCTATATTAGTGATCAATAAAAACGGAACAAAACTGGTGAATGTTAAAAATCAGGATGCTGTCACTAAAATTTTGGATATGGCCCCTGATATTATAGACCGATTTAAAAATAAAGATCAGGAAGATACGTATACGGACGAGGAGGTAGAGCATATACTAAAACAAGGAAAGAAAGAACAGGAGTAATGCTTTTTGAACCGTATCATCGGTTTTATGATGTTTTGGATAGGAATTGGAATGGTAATCGGACTGCTGATACGCAGTGAACTACTTGTACTCATAATGGCAGCATTATTGCTCCTGATAGGTTACAATTTGTTCTGTTGCTGAAAAAATGCAGATTCATACTGACTGACCGTTTGCTTTCCTTCTGATAAGTCAGACGAAAATAAGGTGCCTACAGTATGTATGGCACCTTTGTTATTATGCTTTTTCATGCGAGCATGAAATGCACAACCTTATGCTCTTGTTAAATAACAACTATGCTCGTTCTACTTTTCCGGATTTCAGACAAGAAGTACAAACATACATCCTCTGAGGAACACCGTTAACCTTTGCCTTAACAGATTTAACGTTAGATTTCCACATTTTGTTTGATCTTCTATGTGAATGACTTACATTGTTACCGAAATGAGCACCTTTACCACAAACAGCACACTTAGCCATGCTCCGCACCTCCTTGCTCTTTCAAATTCGTCTAATGATTTCAGACTCACAACATAGTTTATTCTAACAGAATTTAAAATCTTTTGCAAGATAAAAAAAACCTTTTCGATTGGTTTTTTCATTTTTGCTTTCATTTTCTGCCGAAATCGGTTATACTTATAACAAATCTATAAGGAATTGGAGGTTTCATAAGACATGAAAGGTCGTATGAATACAGGATTAGGTGAAGTTGTAATTGATCCGGATGTCATAGCAACCTATGCCGGAAGCGTGGCGGTTGAGTGTTTTGGTATTGTCGGTATGGCGGCCGTTAACATGAAAGATGGGTTGGTAAAACTCTTAAAAAAAGATAATTTAAAACACGGAATTGATGTTACCATAGAGGATAATAAAATATCTCTTGAATTCCACGTGATTGTCGCGTATGGAGTCAGCATATCGGCTGTAACAGATAATCTGATAAGTAATGTAAAATATAAAGTCGAAGAATTTACCGGTATGGATATAGAAAAGATCCGCATTTTGGTGGAAGGCGTACGCGTCATTGACTGATTTAAGGAGGAAAACTTGTAGTGTCTACAGATAAGATTAATGCCGAACTATTTGCAAAGATGTTTTTGGCAGGTGCAAAGAATCTTGAGGTGAAAAAAGAATGGATCAATGAATTGAATGTATTCCCCGTTCCGGACGGAGATACCGGTACGAACATGACCATGACGATCCTTTCTGCAGTAAAGGAGGTAACCAGTCTAACAGATATATCGATGAGTGCTCTTGCAAAGGCTATTTCATCCGGTTCTCTTCGAGGCGCCCGTGGAAATTCAGGTGTGATACTATCACAGCTTTTACGTGGCCTTACCAGGGTAATTCGCGATTATGATGAGATTGATGTTGTCACAATCGCCTCCGCTATGGAGCGAGCAGTGGATACCGCCTATAAAGCGGTCATGAAACCAAAGGAAGGCACAATTCTCACAGTTGCCCGTGATGCAGCCATGAAAGCCAGGGCTCTTGCTGATGAATCTGCTGATACTATCACTTTGGCAGAGTTTCTCACAGAAGTGGTATCATGTGCTCAGAATACACTTGAGCGAACCCCGGATATGCTGCCTGTGTTAAAAGAGGCTGGTGTGGTTGATTCCGGCGGTCAGGGACTTGTCACCATCTTAGAAGGTGCCTGCGATGCATTCATGGGAAAGGAAATCAATCTGACTTTTGAGACTCCTGATAAAGAAAAGACCAGTATAAAAGTCACAAAAAAGACAGAAAAAGAAATTAAATTCGGGTATTGCACGGAATTTATTATTATATTAGAGCATGCAGCATCAAAAGAAAAGCTTTCTGCATTGAAAGAATTCTTAAATGCCATCGGTGATTCCATTGTTTTCGTTGCTGACGATGAGATGATAAAGGTTCATGTACATACGAATGAACCTGGAAGAGCACTTACGAAGGCACTGACATTTGGATCATTGTCAAAAATCAAAATTGACAATATGAGAGAAGAGCATCAGGAGATTCTCTTCAAAAATGCTGAAAAGCTCTCGTCCAAACAAAATAATATCAATAACAATCCAAAAAAAGAAGTTGGCTTTGTTGCGGTTTCAGCGGGAGATGGTTTTGCAGATATTTTTCGTGGGTTAGGTGTTGATTATCTGATCGAGGGCGGTCAGACAATGAATCCAAGTACAGAAGATGTGTTGGATGCAGTCAGACAGGTTCCCGCAAAAAATATATTTATCTATCCAAATAATAAGAATATCATACTTGCGGCAAATCAGGCCAGCCACCTGTGTAACGATAAGAATCTTATCGTTATCCCGACGACGACGATTCCTCAGGGTATTACGGCTATTATCAACTATGTTGTGGATAAGAGCGTTGAAGAAAACACAAAAGAGATGGAGTCTGTTATCCATTCAGTCAAAACTGGGCAGATTACTTTTGCGGTCCGAGATACAAATATTGATGGCAGAGAGATTCACAAAGGAGATATCATGGGACTCTCTGACAAGGGTATTCTTTCTGTGGGAAGTGATATCTCAACTGTTGCAAAAGAATGCATTATAAATATGATGGAAGGCGACTCCGAACTGATCAGTATCTATTATGGAAAAGATTTTTCTAAGAATAAAGCTGAGAAAATTGCTGCCTGGGCCGAGAAGGAATATCCCGACTGTGATGTGGAAGTGAACGCCGGAGGGCAGCCAGTTTATTATTGTATTCTCTCTGTGGAATAATCAATAAAGTGAAGTAATATGAAGACAGAAGACTCAATACGCAGTTTAAAAGGAATCGGAGAGAAAACCGAGAAATTATTCAACAAACTAGGTGTTTCGACACTTGGACAGCTTTTACACTATTATCCACGTGATTACGATTCATATGGCGAACCTGTTCTTATCAGGAATATGAAGATAAATCAAAAGCAATCCATCTCGGCCGTTTTGACAAAGAATCCTGAGAGCAAAAGGCTTCAAGCCAAAACCATTACCACAGTTATTCTGACGGATGGCGGCAACCGGCTTGCACTTACATGGTTTAACATGCCTTTTTTAAGGAATACTTTAAAAAAGGGTGGTCGATATATATTTCGAGGAACAATTCGGGAAAAAAGGGGCGTGATCCAGATGGATCAGCCGGAGATTTTCACAGATTCTGTGTATGAAGATGTGAGAGGTCGTCTGATGCCGATTTATGCACGGACCGGAGGACTTTCAAACAAGACGATATCAAAAACTGTACGTGCATTGCTCGATGAAAAGCTTCTGGAAACAGAATATCTTCCGGAAGATATCAGGATTCGTTTTCAGCTTTCAGAGATTAATTATTCAATTGAACAGATTCATTTTCCGGATAGCCTAAAAAGTATGGAAGCCGCGAGAAGAAGACTGGTATTTGATGAATTTTTCTTTTTCCTCATGATGATTGCAAGGATGAAAGAGTCAAAGGATAGCCGCAAAAGCAACTGGAAACTAAACGAGGTCTGGACGACGGAAAAAGTAATTGAAAATCTGCCTTACCAACTGACGAATGCGCAGCTCCGTGTCTGGAATGAAATTGAATGTGATTTAAAAGGACATGTCAGGATGTCCCGCTTGATTCAAGGGGATGTCGGAAGCGGTAAGACGATTCTGGCTTTTCTTGCTATGATTATGGCTGCTTCCAACGGCTTCCAGAGTGCTCTTATGGTTCCGACAGAGGTTCTGGCCAGGCAGCATTATGAATCGTTAGTTTCACTACTTGAAAGTAATGGTTTATCGGAGTACTCTCCTGTTCTTTTAACAGGATCGAATACTGCAAAGGAAAAACGGCGGATCTATGCACAGATTGCAGCCGATGAGACGAAGATGATTATCGGAACACATGCGTTAATTCAGGAGAAAGCAGAATATCCAAATCTCGCATTAGTGATAACAGATGAACAGCACAGATTCGGTGTCAGTCAAAGAGAAGCTCTATCTGTAAAGGGTGAACTGCCCCATGTTATGGTTATGAGTGCAACTCCAATTCCCAGAACTCTTGCTATTATGCTGTATGGGGATCTTGATATTTCTGTATTGGACGAGCTTCCGGCAAAACGCCTGCCTGTAAAAAACTGTGTCGTGGATACTGGATATCGAAGGGCCGCCTATCAGCTTATGAGACAGGAAGTTTCGAGAGGTCACCAGGTTTACATTATCTGTCCGATGGTAGAAGAGAGCGAAGGCCTCGATGCAGCAAACGTCACGGACTATACAAAACAGATGCAGCAGGAGTTTGGAGCCGACATCGTTGTAGAAATGCTCCATGGGCAGATGAAACCTAAGATAAAAGATGCGATTATGCAGCGATTCGCCTCAGGGGAGATACAGATTCTGGTTTCCACTACAGTCGTGGAGGTCGGAGTCAATGTGCCGAATGCTACTGTAATGCTTGTAGAAAATTCAGAACGGTTTGGTCTTGCAGGTCTCCATCAGCTTAGAGGACGTGTTGGAAGAGGAAGGTATCAGTCTTTTTGTATTTTTATGCATGGTGACACGAATCCTGAAACAGCGAGGCGTCTTGAAATTCTGAATAAATCAAATGACGGGTTTTATATCGCTGAAGAAGACTTAAAGCTTCGAGGACCCGGTGATTTGTTCGGCATTCGTCAAAGCGGACTGATGGATTTTAAATTAGCTGATATTTTCCAGGATGCTTCAGTCCTAAAAGAGGCAAATCAGGCAGTCATAGATATTCTGGCCGCGGATGAGGATTTATCTCTTCCGGAGCATAGAGAACTAATAACTGCAATCGACAGATATTCTGACAGAAAGTTGAAAGAGATCACTATCTGATTTATTTCCCATACAAGAAAGCCTTGATAATATGATAAAAACCTAGTATGATAAAGTAGGTCAAAAAAGGAGGGCTGCCACAACCTTCCGATTGTGGCAGCCCTCTCGATTTTATACCTGTTACAAGGGTTTAGAACTGACCCTGATTAGATCCGCCACTCATCTGGCGTTCCTGCTGCTCAATCATTTTTTTAACCATATATCCACCAACAGAACCATTCTGTTTGGATGTCAGATTGCCATTATAGCCTTCAGAAAGCGGCACACCAATTTCATTTGCCACCTCATATTTGAATCGGTCTAAAGCTGCCATAGCTTCTGGTACTGCAGTCGTATTAGATGAACGTCTAGCCATTGTTCAAACGCCTCCTTTGTTATATTTATGATTTACTGTTTTTATAACACTTATGTGTTACGCTGATAGTATATGAGAAATTAATAATATTAAACTGGAACTTTTTAGAAGACAAGGAAGTAAGTTACAATCGAGTCATTCATTTATCATCGAATTTAATTGATTAAAATATAGTTATTTGTTATAATCTATGTAATTAAAATTATCCTAAAGGGGCGTTGAAACATGAATATAGGAATTATTGCACACAATAGTAAAAAAACATTAATAGAGGATTTTTGTATTGCTTACAAGGGAATCCTTATGAAACATGAAATTTATGCGACCGGAACAACCGGACGCAGAATTGAAGAAGTTACAAACCTTCATGTTCATAAATTTCTTGCCGGAAGTATTGGCGGAGACAAACAATTTATGGATATGATTGAACGCGGAGATATGGATATGGTAATCTTCTTTTATAATCCGACTATGATCAATCCAAAGGAGCCGGATGTACAGTCGATTATCAGATGCTGTGATCAATATACGATCCCGATTGCTACAAACATCGCGACAGCGGAATCGCTGATACTTGGACTTTCCAGAGGTGATCTGGACTGGAGAGAGCAGCTTCACAAAAATTAAAGCTGCAGATAGAGCATTCAATGAAGGATATATAAAATATGAGAGTAATAGCAGGAAGCCGTAAAAGTCTGCCTCTAAAATCAGTGGATGGTATGAATACCAGACCTACAACAGACAGAGTCAAAGAGACCCTGTTTAATATGATTGGATCAGACCTTGACGGATGCATATTTTTGGATTTGTTTGCCGGCAGCGGCGGAATCGGCATAGAAGCTTTGAGCAGAGGTGCACGTACGTGTTATTTTGTTGAAAAAAACAAAAAGGCAGCAAACTGTATCAGAGATAATCTGAACTTCACAAAACTCGCAGACAGAGGGATTCTTCAAAGAATCGACGTGAAACAGGCGATAGAGAATTTCTCAGATGAGCTGAAATTTGATTTTGTTTTTATGGATCCGCCCTATCATCAGGATCTGGAGAAAGATGTGTTAACTGCGCTGATGAAAAGCGACAATATCACTCCCAAAACCCAGATCATTGTTGAGGCCTCACTGGATACTGACTTTTTCTATGTGAGGACACTGGGGTTTGAAATACAAAAAGAAAAAAAGTATAAGACGAATAAGCATGTTTTCTTAATTCGCCGATAGGAGAATATTATGATAAGAGCTGTATATCCAGGTAGTTTTGACCCTGTAACTTTTGGGCATCTGGATGTGATCCAGCGTGCCGCACAGTTATATGATGAAGTTATTATTGGCGTTTTAAATAATTCTGCAAAAACTCCGTTGTTTTCTACAGAAGAACGTGTTAATATACTAAAGAAAGCTACGAAGAATATTCCTCATGTGTATGTAAAACCTTTTAGTGGATTATCGGTTGATTTTGCCGAGGCATGTGGTGCCAAGGTAATTGTCAGGGGACTTCGTGCAATCACAGATTTTGAATATGAGCTCCAGATGACTCAGACAAACCGAGTGTTAAATCCTGGAGTAGATACTACATTTTTGATCACTTCTCTTCAATATGCCTACTTGAGTTCAACAACCGTTAAAGAGGTAGCATCATTTGGCGGTGATATCTCCAAATTTGTACCTGGTTTCGTTGCAGAAGAATTAATTGAGAAGATGAAAAAAAAGAATGTTTAAAAGCGTAAGATAAGGAGAATTAATATGAGCAGCAGAATTGAGCAGATTATAGAAGAAATTGAGGAATATGTTGAAAGCTGTCGTTATCAGCCTTTATCCACAACTAAGATTGTTGTCAATAAGGAAGAGTTGGAAGAGCTGTTAAGAGAACTGCGTCTCAAAACCCCGGATGAGATTAAGAGATATCAGAAAATCATCAGCAATAAGGATGCAATCCTTGCAGATGCCCAGTCTAAGGCAGACAATATGATTTCGGAAACCCAGGCTAAGGTTCAAGAGATGGTAGGTCAAAGCGAAGTGATGCAGAAAGCTTATGACCAGGCAAATGAGACCATCAACGAGGCGAATGCACAGGCACAGCAGATCATTGACTCTGCTACGCAGGATGCCAATAATATTCGTCTGAGTGCTATTTCATATACAGATGATATGCTTGCTAATCTGTCGACTATTTTGAGTACAACCTTGACTGATACAGGTGAAAAATACAATACATTCATCAGTTCTCTTCAAAGCTGCTACGATGTTGTAAATAAAAATCGCAGTGAACTTGCTCCGCAGGTTTCTCAGTCTTCTTCACAAATTGATGCAGGAGATGAGAATACCGACGGCTATGGAACGGACAGCGATTCTGAATCAGAGGATAATGAAGAGTAATACTAGTACGGACGTCACGGCTGTATTCATAACCTTTCCTTTTACATAAGTTCGTACGTCAAGTCCCGATTCCTGTATGACACAGTTTGTTTGAGCAACTGTTGAGAGTCCGCCAAATGATGTGCAGCACATGATCAGTAAAAATTTCATATTCCAGGAAAGATTGCTGTTATGTATACATACTGCACCGGTCGTAATCTCTGTCACTCCTGCGATAAACGCCTGGAGTGCCGGGAAGGGCATGAGAACTTTTTGAAGCAGAGCTCCATATATTGAAAATATGATAATATAACCGCCAAGACGAGTGATCGTATCAAACCCGTTCATAATAGAAGTGTCAAGGATGGCTCCGGAAAAGCCTGCCATTGACATTTCTTTTTTTATGGGTTCCTTAGATGCAGCGCGAAACCTCTTCTTATATATACGCCATATGATTACAGAAAGGAAAGCAGACCCATAAAGGATACCAAGAACCGGAAGGCGAAGGCTGTCATCCTTAAACGTCTGTAAAACAATATAATTGATAATAAACATAGGACTGGCATGATTAGAAACCATCAAGAGATAATCCGCTTCCTCCCTGTCGATTCTTCCGCTGGCATAAAAATCGGCAGTCAGTTTCGCACCCATGGGAAATCCACAAAAAAAACCCAGGATTAGAGCATATGCTCCATAAGAAGATGTTCCAAGACAAAAACGGCTTACCTTTTGTAACTTCTTCAATAATGATTCCATCAAATTTGTCTGCATCAGAAGTCCAGACAGAATCATGAAAGGTAAAAGGGATGGAAGAACAGTGTTCCACCACAGAAAAACGCCTTCACAGGAGGCATTGAAACTTTCCTTTGGGAAAAGGAATAAAAAAAGAAGTAAAGGTATAAATAATAGACAGAGTACTTTTTTACTCATTCATTACTCCTATATATTTCTTATCCTTATTGTATGCCTGTGTTTTATAACTATTCGCATGAAGCGAAAACCTTGCTTGCAATTTTTTTACAGATGTGTCAAAATAGATTAAAATGATTCTGCAAATATAAAAGGAGGCAGTTATGTCAATATTAGAAGGATTAAAGCCAAAGAGAGTTTTCCATTACTTTGAAAAAATTACACAGATACCTCATGGCTCAGAAAATACAAAACAAATAAGTGATTATCTGGTCGATTTTGCAGCAACACATGGCCTTTCCTATATTCAAGATGAAAGTAATAATGTAATTATCCGCAAAGAAGCCTCTGCCGGTTATGAACATTCCATCGGAGTAATCCTGCAGGGACACTGTGATATGGTCTGCGAGAAAACTGCAGGTTCAGATCACGATTTTAAACACGATCCACTAAAGCTTGAGGTGGATGGCGATTTTATATCTGCTAAGGATACAACACTCGGTGGAGATGACGGAATTGCTGTCGCCTATATGCTGGCAATATTGGAGGATGATTCGATCTCTCATCCGCCACTTGAGTGTGTCTTTACTACAGATGAGGAGATTGGTTTACTGGGTGCGAATGCACTGGATGCTTCTCTGCTGAAAGGAAAAAGAATGATTAATCTCGATTCAGAAGAAGAAGGAAGCATCTGGACATCCTGTGCAGGCGGCATGAGATCCGATTGTGAAATACCAGTGATTCGAGAAAAGGTTCATGGAACCAGTTATGAGGTTGTCATTGATGGTCTCCTGGGCGGGCATTCCGGTTCCGAGATTGATAAAAATCGCGCAAATTCGAATATTCTGCTTGGAAGATTTCTCTTTGGCCTGAGTCAGAGGATGAATTATTCTCTGATAGAAGCCGAAGGCGGCAGCAAGGATAATGCGATTCCGCGCATATCCTCAGCCATGCTTTTGATAGACGAAAAAGAAAGTGAACTTTTGAACTCCTTTGCCAGTCAACTGGAACTACAATTAAAAAAAGAATATGAAAACACAGATGACGGGATATGTATTACCCTTTCGAAGGGAAAAGAAGCCGACTATCATGCTTTGTCACAAATCAGTAGAGAAAAGCTGACATTTTATCTGATGAACGTGCCAAACGGCATACAAAAGATGAGCGGCTCTATTGAAGGACTCGTTGAGACTTCCTGCAATCTTGGCATCTTTCACATGTTCAAAGAAGATGATAATCTACTCGGTTCTCTCAGTGTAAGAAGCTCTGTAGAGAGCGCGAAGGATGCGTTATCGGACAGACTGTGTTATCTCACTGAATTTCTGGGAGGAACTTACAGCACAAGAGGAAGTTATCCGGCCTGGGAATACAGGGAAGATTCATTGCTTCGCGACATTATGGTAAAGGTTTATGAGGATATGTATCAGAAAAAACCACAGGTAGTTGCAATTCATGCAGGCCTTGAGTGTGGTCTCTTCTACGGACGTATTGATGGATTAGACTGTACTTCAATCGGACCGGATCTGACAGATGTTCATACCACCGAGGAGAAGATGTCCATATCATCGGCCGCAAGAGTTTATGAATATCTGCTGAATGTGTTAAAAGAGTTAAAATAAGGTTAGGGTGAGATACGGATGGATATACAATTATGGCATGAAATTTTGGAACCTTATGAACTGGCCGTGCAGGAACTGATTGTGAAGTTCCGTTATCTGATTAAGGAACATCAGCAGCATGGCCAGTATTCACCGATAGAAGCTGTAACCGGCCGTGTCAAGACCGTTTCCAGCATTCTCGAGAAAATGCAGAGGAAAAATATTGCATCGAAAGATCTGGAAGAAGAGGTGGAGGATATTGCTGGAATCCGATTAATCTGCCAGTTTGTAGAAGACATCGATAAAGTCACAGAGTTAATCCGGAAACGTTCCGATATCGAAGTAAAAAGTGAAAAAGACTATATTAGTCATATGAAAGAGAGCGGCTACAGAAGCTACCATCTGATTGTTTATTATATGGTCGAAACTATGAATGGAACAAAGAAAATACAAGTAGAAATTCAGATCCGCACGATGGCCATGGATTTTTGGGCAACCATCGAGCATTCGTTACAATACAAATATAAATCAAATATTCCACAGCATATCAGACAGCGTCTGAGCAATGCGGCCGATGCCATTATATCTCTCGACAATGAAATGTCAACTGTGAGAAATGAGATCATGGATGCTCAGATTTCGTCGCAAATTCAGACAAATCTTGTTGCGGATATTTTGAATGATATTGAAAACCTTTATAAACTTTGCAATAAAAGGGAAGTAGAAAAGATACAAGATGAATTCTATCGCATTTATGCGATGAATGATATTGAACAGCTGAAGAGATTCCATACACAACTCGATATCATCGCTGAGGGTTACCGAGCACAGGCAGTTACTACAGAGGTGTGAGTATGAGTTCTTTGCGTTTGGATAAGTTCCTTTCTGATATGAAGATCGGAACCAGAAGTCAAGTCAAGACCCTGATTCGAAAAGGTCAGATATCGGTAAATGGTACCGTGATTAAATCACCGGAATATAAGGTAACTGAAAAAGACCAAATCATGGCAGGGGATCACCAGGTATTTTATCGGAAATACGAATACCTGATGTTAAATAAACCAGCCGGCGTCGTCTCTGCGACCAAGGATAATCATGATAAAACAGTATTAGATCTAGTTTCGGGTTCTTCACGGGGAGATTTATTCCCTGTGGGACGCCTGGATAGGGATACGGAGGGACTCCTGCTGCTGACAAATGATGGAAAACTGGCGCATGATCTGTTATCACCAAAAAAACATGTGGATAAGGTATATATTGCAATAGTTTCAGGGCATCCGGGGCCGGATGCCACTGCTCTTTTTTTTGAAGGCCTTGATATCGGTGAACGCGATGATACGCTTCCTGCAAAACTTGAAATACTAAATTCGGGTGATAAAAGCCTTACAAGAGTCACTATCCGTGAAGGCCGCTACCATCAGGTCAAGAGAATGTTTGAAACAATTGGATGCAAAGTCCTGTATCTTAAACGTATATCTATGGGAACATTAAACCTGGATGATACACTGTTGCCGGGAGAATGGCGCCCCCTTACAGAAGATGAGGTATCAGAACTTACAATGAGAAGTGAGAGTGAATGAATCAATGAGTTTTTTACCCACAACAAAGAAAGAAATGGAACAGGCAGGTATAAAACAGCTTGATTTCATATATGTAACAGGAGATGCCTATGTAGATCATTCTTCTTTTGGCACTGCCATTATCAGCAGGGTGCTTGAGGCGAATGGTTACCATGTGGGAATTATCGCACAGCCAAACTGGAAGAATGACAAAAGCATAACCATACTAGGAGAACCACAGCTTGGATTTTTGGTTTCGTCCGGAAATATGGATTCAATGGTCAACCATTACACGGTTTCCAGAAAGCATCGCAGTCATGATGCATATTCACCGGGCGGTGTTATGGGACTACGCCCTGACAGAGCTGTGACTGTCTATAGTAATTTAATTCGAAAAACGTATAAGCATACACCCATCATACTGGGAGGAATTGAAGCTAGTCTCAGAAGACTGGCGCATTATGACTATTGGTCTGACTCTCTGAAACGATCTGTTTTACTGGATTCCGGGGCAGATCTGATCTCTTATGGCATGGGAGAACATTCAATTGTAGAGATTGCTGATGCTCTTGCCAGCGGAATCTCCGTCAAGGATTTGTCTTTCATACGTGGTACTGTCTTCAAAACTTCCAGGATTGATTATCTTCAGGATCCCATTTTGCTTCCAGATTATGGATTATTACAGGCAGATAAGAGAAACTATGCGGACAGTTTTCGCGTTCAACACCAAAATACGGATGCACACATATCAAAGATACTGGTAGAAAGTTATGGCAGTCAGGGATATATCGTACAGAATCCGCCTGCCTACCCTCTCACGACGCAGGAGATGGATGACATCTATGACCTCCCATATATGCGTACCTGGCATCCAAAATACGATGCTGCAGGTGGAATCCCGGCTCTGGCTGAAATCAAGTTTTCCCTCACCAGCAACAGAGGCTGTTTTGGGGGCTGTAGTTTTTGTGCACTGAATTTTCATCAGGGACGTGCTGTTCAGACACGAAGCCATGATTCTTTGATTCGTGAAGCAACTTTGATGACGAAAGATCCTGATTTCAAGGGTTATATTCATGATGTTGGAGGTCCTACTGCCAACTTTCGAACTCCCTCATGCCAAAAGCAAAAAAACAGAGGTGTCTGCCCAGACAGACAATGTCTCTTCCCCAGACCCTGTAAGAATTTACAGGTTGATCATACAGATTACGTGAAACTACTCCGTGAGCTTCGCAGCATCCCAAAAGTCAAAAAGGTTTTTATTCGTTCCGGTATTCGCTTTGATTATGTGATGGCTGATTCGTCGGATGATTTTATGAATGAACTGCTGAACTATCACGTCAGCGGACAATTGAGGGTTGCACCGGAACATATTGCTGCCCCAGTACTGAAACTGATGGGAAAACCTGATCATAAAGTTTACGAATCCTTTACAAAAAAGTTTGATGTCCTAAATCAAAAGACAGGCAAGAAGCAGTATGTACTGCCTTATTTCATGTCATCTCATCCCGGATGCAATCTTCGTGAAGCTGTGGAACTGGCTGAATATATCCGGGACATGGGCTTTAATCCGGAGCAGGCGCAGGATTTTTATCCTACACCCTCCACGCTTTCCACTTGTATGTACTATACAGGACTCAACCCTCTGACGATGAGAGAGGTGTATGTGCCGATTCATCCACATGAAAAAGCCATGCAAAGAGCGCTAATTCAATATAAGAATCCGAAAAATTATGAACTGGTAAAAGAGGCGTTGATACGCACGGGAAGAGAAGACTTAATCGGTTTCGATTCAAAATGTCTGATCCGGCCTCGTGATATACATGCGCACAGCAATAAAATAGGAAAACGTCATGAGAGAACTCACAGTAAAAAAAGAAGAAGCAAAACAACGATTTGATAAATATCTGGTCCGATATCTCCAAAATACAGGAATTGGATTTATTTACCGAATGCTCAGGAAAAAAAATATAACCTTAAACGGAAAAAAAGCCAAAGGTAATGAAGTCCTGAAAGAGGGAGATATCATTCGTCTGTTTCTATCAGACGAAACGGTATACAAGTTTCAAAACGGCAGGTTTGAAGATCAGTTTCCTGTTGCAGATCATATGAAAGTCATCTTTGAAAATAATCAGATTCTTGCGGTTAACAAGCCGGCTGGCATGCTCTCGCAGAAGGCAGAGTCAAAGGACGTATCAGCAAATGAATATGTCCTGGGATATCTGATTTCTTCCGGACAAATGACAACAGATGATTTTTATAGCTATCGGCCCGGAATCTGTAACCGCCTGGACAGAAACACTAGTGGTGTGCTTCTGGCTGCCAAGACACTTCCAGCTGCCAGACTGATGTCTGATTTGATAAAAACACACAGTCTTGAAAAGTATTATCTGACAATCGTTCAGGGTGTTATAAAGACAAAATGTCAGGTAAGTGCTTATATAAAAAAAGATCCTTCTGCAAATAAAGTCCAAGTTAAACCTTTTTACTTTGACGGCTCACAAAAAATCGAGACAGCTTATGATCCCGTGATTTCTCATAATGATCTGACATTCTTGAGGGTACGGTTGATTACCGGGAAAACGCATCAGATTAGAGCTCATCTCGCCTATCTCGGCCATCCTGTGATCGGAGATATTAAATACGGGAATAGAAAATTAGATGAATACTACAAAGGTACCTACGGGCTGAAGCATCAATTGCTGCATGCCCATCAGATTTATTTTCCTAAGCAGGGAGAAATACCTGCTGATTTGTCTGGGGTCTGCATCGAGGCACCACTGCCGGATTTGTTTTTCCAAATTCTTAAAGATAACGGTCTGACAGACACTTTGACATTAAATTCGGAAGAAAGGACCCGCATATGAACAACAAAAAGAAAAAAAAGAAAACGAAAAAGGATTCTATGGCAAGGGAAATCTGGGAATATGTAAAACTAATTCTGATCGTGGTAGTAGTCATGACGCTTTTGCAGAAATATGTAATGATTAATGCCGAAATACCATCAGAATCTATGGAAGATAATATCATGGTTGGAGACCGCATCTTTGGAAACAGATTGGCATATAAAAAAACGAATCCAAAAAGATTTGACGTTGTGATCTTCAAGTACCCGGATGATGAGAAACAGTACTTTATCAAAAGAGTCATTGGTCTGCCGGGAGAAACCGTTGACGTCGTCGAGGGAAAGGTATTTATCGATGGTGCAGATACTCCCTTAGATGATAGTTTCTGCAAGGAAACACCTCTGGGTATCAAAGACGGACATTTTGAGATTCCGGCCGATTCTTTCTTTATGCTTGGTGACAACCGAAATCATTCCAGAGATTCACGGTACTGGAATCATCCCTATGTCGCAAAGGATAAAATATTGGCAAAAGCATCCATAAGATACTGGCCGTTCAACAGAATTTCATTGATTAAGTAGGAGAGGAGTATTATGGCAACATGGAATTCCCGGGGACTTCGCGGATCAACACTGGAAGATCTGATCAACCGTACTATCTTACAATATCGGGAGAAAAATCTTGCATTGATACAAAAAGTTCCAACTCCAATTACCCCAATAAATATAGACAAAGAGAATAGACATATTACCTTGGCTTATTTTGATAAGAAAAGTACGGTGGACTATATTGGCGCAGTACAGGGAATTCCTGTCTGTTTCGATGCAAAAGAATGCGCCGGCGATTGTTTTCCTATCGCAAATGTTCACGAACATCAGGTAAAATTCATGGAGGATTTTGAAAGGCAGGGCGGTATCTCTTTTTTTCTAATTGGTTTTACCTCCAGAGATGAATATTATTATCTCAGAATATGCGATCTGAAAAACTTCTGGGACCGTTCACTAAATGGAGGCAGAAAAAGTTTTAAAATCACAGAACTTGATCCAGACTATTTTCTCAAATCAAAGGGCGGTTTTTTTATTCCGTTTCTGGAGGGAATCCAACTTGATCTTGAGGACAGAAGCCAAAAAAAGGATTCGGGGAAGACTTAAAACGCGAAGAGAAAGGACGTCCCTAAACTATGGAAAAAAAGAACATTCTAAAAAACAAATATTACCTGTATCTGACAGAGTTTTTTGCAGGTATGTCTGTCATGGCGGTAGAGTTGGGTGCCAGTCGCCTGTTGGCTCCCTATTTCAGTTCTTCACAGATCGTATGGACAATTATCATCGGTACAATAATGATTGCCATGGCTCTGGGAAATATATGGGGAGGGAAATCGGCGGATAAAGATCCGAATCCTGATAAACTCTATCTTCGTATTATGGCCGCCGCAATCTGGATTGCAGCCATACCACTGGTCGGAAAACATCTTATTGTGGGGATATCCGGACTTCTTATTTTGACGGTCAATACAAATTTTTTGATCCTGGCGGCATTTATCACATGTATGGTGATTTTTGTATTTCCCTTGTTTTTACTGGGGACCGTGACACCTTCTCTTGTAAAATATACCGTAGACAGTCTAGATGAGAGTGGAAAAACCGTGGGGACACTGGAAGCGTTTAACACAATTGGGAGTATCCTTGGAACCTTTCTCCCCACCTTTGTCACAATTCCGACCGTTGGTACATCGGTCACATTCCTGATTTTTTCAGGGATTCTTTTATGCCTGGGTCTGATTTATTTTATCAGCACACGGAAGAAAAAGTTGTTTTGCCTTGCAGCAGTTGTTGTGTTTTTAATTTGCAGTATTTTCGGACATTTTGATCATTTTGCATTCTGGGAGGATGCTCTCCTGGTGGAGGATGAATCCATATATAACTATCTCCAGGTAAAAGAAGACCCTTCGAGCATGATTCTTTCGACCAATGTACTATTCGGCGTACAATCTATCCGGATGAAAGATGATGCCTTGACTGGTATGTATTACGACTATGCACTGGCTGCCCCCTTGATGGCTGATATCAGCAAAAAAGACAAATCCGATGTATTAATACTTGGTATGGGGACAGGAACCTATGCCGCACAGTGCAGGAGATACTTTAACAATAACAATATGAACATTGAAGGCGTTGAGATCGATGAGAAGATTACTAAGCTTGCACATAAGTACTTCGAACTTCCGGATGATATTCGTGTGACAACCTACGATGGACGGGCCTATCTGCAGGCTGTCGATAAAAAATATGACGTCATCATGGTGGATGCCTATCAGGATATCACCATTCCTTTTCAGATGTCTTCAGAAGAGTTTTTCCATATGGTAAAAGATCATCTGAAAGAGGACGGTGTTATGGTCGTAAATATGAATATGCATTCAGACGGAAAAAACAGCATCAATGAATACCTACAGGATACAATAGGGCATGTTTTTTCAAATGTCTATACCACGGATGTAAAGGGATCGACAAACAGGGAACTATTCGCCATGGATCATGGCAGAGGAATCAGAAACTTAGAAAAGAACAGTAACGATCAAAACGATCCCGCACTGAAAGCTCTCATGCAGGATATTTCCGAAACACTTACCCCCTACCAGCCAAAAGGTCACCTTCTGACGGATGATAAGGCTCCTGTAGAACTGTTGGGAATACATGCAATAGATGGATTAATAAAAGACGAAATTGGATACTATAAGGAAATATTTAAGAAAGAAGGAATGAAAGGGCTGATCAATCAATTATAGAATCAGTCCTGAAAAATACATGAATAAAGTTTATAATATAACTATTGATGAGATGGAGGCACTGAATGAAGCTGACTACATTCTGGCAGACCTCAGGGATAACCATACCTTTCAATATGGTTCAATCCCAAATGCTGTCAATATACCTTTTGACACTTTAGAGGAGACTTCCATAAGCCTGCCTTTCGATAAAAAGATCATTTTCTATTGTTCTAGAGGCATTTACAGCAATATGGCAGTCTCTAAGCTAAGAGATAAGGGGCTTGCAGCTTATAGTTTATCTGGCGGCTATAGTGAATGGCTGCGCGATAAATTGTCAGGGGATACATTGCAGGAAAACCAAAAAAAGACCTGTGAAGATGTTGAAAAAAGTATTCAGAAAAAGTTTCATAAATCACTGTTTACAAAATTTGCAAAAGCGATCAATACTTATGATCTGATTCAGCCGGGGGATAAGATAGCAGTATGTATCTCTGGCGGAAAAGACTCTATGCTGATGGCGAAGCTTTTTCAGGAGTTAAAACGTCATAATAAATTCCCGTTTGAACTTGTATTTCTTGTGATGGACCCAGGTTATAATGAGACAAACCGGATGGTAATCGAAGATAACGCACAGAAATTAAGGATACCCATTACAATATTTGAAACGAACATCTTTGATTCCGTCGTCAATATTGAAAAATCCCCCTGTTACCTTTGCGCCAGAATGCGAAGAGGTTATCTATACAGTAAAGCACAGGAACTGGGATGCAATAAGATCGCCCTCGGTCATCATTATGACGATGTCATAGAAACAATACTCATGGGAATGCTGTACGGAGGGCAGATTCAGACGATGATGCCTAAACTTCACAGCCAGAATTTTAAAGGTATGGAATTGATTCGTCCCATGTATCTGATTCGAGAGGAGGATATCAGACACTGGAGGGATTATAACGATCTGTACTTTATTCAGTGTGCATGCCGTTTCACAGATACCTGTAGTACCTGCAGTGCAGACGGCAGCTCAAATTCCCGGAGAATGGAGATTAAAAATCTGATTCTGAAGCTTAAGGAAACTAATCCCACAGTGGAGAGCAATATCTTTCGAAGCGTAGAAAATGTGAATCTGAATACAGTAATTGAGTATAAAAGGGACGGGATCCGCCACCATTTTCTGGAACATTATGACAGAAACGAAGGAAAAATCGAAGAGGGTTGATCATATGAATTCGATATTGTATTTGCAGTGTTATGATGGAATTAATGTACATGAATTCTGCACACTCCTTTTATATCTGGGCGGCGATCAGCACGCTCTGGATAAGGCAGTGGAAAACTTCCCGGGACTTTGTAAAGATAATTCTGATTATCATATCAAAAAGGAAACTTCACTGCGTAAACTGCAGCAGTTGACAGCGCAATCTATGTTGAGTGACAACGCAAAAGAAATTATATGTAGAACTTTAGAGATCCTCATTGAGATCATTTCAAAACTGGATCATCTTCCCACTGACGAGATCAGCCTTGTTGCACTGGGCGGCCATGAAGTATTTCTCGATGTCATAAGTGCTGCCATACTTTTGGACAGTCTTGGAATTAAAGATGTGATTGTGCCGGTTTTATATGAAGGTACTGGCACCGTTTGTATCGACCGGAAGACGTATCCCGTTCCGGTTCCTGCCGTTGCCGAAATTGCAAAAAGATATAATATTCCCTTACACATTACAGATCAGCAGGGAGAACTTATCACTGCCACCGGAGCGGCATTTGTCGCGGCTGTCTTTACATCAAGAGTACTGCCGGAAAATTTCATAATTGAGAATACGAAGACTTCGGGAATGTTTCGTGCAATGTTGATCAGAGAAACGACTTGTGAAACAGGAACCTCTGTGGAACACGAATCTGATCAGATATGGAAACTGGAATGCAATCTAGATGACTGCAGAGGTGAGGCTCTCGGCTTTACCATGAGTGCTCTCTTTAAAGCCGGCGCCAGAGATGTCTATTTTACACCGATTTATATGAAGAAAAACCGACCGGCCTATCAGCTGAATGTAATATGTTCCCTTTCAGACAGAAACCAGATGGAACATATTATCTTTAAGAATACGACCACAATTGGAATACGCCGCCTTAAGATGAGTCGATCAATTCTAAAACGCAGATCCGTTAACAGAAAAACAAATCTGGGAGAAATCACTTATAAAGTGTATACCTTCGAAAATCAGGAGCACTTTTCTCCGGAATATGAAAGTCTTGTAACGTTATGCGAAAAAACTCAGATGTCTTATGAAGAGGCCTACCGTTATGCAGAGTTATCTTATAATATGGGAAAACCTTTTACTAAGTATCAAGGCGAGACTGATCTTTAATAGATCCGGAATGATAAACGGGAGAACGCACAGACCCAATATTTTTTTAAAGGTAATGGCCTTGGAAGCCAGCGTATATACAAAAAAGAACCATGCAGTTCCAAAAACATAGCATACAAGGAGTCCCAGGATCATGGAAACTATAAAAACCCATCTTTTCCTGCCAAATAGATTCTCCATGATCCACATCATCAATGCGCTTAAAAGGAATCCTGCAAGGTATCCTCCCGTCGGCCCCAGCAGTGCACCGATTCCACCGGTAAAATTAGAGAAAACCGGTAGCCCCAGAGCCCCCAGAAGAAGATAAATAAAAACAGAACAGGTTCCATACTTTCCTCCCAGAACCAGGCAGGAAAAAACACCGCGAAAGTCTGAAGCGTGAATGGTACCACCGTCGGTATAGAAATCCAGGAACAAATAACAATCAGCACTGTAAACAAAGCTATATTCACCATATCTTTTGTCTTGATTCTACTACTTGTATTCATCAAAATCCCCCCTCATATTCATCATTATTTTAAAAAAATAGTACCATGCCTGCTCATAATTTGTCAACAAAAAGGATTTGCACTCCTTTCATGACTGAAAACGATTGACAAGAATTTACTACTGTGCTAAGATTTCAATTGTTACAACGTAAAAGAAGGAGGGCCCAACTGGGCTAAAAGTACTATGGATCTAACATTTTCAGGTTTTATCGAGCAGATGACCAGCTCACCTGTACTTTTTATTGCAATCCTGCTCACCATAGGTGTTATTTTTGTAAATGGATGGACAGATGCTCCGAATGCCATTGCGACATGTGTTGTCACAAGATGTATGGGTGCAAAACCTGCAATTATCATGTCAGCCATTTTTAATTTTCTGGGTGTTTTTGTAATGTCTATGGTAAATTCCACTGTGGCTATGACAATCAAAAATATGGTGAATTTTCAGGGAAATCATACCGACGCGCTGACTGCACTGTGTGCTGCCATGGCTGCAATTGTTGTCTGGGCTGTTACGGCCTGGTATTTTGGAATTCCAACCAGTGAAAGCCATGCACTGATCGCCGGCCTTTCCGGAGCTGCAATCGCACTTCAGGGTGGAATTTCCGGAATTAATTTCTCGGAATGGGTAAAAGTCATCTATGGTCTGGTTCTTTCCACAATTCTCGGGTTTGTCTTTGGATTTCTTTCCTGTAAACTGATCACCTATTTGTTCAGGAATGCTGACCGTCGGAACACAGACGGATTCTTTACATGGGCTCAGATCGCCGGCGGAGCAGCAATGTCTTTTATGCATGGTGCACAGGACGGACAGAAGTTTATGGGTGTTATGCTTTTGGGTGTTTATCTGTCACACGGTATGGATACTACATCAGGCGTGGAACTTCCGGTCTGGATGATGCTTCTTTGCTCCATTATCATGGGACTTGGTACGTCTGTTGGCGGAAAGAAGATCATAAAGTCCGTTGGCATGGATATGGTCAAGTTGGAAAAATATCAGGGCTTTTCCGCTGATCTCGCCGCAACTGTCTGCCTGCTGATCTCTACTTTATTCGGAATACCTGTCAGCACAACGCACACAAAAACGACTGCAATTATGGGTGTCGGTGCTGTCAAACGTCTTTCATCCATTAACTTAAATGTGGTTAAAGACATGGTACTTACCTGGATTCTTACTTTCCCAGGATGTGGAATCATCGGTTTTCTTATGGCTAAGCTTTTGATGGCTATTTCCTGACTTATTAAGCTGGATGCGAAAAGCCTGATAGAAAGAAAGGATAACAATATGAATAAAAGTGATATGGTTTATTTTGATAATTTCAAAGAATGCGTAGACTGCTCTTGCCGTGCAGCTCGATTTTTGGAAGATGTTCTTGCAAATTACAATATTAATACTATCAAAGAAAAAAGGGACGAACTTCATGAATTGGAGCACCAAGGTGATATAAAAAAGCATGAAATCACTGAGGTGATAGCGAGGGCATTTGTCACTCCAATAGAAAGAGAAGATATCATTGAAATCAGCACAAAGATTGATGACATCACGGATTCCATTGAAGATGTTCTCATGCATGTCTATATCTGCCAGGTTCCGGAGATCAGACAGGGAGCTGTGGAGATGGTAAAGGTCGCTGTTTCCTGCTGCGAGACATTGAAAGTTATCATGGATGAATTCGTGAATTTTAAACGTTCGAAGAAGCTAAGAGAGAACATCATCCGCATTAATGATCTCGAAGAAGAAGGAGACCGGCTTTATATTGAAAGCATGTATAATCTTCATAAAAACTGCAAAGATCCTCTGGAGGTAGTCGCATGGCGTGATATCTTTGGGTATATAGAAAAAAGTATTGATACCTGTGAGGATACAGCAGACATTGTTCAGCTGGTTGTGATGAAAAATTCATAAAAGTTATATTTACACTGGAGTTTTTTCTTTATAGAAAAAGACTCCTTTTTGTATCATGTTTTTTTCTCCGAGAACTTGAACTTTTTTACAATATCTGGTAAAATTATTTTTATCAGATAATTAGTTTAGGCTAACATAAAAACAGATTTTATATTCTGCCTGGCAAAATAATTGCCATCCAGAAAGGAAAGGAGCAGATATATGAGCAATTTATCAATTGAAAAAGTCATCGGACGTGAGATTATCGATTCAAGGGGCAATCCAACTGTAGAGGCAGAGGTTTACCTCTTGGATGGTACCATCGGCAGAGGTACCTCGCCAAGTGGTGCCTCCACAGGCGAATTCGAGGCATTGGAACTTCGCGACAATGATAAAAACCGTTTTGCTGGAAAAGGTGTTTTAAAAGCAGTTAATAACATCAATACAATTATCAACGATACACTGAAAGGACTAGATTCTTCTGACATCTATGCAGTTGATCATGCAATGCTGTGTGCAGATGGTACGAAGGACAAATCAAAGCTTGGGGCAAATGCCATACTTGCAGTATCAATCGCATCTGCGAAGGCAGCTGCGGCTTCTCTTGGCATTCCCCTGTATCGTTTTCTCGGTGGAATTAATGGTAACCGACTTCCTGTACCTATGATGAATATCTTAAACGGCGGGGCCCATGCAACGAATACAGTTGACGTTCAGGAATTTATGATTATGCCTGTCGGAGCGGAAAGTTTCAGTGAAGGGCTTCGCTGGTGCACGGAAGTTTACCATGCACTGCAGTCTCTCTTAAAGTCTGAAGGACTGTCTGCTGCAGTCGGTGACGAGGGCGGATTTGCACCGGATCTGGCTACGGACGAAGAGACCATAGAATACATATTGAAAGCCGTAGAAAAGGCTGGCTATGAACCAGGAAAGGATTTTGTACTTGCGATTGATGCTGCATCCAGTGAATGGAAGGGCAGCAAAAAGGGCGAATATATTCTTCCTAAGAGTAAACAAAAGTACACATCACAAGAGCTGACAGCTCACTGGGTTGACCTCTGTAATAAATATCCAATCTATTCTCTGGAGGATGGTCTAGACGAGGAAGATTGGGAAGGCTGGAAGATACTTACAAAAGAACTTGGCAACAAGGTACAACTGGTTGGAGATGATCTTTTTGTAACCAATACCGAACGACTTTCAAAAGGTATTAAGCAGGGCTGTGGAAACTCTATTCTGATTAAGTTAAATCAGATTGGCTCTGTATCAGAGACACTTGAGGCAATTCAGATGGCACACAATGCCGGATATACGACAATAGTATCACATCGTTCTGGTGAGACTGAGGATACATCAATTGCGGATCTTGCTGTTGCTGTAAACGCAGGACAGATAAAGACTGGTGCACCAAGCAGAAGCGAGCGTGTCGCAAAATATAATCAGCTCCTGCGTATTGAGGAGAAACTGGGTAACTCTGCAGTATATCCCGGATTCAGTGCATTTCGTGTTAAAAGATAATCACTGAAAACTATTACGTTCTCCATGAGAGGCTGTTTTTGATAAACAGCCTCTTTCTGTTACATATATTATCTTTTTGACTCTTGTATCGTCAGATAAAACAGGATATAATAGAACCCGTGTCAAAAACACACTTACAATTACGCATAGAGAAGAGGTAAAAACATGCGAAAGCTTGCATTAAGCGATGAGATATTGTTGAAAATAGATAAGCCTGCTCGTTATATCGGAGGCGAGGTAAACTCAGTTGTAAAAGACGCCGCCAAAGTTGATATCCGTTTTGCCATGTGTTTTCCGGATGTCTATGAAATTGGAATGTCGCATCTGGGAATACAAATTTTATATGATATGTTCAACCGAAGAGATGATGTATGGTGTGAACGTGTCTATTCTCCATGGCCCGATCTAAATCAGATCATGAAAGATGAGGAACTCCCCCTTTTTGCACTGGAATCGCAAGATCCAATCAAAGATTTTGACTTTTTGGGGATTACGATTCAGTATGAGATGTGTTATACCAATATCCTGCAGATCCTTGATCTTGGCCAGATACCAATCTTCTCGAGAGACAGGAACGAATACGATCCAATTGTCATCGGAGGGGGGCCTTGTACTTATAACCCGGAACCATTGGCTGATTTCTTTGACCTTTTTTATATTGGTGACGGTGAAACAGTATATGATGAGCTTCTCAATGCTTATAAGATAAATAAAAAGGCTGGCGGAACCCGTTACGATTTTCTACTCGCAGCTGCACAGATAAAAGGAATTTATGTTCCTGCTTTTTATAACACAACTTACAAAAAAGATGGTACAATTGATGCTTTTTCCCCAAATACAGATAAGGTTCCTGATCGTATTGAAAAACAGATCGCGATGAACCTTTCTGATATGCCATATCCAAAAAAGCCAGTTGTTCCTTTTATCAAAGCCACGCAGGACAGGGTGGTTATAGAAATACAAAGAGGCTGCATCCGCGGATGCCGTTTCTGTCAGGCAGGCATGTTATACCGTCCCCTTCGTGAAAGGACTTGCGATGAGCTGGTTGAAATGGCCAAGATCCTTTTGGATCATACGGGACATGAAGAAATTTCCTTAAGCTCCTTAAGTTCTTCTGATTATCGAAGACTTTCCGAACTTGTCAGCAAGCTGATTGACATCTGCAATGAAAGAGGAGTGAATATCTCACTGCCTTCCCTTCGAATTGATGCTTTCTCTTTGGATGTCATGAGTAAAGTTCAGGATATCAAAAAAAGTTCCCTCACTTTTGCACCTGAGGCAGGCTCACAACGTCTGCGCGATGTAATCAACAAGGGGCTGACAGAAGATGAGATTCTCACTGGTGCCGAAGAGGCCTTCCAGGGCGGATGGAATAAAGTAAAACTGTATTTTATGCTGGGACTTCCAACTGAAACAACAGAAGATATCAAGGGAATTGCCTGGCTATGTCAGAAAATCGCAGAGCGATATTACGAACTTCCAAAGGAACAAAGGAACGGGAAATGCCAGATTACAGCCAGCAGCTCCTTCTTTGTTCCAAAACCATTTACTCCTTTTCAATGGGCGCCTATGAATACAAAAGAAGAATTCTTGAGTAAGGCACGGATTGTAAAGGACGAGGTCAGATCACAGATCAATCAAAAGAGCATTCGTTACCACTACCATGAGGCTGATGTGACGCTTCTCGAGGGAGTCCTGGCAAGAGGAGACCGCAGGCTTTGTCCGGTTATCTTAAGAGCCTATCAAAACGGTGCACTTTTTGATTCCTGGAGCGATTTCTTCAAACACACATACTGGGAAGAGGCTTTCAAAGAATGCCATATTGATCCTGACTTTTACTCCATCCGTGAACGTGGTACTGATGAAGTTCTCCCGTGGGATTTTATTAATATCGGTGTCAGTAAAGAGTTTATGATCCGGGAATGGAATCAGGCAAAAAAGGAGAAAGTGACACCAAACTGCCGGATACAGTGTTCCGGATGTGGTGCAAGATGCTATCATGGAGGTGTCTGCTATGAAGGTTAGAGTTAAATTTCAAAAAGAAGGTCCTGTAAAATTTGTCGGACATCTTGATACACTGAGATATTTTCAAAAGTCCATGCGTCGTGCCAAAATAGATGTCGCCTATTCGGAGGGTTATTCACCCCATATGATTATGTCATTTGCTTCACCACTGGGCGTGGGGCTGACTACAGAAGGCGATTACTTTGACATGGAATTAAAAACTTCATCTTCTTCCAAAGAGATGATCCGACGTTTAAACAATACCATGGCTGAAGGTATTCGTGTCTTAAGTATCCGCCAGATACCTGAGGAAAAATCTTCGAACGGCATGGCACTCGTCTGTGCATGTGATTACCTGATATCTTTCCGGGAGGGGATGGGATTTAGGGATGGATGGAAAGATCATGTCTGCCGCTTTCTCTTGCAAGAGCATATATTCTTTGAGAAAACAACAAAAAAAGGGACACGGGAAATCGATATACGTCCTCTGATTTATCAGATGGAGGTACGAGGGAAAACCATCTTCTTGCAGTTATCCGCAGGAAGTGTGAATAACCTGAAACCAGAGATTGTCCTGGATGCATTCTCAGCGTATTTAGGTGAGACCTTTTCACCTTATGCATTTTTGATACATCGCCTGGAAATATATACTGACCTTGGAAAGGACGGAGAGCATCAGTTCGTTCCGCTTGAGTGTCTGGGAACCGAAATCGAATAACCTGGTCGGACACTTTCGCATATTTGTACCTTTGCGAAAGTGTCTTTTTATGATATAATGATGAAAGTGTCAAAAGGTATTCTGACGCTAATGATACACATATTGTTACGCTTAAGGAGGAGTTTTATGCCGGATATAGCTATTGTAACCGACAGTAACAGTGGGATTACACAAGAAGAGGCAGAACAACTTGGCATCGTTGTCGTTCCGATGCCATTTTTTATAGATGATAAAATTCATTTTGAGGGAATTGATTTAAGTCAGGCAGATTTTTATCATTCCTTGGAAAGTGGATGCAAAGTGTCTACTTCACAGCCTTCCCCTGGGGATTTGATGGAACTGTGGAAGAAGTTATTAAGCAATCACGATGAGCTGGTCTACATTCCCATGTCCAGCGGTCTGTCTGCATCCTGTGAGACAGCTGCTGCTCTGGCAGCGGACTTTAATCATCGCGTATTTGTAGTGAATAATAAACGAATTTCAGTTACCATGCGTCAATCTATACTTGACGCTCTTCGATTGTCAAAAGCTGGTTACAGTGGCAGACAGATCAAAGAGATTTTAGAAAAAGAATCTTTACAGGCCAGCATTTACCTGATGGTAAATACGCTGGAGTACTTAAAAAAAGGCGGACGTATCACTCCGGCGGCAGCAATGATTGGAACTGTTTTGAATCTAAAACCGGTACTCACCATTCAGGGGGACAATCTGGATGCCTATGCCAAAGTGCGAGGTGTAAAACAGGCCAGGAAAGTAATGATTGAGGCGATGAAAAAAGATATCGACACACGTTTTAAAGAGCCTTATAAAAAAGGGCAGATGTGTCTGGATATCGCTTATTCCTATGGACAGGATGAAGCAGTTGATATTTGGCGCAATGAAGTAGTTTCCTCTTTTCCAACTCTTGAGACAGAAGAATCTCTTCTTTCACTTTCTGTTGTTTGTCATACCGGACCGGGAGTGCTCGCAATTGCGTGTTCAAAAAAACCAGATTTATCTGCGTATCCTATTGACAACCATAGATAAATTTGGTAGTATAATCAAGTATGCCGCACAGAGAGGTATAAGTGTTAGCGGATGCGTTAGCCACCATATCTGGCGAGTAATGATAATAGGAGGTATGCCTAATGTACGCAATTATTGCAACAGGTGGTAAACAGTACAAAGTAGCCGAAGGCGATATCATTAACGTAGAAAAGCTTGGTGTTGAAGCTGGTGAAACAGTTACATTTGACGATGTACTTGCGGTAAACAACGATGGCCTTAAAGTTGGATCTGATGTTAAAGATGTCAGTGTAACAGCTTCTGTCGTAAAAAACGGAAAAGCAAAAAAGGTTATTGTCTACAAGTATAAAAGGAAAACCGGTTACCACAAAAAGAACGGTCACAGACAACAGTTCACTCAGGTTAAGATTGATAAGATCAACGCTTAAAGGTGAGATTGTATGACTAAGGTAACGTTTTATCAGAATTCAGACCTGGAATATATTGGTTTTACTGTAGAGGATCATGCAGGATACGCTGAAGAAAACAGTGATATTGTCTGTACCTCTATCAGTGTATTGGTGATCAATACAATCAATTCGATAGAGAAACTGACAGAAGATGCATTTACCGCAGATGAAAATCAGGAAAAAGCATGTATAAAGTTTGAGTTTGATGGAAATCACTCTAAAGAGGCTGATTTATTATTGAAATCCCTAATACTTGGACTTCAGGCAATAGAAGATGATGAAACATACAGCAGATTTATTGATATCATTTTCAAGGAGGTGTAGACTATGTTACAGATGAACCTTCAATTTTTCGCTCATAAAAAAGGAGTCGGATCTACCAGAAACGGCAGAGATTCTGAGTCTAAAAGATTAGGTGCGAAAAGAGCTGACGGACAGTTTGTAAAAGCTGGAAACATTCTTTATAGACAGCGTGGAACCAAAATCCATCCCGGTACAAATGTTGGACGCGGTAAAGATGATACTCTGTTTGCAACAGCGGATGGCATCGTAAGATTCCAGAGAAAAGGCAGAGACAAAAAACAAGTTTCTGTTCTTCCGACAGCTGAATAATTCATAACTGATTGGCTTCAAACCATAGAGGTTTGAAGCCCTTTTTACTAACAGGAGGTTTCTAATGTTTGCAGATAGAGCTAAAATCATCATACGCTCAGGAAAGGGCGGGGATGGCCATGTGAGTTTTCGAAGAGAACTCTACGTTCCCAATGGCGGTCCAGATGGCGGTGATGGCGGAAAAGGTGGGGATGTCATCTTTGAGGTCGATAAGGGGCTGAATACCCTGGTTGACTTCAGATACAGACGAAAATTTTCCGCGAAAGACGGTGACCCAGGTCAGAAAAAACGCTCCCATGGCAAAAACGGTGAGGACATTATATTACGTGTCCCGGAGGGAACAGTGATTCTTGAGGCCAAAAGCCATAAAGTAATCGCAGATATGTCCGGTGATAACAGACAGCAGGTTGTCCTAAAAGGCGGCAGAGGGGGGAAAGGCAATATGCACTATGCTACTGCGACAATGCAGGTTCCAAAGTACGCACAGCCTGGAAAGCCGGCTCAGGAAATTGAAGTCTTACTTGAACTAAAAGTGATTGCAGACGTAGGTTTGGTCGGATTCCCAAATGTCGGAAAATCGACACTCCTTTCCAGAGTAACAAATGCCGATCCAAAGATAGCAAACTATCACTTTACAACCTTGTATCCGAACCTTGGCGTTGTTGATCTTAAAGACTGCAGAGGATTTGTCATAGCAGACATTCCAGGTCTGATTGAGGGAGCATCACAGGGAGCTGGTCTGGGGCATGAATTTCTGCGTCATATTGAGAGGACAAGAATTATGATTCACCTTGTCGATGCAGCTTCTTTTGAGGGACGAGATCCTGTGGATGACATATACAAAATCAACCGTGAACTCGAGAACTACAACCCTGAAATTGCTAAACGCCCACAGGTTATCGCTGCAAATAAAATTGATGCGATTTATCGGCAGGAGGGAGTTATCGATCCAGTGGAGCGATTAAAAGCCGAATTTGAACCAGGAGGAATTCGCGTATTTCCAATTTCAGCTGTCAGCGGAAAGGGTGTAAGTGATCTTCTCTATTATGTACAGGATCTTCTCGATAAACTTCCGAAGGAAAAGGTTATATTTAAACAGGAGTATTTTCCGGAAGATGCTCTGATTAACAGCGATCTTCCCTATACCGTCTCACAAGATGAACTAGACAAACATCTTTTTCATGTGGAAGGTCCCAGGATAGAAAGAATGCTGGGATATACGAATCTGGATTCTGAAAAAGGATTTGCATTCTTTCAGCGTTTTCTGAAGGATTGTGGAATTCTGGAGCGACTGGAGCAAGAAGGAATCAAAGAGGGTGATACCGTTCAGATGTATGGCCATCAATTCGATTATTATAAATAAAGGTCAGAAAGGAGAGTTATATATGACAAGTAAACAAAGAGCTTACTTAAAAGGACTTGCTATGGATATGGAGCCAATTCTTCAGATTGGAAAAGCTTCCCTTACACCAAAGTTTACCGCATCTGTAGCAGAAGCTTTAGCTGCACGGGAGCTGATTAAGATCAATGTTCTTCAAAACTGTATGGATGATGCAAAAGACATTGCCTCTACACTTGCGGAAAGGACAGGTTCTCAGCTTGTACAAGTAATAGGTAAAAAGATTATCCTTTACAAAGAGGGAAAAAAGGATAAAAAGAAGATAGAATTACCAAAATAATAAGAGTGAACATGCCTATGAAAAACAAAATCGGAATTATGGGTGGGACCTTTGACCCGATTCATATCGGTCATCTGATTCTCGGGGAAGCTGCATATGATCAATTCAATCTCGACGAAGTGTGGTTTATGCCCGCCGGAAATCCTCCTCATAAGAGAAATCGAAAAGGACGTGCAACAGACATCCAGAGAACTGAGATGGTAAAACTTGCAATTGCCCCAAATCCACATTTTAAACTGTCCCTGGAGGAAATGAATGAAGATGGCTATAGTTTTACTTATCGAACCATGGAACATCTGAACCATGTATATCCGGATACGGATTTTTACTTCATAATCGGAGCAGATTCACTGCTGGATTTTGACACGTGGAAAGAACCAGCCAGAATTGCCTGTGCCTGCAGGATTGTAGTAGCCACCAGAAATCAGATCAATCAGGCAGAGTTCGACCGTGTCCTTGAAAAACGCCAGAAAGAGTTTCGCGGCTGCTTTTTGAAACTTGACACACCAAATCTGGATATTGCTTCAAAGACAATAAGAAGCTGGATCAGGGATAAGAAAACTACACGATATTATCTGGCGGAAGATGTACGCAGATATATCATCAAAAACAGGATTTATGAGGTTTAAAAATGGAATCAGCAAACTACGATCTTATAAAATTGAAAAAACATTTAAAAAGAAGATTGGATCAGAAGCGCTTTCACCATACCATTGGCGTCATGTATACGGCTGCAGCTCTTGCGATGGCACACGGTATGGACTTCGTACAGGCAGAAACAGCCGGATTACTGCATGACTGCGCAAAATGCATCCCCGACACAAAAAAAATCCAAATATGTGAGAGGAAAAATATTTCTATAACCTGTTGTGAAAGAGATCACCCTGACCTCCTTCATTCAAAGCTGGGTGCCTATCTGTCAAAGACGGACTATGGAATTACGGATCAGGATATCCTTGATGCGATTACCTGGCATACGACGGGGAAGCCAGATATGAGTGAGCTTGAAAAAATTATCTTTATCGCAGATTATATAGAACCCAGTAGGGACAAGGCTCCGAATTTGACAGAAATAAGACAACTGGCTTTTTCTGATTTAAATGAATGTATGTATCAAATATTAAAGGACACAGTTCATTACCTGAAAGGGAAATCGGGCTCAATGGACGAAACAACAGTAGACGCTTACCTATACTACAGCAATTATCACAATAGCAGAGAAGAGTGAGGTATTATTCGATGAATCAATCAAAAAAAGTAGCAAATCTTGCAATAGCAGCACTGGAAGAGAAGAAGGCAAGTGATATTAGAATTATTGATATAGAACACATCTCAACACTTGCCGATTATTTTCTGATCGCCAGTGGTTCAAACCGCAGCCAGGTTCAGGCAATGGCTGATAATGTAGAGGAATGTCTGAGCAAATTGGGATATGAGCCTAAAAGCATCGAGGGATATCAGAATGCAAATTGGATTCTGATGGATTATGGTGATGTAGTAATTCATCTATTTGATGATCAAAACCGTCTGTTTTATGACCTGGAACGTATCTGGAGAGACGGAAAAGTGATAGAGAAAGAAGACCTGAATTCATAGCAGAAAGATAGAAAGAGGTTGGGGTCAAAAGTAATTTGACCCCCTATGATACACGGATAACTCTGCCGGCATTCCATAAATACTTGGATACCGGCAGTAAAACTACTAATGGTCATTTTTGTTATATATCATTTTTTGAAAAATCGAAATACTCCGATAACAATCCCAAGTATTCGCAAATCTTTGTATATCAAAATCGGGTCCATCGAATCATTCTCAGGCTGCAGCCTGTAATACCCGTCTTCTTTATAAAAGGTTTTTACGGTTGCTGAATCGTCCACCATAGCGACCACTTTTTCACCGTCAGCAGCGATATCCCGTTGTTCTACCAATACATAATCACCGTCAAATATTCCGGCATTTATCATGCTGTCACCCTTTACTGTAAGCATGAAAGTGACTGTGTTGGGAAGATGTGAAACCGGAACCGGAAGATACTCAGTAATGTTTTCAACGGCCAGCAGAGGCTGTCCGGCTGCTACAGTACCAAGAACAGGTACCTGAGTCAATTCTGCTTCCGGTGTTGGCTCTCCGGTTTCATACTGAGAGACACGTCTGCGGTTAAAATCTTCATCCATGATCTCAATTGCTCTTGGAATCGAGGGATCCCTGCGGATATATCCTTTCTTCTCCATGGATTCAAGATGGGCGTGTACGGATGATGTCGATTTCAGATTGACTGCTTTTCCTATCTCTCGGACGGAAGGCGGAAATCCTCGTTTAATAATTGTCTCTTTTAGATAGTCCAGTATTTCCTCTTGTTTATCACTGATTTTCTCAATTTCCATTCTTGTTATCCTCCAAAAAATCTGACTCGTAAACTTTTAGATTACACATCTATCAAGATACTTAAATATTTTTAAAATATATAGAATCAGTATAACAGATGACAGGCCCTAAGGCAAACGTATTTTCGGAATATCTGTTCGGCTTATGGCGGATATGACAGAAAATTTGAGTATTTCTTGATTTAGAGGTGTGAATGAAATATAATATGATAAGATTGTGAGAACTCGAAGAGCGTAACAATCTGTGTATCATCAGTGTCAAAAGATTATCGAATCAGGAGGAATTATGTTATGCAATATAAAGAAATACCCATTCAACTTCAGGGTTCACAAGACTATGCAAGACTGTGCCTTTATCTTTTGGATGTCTCAGGGGAATACCAGCTAGGAATGAAACGTCCTATGGTCATCATCTGTCCCGGCGGCGGTTATGAGAGGACAAGTGATCGTGAGGCTGAACCTGTCGCCGCTCAGTTTCTTGCAATGGGGTATCATGCTGCGGTACTGCGATATTCCACCGCTCCCTCAACGTTTCCCACCTCATTGCTGGAATTGTCATTTTCCGTCCAATACATAAAGAAACATGCACAAGCATGGAGTATTGATACAAATCATGTATTTGTCATGGGCTTTTCAGCAGGCGGACATCTGGCTGCTTCTTATGGTGCTTTCTGGAATAAAGACTTTATATCAAATGCTATTCATACAGAAACAGATCATTTGAAAATAAACGGATTGATTCTATGCTATCCGGTAATCACCTCCGATCCTGCTTATTTGCATGAGGGAAGTTTTATGAAACTTCTGGGATCGAACTATCCCGAAAAGAAAGATGAGGTTTCCATAGAACGTCTTGTGACAAAAGACTTCCCAAAGACCTTTCTGTGGCATACATACACAGATCAGGCGGTTCCTGTGGAGAATTCCCTTTTGCTTGCCATGGCTCTTCGCAAGGCAAATGTCGGCCTTGAACTACATATCTATCCCGAAGGGAGACATGGTCTGTCGCTTGCAGATGAGACAACTTCCTCATGCGAACGAAAAGACGAGCTGAATATATCGGTTCAAACATGGATTTCTCTACTAAAAACATGGATTAGGGAAAACAGCAGATAAAAATCTTTGTATATTTTTGACATTGACATATTTTCTAATAAATAGTAAAATATTCTTAATTTTTATCAATATTTGATTGATAATGGCGCTTACCATGCTTTTTTCTATAGGGTAGCGCTTTTATCTTATTTATGCCAATGTAAGGAGGAGTTTATTTGATAAGATTAGAAGATGTACACAAGAGTTATGGAGATAATGAAGTACTAAAGGGTATTAACCTTCATGTAAAGGAAGGTGAGAAAGTTGTTATCATCGGTCCTTCGGGTTCAGGAAAAAGTACTCTGGTACGCCTGATGAACTGTCTGGAAGAACCCACATCCGGGAGAGTCTTTATTCATACCCATGAACTGACCAAAAAAAATCGTGCATTTATCAACAAGATGCATAGCGCCATGGTATTTCAGCAGTTTAACCTATATCCCAATATGACAGTTTTGGACAATCTGATTCTTGGTCCGACCAAATTGAAAAAAGTGCCAAAAGATGAGGCAATTGAGACGGCCATGGTCTATCTGAAAAAAGTCGGCCTGCAGGATAAGGCTGGTGCATATCCGCAGAACCTCTCCGGAGGGCAGCAGCAGAGAATTGCCATTGCCCGTGCGCTGACTATGAAAAACCGCGTAATCCTGTTTGATGAGCCGACCTCAGCGCTTGATCCTGAGATGGTTCAGGAGGTTTTAGATGTAATCATAAATCTGTCACATGAAAAGAATTTCACCATGGTAATCGTAACTCACGAGATGGGATTCGCCAAACAAGTAGCCGATCGCGTTCTATTCGTAGACGGTGGTATCATTCTAGAAGAAGGAACCCCGCAACATTTCTTTGAAAATCCTCAAAATGAAAGAACGAAGGAATTTTTAAGCAAGATTATACGATAATACCGGCAATATAAAGGAGTAGAAGATATGAGAAAGAAAAAAGTACAAATCTCCCTGTTGCTGGCGTTCGTATCATTTACAGCTGCGCTGGCTGGGTGTGGAAACTCGCCGGATGATATCCTAAATAAAAAAGAGGTCAAGGTCGGCGTTAAAAATGATATACCAAATTTTGGCCTGATGAATATCGATACGCGAGAATTTGAAGGATTTGAGATTGATGTCGCAAAGGAAGTCTGCAAAAAAGTATTCGGCGATGATGTAAAAGTCGAATTTGAAGCTGTAACTGCCAAAACCAGAGGTCCTCTGCTGGAAACAGGAGAGTTGGATATGGATGCCGCCACTTTCACAATCACAGATGAGCGAAAAGAAACCTATAATTTTTCCCAGCCATATTACACAGACCATGTAAAACTGATGGTGAAAAAGTCCTCGGGCATCGATGATTTCATGGGGTTAGACGGGAAGACAATTGGCGTATCACAGTCAGCTACAACTGAAGAATCGTTGAAAGAGGCAGCTAAAGAGGCCGGAATCACTCTGAATTTCAGTGAGTTTTCCAGTTATCCAGAAATCAAGGCAGCATTAGATTCAGGCCGCGTCGACTGTTTTTCTGTTGACGGCTCCATCTTAAGCGGATATTTGAATGATTCACTGAAACTTCTTCCAGATGAGTTCTCACCTCAGGAATATGGAATTGCTATGGCTAAGAGAAACACGAAACTGGCCAAAGAAGTTGACAACGTTATTTCTGATATGAAGGAAAATGGTGAACTGGACAAATTAATGGAGAAATGGGGGTTGAATCAATGAGCGCTTTTTCAGTTGATAAATGGGAAAAACTGTTTGATAATATAGGACCTTTTTTCCAGGGATTTGGAGTCACTTTATATATTGTCTTGTTTGCACTTTTGATGTCTCTGGCTTTGGGCGTTGTCTTTGGAGTCATGTCTGCAAGCCATAACAAGATTTTAAGAGGGATCTCAAGGGTATATGTGGAATTCTTTCAGAATACGCCACTGTTAGTTCAGGTATTCTTTTTATACAATGCGCTGCCCTATATGAATATCAATCTCTCAGTTAAGCTAATTGGTATTCTGGGCGTAGGAGTCTACCATGGTGCTTATATGTCCGAGGTTGTTCGAACAGGCATCGAAGCAGTTCCAAAAGGTCAGGAAGAGGCTGCTATCTCCCAGGGATTTGGATACACACAAATTATGAAAAGTATTATTCTTCCACAGGCACTTAAAATTATGTTGCCTCCGCTTACGAATATTGCTGCAAATCTGATTAAAAACACCTCGATTTTGGCAATTATAGCCGGCGGTGATCTGATGTATCAGGCAGATTCTTTTGCATCGAGTACGCTGGCCTATGGACCGGCTTATCTGGTAGTGGGCATTATGTATTTCATTATTTGCTTTCCCCTTGCCAGACTTTCCGGATATCTGGAGAAAAAATTCGGGGAAAAACCGAAACCAAAGGATTATACCGAACTGCTAAAATCGTATAAAGTGGGAGAGGAGGAGTCGAAATGAATGAATTTATGGCAGCATTGGAAAGTGTATTCACAAAGAGCAATCTGATTTATATGTTTCGCGGGCTTGGTGTGACACTTTATGTGGCATTGATATCCGTTCTTCTGAGTATGGTTTTTGGAACGATTCTGGCTCTGTTTCGATCCTACGGCAATAAATTTTTAAAAGGATTTTCAATTGTATATATTGAGCTTTTCCGCAATACACCGAATCTATTATGGGTACTGGCAATTCGTTTTATGGTTCGTATGCCGAAGCCGTTTGATGCACCTATGTATTCCGGTATCTTGTCGTTTACACTGTTTACCAGTGCAGTTATGGCTGAGATCGTAAGAGGAGGGCTTAATTCTGTTCCAAAGGGGCAGTTTGAAGCGGCTTTTTCACAGGGATTTAATTTTCCTAAGACCATTGTGCATATTATCTTACCACAATGTTTTAAGGCCATTGTACCGTCAATGTTATCACAGGTAATCACAGTAATTAAAGATACATCGTTTCTGGCACAGGTTGCAATCGAAGAGTTCTTTAACAACAGCAAATGGGTGATGTCGGCACAGATTGACAGCACCATAAATCAGACAATGCGAGTATTTATAATCTTTGGATTTATATCCGTTGTATATTTCGTTATCAACTTTTCTTTATCCTGTATTGTACGCAGCAGAAAAAAGAGACAGACTGCCTGAACTATATATATAAGAGGCTCATTATTTTGAGACCTCTTTTTATATTTGCTTTATATATTTGGTTGACAGAACACAGGAAACGAGGTACAATAAAGGCGTCTCCAACTATTCGGAAAACACAGGTTTTTCGAATAGTTGGGTATTAAGATCATCGATACTCTTAATTATTCCTCTAAAAACACTATATACCGGCATTTTCGCCAGGAAGGAATTCTATGGATAAACGCACTACTTATCATGAACAGACCGATGTCGACAACACATTAAAACTTCGTGAGGTTCTTCGAACTCTTCCGGATTTTGTCAATGATTTTTTTCGTGCTGTGAGCACAACAACATCTACAAGCACAAGAATCAAATATGCCTATGACATCCGTATATTCTTTCAGTTTCTATTACATGATAATCCCGTCTACAGCAAGTACTCAATGTCCGATTTTACCCTTTCGGACCTTGAAAATGTGACTGCTCTTGATCTTGAAGAATATATTGAATATTTAAAGGCCTACAAGGCTTTCGGCGATGACGATTACATAACTAACGGTGAACGAGGTCTGAAACGCAAAATATCTGCGCTTCGAACCTTCTACGGGTACTATTACAGACATGAAATGATACAAAATAATCCAACGCTTCTGATTGACATGCCTAAACTTCACGAAAAAGAAATCATACGTTTGGATGAAGATGAAGTTGCAAGGCTTCTGGATTATGTCGAATCCTGCGGTGATTCCATGACACCTCATCAGCGTGCATATTATGATAAGACAAAATCTCGTGATCTCGCAATCATCACTCTCATGCTGGGAACAGGTATTCGAGTTTCAGAATGCGTAGGACTTGACATTGAAGATCTTGACTTTAAAAATAATGCCTTGAAACTTATCCGAAAAGGCGGTAACGAGATGTTTGTCTACTTCGGAGACGAGGTAGAAAAAGCATTAAAAGATTACCTGTTGGATCGAAAAAAAACATCTCCTGTAATCGGACATGAACACGCACTCTTCTATTCCTCGCAGAGAAAACGAATTAACGTGAAAACAGTAGAGAATCTTGTAAAAAAATACGCAAGGCATATTACAACGACAAAAAAGATTACCCCACATAAGCTCCGCAGTACCTATGGAACTAATCTTTACAAAGAGACCGGTGACATTTACCTTGTCGCAGATGTTCTGGGGCATAAGGACGTCAACACAACGAAAAAGCATTATGCAGCCATGGATGACACTACAAGAAGGAAGGCTGCTCGAGCTGTTAAACTGCGTGAAGACTAATATTTGCCGGAGTCAAAACTTTTATTGACTCCGGCAATACGATTGCTGCTTTACCTTGCAATGTCATAGATGCTGCGGATTCTTATCTTGCTTGCTTTTCCGGAAAGTATTTTTACCTGTTTCTCTCCTGCTTCCATGTCAAAATAGTTATCAGACAGCACCCAGTCTTCGTTTTCATTTAACAGTTCTACGTTTCCTGCATATGCCTGAGATCTGACTGTAATGGTATCGCCATCGACGGATACTTCCAGTTGTGGATTCGTATACTCATAAAATTTCGGCATAGAGAACAGAACACTTCCCTCAGAAATAACCTCTTCGTCTTGGATACAGGAATAGGTCACATGATCCTGGCGAATTCTTGCATGTGGAAGATTGACTTTATCCAGCCAGACACTGGAAAGTGCCGGTACCGTTACTTTCTCTTCGTGTTCTTCTCCTATGACCGCAGATTGACTATCTCTGAGACTCCATCTAACCGCCACGGTTTGCTCCCTTGTCGTCTCATTTGCTATATTTAGATGAATACTCTTTTCCATGTCATATGCTCTCGCATTGGGATTCGGATCCTGCGTAAGCATTCCCTCTTCACAGCAGGAAATCATAACTGGGGCGAAAAAACGCTTTTCAAAATACTGCAGTGCCTTCCATCTTCCAAAGTAATCAATGGATGACCAGGATGCAACGGGCCAACAGTCATTAATTTGCCAGATGATTGCACCCATGCATTCTCCCCTGTTTCTTCTCCAGTGTTCAACAGCATAGCGCATCGCCTGACCTTGCATCAGCTGAGAAGCATAGATGAGTGAAGAAAAATCCTTCGGGTATAAGAAATACTGTGACATATACATCATCATCTTAGAATACCCATTCAGGCTCTTCTGATGCCGCTCCATAACATAAGAAAACACATTGCGATCATCTGGCAGGGTAAAGCTTTCAATCGTTTTTTCAGACGGCATGGACTCGAATCCAAATTCTGATGCATAGCGGAAATTATGTTTTCTGTAATCGGGAAACGGACGGTACCCATGCCATACCATCCAGTAGTGGGCATCTCCTCTTGTCTCATCCTGAGTATTATCAAAATCACCGCCGGATGACGGACTGGAAGGCCAGTAAAAAGTATCTGGATCTTCCCTGCGTATAATCTTCGGAATGATATAACTAAAGATACGGGTATAGTCCCCCCTCAGCCGCGGACTCGAAGCGAATCCACTTTCTACCATTTCCTCCATCTCATTATTTCCACACCACAGTGCAAGACAGGCATGGTGGCGTATTCTCCTCACATTTTCCACGATCTCGTGAGATATATTGTCCTCAAACTCATCTGTCAGAAGATACGTGGAACAGGCAAACATCAGGTCCTGCCAGACAAGCAGTCCGAGTTCATCGCAGATATCATAGAACCAGTCATCCGGATAATACGCTCCTCCCCAGACACGGATCGTATTATAATTTGCCAGAACACACTGCTTTAACAAATCTTTTGTCTTCTCTTCTGTAATTCTGGGAAGTAGGCAATCCTCAGGAATATAGTCGGCTCCCATAGCGAAGATTGCCATACCATTTACCTCGTGAGCAAAGCTCTCACCCCATTGATCTTTATCTTTTCGAATTCTCATTGTGCGAAGACCAATTTTTTTCTCCCAGACATCACAGATCTCTCCATTTGCGCAAGCCTCTACACGGATGTTATATAGGTTTGGATCCCCGTACCCCCTCGGCCACCAGAGCAGTGGCTCTGTTATCTTGACCTCCATCGGTGAATCTTCAAAGTTCAGGCATTTACCATCCGGTGTATCAATTACCACACGGTAACTCCATTCTGCTGCCTTCTCTGATTCGACATTGACCTGAAAGTTCAACATAACATTCCCGCTATGATGCTGCTGTCTCACATGCACATCTTCTATGCGAAGGTTATCAATCCCCAACAGGAATACCTTTCTAAAAATTCCCATATCCGGAAGCCTTGGACCCCAATCCCATCCGGACATACAGCTGGACTTGCGAAGATAAGGAAAACCATCCAGTGTGTCTGTATTACAGGGAATCTCTCCATGCTCTCTGATCTGCTCCTGCATATAGCGCACCGGAGAGTGAAATAGGACAGACAGATGATTCGTACCTTCAGTAAGCAATTCTTTGACCTGGAATTCCCAGGTTCTGTGCATATTATATGTACTGCCAAGTAATGATCCATTCAGATAGATATCAGCTAATGTATCAATTCCCTCAAATCTGAGAACTATTCGATTTGATTTTCGTATGGTTTCATCAGGTATAAAATCCAGCGTATAACTATAATCTTCCTCGGACAGATGAAATGCCTCGCTTTCATTATCCCTGTAAAATGGATCCTCGATTTCTCCATGTTCCAGCAAATCATAATACATAGAAAAAGGCACACTTGTTTTCAATTTTTTGTCTTGACAAATCAGCGCCCAGCCCTCTCTCAGTTCTTGTTTTTGCATATGTTTAATTCCTCCTCACACAAGTTTTACTATCTTACTCCAAAGAAGAGTATCCCCATCTTTGACCTGAAGCTGTACTCTTCCCTTTTCCGGACCGTAACTCATTCGTTCATTCCAGACAGAAAATGCCTCATAACCAAGTCTGATCTTTACACAGATGGTCTCACCCGGGCTAAGAAGTCTCTTCTCAAATCCTTTAAGCTCCCTCTTTCTTGGAATCACACTGCCTTCCTGATGGCTTAAAAACACCATGGGAACGCCAAACGCCAAATGGTCTGATAAATTCTCAATTTTCATTGTTATTACCAGTGGTTCCTCCTTTAAACAGACAGCATGGATCTCCTCAGTGCTTATAGAAAACTCAGAGTAATTCAGCTTGTCATACCCAAGGCCATAACCGAACGGATACAAAGGTCCTTTCTGATCCACATAGTGCATGGCCTGATAAGAGTTTCGATGGTTATAGTAGACGGGGAGTTCTCCCACACTTTTGGGCAGGGATACCGGAAGTCTCCCGGAAGGCCTTGCATCGCCAAAAATCAGTTCAGCAATCGCTCTTCCCCCTTTTGGTCCAGGATAAAATGCATAGAGAAGGGCATCTGTCTTTTCTGCCGTCTTACTGATATCATAAGGTCTTCCGGCTATTACCACTGTCACCGTCTTATTTGCTGCCTGATAACATTCTGCTGCCATCTGCTGCTGATCTTTTGGAAGTTCAATTGAAGAAAGATCCACTCCTTCTCCACAATCCATTCTGATATCACTGCCATCCGTTATCGCAGCACCATTGTTGTCAAATTTCGCTTTGCCAAATCGGCTGGAGGAACCTCCCAGTACCAGAACTGTGACATCTGCATCAAAAGCCAGATCTCTGATTTTTCCTGCATCTACGTTTCCATGTTGATCATAACCACTACTCACACCTATCTGTAAGTTTTTATTCTGTTCTGCGTAAGCAATCATTCCATCCGAAACTGTAATGCCATGTTTTAACGGAGGCGAATAATCTCCAATCTGACTATATAGATCAAATGCATTCGGCCCGATCACGGCGATTTTTATTTTCTCTGTCTGATCAATGGGAAGCAGCCGACCTTCATTTTTTAACAAAATAACAGATTGCCTTGCAAGCTCGAGATTCTCCTCCGCCCCGGAAAAGTCGAATATTTTTGACGACTCACCAAGCAGCGGATGGTCGAACAGTCCTCGTCGAAACTTCAGGTTTAAAACTCGAAGAACCGCTTCGTCCAATCTTTCTTCAGTAATCTTGGATCCCACTCCATCCTCCAGGTACGTAAAGCCTTCATCCCATAAAGAGACATCTACTCCTGCATTTAACGCCTGAATACCAGCAGCTTTCGTATTTCCTGTCAGATCCTTCAGCCTGTCCACAGCCAGACCATCGGCCATGACGATACCCTGAAACTTCATCTCATCTCGCAATATAGAATTTAGCAGCCATGCATTCGCATGGCAGGGAATCCCATCAATTTCATTATATGCAGCCATGATGCCGGAAACACCTGCCTTCACACAATAATCTGCTGCGGGAAGATGAATTTCCCGAAGTTCCCGCTCTCCGATTCTCGCTGCACTTGCATTGATTCCTCCTGTGGTCTCGCCCTGAGCGGCAAAATGTTTGGCAACGACATCGACGCCTTCTTCCATAACACCTTTTACCACCGCCTGGCTCATCACAGAAGCAAGATATGGATCTTCACCAAAACACTCTTCACTTCTGCCCCATCTCGGATCTCTTAAGATATCCAGCATGGAAATCAATGCAAGGTCCACGCCTAACTCCCTCATCTGTCTTCCGCAGATTCTATAAGTCTGATACACCAGTTTCCTTGAAAAGGAAGCTCCCATTGCCAAATTCACAGGCAGAAGATAGCCTTCTAAAGCCTGATGACCATGCGGACACTCACTGGTAACCAGCATAGGAATTCCGAGTCTTGAATGATCCATAACATAAGCCTGTAGAAGATTATAGGCCTTTACCGCCACTGCTCCAGAAAGTCCTGTTCTTTCATCTCTGCCCGACCACGGATCGGCTCGATACAAACCATATAGAAATCCCAAACCGTTCCATTTTTTTACCTCTTCTTTAAACTCATCCAAGATCTCGATGGAATTATTTTCACGACTATATGCCTGAAACCCATAGAGCCTTTGGTTAAGCTGTCCGACCTTTTCAGTTATTGTCATTCGTCCCAGCAGATCCTCCGCCCGGACTTTTGCGGACAAAGTACTGTCTTTGTATTTCATCATATGAACCTGCCCCCATAAATAATCTTACTCACAGAATATAATTTTATAAGTTTTAATTTCAAAGGGCTTAATGGCAAAGCCAAAGCTGTTCTCATCATGCTCTACCGGCTGATCCATGACCTCCTCAATCAAATTACATTCAAATATATTTTTAATCTTTTTATCCATTCCAAAGCTCAGCTTTGCATTTGTTTTCGTATTCTCATACTCATAAAACCTTAAAATCAAACCATCGCCGTCTTCCGATGCCTTCACCGTCTCTGACATGACATTTTTCTGATCTATGGAGAAAAGGCTTTCACATTTCCCCGGAGTACCTGCATGTACCGATAAGGCCGGATAATTCAACTTATAGCTTTCACGAACTGTATCGCAGTCTCTTAAATTTCCAGTATGCGGATACAGTGCGTATGTGAAAAAATGTTCCTCCTGATCGGATACGGGATTCGGTTCTATACCGGATTTAATCAGTGTCAGTGACATGTCAGAATTTTTTACGGAATGGCCATACTTACAGTCATTGATCAGGCTGACTCCATAATGTCCCTCTGATAAATCCATCCATTTTTGTCCACAGGACTCAAACCGTGCCATATCCCAGCTGGTATTTGTGTGAACTTTTCGTGTCAGATTTCCAAACTGTATATCGAAGGAGGCCTCATCCGTATGGATGTCTACCGGAAAATGAACTTTGAGCAGATGCTGATGTTCTTTCCAGTCCACATAAGTTTCAAAGTCAATTCTGGGAGAATTTGCATAAAAATATATCTTTTGGCGTATCAGTGAATTGCTGATTTCCCGTTCTAATTCCAATACCCTGCAGACCGGGCCTTCCTGGCTCCATGTCATTTTCTTAAGATTTACTACATCCCAGCTCTTCTCCGTATAATAAATATCAATATCCCAGTCATCGTAATACATCGGTTTATCTTCATACATACGAAAAAGATTACCCTTCTTTCCTTTCTGCAGAATTTCCCTGTTATTTTTCTTATCATACAGTGATGTAAAAAGACCGTTATCGTCGAGTTCAATGTGATAATAAGGCGTGTCGAGGATATGCTCTCTGCGAGTAAAAATCTCTGTATTCTCGAGTATTCCATTTACCATTTCAAATGTTTTATACCCTTTCGAAGGAAGTCCTCTGACATATGCTGCGGAACAGGTATTCAGCTGCTGAATGGGGAAGACAGATCCATCCGTATCCTGCAATGCTCCGCTGCACTCCTTCGGAAGATATACGATGTCATCCCTCTCAAATCCAAGCGTGTTAAAGACAGTTACTGCCGTACCTTTCCCTGCAATGGCATCCAAACGCTCTGTAATCAGCTGATTCGCCTCTTCCTCAATCTGCTGATATTCTTTCTTAGTAACCTCATACACCTCGTGAATCGCAGATCCTGGCAGAATATCATGAAACTGATTTAAAAGAATGGTCTTCCACATGCGCTCCAGTTCCTCCCTAGGATATTCCAGACCTTTTTGGACCGCAAGAGCCGACAGCAGTTCCAGATTCATCATCAGAATTTCGCTTTTCCTGTTTCCACGCTTGTTTCTTGCCATAGATGTATAGGTTCCCCGGTGATATTCAAAGTAAAGTTCACCTTCCCATACTGGAAGTCTGCGGTTATTTTCTACACGTTCTTCCAACTCTTTAAAATAGGTACCCGCGAACTTCTGCCGTACCTTAGGAATACCTTTGATTCCTTTTTCCATTCGAATTGAAGTTTCCAGCATCTCTCTAGTAGGACCTCCCCCGCCGTCTCCATATCCGTACGACACAAGGATATCGTTGTTGATCTCCTTATTCTGATAACGCTGCCAGCCACCCATAATGGCATCCGGATGAAGCATCCCGTTATAAGTGGTAAAAAAGTCGTCATTACTTTGTCCGACGCCAAGTGTAGTGACAAGATGTGTTAAAACTTCCGAACCATCAATTCCTTTCCACAGAAATGTGTCATAGGGCATCTTATCTACCTGATTCCATGCCAGCTTTGTTGTCATAAAATACTTGATACCACTCTTTTTCATGATCTGAGGCAGGGCACCAGAATAGCCGAACACATCCGGAAGCCACAAGATTTCATTATCCACACCAAATTCCTCTTTGAAAAACTTCTTTCCATAGAGGAACTGACGTACCAAAGATTCACCAGACGTCAGGTTCGTATCGGCTTCCAGCCACATCCCCCCTTCCGGCTCCCAGCGCCCTTCCCTCACCTTTTCCTTTACTTTTTCATAAAGATCCGGATAGCGCTCTTTTAAGAAGACATAAAGCTGCGGCTGACTGGACATGAACTTGTAATCTGGATACTCGTCCATCAATTTGAGGACTGTGGAAAAGCTTCTGGCAACCTTTTCTCTTGTCTGTTCAACCGTCCACCACCAGGCTACATCTATATGTGTATGTCCAATACAGGTAGCTATCACTTCGTCATAACCGCCCATGTCTTCATAGAGGGCCTTTTCCAAATAATTGTCGGCCTTTGTTACACTCTCATAAAAACTGTCATTGTAAGGAGTTCGAAGATCGATCATATTTACAGCTTCATTAAGGACCGTCTGGATGTCAAATCTTACTTTATCATCCGGATCCATACGTGATAATGCCTGCAGCGGGACGAGAAGATCATAATATAATTTTTCAATTTTCAGATCTACTTGCTGCATTTCCATGATCAAATCGAATTCAGAATGAAGTGTTCCGGTATATCCCTGCAAATCTAGATTCCAGATATCTCCGGCATTGGCATGCGCGTCAAGTTGTACAATTCTGTGATTCATATCCAGGCCCTGTAAAGCCTTGTCATTTACGAAGAGTAAAAACTGTGGATTTTTACCATCATCCCATTCTTCAATCTGGGTTTTCACATGAAGACGTAGTGTCTTTTGACTCAGACCCTCTGGGACCTTATATACGGTACGAAACCAGTAATGCGCATCGGGTCCATACCATCTTGTCACTCCCTGGGAAAAAGGTCTCCACGGCTGTTCATCAGTTTCTGCTTCACCAGGATAAAAAAAACGTCCCTTTTTATATTGAATGTTCTCAACAGGTGACGTAGATACAACGCAAAGTTTCTTTAATTCATTGCATATCACTTGTATTCTCTTATCGATAAACCACATATGTATGCCTCCTGAAAATTCATTTTCCGTTTTATTATTATTAAGGTAACATTATTGCAAGCTGATTACAAGCTGTTCTTTTCAACTATCTAGTTTTTTACGAAGCCATCCGGTTAGTGTATGTGTTTCATCACAGCCATACTCCCAATACATGATCCCATATAAGTTCTTACTTCTCACATAATCCGCCTTGCAGGCCAATGACTCTTTATCATCATAACTGATAAATGTTTCTCCATTATACAGATAAGGAGCCATGGCCTCTTCATCCCAATATTTTATATAACCATTTTTATTGATATAATCATTGACAAGGGTATGATATGGTGGACCATAGTTTCCCACTGTCTGTGCCATCTGATTAAAACCATGATCGATATCCGGTACTTCTTTCCATTCTCTGGAATAGAAAGCCGCACCAAGCACGAGTTTCTCTATTGGAACCCCCGCCTGAACAAAGCACTGGACTGCCCGGTCAGCACTGGATGGGAACAGATCGACTTGATTCGAATACAGACCAGCATGGTGACCGGTCAAAATTGTGAACCCTCCTTTTAGATCATAGGTCATCAGCTGTACATAATCCAAATACTGCTGCACCTGATCCATCTGTGTGCACAAGGTGAAGTACTCATCTCCGCCTGCCGCAATCGACAAAAAATATGACCGGTCTTTCTTTTGATCGAGCACAAGTCTGAACTCTTTCATCAGAAGAGTAAAATTCTCTTTGTCTCTGCTGTCACCGTCAATTCCTCCTACTCGTATGCAAGGATATTCCCAGTCGATATCAATACCATCCAGAGAATAATTTTGTACAATGTTCACCGCGGATCTAACCAGCTTTTCTCTGCCATTTTGTGTCATGGAAGCATCTGAAAAACCGGATGCACCCCATCCCCCTACTGACAGAAGAATTTTAAGATTTGGATTTTCCAGCCTGATCTGCGATAAGAACCGTTTGCACTCCGGATGTTCCCACCTCACTTCTCCGTCCTGAATTACACCGAATGCAATATTTATTACGTCCAGGTTTTTGATGTCAGACACTGTGACTTCCTGTAAATCTTTTGTTCCAACATATCCAATTAATTTTCTCATCTCTTTTCTTCGGCCCACTTTCTTATTAATACAATGATTAAATTTTCATTTCGTAAACTCTTGCAATTGGTGTTTCAAAATCTGTCGGAAGATTATGAATCATAATTCCACCGTTTTTCTTTTCAAATACAGCCTTTTCACCTGAGCCCATAATTGTTACATCTTCAACCTTTCCATCATAAGGGATCCATATAGATTCTGGTAAAGGTTCCTTCTCGTCTGGAAACATCTCCAGGGCATAAATGGTATCCCGTTTCTTTGTAAATGCAATGTTTCCTCTTTTATATGGCGCACATGCTCTGGTCTCATAGATCGCATTCCCATATGTTCGAAGCCACTCTCCCATTCCTTTTAACGTGTTCTGTGCGCCTTTTGGCAATCTTCCATCGGGCTGAGGGCCGACATTGATCGCAAGATTACCGCCTTTTGCCACGATGTCTACAAGGAGATTTATAACTTCTCTTGGGGATTTATATTCATCTTCATATGCAAAGGAGAAAGAGGTCCCCAAAGTGATGCAGCTCTCCCACGGAACACCAGGTGGTTCATCAGGCACGCATTGTTCTGGTGTAATATAGTTTTCATAAGATCCGCCAACGGTCCTGTCTGCGCAGAGCATTCCCGGCTGCCACTTTCTGATTTCATCTATAATTTTTCCAAGCTGGATATCTTGTCCGGATTGTTTGCATACCCACCCAGCGTCAAACCACATAATATCAATCTGACCATAAGAACTCGCTAATTCTTTGATCTGATTTTCTGTAAATCTTACAAAGTTTGCCCATTCCTCCGGATGCTCTGCCGGCACATAAGAGGGCCCCCTCCACATATAGTCTCCTCTCGGATATCCTTTTGCCCAGTAATTATCAACATGCCAGTCAGCTTTTGAAAAGTAGGCTGCTATTCCAATTCCCTTCTTTCGAAATGCTTCAAATAAATGTCCACAGATATCCGCATATTTTCCGGTATGATATGGACAATCTTCTGCAGTTATCTTATAATCGGAATATTTCGTGTCCCACATACAGAATCCATCATGATGTTTTGTGGTAAAAATCAAATAACGCATGCCTGCGTCAGCGGCAATGTCTGCCCATTGTTCCGGATCAAATCGGATCGGATTAAAGGTTTTATTCAGATCACGATATTGTTTTTTGAACTCCTCACCACTGACCTCCCAATCTATCCCTGTTCTGGACCATTCGGCATCTGCATCAGAAAGTGCCCAGGATTCCACTATTCCAAGCTGGGAATAAGGTCCCCAGTGCATCATAAGAGCAAGTTTTTGATCCTGAAACCATTCCAGCTTCTTCATAACTTTCTCATCCGCAGGCCAGACATACTCTTCAGCTGCACTGTAATTATGCACTCCCTGTTCCACTACTTCTTCTTTCTTCATATTTTATAGTCTCCCTTTATTGAATTGATTGTACTTATACATAACCTTTTCAGATAAAGAAAAGCATATTACGTTATGTTGTAATATGCTTTTCCAATTATCACCCGAATAAAAGTCCTATATTTTCCAGTTATCTTATTCGGCAATTCCGTCAAGTTCTCTCATCTTCACCCAATCCTCAAGACCGAGAGATTTCAAACCTTCCACATAAGTATCCCATGATGCATCGTCGTCGACATCCTGCTCACCCATAACAAACATAGCTTGCTGCTGGTTGAAATAATCGGTCAAAGCAGTACTGATATCTGAAAACCGATCAATATCCTCAAGCGGTATCCAATTGTCTGTGATGATATCTTTTGTCAAATCTGGTTCATACTGCTCTTCTAGTGCTTTTTTCTCATCGTAAGCAGGGTTCTCCTCTTTAAATTCGAAATCTGCCGGGAGATATTTGGGAAGTTCCTGAATCCATAGATTTCCCCAACTCAATCTTTCCTGTTCATCAGCAGGAAATGTTGTGATGTCCTTGATCACATAGTCTTCACCTTCCTTGATTACATTCACTCCGACAGGCCCCTTGTTACATCCAATCCCATTTTCAAGTTCGAATGCATTATCAAACCAACGGCATATAATTTCAGGGTTTTTTGCATTATCTGTGATTACAGCCTGTGCTCTGAAAGTGCTGAAACCATCCGTATCACGCAGCCAGATACCTTCTTTGTCAGTATTTAAGACTGGAAGTGCAGAAAACTCGCTTTTTTGTGTTGGGTCATCCATTACAATACCAGAGAATTCATTACTTCCGTATGCAATGGATGAACCATAAAGATCCTTATTTCCCTTCCCTTCCCAAGTAGCACTGTCTTGTGTGAAAAGTTCTGTATCAATCAATCCTTCCTTGAACAGCTTATGGAACCAGCTCAAAAACTCTCTGTACTCTTTACTGGCACCCCCATAGACTACTTTGCCGTCTTTTACTGCGACTCCATATTTGTTCATTGGCATGCCAAAATATCCGGCCATTGCTTCAATATGTTTATTATTGGGATCAGCGGAAAATGGAATTTCATCATTCGGATCCCCATTTCCATTTGCATCCTGATCTTTAAACGCTTTTAGGACATCCTCGAATTCATCGGTGGTCTTTGGCATCTCTTTATTCACATTTTTCAGCCATCGCTCGTTGATCCATGGACTATAGGCAACTGTAGTGTCGCCTGTCACATATGGGATGCCATAGATATGTCCGTCCGGAGCCGTCATCTGTTCCCTTACACCTGGCAAATCCAGAATCCTCTCAATATTCGGACAATAATTTTTAAAAATATCTTCCAGAGGAATAAATACTCCCTGCTGAACACCGTAAGTCAGAATCATACTGTCACTTAAGGTCCATCCCCCAAGAACATCTGCATAATCACCGGAATTCAAATCAAGATTCAGTCTTTCTGTCGCCGTCTCAAAGGGAAAACGTCTCAGATCTACATCCACATTCGTCTGTTCTTTAAACTCATTAAGCATATAAAACTCATCAGACTCATTGGAATTATCCACAAAAATCGAGAACTTATAATCACCTGGATTATCTACCAGAGGGAGCCCTTCCTTGTTCATCAGCCCATTGACTTTTCCATTCTCATCTACTGTATCTTCTGACACTGTCGATGATTCCTTATTGTTTTTTTTGCCCTTTCCTTCTTTTGAATCATTACCTCCACATCCTGTTAAAGCCGTTGCACATGTGAGTGCCACAAGTAATAATGATATTGCTTTTCTTTTCATATATCTCTACCTCCTTTTTATTCAACTACGCTATGCGTATTTGTTTTTCTGGACGCGCTTACCCTTTCACCGACCCGATCATAACACCTTTAACAAAGTACTTCTGTATAAACGGGTAAATCACAAGTACCGGAATGCTGCTGATGATTATCAACGAATATTTCATAACATCAATCAACTGCTGCTTCTCGCGAAGTGCCAGTCTTGCCGCCGCAGTCGTTGCTGTCTGTGACAGTGCGGTCTGATTTGTAATTAGAATGTTGCGAAGTACCAACTGTAATGGATATTTCGCCTTGTCTGAAATATATACTAATCCTGAGAAATACTCGTTCCAGTGTCCCACACCGTAATATAAAACCAGAATTGCAACAATTGCCTTTGAAAGGGGCAATGCTATCTGGAAGAAAAAACGCCCCTGCGTACATCCGTCCAATTCGGCTGCCTCATACAATTCCTCAGATATATTCGATTGAAAAAAAGTTCTTGCCACAATCATATTGTAGACACTCATGCTTCCCGGAAGTATCAGCGCCCACATCGTATTTAGCATATTTAAGCCTTTAATCACCAGATAAGTTGGAATCAATCCCCCGCTGAAGAACATTGTCACCATATAAAAGACCGTGATTGGCTTTTTTCCACTGAATGAGCTTCTGGACAATGCATAGGCTGTCGGAAGTGTGACAACCAGATTCACAAGGACACCAAAGACGGTGTAAACAATAGAATTGGCAAATCCTCGCATAACTTCATTGTTTTTGAATACTTCAGCATAGCCTTTTAATGTAAATCCTACTGGTCTCCAGAGTACTTCACCGCCTGATACAGCCGCCGGACTACTGATTGAAGAGATAATAACCCAATACAGAGGGTAAGCTGTAATAACAAGGATCAATGTCAGCAAGATAAAAGTGATACTGTCAAAAATAACATCTTCTTTACAGCGTTTGATTTTTTTCTTTCCTGTCGTCTTTGCAGCACTTTTTGTATTCATGCTATTCCCTCCTACCATAAACTGTTTCCGGACATCTTATCTGCAGTTTTATTGACAATAATCAGTATAATAAGGTTAATCACAGTATTAAAAAGTCCAATAGCGGTCGAGTAAGAGATATCATTATTAATCAGACCAACCTTATACACATAGGTAGATATGATTTCTGAAACAGAAAGATTCAAGTTGTTCTGAAGAAGAAATGCCTTCTCAAATCCTACCGATAAAATGCTTCCGGAATTCATGATCAAAAGAATCGTTGCCGTCGGCAAGATGGATGGAAGATCTATGTATCTGATCAACTGGAACTTTGTCGCACCGTCACAGCGAGCAGCCTCATGTAATTCTGGACTGATACCAGACAAAGCCGCAAAATAAATAACTGAATTCCATCCCGTATTCTGCCAGACACCCGTCCAGACATAGATGTGTCTCCAGTATTCTTTCTTTGCCATCAGGTTTGTGGATTCTATTCCGAAATGATTCAATACATTCCCAATAACCCCAACTGATGGAGACAAGAAGAGAATAATCATACCGCACATGACAACGACTGATATGAAATTCGGAGCATACGTAATTGTCTGTATTACCTTTCGGTATTTCTTATGTCGAAAAGAATTCAACAACAAAGCTAAGATAATTGGAATTGGAAATGAAACAATCAAACTGTAAAGGCTCAGTACCAATGTATTCTTTATTGTTGATACAAAATAGGGCGAATCAAAGAAACGTTTGAAGTAATACATCCCTACCCAGGGGCTGCCCCATATACCTGCCTTACCGTTATACCTTCGAAACGCCAACTGCACTCCATACATAGGTACATAGCTGAAGATAAATGTCAGTATTATACCCGGAATACAAAACAGGTAAAGAGACATGTCCCTCTTTAAAACACGTTTTACCCGTCCTTTCCTTTTTCCGTTTACCGAACTCATAACACCACCCTTTCTCACTATCATGTCAACCTATATGTTTACCTATTTAACATATGTTAACAATGATTAGCTTTTCTGGCTAATATTCATATTGTCATGTTCATTTATGAATATTTTACCATGTTCTTGATGTAGAAATATTAACATATGTTAAAATATATGTCAACAGAATTTATTTATCTTTTTTATTGTTATGTTTTTATCCAATATTTTTCTAAATTAGTTTAATCAAGTTAACATTACGTTCATTATGTTAAATGTCATTGAAACCCAAGTCATATAATGATATACTATAAAATAATGGGATGTGTTATTTGCTTTCATACAATAGCTTAATGAAAACTCAATAGTAGATAAAGAAAGCACGATAAAGTGCAGATAGGGGTAGATAGGTGTAGAAATGAAAAAAGTAAAATTACAAGATATTGCAGATTCTCTGGGCGTCTCGCGAACTACTGTCTGGAAGGTGTTCAGCGATAAAGAAGGTGTTTCTGATGAATTAAAAGATAAAATCATATCCAGGGCATTAGAGATGGACTATTCACTCCCAGAAGGAATAGACCGTCCGGATAAATCAAAAAAAGAATCTTCAGATGCACCTCTCAATATTGCGCTTGCTGTATCGCGTCCTGAATCATCTATCTTCTGGATGCGGATTATACACCAGATTGCAAAAGAATTTTCCAAGCAGAATATAAATCTGGTTTATACTTACTTGCCATCCAAGATTAACGAAAATTATATCCTGCCCGCCTCCCTCTCAAACGGAAATACACAGGGTATGATCATCATGAATGTTTATAATGTAAAACTCTTGAAACTGCTTTCCACATGTGACATTCCAAAGGTCTTTTTCGATACTGCAGTCTCTGTTCCGACTTCTGAGTTAAACGGAGATGTCATTCTAATGGAAAATTATAATAGTGTTTTTAAACTTACAAAGCATTTGATTGATAAAGGAATAAAGACATTCGGATTTATCGGAGATATAAACTACGCAAAGTCAAATCACGAGAGATATGAAGGATTTTTAGGAGCTCTGGATGACCATAATCTTGCTCTTGATCATACTCTTACTCTTACTGGATCTATTGGTGAAGACACATATAAAGAGGAAATTGAGTTATTTCTCGATACCCTCTCCTCTATACCTCAGGCATTTGTCTGTGCCAGTGACTATGTGGCATGCCTCTTAATTTCATCATTACGCAAACGAAACATTCGTGTTCCACATGATATACTTGTCACTGGTTTCGATGACAATATAGAAAGCCCAATTGCCGAGAACATTACCACTGTTCATGTCTACAATCAGAATATTGGTATGCGCCTTGCAATGCAAATCTTATACCGGATCAAATATCCGAATATGCCTTACGAATTATCTTATATCGAAACTAAAGTCATATACCGCAATTCCAGCGATGACTAAACAAATTTCATACATGCAGTCCTCCCGCCTGAAAAAAGCGCTGTCATATTTTATGACAACGCTTTTTCTTATTACCATGATTTGATCTCGTTAATTAATATATCCTCGTAATCGCCCTCAATCTCTTCTGTGCGTCCTGCATGGAACACATTAGTCTCCACACCGCAAGGTGTAGTTTCATCTGCATATTCCCAGATGTGATAGGGAAGACCACGGTGAAGAAAATCTACACTGCCGCATCCATCTTCCTCTGAATAGGTATACGAGATATTTTTTCCCTTTAGCATTTTTTGAATCTTTGATAAACGTTTCATTATGGACAGTCCTTTAATATTTTGTCGCATCATAGATCATCTGTTTATCTATATCCGATTTCTCTTTCCATTCAACAACTTTTTTTATAGTATCAACACAACCTTGGATCCCAAGTATTCCACTGTCCAAGGTAAGGTGATAGCTGTCCGCATCGCCCCATCTCTTGCTGGTATAGTAGTTATAGTAACTTGCACGCTTTTTGTCTGTCTTTTGAATTCTTTCCTTTGCTTTGGCATCTGTCAGATCGTATTTTGCTGCAATTCTGCGAATTCGTGTCTGCATATCCGCATGGATATAGATACTCAACAGATTTGGATTCTCAGCCAGTGCGTAGTCTGAGCAGCGCCCGATCATCACACAGGCTCCCTCATCGGCAATCTTACGGATTGCATTGAACTGTGCAAGGAAAACTTTTTGATTCAGAGGCATATCTGACAAGGGACTAGCTCCAAGTCCAAAAGAATAAGTATCCATAACCAATGAGTAGAGAAAACTGCTAGTTGGCTTTTCGTCCTGATTTTCAAATAATTCTTTGCCAATTCCACTTTCCTTTGCCGCTCTGTCCAGTAGTTCCTTATCATAATATCCAATACCATATTCATCAGAAAGTATTTTTCCTATCTGATGACCACCGCTTCCATATTGTCGTCCAATTGTTATAATAGTTCTCAAACTGCATCTCTCCCTTCTTAAAGAAAACCAGTTTATTTGGAAAAGAAAGTAGAAACCTTCTTCTATTCATTATAGCACATTTTTCATTTTTTTCAATAAATCCGTGAAATATTCAGGCAATGGCGCTGTAAATTCCATATATTCACCCGATAAGGGATGATGAAATCCCAGAATCATTGCGTGCAACGTCTGTCCTTGAAGATGTTTAAACATATTTTTTTTCGGACCATATACTTCATCTCCCAGGATCGGGTGATGAATACTCGCCATATGAACGCGAATTTGATGTGTTCTGCCTGTCTCCAGACGACACTCTATATAACTATATCCGTGAAAGCGCTCTAATACCCGGTAGTGAGTCACAGCCGGCTTTCCCTGTGGAAGACCGGAAGCCATCTTGAGTCTGTCATGAGGATTTCTTCCAATATTACCTTCAATCGTACCCCCCTCTTCGGTCAACTCGCCGCAGCAGATGGCACGATACCTGCGTGTGATAGTATGAGCGGCAAGCTGGGCGCTAAGACTGGCAAACGCAGTATCATTTTTGCATATTACAAGTGCCCCGGTTGTGTCCTTATCGATTCGATGAACAATACCGGGACGCATCTCGTCATTAGTCGCAAGCTGATCACCGCAATGAAACAACAGAGCATTTACAAGGGTATGACTATAATTGCCGGGCGCCGGGTGCACAACCATCCCTTTCGGCTTATTTACTACAATCACGTCTCTGTCTTCAAAGAGAATATCCAGAGGAATGTCTTCTGGTTGTGGTTTTGTATTTTTCTTCGCCGGGAGTGTTATTTTTACATTTTCACCCCCATGAACCTGATAACTTGGTTTCACACACTTACCATCAACCAGGACATTTTGTTCTTTTACCAGCCGATTCAGAAATGAACGAGAATAATCCGACAGCTGTCCGGAAAGATATTGGTCCACTCGCTGAAGAGCATCCTCATCTTTAATCTCAAAATTCAACTCATTAAACTCCATCTTTGCTTCGCTTTCCAAAAATCATGTCATAATCCTCATCTTTATAGACAAACAAGATAAGAATGAAGATCGTCACCACAGACAAGGTCAGATAAATATCTGCGACATTGAAAATTGGAAAATTAATTAGGTTAAAATAGATAAAATCGACCACATATTTTTCCCTGAGACGATCAATAAAATTTCCGATAGCTCCAGATGCAAGGACGATAAAAACACAAAAGATGGGCATGTAGCGAGAGGTTTTCGGTACCTTCCAAAACACATAAAAGGAGATCCCCAAAAAAAGGACTGTAAGAATTGCAAACAGCCACTGCTGATTCTGAAGAATACCAAACGCTGCTCCACGGTTTTCCAGATACTCCAGCTCGAGTACTCCCTGAATCAGCACGATGTTGGGTTTATCCTTCAGATATACGACTGCAAGATGCTTCGTCCACTGATCGAATCCCAAAAGTGCTGCAATTGCCAGTATGGCAATGATAATATACATACAGTTTTTCTTTTTACTCTGCATCAATTCGATCTCCATTAATAAATTCAAATGCCTCTAACATCTCCTCATCAGTCACGGTGTCATCGATTACAGCATTTCCTATAGATTTTAGAAGGATAAATCTTCTAAGACCATGCTCCACCTTCTTATCTTTCCTGCTAACTTCAAGAATATCATTGGGATTAATGCCATCTACAGTAATCGGAAGATTAAATCCTACATTCATATCCCTGATCTCGTAAAATTCCTCCGTTGACAGATAACCTCTCTTATGTGAAATCTCTGCTGCGCAGACAGTCCCAAGTGCTACGCATTCTCCATGTGTCAGATCAAAGTCCTTCAGCTTCTCAATCGCATGTCCGATCGTGTGTCCAAGGTTTAAGACAGCCCGCATTCCCTCCTCTTCGGGATCCTGTTCTACCACATGCTTTTTAATCTCACAACATCTTCGAATAAGTTCTTGTACTACTTCATGATCTCTTTCTTCAATCTCATACATGTGATTAATCGTCCAGATGTACAGATCGTCGTCACCCAAAAGTCCGGTCTTTAGTACCTCCCCCATACCACAGGCAAATTGTCTGTTAGATAAAGTGTTCAGTGTCGAGAGATTCATATATACAAGTCTGGGATTGTAAAATGCACCGACCATATTTTTATACTGTTCAAAGTCGACACCTGTTTTTCCGCCAATACTGCTGTCCACTTGTGCCAGCAGCGTTGTCGGGATGGAGATAAAATCAATCCCGCGAAGGTAGGTAGCTGCCGCATAACCTGTCAGGTCACCAGTCACGCCGCCGCCAAGGGCCACTAGAATATCCTTTCTGTCAAAATGTTCCCCTATTAGATGCGTGTAGATATTTTGAATCGTCTGGAGATTTTTCGATGACTCTCCCTCTGGAAATACAAAAGTTGTGACGTATAGGCCTTCTTTTTCAAGGATCTCTTTTACCTTATCAAGATACACTCGTGCAACTTTACTGTCTGCCACAATACAGTACTTGTCTGCCTTCAGATGAAGTTTTTTTATCTGTCCCATTAGCTCTGAAAAGCTATCTTCCCACACGATATCATACCGACCATTTCCCTTTATATGGTTCGTCTGTACTGTCATTGATTTCATCGAATGTCCTCCTACTGATAGCGATATACCACTACCAGATTTCTTCCTTTTTTTGTGTGATGCAAAACTTGTCCAAACCGGAATTTACCGAGACCCCTGACAGAGACTATATCGTTGTTCTTCAGTAAATTACCATTTGAAACGATCATTTTACCGTTTACAAAAACCTTGCCATTTTCAATATATGGGACTATGGAGGTTCTGGAACCGCCAAAAACCAGAGCAATCATACTGTCCAGACGGAGTGATGCAACGCTTCCCTTAATTTCTTTCTCATCGGGACCGGGAAAACTCGTGACACTTTCACAGATTTCTGCAGTTACCAATGTATGTTTTACCCTTGTGAGTTCGCTGCACAAAAAGTGCGCAATCTTTTCTTCTGCAAAGACATATCCGCAGTTATCCCTCACAATCAGATCGCCAAGGCGATTCCTTGTAATACCAAGATTTAAAATCGCTCCAAGAAAATCTCTGTGGCCTATGGTTTCTGAAAACTTTATGGATTCAGGAAAAATCTTCACGCAGACAAACGGATATTTCCATTCAAAAACAAGAGCATCAGGAAGAAATGCTGCCATCTGACGCTCTGCCATATCATAGCCGCCGAAGAGACTGGCTGTTACACCATAATCTCTCCAGTTTACACTATGTAACATATGTTGCTCCTCTAAATCCATAAATTCGGTAAAAGTTACGATACTTCTCTGATAAGCCGTATCGGCAAGTTCTTCCAGCCGCTTTTTGATCTGCAGCCCCTTATCCATCATCGGCCTCCTAGAACTCTGTCCGTATTGAGGGGAGTTCAAAGGCATCATTCAGGATATCCTGAATATCTCCGGAAATCTCCACATCTTCCGGTGTAAGGATAAAGATATAGCTTGACACCTTCTGAAGGCTTCCATTGATTGAATAACACGATCCGGAAGAAAAATCTATGATTCTCTGTGCAACCTCAACATCAATTCCTTCCACATTTAAAACTACAGTGCAATTCGCCAAAAGCGTATCTGCAATTTCTCTGGTGTCTTCCATAGAATTAGGTTTTATCACACATACTTCCATGCCACTCCCTCCCTGTTTTTTTCTCATAGGTGTTACTTTTGCAGACGATTTTGGCTGTACAGACCTCGACTGTTTCGGCATACTCTGTCTTGATGAAGGTGATGCAGTCTTTGTTTCGTGATGGGAAACTGTTGTTTTTTTCTTCGGTTTTACAAAGTCATCCTCCAAATCGTCGTCATCATCCAAAGTCCTGAAAAAACGCTTTTTGGGTTTTTCATCTTCAAAGTCCTCTTCTATATCATCATCAAAGAATTCATCCTCATCGTCGTAATCATCATTCAACCGGATTGCATCTAAAAACTTGTCTAATACGCTCATATCTCAATAATCTCCTATTATTTATTGTGGTGCATCAAGTGTAATTGCGGGCTCCAAAAATCCCTGTACCAACTCGCACCATAGTAGCTCCCTCTTCAATCGCCACCTCATAATCGTTGGTCATTCCCATGCTATAGATACACATATTAACATTATTAATGTTTTTTGCTTTGATGTCAACACCTAATTGACGTAATTTACGGAAAACCGGTCTGTTGTCCTCGGGTTCTTCCACGAAAGGAGCGATTGTCATCAAACCCTCTATATGGATATTGGGATATGCTGATATTTCGTTGATCAGTGAATACGTATTCTCCACTGATACTCCGAATTTGCTCTCTTCGCCGGCGACGTTGACCTCAATCAGAATGGGAACCTGACATTGTTTTTTTACAGCTTCATCGCTGATGGCCCTAGCAAGCCTGACCGAATCAACCGAGTGAATCAGGCAGGCTTTGTCCACCACATATTTTACTTTGTTTCTCTGGAGATGACCGATCATATGCCATCTGATATCTGAAGGCAGCAGAGCCGTCTTGTCTCTCATCTCCTGAGGCTTGTTTTCACCAAAGTCTCTTTGACCACAGTCATAGATTTCTCTCAACATATCCACAGGTTTTGTTTTGCTCACGGCAATGAGTGTCACTTCACTGCGTTCTCGTCCTGACCTTATGCATGCCTGACTGATCTTATCTTCTACCTCATCAAAGTTTTCTCTTAACAATTCAGTGGTCCCTCCTAGTACAGAATCTCTTTTTCTTTAACTGTATTTCCATTTAGTACTATAAAATCATATTGCGAAATTCCATATCTGGTCTTTGAATCCACAATGCAGTACTCTTTGTTTTGATCTATGATGGATATGGTTCTGAAAACTGCATACCCTTTATTCATGGAGTAGACCCCCAAAAGAGGTGCCGTCTCTCCTACTGAATACCTTATATTATCGTCGGTATTGACAAGGATATCTCCCTTTTTTAATGCATCAGTATCTATATACAGCAGTTCCTGTTCACTGTTTTCGGGAGTATTCCTTGTATAGATAGTCGCATCTGCAAATTCTGTTTTTACGTTGTCTTTATCCTTAATTTCTTTAAAAAATCCGATTTCATTATCTGAGTTTTTCATAAGTAATTCAGCAGGAACTGTGTAAAAATCCTTTTTTACAATAGATGAAACCGGAATCTTTAATCCACTTTTAGTATTTGTAACAAGCTCTACATCAAGGTAACGATCATTAATATAACGAATCATTCCAGAATTAAATGCGATTTTTGCATAGAGTTGTCCCTTTGTGGCAAGCACGGAGACTTGTCCAGTCTCACTTTCATTGTCTTTTAAAAACTTAACTTTAATCTGTTTCTTAGATTCGAGTCTGGAAGCTTGTTTTTCTGAAATCGGAATTACAATAAACCAACTATCATCTGTCACAACCTTGTACAAAGAATCTCCTGTGTGAATCTTCTCTCCCGACTTCAAATTTTCTTTCTTATATGTTTTTTTGTCAAAAATCTCGGGAGTCAGCTCTTCTTCCCTTAAATTCTCCATTCCGTCGGCAGAGTAGACAACAATACCATCGATATCACTTGACAAAGTCTCCACGGGCAGCCCATCCTTTGCATCTTGAAGCGTGATACTCTGGTTTTGCAGGCTTTCTCCCAAAGAATTCTTAAAATCATATACAGATTCAAAACTATTCTGATTATAATATCTGGAAAACTTTGAAACATCCGTATGAATATCCGCAAGTTCGCTGTCACTTAAGTCCCTTTTCTGCAATTTTTGTTTTGTCTGGCTGATACTGCACACTGGCCCGTCTTTACGAACTTTTGTCATATTTCCTGCATAATAGTTAATATAGCCATTCGTCTCCGAACGCACTACTGTTTCATTACGCATGGCCATAGCAGTATAGACCTGATTCTTAGACAGAGGCCCTGACATTACCTGATAAGAAGTAATATGGTCAGCCGTGAGATACATGACCAGACTGATCACTATATAGATAAACAGTGCAAAAAAAATCACAGTACCTATATTCCAATTTACCTTTTTATGCAGATTGAGATGCCCCTGACGCTTTTTTCTCGTCTTACTCCCTTTACTCAATGCAGTTTATACTCTCCTTGATATATCTTTCGGCTTTTTCTGGCCTCCCGGGCTTCATTTCTCTGTTTGTTCCATTTCCTCGTTTGTTTGGGACGTGAGTATGGCTCCGCGCTTTGCGCTCACGCATCTTCACTCGGCTCCGGTCAGACATGAGTATGCCTTTTTCATAAAACATGAAAAAGAGCACTGATTTGTCTGTGGCCTTCCGCACCTTGATGATACCACAGATTGCTCCGCGCTTTGCGCTCACGCAATCCTACAAACATTCGAATTCCACCCTATCGGGTTTCATTCTCATGTTTGTTCGGGTTTCAAGGTCATGCTTTTTCATGCAAGCATGAAAAGCATGGCTTTGAAACCCTTGTATCATATCATATTTTATCATTTTAGTGGCTAATACTCAAGATCAAATTCAGTAAAATAATACAACATTGTATAAATGCATGTATAATATTTTCAGGTATGGGAAAAATAGAGTCATAGAGTAACAGGAGGAAACGACAATGAACTCAAGAGGATTGGATTACACAGCCCTGACCTTCGTAATCATCGGAGCCGTCAACTGGGGACTGATTGGTTTGCTTAAATTTGATCTCGTTGCATTTTTATTTGGAAATTTAAGTTGGCTGTCAAGAATTATATATATCATAATAGGTATATGTGGCCTTTATCTGCTCAGCGCATACGGAAGATTTACAGACGGCAAGAAAGAAGATTAGGAATATTCTGTATTTCATGTTTCAAAAAAAGGACCCTCAGGCCCTTTTTTTTGTCACTATGATTATAGAGAAAATATAATTTTATCCTGCAGTTTCTCTGAAAGTTCTTCTTTATCTTTTGATACAGAAAGAACAAAGGTAACATCAAAGATATTACCAATATTCTCAAGTTGATCAATACATTCCTCCATATGATCATCATTTTCTTCTAGTCTAGCATTATACAGGAAACTATCCAGATACATAAGTTCTAAGTCGTGGTCCTGCGAGAGAATTCCGCAGATGAAACCAATAAATTCATCACTGTTCGTGAGCGGATAACGAGAACAGTCTATCAAGCGCACCTTATTGTTCAGTTCATACATATGTTTTGAGTTTTTATCCAGATAAACGATGCTGCCTGATGCAGCCCTTACCTCTTTATTTACTTTGTCTAAAAGGTATTTTGTCTTCCCTTTTCCTTTATTACCCACAATTAATTGAACCATAGCAGTTTCCTCCTTAGACTTGGATATGTAATTTCACTAAAAACTTCTTAGATCCTTTTTTAATTATAGTGCAGATAAGCACTTTTTACAACCCAAAAACTGAAAATTCATTGATTAATTTGATTAAGGAGCAGATCCATATCATCATATAATATATTTTTGTTCCTAGCGTTCAATATAATGGAAATAAATGGCTGGCCGTATGAATTCTGGCTTAATATTGCAAGACAGGATCCAGCCTGGCTTGTAGTACCGGTTTTTCCCCCCAGAACAGAGACCTTCTGTGGTACAGTCTTTTCACCGGTCAGATACTTATCTGTAGAGTCAAGGCGGATAACAGATGCACTTCCATCGGGTTTTATTACATTTAGATTATATACATTCGTCTGCATAGTATCATAGAATTTCTGATAATGATAAGCAGCATTAAACATAAGGTAAATGTCATAAGCTGTGGTATAATGATTATCGTCATGCAGACCATGTGGATTTACAAAATGTGTTCCGGTCATTCCCAGTGACTTTGCTTCATCATTCATCATAGCTACAAAGTTCTCTACTGTTCCGCCGACATGCCTGGCGATAGCCATAGCTGCATCATTTGCAGAATACACCATCAGCGCATGAAACAGTCCGTCCATCGAAGTCCTGTAACCAGGCAGCATACCGGAGAGCTGAGCATCTTTTTCGAGAGTTACATCCTCCTTTGAAATTGTCACTTCATCATTCATGTTTCCATATTTTAAAGCTATAATAGCAGTCATAATCTTTGTAATACTTGCGGGGTATGTTCTGTCGTAGATTCCCTGCGCAAACAGCGGAACTGACGTATCAAGATTGAAAAGCAGGGCTTTTTCATCACCCGACGTCATCGCAACACCATCTCTTGGAAGTGACGCAGGGGCTGCGCATAAATCAGAAGCAAAGCCATCCGCAGTCGAAACGCCATCAGAGGCTGTTGTATCAATTGGAAGATTCCTGTTTATATCATAGGGAACTGACAGATCCATCTTTCTGCTCTGCCTGAAATTAATGACTCCAAGTATAGCCCCTAGAATCAATGCCAAGACCAAAACAATAATCAGCAGTAGATTCAAGGTTTTATTATTTCTTTTTGTCTTTGCCCTCTTAAAGTTATCTGTAGATTTCACGCCAATCCAGATCCCCTCTGTCTAAAGATTTTATCAACATCTCAGCAGTAGCCATATTCGTTGCAGCAGGGATACAATGGAGATCACAAAGATGGATCAGCTCATGCACATCTGGTCCCTGTTTTCTTGGCTTTTTTGGATCGTAAAAACAAAAAAGCAGATCAATCGCTCCCTGATCAATCATAGCTGCCAGCTGTTGCTCTCCGCCTACATGACCAGGCAGGAACTTATGCACATTGAGATTCGATTCTTCCTGTACCAGACGTCCGGAGGTCCCTGTTGCGTATAGTTCATGTTTCATTAAAATTGAACGGTACGCAATGCAGAAATTCTGAAGTAATGTTTTCTTAGTATCGTGTGCGATAAGCCCTATATTCATATCTCTTTTCTCCTCCTGGATAAGTTCTATTCTGAAGTCCTACATTCAATACAAGTCCCATACCAATATACAGACTCCAAAGCGATGTAAGACCATAACTGACAAACGGCAGTGGTGTCCCTGTATTGGGAAACAGTCCGGTTGCAACAGCTATATTAATAAACCCTTGTATTGCCACCAAAGATGCCATACCACAGCATATAAGTGTACCGGAAAGATCCTTTGCCCGGCCGCCCATGCGTATGCATTCAAAAACAATGCCAAACAGCAAAAGCAGCAAGGTACATGACCCTGCAAATCCGAGTTCTTCACCTGCCACCGCAAAGATAAAATCGTTCTGACTCTCAGCCACAAACTTACCTTTGTTTGCAGAAGACACCTCGTTATTGTTAAGACCTTTTCCACCTAACTGTCCCGAGCCAATTGCTGTAATCGAATTTTCCTGCTGTCTTAGATCATCGCTGTACTCCGCATCTTCGGAAAATATTTTTGCCATGATACGATTTTTCTGATAATTATTAATGATTGGCAGGTCCGTCTGTGTGATCAATAGTAGAAGCACCACGATAAGCGGTATAACGACAAGTATCGTTCCTCCGATAATTTTATAGCTCAGACCTGCTACATACATCAAAATACAAAATATCACGGCAATCGTAAGGGTGTTTTTCAGATCTGGCTGTTTCGCTATTAAAATCAAAGGAACTGCAATAAGTGCCAAAGATTCGACAATCGTTCTAAATGTATTCAAATCATCTTCATGTTTCATCAGAAACATGGCAAAAAACATAATCAGCAAAATCTTGCATACTTCTGTCGGCTGAAACTGAAAGCCACGTATCTGTATCCATCTGGAAGCACCCTTTTTGCTGCTTCCCATAAGTACAACTATAATCAGAAGTGCTATATTCAAAGCATAGATGATCCAGTAAAAATTCAGAAGCCAGCTGAAATCCATCAGTGAAACAATAAGCATCAGGATCAGCCCGCCAATCACACCAATCAGCTGCTTTCTTTGCAGCGTTGGATCGGCGGAGCCAACCAGCAGGACACCCAGGCTTGAAATGGCAACAAGCATTATAACCAATCTGAAATTGTAGTTACGTATTTTATAGCGTTTTAACATGCGTATCCTCTGTTCGTTTTATCGGTATTTCGTATATCAGTACTGCCGGTGTATGCCTGATCTGACATATGATATCATCTTCATTCACCGGTATGTATCGATTAATTGTCTGTGTAATATCATTCTTCATCATTAGCATCATGCGTGGCGAACAATCCATCCTCTCTGCAAGAAGCAGATTAGACAGACGTTCTTTCGCAATCGTCTTAGGGGTCTTCTTTTTTCGTAGGAATACACGCATAGCGACACCTAATGTCTGAAAAGGCGGCTGATAAGTCCCCTCTTCTCGTTAAAAGTCTGGAATGGAACCTCTTCACCGGTAAGTCTTTTGCTTATATTGACGAAGGCTCTGCCCGAATCAGAATCGCATCCGGTTACAGATTCACCCTGATTAGTTGCAACCACAATCTGTTCATCATCGGGAATGACTCCCAACAGGGAAACAGCCAAGATATCTACAACATCGTCTACGGACATCATCTCACCTCTTCGCACCATATCGGGACGAATCCGATTGATTACAAGTCCGATTTCGCGCAGATCATGTGCTTCTAACAGTCCTATAATCCGGTCAGCATCGCGTATTGCCGAAACCTCGGGGGTAGTCACCACGATTGCCTTCTCTGCACCTGCAATTGCATTCTCAAACCCTTGTTCAATACCCGCAGGACAATCCAGAAGAATAAAATCAAACTCCTCCCGAAGCTGTTCACAAAGTTTCACCATCTGTTCCGGAGAGACAGATGTCTTATCTCTTGTCTGTGCCGAAGGAAGAAGGAAAAGATCCGGATATCGTTTATCTTTGATCAGTGCCTGCTTTAATCTGCAGTTTCCTTCAATCACATCAACCAGATTATAGACAATCCTGTTTTCAAGTCCCAGAACCACATCCAGATTTCGAAGGCCGATATCGGTGTCGACCATCACTACACGTCTGCCCAGCTGAGCGAGACCAATTCCTATGTTGGCAGCAGTGGTAGTCTTTCCAACGCCGCCCTTACCTGATGTAACAACAATTACTTCACTCATATAATACCTCCCGGTGATCTCACGTTAATTTCTCATCTTTCGTGGTGGGAAGTTTTAACCCCCTTAATCTGTCCGTACATTCGAAGCCCCTTCGGAATCAGCAACTCCAGTCAGGACATCATCTTTATCTTCCACATTATAGTAGTAACTTAATATATCCTTAGCTACCATTGCTGCATTGGTAGAAGAATAACCATATGGAATCCGGATTGCCATCGCAATATCTTCTTTTCCCTCGCCATGAGCAAATCCTATAAACAATCCGTGGTTTGGACGGGTATCGGACTCTTCTGCCGTACCTGTCTTTCCATAGACTTCAACGGGAAGCTGATTCAATTCAGGAATCTTTTTAGCTACCTTGTTCATACCTTCATGAATAATATCCCAAGTGCCGTTTGCAAGCTCCACGTTTCCGGTAACCTCAGGTTCAATATTCCGGACTGTTTTATCAGATGCATCTGTAATCTTGTCCAGAAGAGAAAGTTTATAATTAGTTCCCTCATTCTCAAGTGTAGATGCATACCGAGCCAGCGATACCGTCGTATAACTATGTGTAGCCTGTCCGATAGCCGAGGGAATTGGCAGAGTCGTTGTAACCTGAGATTTACTCTCCGTGATCTCAATACCGGTTTTTTCTCCCAGCTGGAACATATTCGCATATTTTTGTATCTGACTAAGAGCCAGATTCTGAGAAAAATGGTTGTTCTCATCAAGCCCTAGTTTATAAGCAACCGTACAGAAAAAGACGTTACAGGACTCTTTGATCGCATTGACAATGCTTAAAGGTCCGTGACCGGAAAGAGCCACACAGTTCAATTCATCCGAAGGGTCTACCAGGCCAACACCGAATCTTCCTGTACAGTTGACAGTTGTATTCTTATCTATTACACCTTCTGTCAGACCTGCCGCAGTGGTTACCAGTTTAAATGTTGAACCCGGTGCCGTCCTCTGCTGTGTTGCCTTGTTATAGAACGGTGAGGACAAATCACTGTTAAGTTTCTGAAAATACGAAGCATCCATCTGATTGGCAAGTTTATTATTATCATACCCCGGATAAGAGACACATGCAAGTAGTTTTCCAGTATTCGGATCAGTAACCACAATAGAACCGGAACACGGATCCAATGCAAGCTGCGCTGGAGTAATTTCCAGTTTTTCTATCTTGCTTCTCAGAAGGTCGAACGGAGTCAGCTTTCCTGTGGTAAACTGCTGATATTCATCGTCATCTTTTGTGAGAAGATTCTGATCATATAAAAGCTGACAGATATCCGTACCTGAAATTATGTCATCCATAATCATATAGTGATACAACAACTTACTGAAATTGTTGTCCAAAGATAACTTTTCAGATATATATCGTGCCAGTGATGAATAGACTTCTGTCGAATTCAGATACGTCTTTTCGTCTGATATCTGCGTGATATCAATCCAGTTCTGACTGGCTGCATACGTCAGGTACTCCTGCAGACTAATTGTCCCGTCTTTCCACTTTTTGTATACTTCATCTGATTTTTCTATTTTATCCGGATCAAGAATACCAGTATCCTTTGTCAGCATATCATCGACAATATAAGTCATGTATGTCTGCATCTCTTCACTTTGATCATTATAACTCTTTGGTTTGGATCCCGTCAATTCTATCTGAATCTTATCGAATGTCTCCCTTTGTTTTTCATTGAACTTTGCCAAAACATTCTTTTCCAGCTGTGTGGCATCATCCTTTCCAAAATGGCTGATATCGATCACACTATTGTCAATCAAAGCCGAATACACATCATAAATTGGAATAGGAAAAGAACTGTTATCATTGATCACATTTTTGTCAATATTCTTTATGTTTTGAAGGTTAAACACCAGTACACCGGCGATTCTTTGTTCCAGGATCTTATAAAAAGCCTTCTGCAGATCTTTATCCAGAGAAAGGTAAACATTGTCCCCCGTTGTTGGCTCTCTTCTGGAACCTTTAAGAACCTGAAGCACTTTTCCGCCGCTGTCTACCACGACTTTTTCTTCGCCATCTTTTCCCTGCAAAGTGGTTTCCATAAATTTTTCCATGCCAGATTTTCCGATAATTGAATTGCTGCTATAAGATTTATTTTCAGCTTGAAGTTCTTCCAGTTCTTCAGCAGATGGTTTTCCCGTATAGCCGAGAATTGATGCAAAATATTCCGGATCTGTGTAGACGCGTTTCGAATCTTCCTGTATATTTACTCCCTGAAGATCGCTTTGGTTCTCTTTTACTGCAGCTACAGTCGCATCACTGACATCTCTTGCAACTGTTACACTTAAATATTTCATAAATTCTGTCAGTCGAAGCTGATAACGAACATTGACAATTGAAAGCTGCTCTGATTTTGAAAGTTCTTTGGGAAGCCCGGCCTCTTTAAGCTCGGTTTCTTTATACGGAGTCTTCGAATTAATCAAGCCGAAACAAGATTCATTCTTTCCATCTATCAGATGATTCATAATATCGTCAGGAGTGGCACTCTTTTCCTCAGGTTTCAGCTCTTCAATTGTCTTTTTGCCAAATACATCAGCACGAAAACGATTCAGGGCTGTACTGTTCTCCTCCAGGTCAAAAACATAATTATCATTGGCGTCAACCTTGATATGGAAGTCCGAATCAAGAGTATCACCATTTTTCTGAATGATCTGAATCAAGTGATAGATCTCACCATTTAAAGACAGATTCTTTTCTCTGCGTCCGCTATAGCTCCCGTTATCCTCAAGAGTCACGGAATTGGATAGTTGATTGTAAGCGAGCAGATTTCCATTGCGGTCATAGATATTTCCCCGGGTACTTTTTAAGGGTCTTGTCTTCGTAATCTTTAAATTGAAATCTTCAGCATACTCCTTTCCATGGATTACCTGAAGTGAGAACACCCGGTAAATAAGGACACCTGTCATAATCACAAATATCCCAAGTAAGATTCCACTGCGCTTTTTCCCACCCTCACTTAGCCATTTTTTTATCTTTTTAACCAAGGTAACTCCTGTCCTTCCATTTCATTCTCAACGAATTTCTGATTTAGCTTATAAAGAAAACGGTAAAAAACAATTGATATAATCATGGTGTATACCACTTCCGGAATAATAATATGATGGAGATAGTCCGTAAAATCCAATCTTACTCTCATCAGGAACTGAAATATATACGTGACAAGACAGTAAGCAAAGTCACTGACTCCAATCAATAGAACCGGTACTTTAATATCATCATCATAAAAGACCTTATATAAAAAACCATTCAGATATCCAAGGTACATATAGATCAGTGCATGAATTCCTATTGTCTGTCCGTAAAGCAAGTCAATAAAGAGTCCGCAGAAAAATCCGATCCACATCCCACTCTTTTTTCCCCGCATGAATCCAAAAGATACTGTCAATATAAGCAGCAAGTTTGGAGCAACCGATGCAACCTGCAATCTTTGAAATACGGTAGTCTGTACAATAAACGTAGCTATGATCAGAATGGCAATCGCCACTTTCCTGCGCATTTAATTGCCTCCTGTCTGCTTTAACTGCTTAATCACCAGTACATCACTGATATGTTCAAAATCCACAACCGGAATCAGGTATCCCGTACTCGTCAGATGATTGGAATCTTCGTTCACATCACTTACATAGCCGATTAAAATTCCCTTCAGATATTTATCGCTGATTTCCGATGTCACAATCTTTTCGCCGACCGTGACGGCGTTTTCTGATTTCATCTGGCTAAAAGCAAGTTTTCCCTGTTCCATAAGCCGCAGATCTCCAGATACAATGCAGGTATCATTTGTCGAGACCGTCATAGCACTTACATTGCTTGAATCATCGATGATTGACTTCACAGTTGCCCAGTCCGGGCCGACCTCAGTCACGAGTCCAACAAGCCCCCCGTCTGCAATCACATTCATATCTTTTTTTATTCCCTGCCTGGATCCCCGGTTTATCGTGAATGTATTAAACCAATTCCCTGGATCACGTGCTATAACCTCAGCAGCCACTTTCTCGTATTCCGAATAGGTCTTATCAATCTGATAAAGCTTTTTCAGCTCACTGAGTTCCCCCTGCTGCTGTACCAGTAAATTATTTTGTTCCGTCAGGGAACTGATATGTTCTTTCAGCTCTTTGTTTTCACTTGCCAGCTTATCTGCATTCTTGAAGCGCTGCCCTTTGCCTGACAGCCATTTTCCAATTTGATTGATGCCATTTTGAAAAGGAACAATTGCATATCCGGCAATAGTTCTCACCGGACCGGAGGAATTCTGGTTTGTCAGAGTAAGAGCTGCAGCACTGACGCACACAAAGGTCAGAGCTATCAGTAAATGTTTACTATTTAATTGGAATCTTTTCTTTTTCTTCATTCTTGTTCCCCTTACAGCAATTCATTCTATTGTTTTGTCACAGGATATGCATACCGGTGCAGGACAGGATGCGTGATCAGTTCTTTCAGACCACAGACCGTACACAAATCGTAATAAAGTGATTGCTGTACGGAATATTCCAGTTCTCTGCTTAGGAACTGATCCATATGGGGAATTCTGGTACTTCCGCCGGTGAGATAAATCCCTTCTTTTTCAATGTTTGCACGAATCTGCGGTGGAATTCTCTGAATAATCTCACGTGTCTGTGACGCAATCTGTCTTGCAAGATCCATAATTGCCAGATTTACCGTTGTCGTTGTGACAATTCCATCTCTCACAAGTCCGTTTACGCAGTCCATCCCCATAACCTTACGGCCCTGTTTCTTTTGAGGAACCATATCAGCCAGAGACAGCTTCAGACGTTTTGCCGTCCGTATGCCTACCTGCAAATTGTTTTTCTTTCGTATATTGCTGCGGATCGAATCATTAAACTGTTTGCCTCCAATTGGAATCTGTCTGCTGATAATCACTCTTCCATCCGCAATTACGGATACCTCAGTACACTGGGAGCCGATATTCATGATCATAGATCCTTTGGTACGGTTTAAAGGAATGCCAAGTGCAATGGCATCGACAATCGGTCTGTCAACCAGAAAAATTTTGCATTTTCTTAATTTTCCGCGGTGAGCAACAGCATAATAAGCTCTTTTTTCAATCTTGGTCAGCCCAGTTGGCACTGCAAAGTATAAAACCGGACGATATCCCACGCTTGAACCGCTTCGATTTAAAAGTGTATGCAGGATCGCCTCTGTTAAAAAAACATCACCAATCCTGCCGTTATTGACAGGTTCCATGATCTTTATATTCTTTGGTGTCTTTTCAAACATTTCGTAGGCATCATTTCCGATAGCCAATACCTCATCCTTGTCTCGAAGAGCAATCATGTTTTTTTCTTTTGTAATTTTGTCTTTTCGTTGATCGTAGATTTTTAAAGTGCTGCTTCCTAAATCCACCCCGAAACTATTATGTAACATCATGAGTGAGTATATCCCCTCTTTGGTATTATGATGTCAGGATACTGGTATAGCAGTGATCTCCTATCACAATATGATCAAGGAGTGTAATGCCAAGTAATTCTCCTGCCCTTTTAATTCGTGCAGTGATTTGTATATCTTCTTTGCTGGGTGTTGCATCACCGCTGGGGTGATTGTGAAGCAATATAATATGCACCGCATGAAATTTCTGTGCTTCGAGGAAAAGTTCTCTGGGAGATAACAAAGAACTGTTTACCGTCCCTATCGTCAGCACCACATCACCCAGAAAATGGTTCTTCGTATCAAGCATCATACAGATAATTTTCTCCTGTTCCTCATGACGCAGCAACTCCATATAATAATCAGCAATTGTATCCGGATTATCAAATGTAAGTTTCTGTCGGGTGCTCTCGCTGGCAATCCGTTTTGATAATTCCCCGATACACTTGATCTGTACCGCCTTGACCTTGCCGACTCCTTTTATGGATTGTAAGTCCTGCAGGCTTAAATGGTGAATACCAAGAAGCCCTTCCTCAAGCTTTGAAGCTTTTAGGACTTCGGACGCCAGATCCAGGCAGGAACAGCCGGCTGATCCCGTACGCAGAATCACTGCCAGAAGTTCTGTATCTGAGAGCATTGCGGCACCGTATCTGAGGCATTTCTCATAAGGACGCTGATCTTTTGGCATTTCTTTCATTCGTGTTTTCATAAGCATATTTCCTCCTCCGCTCTCTTCCCAGACTTACACGTATTACAATTAATCCCCGAATAGTGTGCATACGAAGTGAGAATACACTGTATTTTTAATTCTATCACATCTCAAAAATAATGTATATGCCTTATTATAATTTCATATATTTTTTACAGACTGCCTCTGCAGCCTTGATACCATCCATTGCCGCAGAAGTGATTCCTCCCGCGTATCCGGCACCTTCACCGCAAGGATAAAGTCCTTTGAGAGAGGATTCGAAACTTTCATCTCTTATGATCTTAACCGGAGAAGAAGTACGACTCTCCACACCAGATATCAGTGCATCTGGTCTGTCAAAGCCCTTAATTTTCTCACCAAAAGCACGAATCCCGTCTGCAATGGATTCCCCAATCACAGGAGGCAGAATCTCTCTGACATTCGATAGTTCGTATTTTCCCATAATACAAGGGGAGATTTCTCCCAACAAAACACTTCTTCTGTTTTCCTTAAAATCTTCAAACAACTGGACCGGTACTTTTCCGACAGCCAACTGCCATGCAGCCCTCTCCAGATATCGTTGAAAGAATACTCCGTCCAGACAACGGCTGTTTCCTGCCTCGTGATACTCTCTGTAATCAGACGGATTTACAGTGACAACTAATGCACTGTTTGCATTTAAACTATTTCTGCCATGATAACTCATTCCATTGACTGCAAGAAACCCTGTTTGTGAAGAGGCATTCACTACATAACCGCCTGGACACATGCAAAAAGAGTAGATTCCCCTGCTATCTGCAAGCTTATGTGTAAGTTTGTAACTTGCCGGACCCAGTATTGCCGAAGCATTCTTCCCATATTGATCTTCTGTAATCATTTTCTGGGGATGTTCAATCCGGACACCTACTGCAAATGACTTTTCTTCCATGTGCAGAGAATTTTTGCTGAGCATGGAAAATGTATCTCTTGCACTGTGCCCGATGGCAAGAATCACTACTTGACAGGACAGCACTTCCTTTTTATTGACTTCAAGGCCCTTCACGCGGCCATCCTCTATCACCAGATCTGTAACCTGGGAATGAAAACGAAACTCCCCTCCCATTGCCTCGATCTGTCTGCGAAGTCTTTGGACAATCTGTACCAGAAGATCCGTTCCAAGATGCGGTTTTTGATCATAGAGGATGGAAGATGGTGCTCCTGCATCCACAAAGATCTTAAGTACTTCTTTGTTTCTTCCAAACGGATCTTTGACAAGAGTGTTTAATTTGCCATCGGAAAACGTTCCTGCTCCCCCTTCGCCAAACTGCACGTTGGAGCTCTCATCGAGAACTCCAGTCTTCCAAAAATGGCTGACCTTTTTTCTTCGAAGAGAAGCCTCATCCCCTCTTTCAAGAATCAGAGGATAATATCCATGTTTTGCAAGCATATAAGCACAAAACAAACCTGCTGGTCCACATCCGACAACAACCGGACGCTTCAAAAGTCTGTTATGACCGGATTTAGGAAAAAGATAATCCACAGGTTCGGTCAACATAATATTTTTATGTCTACTATTCTTTTGGATTACTTTCTTTTCCCGAACGACTGTAACATTAATCTGATAGACATACTGAATCGGCTGCTTTCTTGCATCTATGGATCTTTTAACAATGTCATAGGACTGAATCTGCTTTACAGGTATCCGAAGTTCCCCTGCAATCTTTTCTTTTAATTGCTCCGTCTTATGTTCTACCGGCATTTTTAAGTTTAAAATACGTATCATGACACTCCCCTTGCGGCATCCGATCCTGCTACGGCACCACTGGACCATGCCCACTGCAAATTATAGCCTCCACACGCCCCATCCACATCGAGTCCCTCCCCTGCAAAATAAAGGCCCGGGTATTTACGCGACTGAAGGTGTGCGTCCAGTTCCCTTAAAAGAATTCCACCTGAGCATACCTGAGCCTGTTTCATGGAAACTGCACCTTGAACGGCAACCGGGAAATGCTTACAATTTCTGACTATTTCGCTAAGTTCTGTCTCAGGGGGTGCCACAACCGGGATTAATTTTGAGGGGAGAAGCCCTACAAACCTCTCCTGTAATGTCTTGTATGGACAGTTTTCCTCTCGCATTTTCAGATTCAAATAGAGCTGGTCCTCTGAAAGCTCGGGAATAAAATCCAGTTCTATCAGTACGCTGCATCCTTCAAAGACAGCCCGAATTGCATAGCGACTCAGCTGAAAGACAGGAATTCCCGAAATTCCATAAGAAGTAAGCTGAATTTCCCCTGCTTCGCTTTTCATCGGAATACTGTTCAGAATCAAAGTTGCTTTTCCTTGAATACGCACACCTGCCCAAGATGAAAAACGGGTGTCTTTTCCCATTAATGCAGTAAGTGCAGGAAGAAGGGGTATCGTCTCTATGTCTAACTTCTTTGCGATCTGTATCACAAAAGGATCTGTTTTTTCATCTGTTCCGGCCGGACTGCCACTGGTGATGATAACGGAATCAGCAGGATATTCCCAAGTTGATGTTTTTACCTTCCATCTCTGATTTTTCCTTCGTACATCCTGCACACGCTCTCTTGTCTTGATTTTTATCTTGAGATTGCAAGCTTCCATCAAAAGGACATCCAGTACAGCTCTGGCCTCGTCACTGGTCGGATACATCCATCCATTCCTGTTCTTCGAATAGATACCCAGTTTTGAGAAAAACATCAATGTATCAGACACTGAGAACTGATTTACAACATTCATAGCAAGATCGTTTGCACTTCCTCTGTAACAGGATTTATCTTGTAATACATTCGTAAAATTGCATCTTCCGTTTCCAGTTGCCAGAAGTTTCTTGCCCGGTTTATCAGCTGCCTCCAATATTGTGACAACAGCACCTTTCTTTGCTGCTGTAATTCCTGCCATCAGCCCGGAAGCACCACCGCCAATTATGACGATTTGTTTTTTCATAGTTTCACAACACCTGCCTCGACCAGTTTCTGTAAACTCATCAGAATTCCCAGTTTCGCATGCGGCCAAGTAAGACCGCCCTGAAAATAGACTGCATAAGGTTCCCGGATCGGTGCATCAGCCGAAAGTTCGATCGAGGATCCCTGTACGAATGCTCCTGCGGCCATAATCACATCACAGTCATAGCCAGGCATGTCTCCCGGAACCGGTGTCACATAACTATCCACCGGAGATGCCGCCTGGATCCCTTCGCAAAAAGCAATGACCGCCCTGGGACTTCTAAGGGTTACCGCCTGTATGATATCATGACGCTCCTCTCTTGAATTGGGAATTACATCATACCCGAGTTTCTCATATATATTTGCCGCAAAGACAGCACCTTTGAGTGCAGATGCCGTAACTGTAGGTGCAAGAAAAAATCCCTGATAAAAAGACTGATTCACTCCTAAAGTAGCTCCGACTTCTTTTCCAAGACCCGGGGAAGTCAGACGGTAAGCAGCAAGACTTACATATTCTTCTTTACCGACGATATAGCCTCCGATTGGAGCCAGTCCACCGCCCGGATTTTTGATCAAAGAACCGACCATAAGATCCGCGCCAACTTCACTTGGTTCGATTGTCTCCACAAATTCACCGTAGCAATTGTCTACCATACAGATTACATCAGGTTTGATTTTTTTGATAAAGTGTATCAGTTCTCCTATCTGCGTGACAGAGAACGTAGGACGTGTCTGGTATCCCTTGGAACGCTGAATAGTTGCCATCTTTGTCTTGTCGTTGATCGCTTTTTTAATTGCCGGATAATCGAAAGATCCATCCTCTAAAAGTTCTGTCTGAGAATAACTCACCCCATATTCGCGAAGCGATCCACGCGAAGGTCGGATTCCTATTACCTCTTCTAGTGTATCATAAGGTTTTCCAACGGGAGAAAACAACTCATCCCCCGGACGCAGATTGCCGGAAAGAGCAACAGAAAGAGCATGTGTTCCACAGGCAATCTGCGGACGGACAAGTGCCGACTCTGCTCCAAACGTCGTCGCATAGACCTCTTCTAAAGTATCCCTTCCAAGGTCATTATATCCATAGCCGCTCGACGCATAGAGACAAGCCTCACTTACCTTATGTTTCTGCATGGCGTGTATAACTTTTAGCTGATTGTATTCTGCTGTCTGATCTATTTGTGCAAACCGTTCTTCCAATGTTCGAAGAACCTCTGTCCCAAATCCCAATACCTCCTTGCTGATTCCTATTTTTTTATACATTCCCGATTTATCAATCGTCATGATATTCTCCGTTTCTGTTCGATGTTCTTTTCTCCCAGATCCGTAAAATCTGATTGAGAATTGCATCTTCATCGTAATCATATTTTGATTTGTCAATCCAGACAACATTTTTTTCTCTCTTAAACCAAGTAAGCTGCCTCTTGGCGAAATGACGTGTATTCCTTTTGATGCTCTCCACTGCATCGCAAAGACTAATATTTCCATCCAGATAAGAAAGCAATTCCTTATATCCAAGTCCCTGCATAGATACCATCTGACTGGTCAGACCTAAGCTTTTTAAATACTTTACCTCATCCAAAAGCCCCTTCTCCATCATCTGATCCACCCTCTGGTTAATCCTTTCATAGAGATGTTCCCGCCTATCGTTTAGTACAAAATACGAATAGCAAAACGGTGATTCCCTCTCCATCTCTTTTGCATTATGCAAAGAGATAGGACTTTTAGTCTCATGATAGTATTCCAGTGCGCGGATTACCCGTTTTACATTGTGCGGATGAATATTCTCCGCCGAAACAGGATCTTCCGTTTTCAGCATCTGATAAAGCTCATCGCTGCCGCCCGCCCTTGCTCTTTCCTCCAGCTCCTGTCGGAATGCTGATTTCCCGCTGTCCCCCGAAAAGTCGACATCTTTCAGTATTGCCTGAATATAGAAACCTGTTCCTCCTACAAGAATTGGAAGTCTGTTCTTCTGATAGATATCTTGTATGGCTTCCATTGCCATCTGCTGAAAGCGAGCCACATGGAACTCTTCCCATGGTTCAAGAACGTCGATGAGATAGTGCGGAATATTGCACATTTCGTCCGTCATAATCTTCGCAGATCCGATATCCATCTTTTTATATACCTGCATAGAATCAGCGGAAATTATAGATCCGTTCAACCTCTCTGCCACTTTAATTGACAGACTGGTCTTTCCGACAGCAGTAGGACCGGTAAGTACCATCAATTGTTTTTTCAAGTTTCATACTCCTACTTAATATTGTTACACGGATCGCTCCGTGCTTCACACCGCCTTTGTATCACATATCACACAACACGTTTAAATTTCTTTTCCAGCTCATAGCGAGACATAGAAATTATCGTAGGCCTTCCATGGGGACAGTGATAGGGATTGTCAAGGGTCAGAAGTTCATCAATCAGTGCGTCAACCTCTGGCAGTGAAAGCTTATGATTTCCTTTCACTGCCGCTTTGCACGACATCGAAGCCAGTTTTTCAGTAAAGACTTCGAGTGCTTTATTTCCGGAATCCTCCAGATGGTCTAAAATTTCAATAAATATTTCAGAAGATGCCACTCCATATAAGTTATCGGGAACTGCACTGATCTGGTAGTCTCTCCCACCAAATGGAGCAATCTCAAAGCCGAAGTTTTCAAAAATATCTCTATGGTTTTGTATTAACTCCTCTTCCTGATTTGTTAGAGTCACAATTACCGGAGGATTCAGGTATTGTGAGGTAATCTTCTTGCTTTTAAAATCCCTCATCATTCTCTCAAAGAGAACTTTTTCATGCGCGGCATGCTGATCAATGATATACAAACTGTCATTGTACTGAACTAGCCAGTAAGTATCAAAGATCTGTCCGATGATCTTATGTGAACTGCGGGCTTCTTTCGACAGCAGACGGTTATCAAACATCTCGAGCTGACCATTCTTATCCTGTACTACACTATCCTGTTCGGGACGATAGACGCTTTTATTTTCATGGATTGCATAAGGCTGTTTTTCTTCTGAAATTTTCTTCATTTCCTGTGCTTTTTTTACATCTGTCTTTCCATATGAACGACTGTCTTGAGTGATCTCCTGTGGATGCGGTTTTGATGGTGCCTGCGGGGCTGATGAAGCATACACGCTTCCCCGCACTCCATGATCTTGATTTCCCGTATGTGGATATTGCAGGGACCTGCGCCTTGACTCAAAGGGCTCAGGGACTTCATGTTTCGCTGTCTGTTTCTCTGCCTTTGTCCGTTCTTCTTTTCCCGGTGTAACCTCAGGTATTCCTTCACGTCCTTTTAACGTCTCTGCTATCATTTTCACGAGTTGATTAAAAATCTCCTCCTGATTGGAAAAGCGAAGTTCCATCTTTGCAGGATGGACATTGACATCTACTTTGGATTTATCCATATTGATATAGATCAGGGTAAAAGGATACTTATGCTGCATCATAAATCCCTGATAGCCCTCTTCGATTGCCTTGGATAAAAGTTTGCTTTTCACATATCGGCCATTCACATAGCAGTGTTCAAAATTTCGGTTTCCTCTGGATATTGCCGGTCTTCCTAAAAATCCATGAACTTCCATTAGATCTGATGAGGAATCAATTTCAATCAGCTCCTTTGTAATCTCTCTTCCGTATATATGATAAACCAGTTCTTTTATATTTAAACTTCCGCTTGTGTGAAGTTTTGTCTGTCCGTTTACCATATATTTAAAGGAAATTCCGGGATTAGACAGTGCCATTTGTTCCACGTAAGCAGAAACTGCATTAGATTCACCCAAAGCGGACTTTAGGAATTTTGCTCTTGCCGGTGTATTATAGAACAGATTTCTGATAAGAAAAGTCGTTCCATTCGGCGCCCCAATTTCTTCAAAGGATCTCTCCTCGCCTCCCTCAATCACATATCTGATACCTGTCAAATCTTCGGATATTTTTGTGATCAGTTCCACTTGAGCTACCGCTGCGATGCTTGAGAGGGCCTCTCCGCGAAAACCAAGGGAAGATATATCAAAAAGATCAGCGGCACTTCTGATTTTACTCGTCGCATGACGACAAAAAGCCAGGCGCACCTGGTCTTTTGGAATTCCGCTTCCGTTGTCTGTGATTCGAATGAATGAGATTCCACCTTCCCTGATCTCTACCGTAACTGCACTGGCAGCAGCATCTATCGCATTTTCAATTAGCTCTTTTACAATGGAGGCCGGACGTTCAACCACTTCTCCGGCCGCAATCTGGTCAATGGTGTCTTTGTCTAAAACCTGAATTACTCTTTTGTCCTTATCCACAATTTACCACCTGTTCCTGATTTTGTTTTGAAGACTGTATAATATGTTCATCGCATCCATCGGAGTTAAATTCGAAAGATCCAGTTCTTTAATCTCATCGACGATCGAGTTATCCTGAACTGTGTCAAAAAAAGACATCTGTGTCATATCAACTTCATCGTAATGAGGTTTTTGTTCACTGTTTTTCTCCTTTTTGGTCATATCCCTGACTGCAGAAGTAATATCTGAGGTAACTAACTGTTCGACAAGTTCTTTTGCTCGTTTTAACACGTTTTCCGGAACCCCGGCCAGACGTGCAACCTGAATTCCGTAACTCTTATCGGCACCGCCTGCCACAATTTTTCGTAAAAAAACAATATCATCGCCCTTTTCTTTTACCGCGATGCAGTAGTTATGTACACCTGAAACCTTTCCTTCCAGTTCGGTCAATTCATGGTAATGGGTTGCAAACAGCGTTTTTGCTCCCAGCAATTTTTTATCGGAAACATGTTCAATCACCGCCCAGGCGATAGCTAGTCCGTCAAAAGTGCTTGTACCTCTTCCAATTTCGTCAAGAATCAGAAGACTGTCAGCCGTAGCATTTCGCAGAATATTGGCAACCTCTGTCATCTCAACCATAAAGGTACTCTGTCCGCTTGCCAGATCATCTGATGCTCCGACACGGGTGAAAATACGATCTACGATACCTATATCTGCCTGGTCTGCAGGAACGAAAGAACCAATCTGGGCCATCAGTACAATGAGAGCGGTCTGCCTCATATAGGTTGACTTTCCTGCCATATTCGGTCCTGTGATCACGGCCAGGCGATGATCCTGCTTATCCAGATAAGTATTGTTTGCAATAAACATATCATTGGGAATCATTTTCTCAACAACAGGATGACGCCCGCCTTTAATATCCAGACCTCCTTTATTGTTTAACTTTGGTCTTACATAACTGTTCCTTTCGGCAACAAGTGAAAGTGAGGAAAAGACATCCAAATGGGCGATTGCTCTTGCTGTCTTTTGTATCCGGACAACCTCGCCTGCAACCGTATCCCTGATGGTACAGAATTTTTCATACTCCAAAGAATAAAGCCGATCCTCTGCGCCGAGTACAGTATCTTCAATCTTCTTTAGCTCCGGAGTAATATACCGCTCAGCATTCACAAGTGTCTGTTTTCTGGTATAGGTATCCGGAACTTTGTCTTTAAAAGAATTCGTCACTTCAATACAATATCCGAATACTTTATTAAACTTGATCTTGAGATTACGGATCCCTGTTTTTTCTCTCTCTGAAGCTTCCAGATCACTGATCCACTGCTTCCCATCCTGCTTGGCATGACGAAACTTGTCTATATTCTCATCGCAGCCATCTTTTATGATTCCGCCCTCTTTCATGGCAAGCGGAGGATCATCTACAATTGACGAGTCAATCAGCTGATATAAATCTTCAAGCGGATCCATCTCATCTTGTATCTCTCTCATCATATTACTTTCAAAGGAGTTTAAGAGCTGTTTGATAAAAGGGAGCATCTCCAGAGAAGTTTTAAATGCAATCAGATCTCTGGGATTCGCCGACTGATAACTGATCCGGCTGATGAGTCGTTCCAGGTCATATACCGGACGCAGGTATTCCCTCATCTCATCTCTTAACATTCCCTGAGTATTCAGTTCTTCTATGGCCGAAAGGCGGCGGTTTATTTCATCAGCATCAATCAGCGGCCGCTCTAGGAAAGAACGGAGCATACGGCTTCCCATAGCAGTTTTTGTCTTATCAAGGACCCAAAGAAGGGATCCTTTTTTGGACTTTTCACGCATGGTTTCCACCAGCTCCAGATTTCTCCTGCTTGAACTGTCAATTACCATAAATCGATCCGTGACATAGGGTGTGACAGATGTCATCTGTGGCATATCTGATTTCTGTGTCTCATAGAGATACTGAAACAAAGCCCCGCAGGCAATTAGTCCACAGCTGTAATCAGAAAGGCCAAGTCCCTCCAGAGACAATACTTTAAAATGCTCTTTTAGAACCTTTTCACAATTTTCATCGTCAAAATACCAGTCATCCAACGAGTTGACGCAGATACTCAACTTCTCTTTCAATTCCAGGCAGTCGATTCCGCTTACGAGAAGTGACTGATTACAGATGATCTCCGAGGGCACAAATTTATTGATTTCGTCTATCAGTTTTGGTGCTTTGTCCACCTCCGTTACCTGACACTCACCGGTGGAAATATCAGCTACTGCCAAACCAAAGCGTTCATCCATACAGACAATTGACATGATATAGTTGTTTTTCGCCTCGTCAAGCCCCTGACTATTCATATTCGTTCCCGGAGTTACCACGCGGATTACTTCTCTTTTTACAATCCCCTTCGCTGTCTTCGGATCTTCCACCTGTTCACAGACAGCAACTTTATATCCCTTTTCAATCAACTTTTCAATATAGGTCTCGGCGGCATGATAAGGAATTCCGCACATCGGAGCCCGTTCTTTAAGTCCGCAGTCTTTTCCCGTCAGAGTCAGTTCTAATTCTTCCGACACGGTTTTTGCATCATCAAAAAACATCTCATAGAAGTCGCCCAGTCTATAAAACACAATGCAATCCTTATATTTTTCTTTTGTCGCAACATAATGCTGCATCATTGGTGATAGTGCCACAATTATCTCTCTTTTCCCATATAGTAAAAACCTTTGCAAGTTTCGAGGTGTACCTGACGAAATGTCCCGATCATGGATACATCTCCGGGAAAATGAACCAGTACATTATTCGTCATTCTTCCGGTGACAAGTGAAGGATCTTGCTCATTCACACCTTCCACCAAAACCTCTTGAACGGTACCTAAAAAACGGTTGATCTGTTCAGCGGAAATGGTTTGTACTTCCTTTAGCAGGCGGTTAAAGCGATCTTTTACCACATCCTTTGGTACCTGCTCTTCCCTTGCAGCGGCAGGTGTTCCTGTCCGTTTTGAATAAATAAAAGTAAATACACTGTCGTAGCGCACCTTTCTCACAACATCCATGGTCTGTTCAAAATCTTTTTCTGTCTCCCCCGGATATCCTACAATAATATCCGTGGTCAGTGAAATGTCCGGCACACTTTTTCGGATTTTGTCAACAAGAAGGAGATACTCTTCTTTCGTATAATGCCTGTTCATATCCTTTAAGATCTTTGAGCTCCCCGACTGCAGGGGCAGATGAAGATGATTACAGATTTTTGGATATCGACCCATCACACGGATCAGTTCATCGGATAAGTCTTTCGGATGAGAAGTCATAAATCGAATTCTCTCAACACCCTCAATAGCAGCAATCTTCTCCAGAAGTTCTGCAAATGTCACAGGATATTCGAGGTTCTTACCATAGGAGTTTACATTCTGTCCCAAAAGCATAACCTCTTTTACTCCGTCAGAAACCAATTGATTGATTTCCGATATGATATCCTCCGGATTCCGGCTGCGTTCTCTCCCCCTGACATAAGGGACAATACAGTAGCTGCAGAAATTGTTGCAGCCAAACATAATATTTACCCCGGACTTAAACGAATACTTTCTGTCCACTGGAAGATTCTCCACGATTCGATCCGTGTCTTTCCAGACATCAATAACCATTGAATTATTTACCAGTGCATATACTAATAATTCGGCGAATTTATAGATATTATGCGTTCCGAAAATCAGATCTACAAAGGGATAACTCTTTTTAATCTTCTCAACCACTTGTGATTCCTGCATCATACAACCGCATAATCCTATCATCATATGAGGATTTCTCCTCTTTACCCGCTTCAGACTGCCCAGTCGTCCATAAACCTTCAAGTTGGCATTTTCTCGAACTGTGCAGGTATTATAGATCACAAAATCCGACTCCTCACTTTCTGATTTTATGTAACCTGCACCTTCCAGAATTCCTACCAGTTTCTCAGAATCTCTTGCGTTCATCTGACATCCGAATGTCACAACGTCAAATGTAAGAGGCCTTTTGGCCTCTTTGCTTTTTGCCTCCACCAGCTCTTTTGCCAGTTTCATAAAAAAATATTGTCTCGCAGGCTCCTCTTCAGGTGCCTGATTTATTTTCTCTAATAAGTTTTTTTCCATTTTATCATTATATCAATCTAGTTCATTGTTTGCAAGTTGTTTTGGAGTATCTATCTAATATGAGTCCAATATATCTTTCAGCTCAGTTCTCACAATCTCTTCTGTTTTTTTTGCGATTCTCCTGGCTTTACTTTCCAAAATTCCCGCCTTTGTTCCTACCGCAAGCAGTTCCTCTATCCCCGGATCCTTTCCATTACCATTAACACAGGTGGCATGTTCACCGCCGATTGAATTGCTGTAAGTCAAATCGTAGACAGGAGACAATTCCCATCTTTTTTCCCCTTCATCGTATAAGAAACTAAAGTTTTTTGAATGATCATCCCTGTTGTGGGCATAAACATTAAAGCACATTCTCCGGTACATCTCCTCCATCTCCTGAGTGTTCTTTGTGAGAAGATAGGTTAATTTCATCAGATCATGATAGTCCAGATTGGGAATTCTATGTGATGTTTCCAGCAGACCAGAAGCCGTCAGCATATGAACTTTCCCGCCATCCAGTCTGTCAAAACGCTTTACGCCAAAATACCCTTTCGATTTTTTCGATGGAAACAATTGTACTTCCGGCACAGTGATCTCACATCTTCTGGCACATTTCATATATCGGTATTCCTCTTCACCTATTGATTTTCGATCATAAGAAGATGGGAACTTCACAATCCATGATTCACCATTTAAGGAAAGCAGCACTTTTGGCCTTGCTCCACCAGAAGAACCTCCCAGTATAAACAAGGTATCGAGGTTCTCACTTTTCTGCTCATTTAAAATCTTACTACACTCTTGTGACATCTGGTCAAAGTCCATCCGTTCTTTTTCATCCAGCTGCATCAATTCCGGATAATATTCCAATGCACCCATGCCTGTACTCCCAACAATTCCAAGTCTCTGGGCAGGAGAAACTTCGGCCGGAGATATGCCACGAGTCAAAAGCATTCGATCTACCAGGAGTCTTCCCCATCCATCCGGAAGAGAATCTGCAAACACGCCAAACAGGCCTTCCAGAACATTGGTCTTTGGTATAAAGACTTTTGTCTCTAGGGGAAGGCTTAATGGACTGATGGAAAAACCATCTTTCAACCATTCTCTATCATATTGGAATGCACCTTTTTTTTCTATTGTCTCAGCCAGAGTTCCTACTGTTCTTCCATGATATTTTACGGTCAGACTCTTGATTTCTCTCATCGATAACCTCCTGAATAGATTGATAGTCTTTACTAGTAAACAGTTTTCCAACTACCTCTTTTTCGCCCAGTATATCCGCTATTTTTATTAAAGAAACAAAAGAAATCTCTCCTGTCTGTTCAAAGCGTTTTAAAGAAGCAAGGCTTATTCCTGTCCTTTCGCTTAATTCTTTCTGTGTCATTTTTTTTCGTTTTCTTTTTTTCTTTTCCTGTAAAGCAACATCTCTTGCGATTTCTTTGGGGTACTTAAAATTGTCTAACATTTCTCCAACTCTCCCTTATAATTAGAGCTAATATCTTATCCATTACACTTTGCTAAACAGATAAGGGATAACATATTACTCTTGTATTATACCATTTTGGAAAGGAAATATCCATATTCAAGATCAATTTTTGATAAAATTATACCCTGCCGCTGAGTAGAATTTTATCATATCAGACGACAGGGATTATATTTTTCAATATTATACTACAAAATGCTTTTTCACAGCCAGGACAAAATCATACTCTCACTTCCAATTTACAATGATTTCTGCAGTTTCGTCATCCGGTACTTTAAATTTATGGTTTTCACCGCCCTCCCAATTCACTTTTCCATCCGTGTCAATTTTCACAAACTTATATTCTATGTTTCTTCCCGCCGGAACATTTACATCATAAAACCATGTTGGATATACTCCTATTGTAGAGGTTGAATTAAACAATGGTCCAATCGCCTTAGACGTATCCCAGTTCCCCAGTTCATATACATTTCCAACCAAATAAACGTTAGACCCATAAAATGTCTCAGCATTGTTTACTATAAATCTAACTGTCGTCTGTTTTCCGCTTAACACTTCAAAATTTTTATACATATTACTTTCTTTATTATTCGCTGAAACAACTTTTAAATTATATTTACCGGCATTTAAATTAGGTACATTTACTGTAATTTTACTGTCACTCCACGCTTGGACATTTGCAGTGATTTCTCCAAAATAGACTATTCCTGTTTTTTCTCCAAATCCTCTTCCTGTAATTGTCACATCATTTCCGCAAATTCCCATCATTGGATCAACGTTTCCTATTCTAGGATTCTCGATATCAGCTTTAGTATATTCCCACACCGCAGATTCACCAGCTTTTACTTTAAACGGCTTGACTTTGCCCTCTTTGGAGACAGTAATAGATTCGCCGCCCATGATTCCGGTTAATACATCCTGATATTCTCCATAAGGGAGACTTGTGACTAAATTTTGAATATCATAATCTCTCTGACTGCGGTTTACCGCTGTCAATACAACACTTCCTGCAAATTCTCTTTCAAAAATCATCACATCATTGTTAAGCCATCTTTCTTCCAGTGTTCCATAAGCTAAAGCCGGGTTTGTTTTTCTAAGTGGCGCCAAGCTTCCGATTATTTTATATGCATTTGAATCAGTAGTAAACGAAGGCATGTCGGCTCTATTATCAGGATCACTCTCACCTTGCAAATACTGCTCAGATCCATAATAAATAGTAGGAATACCATTTGACGTCAGCAATAAAACATAAGCAAGATCTACCGCCTTCGAATCATTTTCAGATAACGACATAAAACGTTCCATATCATGATTGTCAATAAAGGTCACTTGATCATTCACTTCCTCAAAATCAGAAGACCTTGAATCCATTACATTGTATAATTGCTTCATCGTCATATTTTTTTCACCGATCGTATTACGAACAGCATTTGCAAATCTAAAATCCAACAAACTCATTCCACTTTTATTAGCGAAATCTTCCATCTGTTTATCTGAATCTGTCGATCCTGTAAACCATTCTCCAAATATAAAGGTTTGATGCTCCCCGTATATATTACTTAACCAACTCTTCTGCCATCCCTCTGGCATATGTTTTACGGCATCTACACGAATTCCATCAACACCTAAGTCAAGCCATTGATCAATAGACTCTTTCAGATAACTATCTATTGCGGGGTTCAATTGATTTAAATCTGCAAGACCATACATGCTATGGTATATTCCATTTTCATACGTGCTAAAATCTGTCCAGCTTTCATGGTTAAAGATATTTTTACTATCCGTCTTAAAACCACTCACCAATTTTCCGTCTCGGTACAGCCTTCCATCTTCAGGAAATATTGTATTCCCTAACTCTGCTGTTGAGGTATGGTTCGGAACAAAATCAATAACAATCTTAATGTCTTTTTCATGAGCCACATCAATCATTTTCTGGAAGTCCTTCATCGTTCCAAAAGCTTCATTAGTCCTAAAAAAATCTCGTCCCCAATATCCATGATATGATGCTGTATTGTTTGATGGATCAATTGTTGTAATATTTTCAACAGGAGATGAAATCCATAAAGCTGTAATCCCCATCTTTGTGAAATATCCATCGTTTAGTTTTTCTACAATTCCTGCCCAATCACCTCCATGATACTTTCTCATATTATTTACATCAAAAGCATCCCCCTGGGGATTGTTTCCAGGATTCCCATCCAAAAATCGATCTGTTACAATTTGGTATATCACGTCGGTAGAAAAACTTGAAGAATTTTCTACCGATGAATCTTTAGTTGACTCGCTGTATCCCCAGACTGATAAGGTGTTGTTGATTGCAAGAGCGCAAATTATCATTGAGATCACAGCAACTGTTGAAAGTTTACATATAACTACTCTTTTCCTGCTTGAACTGTTATTCATAAAACTTCTCCCTACATTATAGTCTTTCCCCTATAGATAAAAGATCGCACTTGACGTCGAATTCATATTTCCGTCTTCAAATTTTCTAGTAGTCAGGGCACATTTCCATCCCCTCTCAAGAGCGATTGTTTTCTGTGTCAAATTCAATACCATTAATGTTTTTTCTTCCCTATGTTCCCTATACAGATAAAACACCTCGTCCTCAGTATATATTTTGATCCCTCCATATTGAAGAGACTTCCTTTTTTTTCGTATATGAATAAGGTCCTTCACAAATTCATGCAAATCTAAATTCCATTTATTCTCATCCCACTCAAAGGTTCTCCTGCAGTCCGGATCTCCCTTCCCGGACATTCCGATCTCATCCCCGTAATAGATACACGGCATACCTACGTAGGTAAACATCAGCATCCACGCCATCTTTAACTTCTCCTCATCATAATCACACCAGGTAAGAAACCGCATAGTATCGTGACTGTCCAGAAGATTTAACATAGCATTTTGTGCCTGCCATGTGTTTTGCATCAGATATCCCGACAGATCAGCTGCAAGATCAGCCGCATTTTTTCTTTCCATTGCAAATGTCTCAATTGCAGACTTTGTAAATGGATAATTCATTACACCATCGAACTGGTCTCCGATAAGCCAAGGATAAGCATTATGCCAGTTCTCGCCCAGAATCAGCGTATCCGGATTCTCTTGCTTTACTACTTTGCGGAATTCACGCCAAAAGTCATGGCTCACTTCATCCGATACATCCAGACGCCAGCCATCCAGATCTGCTTCCCGCATCCAATAGACTACCGTATCCAGAAGATACTGACGTATTTCCCTGTTCTCTGTATTAAGTTTCGGCATATTCGGACTCGTGGCAAATACTTTATAATTTAAATTTGAAAGATCAAGCGGTCTGCTGTAGTCGTTTACCTCTTTTTCGGAATATCGTGTAATCGGAAAACTTTCTATATAAAACCAGTCCTTGTATTTCGACTTGTCTCCATTTCTCAGGACATCCTGAAACTGCGGCAAATACCAGCTGCAGTGATTGAATACGCCATCGAGCACCACCCGCATTCCTCTCTTATGTGCTTCACAAACCAGCCTGACCAATGTCTCTTTATCGCCAAACATCGGATCTACCTCCCGGTAATCGCAAGTATCGTACTTGTGATTGCTCGGCGATTTAAAAATTGGTGTCAGATATAGAGCATTGATTCCCAGATCACACAGATAATCAAGCTTATCCAGAATACCTTTAAGATCTCCACCGTAAAAGCTGTGTGGATCCGGCAGCTCTCCCCAAGGCCTTAAGTCTGCCTGAAAACCGTCATTTCCTCTGGCAAATCGATCCACAAAGATCTGATAAAAAACTGCCTTATGTACCCATTCAGGTACCTTATGAACATCTGGCTCATTGATATATGGATATTGAAAATAATGAAAATAAGCATTCTCATCATCAAATTTTTGGGAAAACCCTGACTCCGAATACACAACAGTTGTCGTGTCATCGGAGATCAGAAAATAATACCCCAGTTGTGATTCTCTCACTTGATAACTGAACTGATAGTAATCAAACAAGTGATCCGATGCAGTCTTCTCCATATCATAAGTCTCTTTATCTGCCCACTTGTGCTTTACACCAATTACCAAACGAACTCTCTTGCAGTCGCCTTTTGCTGTTCGGATCCGAATAAGAATTGTGTTGTCACAGATGGCATATGCATAGTTACTTTTTGGTCTATGGCAAATCGCTTGTAAATTCAAAACTATATATCTCCTCCTTAACAATCACTCTCTATTCTGTCTGCAAGAATGCATCCCAGTCTTCCTGTGCCTTTTTTGCGCCTTCCTTCGGAGTCATCTGCTGATCAAATACTGCAGGTCCAATATTCGAAGTAATCGTCCAATAGGCAGAAATCCTCTGAGCACTGGGCATTGGAATACTCTTTTCAAAAGCTTTCGCTATGGCAGTTAATTCTTTGTCCTCTTTTAATCCATCCACAGATGTAATATCTGACCGTGAAGTAATCTTAAAGGCTTTCGAATACAAAAGTTCTGCGCTTTCCGGAGACACCAGAAACTCTGCAAACAACTGAGCTGTCTTTGGATACTTTGTATATGCAGATACGTGTGCGTTCTGCACAAATGCAAATGGTTTCTGTTCATGACCGTCATACGTTACCAGATTAGTGACGCCAAAGTCGACGCCCGCTTCACGAAAGGTCTTCACATTCCACGGACCTCCGAGCAGATAACCAGTCTTTCCTTCCGTAAACTGATTCGTAAGGAAATCAGCATTGGACAGATCTCCAGATGAGATCGGCATAATATTGTGATAATCCGCAAGAACTTCCAGCCCTTTTTCGAATTCCGGTGTGTCAAAGCCAGGGTGGTCTTCGTCCGTTCCATTTTCACCGAAAAGCCGGAAACCATAGGTGCCAAGCATCGGATAAATCGGTGATCCGGTAGTGACATCTGACAAATATATGAACTTATTTTCCTTCTGGTTGTTAAACTCTTCTGCTTCTTTTTTCAATTCGTCAAATGTGGAAGCCGGTTTATCCTTTAGCACTGACTTATTGTAAAACATCACATTTGTCTCAATCGAAACCGGAACCCCATATACCTTGTCATCGACTGTGACTGTCTTCATCGCAACATCACTGATATCTGATTCCAGGCTTTCTACCAGTGAAGGATCTAGTTCTGTAAAGATTCCTGCCTGAATACCCTCCAATGTCTTATCATGCGGACTCATAAACACATCTGGTCCTTCTCCTGACGCTGCTTCCATCACATCTTTCGTAAAATCTAATGAATTACCTTCTTCAACCTTAACGGGTACTTTGTATTTCTCCTCAAAAAGCTTTGCAACCGCATTTCCAAATTCTTCATCCCCTGTTCTAAATCTCAAACTTGCTCCTTCCTCCGGCTCAAGTTTTCCATCATCACTTTTTGACAGAGATGACGAAACACTTTTTGATTCTTCTTTCGTATTAGTATTTGCAGCACTCGTATCTTGGGGAAGCTGCCCGCATCCGGCCAGCCCAATCGCCAGCACCGTAGTTCCCAAACCTAAAACCCATCTCTTCTTCACTTCACATTTCCTCCTCAAATTTTAATTTATACTTTTGGAACCTCGTTTCTTTGTATAACCAACTCATACCTCGCTACTTTAACGGTTAACATCCGAAGCTTCGCTCCATTGTATACCAAAATTGAATGTCCCCGTTTGTATCACCCTTTGTTGGCTCCTGCAGATATCCCCTGAACAAGATACTTCTGGAAAAACATAAACAAAATCGTGATCGGGACGGCGATTAGAACTGCACCTCCTGCAAACATGGTAAAGTTGGAATTCTCTTTACCCGAAATCATACTGAAAAGACCAACTGCCAAAGTTTTATTTTCATCACTCGACAACAGAAGATTCGGCAGAATATAGTCCATCCAAGGAGACATAAACTGCGATACTGCACAGTATGTAATGATCGGCTTAGACAAGGGTAGTATGATTCTAGTAAAGGTATGAAAATAAGTACTGCCATCTATGTATGCCGCCTCATCAATATCCTTTGGAATTCCATCCAGATATCCTTTCACCAGCCAAACATTATAAGGAATGGCTCCCGATGCGTAGATAATAACCAGTGCATAGGGCTTGTTTAAAAGCCCGAAATTCCAGAACAAAGTATAAATTGCAGTCATTGATAAAAACGTCGGGAACATTGATATAATTAAAATTGTCATCAGACCCGTCTTCCTGCCCTTAAATTGAAATCTCGACATAATCCATGCTGTCAGCATGATAAGTGCAACACTGATAACGGCATTTAAAACCGCAATAAGGAAAGAGTTCTTAAACCATTTAGCATAATTTGTATTCAGGAACAGGTTCTTATAGTTATCCAGTGTCAGCTCTTTTGGAATGAGCGTCGCAGATGCCAGTCCGTTCCCCTGATTAAAAGAAGAAATAATAATCCAAAATATTGGTACAATGACAAACAAAGCGACACCAATCAGTTCCAGATGCACTAGGGCCCACCCCATCACTGACTTCCCGTTATATTTTTTTTTCATACTGTTTAGCCTCCCAATTTCATTATTCTTATATTTCCTGAAATGCATTTGTTCTGCTGAAATTCCATATTGAAACAGCTGCTATAAAAATAAAGATCAGAATATTCATTACCGCAGCCATACTATACATCCTCTGGTTCAGAGTTAGTTTATATATCCATGAAATCAAAATATCCGTATCTCCGGCAAACTGCAGTTTAGGATTTGTAGGTCCTCCGCTGGTAAGGAAATATATAGCTCCAAAATTATTAAAGTTTCCAGCCAGGTTCATGACAAGAAGCGGAGACATTGCCCTCATAAGCAAAGGCAGTTTTATATGAGCAAATACCTGCATCCGGTTGGCTCCGTCAATCTGTGCTGCCTCATACAGGCTCACGTCCTGATTAGACAGTACACCAAGAATCATCACCATGAAAGTCGGAAACCCCATCCAGAGGTTTACCCCTATAATACAGATTTTTGCCAAAACAGGATTCGTAAGAAATGGAATCCGTTCCGATATCAGACCAGCATTCAGCAAAATCTGATTCACCGGACTGAACTGTCCATTCAGCAGATTTCGAAAAACCAAAAGCGAAATCATCCCGGGGATTGCCCACGGCAGTATATAAATTGTTTGGAAAAACGACTTGTGTTTCACATATTTACTATTAAGCATCATCGCCTGTAAAAGACCCATAAAGAATGTTGAAAGCGTTGCAGCCAGTGCCCATATAACATTCCAGATCAGAACCACTCCAAATGTCTTGCTCCAGACTGGAACACGGACGAGCTTCACAAAATTATCAAATCCTACCCAGTCAATTAAATTTGCCGGTGGCTGATGTTTTGTATCATAGTTCGTAAAAGCCGTGAGAATTGAAAATACAATTGGCATCAGAACTACAAAGATAATAATGATCAGCGATGGAGACAGTACAAGATAAGGAAACATCTTGCGTTTTGCTTTAGCGCGTGAGGTTTTTTTAAGCCCCACATCCTTGTCCGGAAGGTATATAGATGGCATTAGACTGTCATACAGATTGTAGACATAGACTACTGCAAATCCAACAAGTATAATGAAAGCAATAATTCCTTTCACCATTAGAATCGTTGAGTTATCACCCGCTGCTCCCTGCACCTCACCCAGAGTAAACAATCCCCAGATTCCCTTTGTAAAAAAGCCACCATAGAGACGTATACTGAAATGTTCGATCTGGCCTGCAAATAAATTAAGCCAGTACCCCGTAATAAGCTCTATCCCAAATAAAGTTATCTGCGACAGAAAAAGCAGAAGCCCTTTTATTCTTTCTTTTTTCACAAAGAACTGACCGCTTCCCCAAAGTACTATTGAAAAAAATAAAGATTGATATTTTTTCCTCATTTTTTTTACCCCCGCCTACATTTTTGTGCTAAGATATCTATAATAACTGTGAAAGGATGTACTACTTATGTCTCGTCATAAAACCACTATGCGTGATATTGCAAGAGAGTGTAATGTCTCTGTCGCTACCGTATCCTATGTATTAAATCATTCCGAAAAAGAAAGAATCAGTCATGAAACTCGTCTAAAGATTATGGAAACTGCAACCAGGCTTCATTATGAACTTCATGTCAGCGGCGAACCACGTCTGAAGAATCAAAGCCGACTGGTCGCTATTATCGTCAATCTGAAGGTAGAAAACTGTTCCAGTAAAAAGCTGATGTTCTATGATCTCGCCTCGGAACTGAGCAATCAATTAAAACTTTCCGGATTTCAGACAATCCTGATTAATTCCAAGAACTTGTCGGAAGATGTATCCTTCACTACCAGACACCATCCGGATGCTTTATTCATCATTGACGCCGATGACACCGTGACAGAGCAGTTCACAAAAGACTATTACATTCCGATACTCTTTTTAGACTGTGAAAATAACAATCCTTTATTCTGCAAAATACATCCGGATTATTCTGATCTGGTGAATCAGGCAAAACACATGCTGCATGACGAATATCCATTCCTTATTCTTGAAGATATCTGCAATATTCCTATACGAAATCAGTTTTTGGACTGGTTTTTGCCAACGGATATCTTCATCAATACACCCGGGTCGGACCTGACATGCTTCCTGCGAAATCATAAGGACCAGACTGGCATCGTCATCGGTGACATCCTGGGAATGCAGGTGGAACAATACTTCCGCAGTGATTCCCTTGTGATCATATCAAGTCTTGGAAATACCTCCTTGATTCGCAGTGATATTAAAAAACTCTATGTCCGAAATAAAGAGAAAGCAATTATTGCCTCAAATATACTAAATGAAATGCTCCTTTTGGACTACAGTGCAGAAAACGAGAACAGAATTCTTCTGAAAGCATCTTTAAAGTAAGGTAAAAATCGATGTAACTTCTAATCTGCCCATTAGAAATATAGCACTGATTTACGCAGTTGTCAACATATTGTTTAATTATTTTGCGATTTATTAGATTTTAATGTACATATTGCACATATATTTTTACTTAACAAGAGCTTTGTTAAGCCAGATAAATATAAAAATGTACCGTTAGAATCAAGCTTTCCGAGTACCTTATTTTTTTGTTATCTGCTTAACATGTCAGCAGATGAAGGAATCCTTGATTTTCAGAAAAATCATTTCTGGCTTTATGAACTGGCAGATGAATAAATAATCCCCGAAAGTCAGACTGGACTTTCGGGGATTGCTTATCACTTTCTATCTTCTTGAAGACTAATCTCGTACAGATCAGCCCCGGCAGCCTCTGCCAGTTGTTTGTCATACGATTCCAATAGGGTTTTGGTCATTTCCCTTTTTCAGATAAAACCTCATCTCGTGTCTTGATTTCCGTCGATGTGGCAGAGTACTCTGAGACTTGAGCCCGAACCTCTTCTCCCGCAATCATCTTAGCTATATCATCTCGAACACCTGCAATATTATTCTTCACATAATAAAATACTTCATCATATGGTCCGGAACTTGTCCAATAGTCTGCAAGCTGATTGTCCGACAAAGACGCTACGATTGATCGAGGATTATAAAGTTTGACTCCACTCATCGTTTCATATCCATCGTACCACTTCCGTAATCCTTTCAATGTTACCATAGGCTCGAGAGTATTTGTCTTATAACGTTCATACAGCATCTTTACTTCATTGTCAGTGAACCCGAAATATTCACCAAAGCGTTCTTTAGATGCCATCGTATACTCTAAAAACATATTAATTTCTGAACCACTGGAGTACTTTGCAATCGGGAGAATACCTGTCATATAAGCAAGTTCCACATAAGGCTGATCTTTTAACAAACTACTTAAAAATGAAATATAGCTTATCTTATCTTCGTCTGTTACAAAGCTTCTATGGAAGATAAAATCCCACTCGTCCAATACAAAAATGAACTTCTCCTCTTCGCTCTCTTCATGTATGGTATTTAATGCATCCCAAAGCGTATCTGTTTCACTAATTGCTGCCTCCGGATAAGCCTTCATCAGATCATCAAGTAATTTTTGCTTAATACGATCAATATATGCCGCGTATGTTCTTGTTCCCGGCATCTCATTGAGGCTGATACAGATTACATTATGCTGATTTCTATGCTTATTATATCCTTCCTGCGCTGCCACGCTCAGAGTATCAAACATAACACCTTTATTGTTTTTTCCAAAGAATGCGCCGATCATGTTTGCCATGATGGTCTTCCCGAACCTTCGCGGCCGCGTGATACAAATATACTGATTTCCTCTCTCTACAAGAGGCATAAGTTCACATAATATCTCTGTCTTATCAACAAAATAGGGATTCCTGGTTTCACTGAGGTAAAGCGAAACAGGTTTATTACTATTAAGATAAAAGCCCATTCTTAACACGCTCCTTTCAGCAGTCTGGGTGCCAACTATATCTCTCCATTCAAATCATTTATAATTTCATTCTAGCATATCTGGCATTGTAATACACTACCAAAAGCAAAGTAAAGGAATATTCTTTACTTCTTCAGAAGCATAGACCCTAAAAACATTTGTAGCAACCTGAATATCTGTTCGATTCCTTCAAACCTCTGCATAGAATTCCGCTGCTCTTCGATCCAGAAAGATTATCCGAGCTTCTATAGAATCACTTATCCTGATACTCGCTCAAAACATCTGTGTCAATAGCCTTGATTCAAATGATTTACGGACAGATACACAAAAATTGTGCTTACATTAGGCTGGTCTGATGGAAGCACCTTTCTTCCTGTTAACAGTATTTTGCTCTCTACTGAAAACAAAAAGAACAGGGTTAATGAAACAAAGGAGGTTGACAAAAGGACTGTCGGTTACAAACGTCGCAAGCTTGCTGTAGAAAAAGGAACGATTGCCATGCTGGAACTATTGAAATCTGCAAAAAGAGCTGATATTTCAGCTAAATATGTCCTTTTTGACAGTTGGTTTTCATCCCCAAGTTCTCTTCGACAAAGATAGTGTCATAATTTTCAATTTTGGCATCTTGATCAGCGAGAGAATCAGAAATGCAGCCACCCCTATGATAATAGCTCCGGCAGGAACCCAGAAGATAAACCACCAGAACTCAACAGCTATAGTTGCTGCAAAAACTGCCAGCAGCATCAATAAAACAACACCTCCAAGAAAAGCAAAAAGTAAAAACCAAAGCAGCTCTTTTAGAAATCTCATAGACAATACACCCCTTACTCAAACAAAGATGACGCGTCAAACAGAATATTACCCGGCATACACACTTTGTGCTTTTTTGCAAAGGAATCTATAAAGTCTCCTCTTGGTTCCTTATAGTCCAGATATTCCTGCAACAGTTCTTTTTTTACCTGTTCTCGCTCTACGGCAGCATCCTGCTCTTCGGCATAAATAATACCATAAAATCTTTCAAATGAAAAATAGATTTCGTATGGTCCCTCCAGTGACGAGAATAAACTTACTTCGAGCAGTTCGCCATATACCTCATCGATTTCCAGATAAGTACCACTGTAATGTCTTTCTTTCTCTGAAAATGCTTCTGTTACATCTACCCATTTATCCAAATCCATACACCTCTCTTCAATATATTCTTTCAGCTGATCCAACTAGCTTTCTCAGGAACTTCACCCTTCATCTGATATTCCAGCTCATTATGTGGTCCTGAAGTCCTCTTTACTTTTTTATTTAAGTAGCTGCTCTGGAAATAGACTTCTATATTCCATTGTGGTATAATTTATTGGATCTTATTTACTTAAAATTATAATACTGTAATACATTAGATAAATCAAGAAAACTAGTCAATAAAAAAGATTAAAGGGCATAGATATGGGAAGAGAGATAGCACCCATCGTTTGTAAAATCACAGACGATGAACGTGGTTTAAAAGAATTTGAAAGCAAAGTACATGCCTCTGGAAAAGAGAATGATATTATGCTGCAGTTTCCAACCGTGTATATACATAATTGGAAAGACAAAGAAGATTTTGAAGTATATATTGGTGAATCAAATAATATTATCCAGAGAACTAAACAACATTATTCCAACCAGGCAGATCCCGACAAATGGCAATATCAGCTGACAACACATAATTCCACCTTATATATTATTGGACACGAACATTTTAACAAATCTTTGACTTTAGATATAGAAAATCGATTGATGCTTTATATGATGAGCGTTGATCATGTGAGAAAAATCCATAATCTAAGGGGAAATCCGCAAAATAAGTACTATCCTGCAAATGAACTTGATAGTATTTTCAGAAAAGTATGGAAAAAGCTTCGGAAATATAATAAGGAACTCTTTCCTGTTGAAAGTGAAATAAAGGATTCAGCTGTGTTTAAGGCGTCACCTCTTCATAAACTCACACAAGAACAAGAAAACATTAAAGAAATTATCATTCAAAAAATCTTTGATTCACTGTATACTGGAAAAAAGAACCAACTCATTTTTGTTGAAGGCGAAGCCGGTACCGGAAAAACAGTTCTTAATAGCAGTACCTTTTATGAAATATTTATTAGAGCAGAAGAAAAAGCGGAAAAGGGCGATAACTCAATACACTGCTGCATGATGGTAAATCATGATGAGCAGATCACAATATACACTCAAATTGTCCAGAAGTTAGGTCTTACTGAAAAATATAATGCGGTTGTATGCAAGCCAACTACATTTATCAATAAACATACTAAAACTGATCGCGTTAATGTCGCTTTTATCGATGAAGCCCATTTACTGCTAACGCAGGGAAAGCAGTCCTATCGTGGTGAAAACCAGCTTCAGGATATTATTGACAGAGCAGATGTTACTGTTGCAATGTTTGATGAAAATCAGGTTCTTACGACGGACCAATATTGGGAATCAGATATCTTAGAGAAATTCAAAGAACAAGCCAGGAAATCCAACAACTTATTTGAGTTAACTAATCAGTTAAGAATGCGGGCCCCTGAGGATATTATAGATTGGATAGATAACTTTACAAAGAATCAACAGATCAATCAGATTCCAAATAATCAGGGAAAATATGAGCTAAGAATCTTTAAAAATCCGGAAGCTCTTGAACTTGCAATTAAAGACAAGGCAGCTGACGACAATCACAAACTATCAAGATTAATTGCTACCTACGACTGGGCATACAATAACAAGGATACAAAAAAGCGCATATCCAAGTATTGGGAAGTGTCAATCGGAAAATGGCATAAACCGTGGAACAGGGAGTTGAAAAAAGCTCCAGAACTCAAAAAAGACAAAGCATTGAAGTCATTATCATGGGCAGAACAGCCACAAACAATAGATGAAGTAGGCTCCACTTTTACAATTCAGGGGTTTGATTTAAATTATGCGGGTGTTATCCTTGGACCATCAGTTAAATACCGTAATGGCAAAGTGGTTTTTGATCCATCCGAAAAAAATTATAAGAGAATGACACAGAATCGCACCTTATCGAATGGTAAAAAAATGAAGTTTGGAGAGACATTAACGAAACATGAGGTACGGGTACTAATGACACGGGGCGTTGAAGGATTATACATATATGCCTGTGATAAAGAACTTAGAGACGCTCTGATTACAGCATATAGAAGGGAGAAAATATAATGACACAGGATACAATTAATCAGATACTACAGTTTCGTGATGACCGTGATTGGAAGCAATTTCATAATCCAAAGGATCTCGCGATCTCTATTTCTCTGGAGGCTGCAGAGCTTTTGGAAACCTTTCAGTGGAGCGCAGATAATGTAAACTGTGATGATAAAAAAGACAAAATTCGTGAAGAACTCGCAGATGTTGTAAACTACTGTGTCCTTATGGCTGATACGTGTGGATTAAACCTCGATGAAATCGTTCAGGAAAAGATCAAACGTAATAATGAAAAATACCCGGTAAAAAAAGCCAGAGGTAGTAAGAAAAAATATAACGAGCTATAAGCTATTAACTTTCTCACCCCTCAATAAAGGTTTGAGTTCTGCAGTAAAAGTGGCAGAAATCCGTTATATATCGACTTTCTGCCATTTTGTCTACCAGTGGTATCTTTCACTGACAGTAGTCCAAACTATTTGTTCTTATAAAGATATTCCGTCACATTGGATTGAAATTGACGGTATTGCCTTAACCATAACCAGGCAGGGATTCCACTCGTCCCACAAGTCAGGAAAGACTTCGAGCTTTGAAAATCCCATCTTTTTATAGAATGCTATTGTCTGATCATATTCTTTATAGTGACCTTCATCTACGGTTTTCACCTGTAGATACTTATAATTGATCTTTGCATATTTTTCTAATGCCTGACGCTGCCCATAGTAACAATGTTCTGGAATCTTCAATATATTCCTTTGTACTATCTGGAAGGCCAAACCACTCTGGCAGATCACTTAAAACATCAGAAACAATCTGTGCTTTTTCATCCCCGTCATATACTTGCTGTATCGCGATCTCATTTTTCATTCTTTTCCTCAAGGTAACGAGTCACTTTCTCATCGTATTCAGGATATTTAAATTCCATCTGTAATGCGACTCCAGTTGATGCATTTCGAAAAAGCTCACAGCATTTCCAGAAAGAACTCCATATATTTTCTTTAGTATCATTCTGATATGTTTTCATGACCTCTTTCCATACACCCGCAGAGAGATAATTTTTGAGATATTTAAAATTCTTTCCCATACTGGCGGAGAAGTCAATCTCTATCCCAACCTGCCAGGATAGCATTGTATAAAGCTGGTTTCGCATATTAGTAAGATGGTCAATTGCATAGGGAAATTCTTCCCGGCAGAGCCCCTTTACAACATAAGTAGATAACCACCAGAATTCATTACAGCAGTCATCAAAATAGGCAGCGGTCGGCCGCTGAACCCAGTAGTCTTTATCCGTTGATGGCGGGAGAACAGGCACCCGATGGTCCTTATCCAGTAATATCTTAATCAGCTTATCGTTTTGCAGATATTTATTTAATTCCTCTATCGGAACTAGGATCAAGTCAATTCTTGTTTCATCTTCAAATAGCATTAAGTAAGAAAACCAGTTTCCAAGTTCAGGTGGATACAAATCCATTGCCTCCGGCATCTGTAAAATGACGCGCTGCCCGAATATATCAATCCATGATGGATGATCGAGAAAGCTCTGCATATCAGTGACAACATAAACGATATCATAATCCTGGAAATCATCTTTTGGCACATTCGGATTTGTGCGTGATCCATTCATTCCAACAATCCGCACACGTTCATCTTTTTCTGCCACAGATAGTATCAACTCATACATTTCCTTTTCAGATCTCATACTCATCCTCCAAATCTATTCAAAATAGGTTGTAGATCTATTTTTCAAAATTTCCAACTGTTTGTTCGTCGTTCTCTGTTCAGATAATTTTGGAATATCACATAGGCGGAAAAATCTACTATCCGACGTTTCAAGATTGTCTTGAAATGTGCCATCAATAATGGTACAGCTGAAAACCATTTTATAAAATTGAAAAATCTGAGGAATATCTTTCCTTTTATTGGTATCAAAAACAGCCAGTAAATGATCCGCAGTAACATTCATTCCTGTTTCTTCGAAGACTTCTTTAATTATATTTTCCTTTGGAGATAATCCTACTTCAGCATATCCTCCAGGGAGTGCCCATTCTTTTGTTTTACTGTCTTCCACCAGAAGAATCTTATTGTTATACTGAATATAGGCTCTCACATCAATTTTAGGTGTCGGATATCCTTCATCCTCAATAAATAAATTTTCCAGTTTTTCTACAGAGCTGCTGCTAATCTCGCTTATTAAATCAAGCGAAATATCTTTCAGCTCTTGATAGCGTTCTTTGTCAAAATCATCTTTTCCATAATACAGACCAGCTTCTGCCAATGCTAATACTCGCTGATAGTTCATTAAGGTTTTACCATTCATTGAATTTCCCCTTGTTTACTTGAGCACACTAATATCTTTAATCATATCTCCATTAATAATACGTACTTTCTTTTTTTCTTCGACTTTAATCCAATTTTCTTCCACTGTAATCAGCTTCCCCTGTATAGAACCAAAATCATTGAAAATCGTAATGATACAGTCTTTTCCAATCAATTCCTGAAGCATCTCTTTTGGCATTTTTATCTTCCTCCCTTTCCTTTTCTTCTTAACCTGATTCATCATGAATTTACTTCTGGATGGAATTATGACACACACCAGAATTATAACAACTACAATAATCCAATAATTTTGAATAGATAACACCTCCACTCCCCGCAAATAATGTGTTAATTTTTATGATACCAGGGTCAAAAGTGCGGAGTAATCCGTGTATCATAGGGGTCAAATTACTTTTGACCCCAACATCTTTTTATTTTACCTTAAAACATTGCTTCAATCAATACACTTCTCTGTCAATTTATCTTATAGAACATATATCGTACCCTGTCGATCCTGCTATTCGGACGGCGTGGCTGGAGGGGTGGCTTAACAGCCGTAACCTGATACCCCTTTAACTCAGTCAGGCACACACTGCGTCCATTTGTATAAAACGTTAAATCATTCCGGTACTCCTGAATACACCGCGCCGGAATCTCTCCCGTCAAAATGACTTCCTTGTTTTTCATCTGAGTGCTTGCGATGTCCGCGCAATATTTTGGAGCATCGTTATAGGCCCGTGAAAGATACTCCTGTGGCGCATATATTTCAAAACTTAGATATGGCTCTAATAATTCCGTACCGGCTTTTCGAAGAGCCTGCTCCAAGACAACCGGGGCAAGAAGCCGGAAGTCTCCCGGGGTACTGACCGGACTGGAATATAATCCATAAGTAAAGCAGACTTTACAGTCGGTTACATTCCAGCCATATAATCCCTGTTCACAGCCATAACGAACTCCCTCCAAAACAGCATTTTGAAATGACTGCATCAAATATCCGGGAGAAACCCGGCTTTCATACTGAACGCCACTCCCCAAGGGAAGAGGTGTTATAGACAGACCGATCGAAGCCCAGAAAGGATTCGGCGGCACCGCCATGTGAATGGTGTACTCCGCTTCTTTTAAAGGCCTTTCTTTGTAAATGACTGTAGGTTCTTTGGTTTTCACCTCCAAATGATACTTTTCCTGCAGCAGCGCACAGATGACTTCCATCTGCACCTTTCCCAGGAAAGAAAGTACAATTTCATGCGTCGTGGAATCCACATCATAATGTAAAAGCGGATCACCATCGGAGATTTCCAGGAGTGCGTCGAGCAGCAGCTCTCTCTGTCCGGACTCACACAGCTCTATCGTTGTCTGCAGCATCGGAAGGGGATTCTCAATTCGTTCTCTTTCCGGCAATTTCTTTGCGTCTCCGAGAACAGTATTTAACTTTAAACTCTCATGTTTCAGAATCACAATCTCTCCGGAATACGCCTGGTCGACCTTACGCAATTCCCCATTGATTGAAGAATACATTTCTGTAATTTTCATTCTTTCTTTATCCGATATGCGGACCGAATCCCGCAGATGCAGTATTCCGCTGTAAATGCGTGCATACACAAGACGCTGTCTGCTTTCATCATACTCAATCTTGAAAACAGTTCCACTGAATTCTTCCTGACTTCGCTCTGTCGAGGAATCATATTTCCCTGTAATGACATCTCTGAGCTGCTCAATTCCTATATTTTTCTTTGCGCTTCCGTGGTAAACCGGATACAGGGAGCAATTCTGGAATCTTCTGTTCTCTTCCTGTTCGAGCTCTGATATGTTCAGTGATTCTCCCAGTGTATATCGTTCCAGTAAGCCATCATTTCCTGCAATGACCGGATCCCACTGCTCCGGTTCCATGTCATTGTTCACGGAGGGATCCGGAGATAGTTCTACTTTCTGCCTGATGATGATTTCTTCGGAAAGTTTCTCCCGAATATCCTGGTAAACTTCCGGTAAATCAATTCCATCCTGATCAATCTTATTGATAAAAAAGGTGGTAGGAATCCCTACTTTTCTCAGCGCGTGGAACAGGATCCGTGTCTGTGCCTGCACCCCGTCCTTTGCGGAAATCACCAAAATGGCTCCGTCCAGAACCGACAAAGACCGATATACCTCGGCCAGAAAATCCATATGTCCAGGAGTATCCACAATATTTACTTTAACGTCCTTCCACTGAAAGGATGTGACCGAAGTCTGAATTGTAATTCCCCTCTGACGTTCCAGAGACATCGTGTCTGTCCTCGTTGTTCCCTGATCCACACTCCCCGATTCCGTAATCGCTCCGCTGCTGTATAATAAGCTTTCCGACAACGTAGTTTTCCCCGCGTCGACATGAGCCAGAATACCAATGTTAATGATCTTCACGTTTTATCCTCCATTCAACTAATAAAAAGTATAAAAAGTCCCAGTAATAGATACTCCTATCACTGGGATCATTGAATGGCCATAGAAACACAAAGAATACAGATCTTCTCTGAATTCTTTATAGTCGTATAATAAAAGTATTCTTAAACTGGGCACAAAAATCAATCCCTCCATGAAAGGGATCTTTCCTGATTTGTTCCCGCTATCAAATTTGACAGTTTATTTAAGAATACCTTGCCGCATATTTATTTACTCCTTTTGAGTTATGAATTTATAATATCACATAAGAGGTTCCCTGTAAAGATATCTGTCTGATTTCCTTGCCCCGACCAACAAATAGACGCTTTGGCCGGGAAATCACATAACGCCTGTGTATATCGATAAACCATGCTTTATGCAGTAAACGTACAATTTCCCACCGGAAACGATCGGGAATCTGCAAGCTGGACTTTGTTCGGGATACAGACGATTGAGAAATACCCTGTCGCTTTTTACGTAAGCTGCAAAGGAAATGTAGTGTTCTTTTGTCATAGGATGATCAAATGTGACAAAGTAATCCGTGTCCATTTCTTCTACTGTGATTTTGGGTTTGATTTGTGTATCCACAGGGATGATACGTTCCAGTTTTCTTCCACAACAGAAGATAGAGGCACTACCCGTGCTGACCAGAATGTTACCACAAGTAGGACATACATAAAAGCGGGCTTTATCGATATTCCCACTATCCGGCCTGTTCTGCGTTATCTCGCCCTCCATCATCTGCTTCATATCAACACCCAAAATAGCAGATAGTTCCGGCCACAGTGACAGATCCGGACATCCCAGACCACATTCCCATTTTGAAACCGTTTTATTTTGAATCCCCAGTGCGTCTGCAATGTTTTTCTGGGTAAGTCCCATCTCTTTTCGCATACTGGCGATTAGTTTTCCTATTTTCACACAATCCATGACTTCACCTCCATTTCTTCTTTTAGTATATCACACTCACAGAAATCTTGTGATGATTTGTACCAGTCTTGATGGAAGCTGCTTCAAATCGGTGATATCCAAGGTGTTTTCAGCCCCGTATAGCTCACGTATAGACTCTTTGTCCTGCCCAATCGCCGCGGCGAGGAAGGAAATGCCTTTACGTCTGTATTCCTGAAGCGTGTCTTTCATATCGCGAGCTGCTTTTTCACCTGTGTAATCAGGCATTGCCTTTGGCTGCCCGTCACTGATGCTGATGATTAGTTTGGTTTTTTGCGGCGCGCGGAGCAATCGATCGGATATAATACGCAATGCCATACCATCCCGGTTATTGCTGCGTGCCTGAATATTCATAAGAGCATATTTATCGTCTGCGCTATTGCTTTCAAAGTCTACATATGCGTAGACAGACATTTGTTCCAGTTTGGATCGATCTGCCGTATCCCCATAAACCATAATCGGAATGCCACACCCGGTACATAATTCATATAAAGCGACGGCTGCCTCTTTTGCAGCATCTAAACGGCCAAATGCAGACATAGATGCTGATTCGTCAATGCGAAGAGCAACTGCAAGAGAAGGCTCTTCTGCAGGCGGGCGCCTGCGGGCAAATACGCGAAAATTCGGGGACGCGGCCTGATCCGCACAGAATTTTGTTCCATAAAGCTTTGATTTTGCGAATTCAGTGGAAACCTCATGTTCCAAAAGTGGATTTGTTTTGCGGATCAGTTCCCGAATGACCGGCAGCAATTTAGCAGCCATTCTATGATATTCTGCCCGATTCTGCCCGGAAGCTTCCGGACGGTGAACAATAAGCTTAATCGCCTCATGAAGGCTGCCCTGAACGCTTTGCCGTGCTTCTTTATTCAATTGTTTACGAAACTCTTTTTTATTTGTTCTTTGTGGTTTGTCTGTATCGGGCTTTTCAAATTCGTGATAAAACAGAGTGCCATTTTCTCCATTATCTTCGCTTGAAAGAGCGGTACTTTCATTACTGCCTGTATCTGAATGCCCCTCACTGTCTGCTGACTTTCTCAGACGGACTGCATTTTTATCGGCTTTATCTGTCTTTGCAACGTACTCCCCGTTTTCAGAAATTCGAAGTTCCATTACATCTCGATTCTCTTCCTCCGAAGGGGAATGACAGACATCCTCCAGCGCTGCAAGCCTGTCTGTTAAATCATGGCTTACCAGTGCCTGTTCCAGGATGGCAAGCTCTTGTGGATCCGTGGTGATTTTGTAGAGTACTTTATGATACAGAGCACTTTGTACGGATGCACCGCCTGCAGCGGCATCGACCCAAAAGAGATAGGACCGCATCCCGGCTACACCTTTGATAGCATTTGCCCGGGCAGCTTCATCCAATACGATAATAGTTTCAGCCAGAAGGGAAAGTAACTCTTCAAATTGACATCCGGTCTTAGCCTTTGCCCGTTCCATCATAACTTTCTTCGATGGCAAATCTAGTTTTTCAGCATGCTGCACCCGGTCACGCAGAGCCTCATTCAGAGGACGGCATCCATTGTAGGCACGGTTTGTTGTAATAACAACAATAAAATCAGGATGCCTGTGTACGACGCGAGTTGGCAAGTTCAGACTGCCATCTGGCTCGAGTGCGGAATTTAGTGCCATTAAGACAGCTGCATCCCGAATGACTGTCGGCTCCTGAATCTCCAGGAGCCATCCATTTTCAAAAGCGCGAACAATTTCCGAAGGGTAATATCTATATTGAACAGGATCTGAATGATCATTTTCCGACAACACCGGAAGAATCGAACCCAGCACATCGGATTTATCCATATCGGCAAAGCAGGTTACTTTCGTATAGGGGAGATTAAAATTAGCAGAGAGGGCTTTGGCGAGCTCGGTTTTCCCCGAACCTGCATCGCCCTCCAGTAAAATTGTACCGATTTTCATTTCACCGCGATCCCAGTTTCTCATTACTTCCTGACAGATACGATTTTCCGCCTCACTTTCAATATGTGAAGGTGGTTTTTGCCAGACAAGGGACTGCTCCTCTTTGGTCAGCCGTCTGTCGGGTGACAAAATACAAGTTCGGTTCATATCAGTATAACTCCAGTTCTTCTAAAATGCGGTCAAGTACACGCTCGCGCTCTCCAATCAATTCTCCCAAATCATTTAAGCTCTGGGCAAATGTCTTGATATCCTCATTGATGTTTTGATTATCTACACAGACTTCTACCGGTAACACTCCGCCTTGTACTCCAATACGGTCCACGCCGGGTTTTTCCGGGTCATATAAAAGCGGCATACGATAGGCCTCTTTAAAGTACAGCAATGTTCTGGACAAACAGATCATCAAGTCAAAGATCTGATGAATCGGCAGCTCCTGTGCCAAAATCATCTTTCCTTCTTCATCACTTTTCCAAATCTGTGCAGCAATCTGCATCTTTTTGTTTTCTTCCAGCATCGGCACACCTAACGTCAAGCGTTTTATGTCGGACTGATCAGCATTTCTGCCATCGATACGATCATAGTCTTTTGACACAATCACAGCTTTTTCATTCATCGCCACATCCTCCTTGCATTTGGGTCAGATGCGAGACACTGTTCCCTCAAATTTTCTAACTTTGTTGTCTGATCCTCGTTTGGGTCATCATACTTCAATACTTTGATCACAGAACGTTCAAAACCTTCCGGGCCATACTGGTTCCAAAGCTCCTGTAATCTTTTATTAGGATGATAGTTGGATGATAATTTCATGTTTGTGCTGTTGAAGTCCGCTCTTGTGTCCTTGGAGATACCCAAAAAAGCTTCGCCTGTCTCCTTACAGTGATAAGAGATGACACCCATTTCGGGATGTCTGTTTTTATACATTTCCAAAAGTTCTTTTTTTCTTTTTATGTCCATTTTTTCACCTCGAGAATAGTATAAACCAACAGTCCTCAAAAGGTAATCCACGCTCCGTAGACCGGCGATGCGGATACTGACACAAAGAAATATAATAAAGAGAATTACACTCAAAATCGATTTAGCAAAAATTAATGAGATGATTGAGGAGATCCCCTCCATCAGTGATATACAGATAAGATTCTAAAAATATATATTACAGCAGCGCAAAGAAAAAATATTAGATCAAGCATACAAAAAGCTTATGACATCGGAGTGTTTTTATAATAGGTAATTGAGAAACGAGTTCGCAGTTACCTAATGGCGGAAGATTACATTCCAGATAAGATAAATCAAGTGGCTTCCCGGTTTTTTCATCAATTTCATCTCTCAATAACATCTCGAATGTTTGTAGGGTTCTGAACATCCAGTGGATGTTCGTTTAGCATGGACCGAAGCGGAGCGGAGACTTACTTAAATATATTCACATGCTCCGATCCGTATATGTTAAGCTATGATCCTGGCACCATTCAATCGCCAGCTTTCTGTAGTATTGTGCCTGAAAATCATACCATTGCTGTGATATCCCCATTCTGTCAACCATATCTTTGAACCTCCTGAACGCACCCCTCCCCTGTATGACACAATTCAGTTTATCTGCCTTTTCAGCATTTAGAGTCCAGATAAATTCTTCCATGATATGATATTCGTGAATTTCAAATTTCGTTGGAAGCCTTAGAAAGCGCTCCGGATTTTCATAAATTATATCTTCCAACCCCTCGTTATCTATGCCAGTAATCAGTTCATCCACAAGAAAGACACTCTCTCCTGTTTCTAGTTCATTATAACTTCAAAACGTAAAAAAGTCACCCGGACTTGCAGTCCTTTTAATTATGAGTGATATTTTTATTTTTTTATTTCTATATTTCTTTTAAATCCCACATAGGTTTCCATGAAATATATCATATATATCCCAAAGAATAATAATACAGAAATTCCAAAATACTGCAGAACAGAGGTATGCACACCTGTCCCAATGATAAAAATTTTGCTGACACGTACCATAATACTTCCACTGATAAGCATCGCAAACAAAGCGGGGCAAAGATAATATGCCGCAAGCTGCCTGGCAATCAGATGATAAATCTCCGAGCGTTCCAGTCCTATCTTAGCCAGCACATCATACCTGAATTTATATTTTGCGGAATCACTCAGCTGCTGTACAGAAAGTACTGTAAGTGCAGCACATAAAAATACCAGCCCCATATAAAAAGCCGGAACAATCAATGATGCCAGCATATACTTAACTTCAGGTATGGCATTATCCCTCACCAGATTTGTTTCACTGTAATTGACGATGTTATCTGAACCGCTGCAACTGTTTCCATCTAATGGGAGATCCGCATGTCCGGCAAAATCCTGCTCTTCTTTAGGTACCAGATCATCCAGTTCTTTCATTAAACCGGCAGGCGTCTTCCCCTTAAGGTCAACTGCCATTTCCGAATAATATGGTTTCATTGTCTGAATGACCTTATCGGGAACTATCAGAATATAATCACCTCCATTATGCCCGTCCTGAGAAAATGGCTCCTCATAAATATCGCCGCAGATTAACTCTTTATCTCCCGTTGCATCTGTTATTTTAAGTCCCTTCGGCATTTCACCTACTTCCGCACTCAGCCGCTCCTTTATCTGAATTGCATATTGCCGTTCTGTCAAAGTAATTTGCTTGTACCCTAGCATTTTTCTCAGATAATTGTAGTCTGACAGGCCCATATAGGTATCATAAGTACAATATACTCCTTCGGTTTTAAGAACCTTTTCTATTTTTTTCATGTTGGGACGTCCGTCCTTTTCCCGGTACATATTTCCAAATGCCTGCAGGTTCGTATACATCCAGACATTTGCCTGGTTGGTCTGATTTGTATAGACACGATAAATGTACGAGTCCTTGATTTCCGTATTCTTAATTAATATTTCCAGATCATCCTGGAACTCATCCTCCACATTTGGGCTGTAAATCTGAACATCAAAGGGCCACTTCGTATCCAGTATCTTATTCTCATAATCGCTGAACATCATTGCCACAGAACTTCCCATCAAAGCAATAGTAAAAAGTGCTGTCAGTGTTCCCATGGTAAACTGCATAGTACGCACCTTCGAGGAAAATTGACGCAGAAGAAACAAATTCTGCCCTCGGTAAATTCCTTTTTTCTTCTCGCGGACATAACACATAATCCATGCAGAAAGTCCTACATAAAATAGATAAATTACCAGTACCAACGCTATCAAAAATGTACAGACTGCTCCTACGCTGGAAAGTCTCGGAAAAATGGTCCAGATTGCAACAATAACAGCAATAGATATCGGAAACATCACACGCTTGATTCCTTCATGGGATTCTTTAGTCTCCTCATTCTGCCGTTTTGCATTCATCAGATCATGAATGTTCATCTTTTTAAACCTTCGTTTGCATCGGAAAAGTGCCAGCAGATAACTTCCTGCATAAAACAGCAGTGTTATCAAAAAGGTATATTTATTAAGAGTCGGATGAAATCTGTATTCTACATGTAACATGTTTTTGAGAATCGCCATCAAAACCTGCTGCAGCAAAATTCCGACGGCTATCCCGGGAAGGAAGGCAAAAACTCCAAGCAAAATATTCTCGCGCATATAAAGTCTTGCAATAGCTTTTTTCTTCATGCCTAAAAGCATGTATATTCCAAATTCACTGCTTCGCTTTTCCAGCATAAACCGTACCATATAGTTAATCAGCCATGCAACAATCAGAACAATTAAAAAAGTAGCCATCCCCGTCATCATCTGCATCATCCGAGCTATTTCAAACAGTCCAGTCAGTTCATTGTCAAAAAAGAGACTGCTAAAAGCGTACATAAGCGCAGTTACAACAGCCATGGTGAACATATAAACCAGGTAATCTTTTGCAGAACGCAGGACATTTCTAAAGGCAAGTTTACTATACATTTGACAGTTCACCCCCTGTCAATGACAGCACATCCAGAATCTCCTGCAGAAACTCTCTGCGTTTTTTCCTTCCTCTCACAAGCTCATGAAATATCTTTCCATCCTTTAAAAATAATATTCTGCTGCAATAACTGGCAGAAAATGCATCATGAGTCACCATGAGTATTGTCGCCTGCATGGATTGATTCATCTCGGTAAATGTCTCCAGCAAAATCTGTGCCGATTTAGAGTCCAGGGCACCGGTAGGCTCATCGGCAAGTAAAAGTTTTGGATGATTCACTAATGCTCTGGCACAGGCACAGCGCTGCTTCTGTCCCCCTGATACCTGATAGGGAAACTGGCTCCGAATGTCTTCAAGTCCAAGTAATTGCAGCATCTGATTGCTTTGTTTTTGGATCGTCTTCCTGTTGCCTCCACGTATAGTAAGTGCAAGTATAATGTTTTCCTCAATGGTCAGTGTATCTAAAAGATTATAATCCTGAAACACAAAACCAAGATTGTTCTTCCTAAACTCGGACAATTTATCCTCTGACAGTTCTGTAATGTCTGTATTTCCATAAAAAATATGACCGGCTGTTACCTGGTCAATCGTAGCAAGCATATTCAAAAGAGTGGTCTTTCCCGAACCGGAAGCCCCCATAACACCAACGAACTCTCCTTCTTCAACAGTAAAACTTACCCGGTCCACAGCTTTGGTCACATTGGGGCCATTACCATAATATTTTTCAATGTCACATACTCGAATATATCCATTCATTCTCTGTCACTCCTCTTACATTGATAGCCTTATTCTACCAATTATAAGCAGCCTCTGGTATCTGTAAAGCTTACAGTAATCTTACAATTTTGAAAGATAACTGCTGATTGGAAAATCCAGAGTCATTCGGGTTCCTTCTCCAACTGCAGACTCTGCCCAGATTTCGATTCCAAGTTTCTGACACAGTTTTCGGCACAAATACAGTCCCATACCTGTAGCACGCTGATGGCTACGCCCATTGCTTCCGGTAAATCCTTTTTCGAAAATACGCGTCAGGTCATTTTCCCCAATGCCTGTTCCGTTGTCTTCCAACATCAGCCAAACTCCCTGTGTCTGCTTTGTTGTATATATTTTAAGCATCAGAGCATTTTCACGGTATTTTACACTGTTTAGAATCATTTGATTCAATATGAAAGCAATCCATTTTTTATCCGTGTATACTAAATCCGGACAATCCACTTCTGCCTGCACCTGGTTCCGAATCAAATAACCCCGATTCTTCGCCAGGACTTTGTATACTACTTCCTGAAGATTCGTCTCGGAAATCATATAATCTTTGTACACCTTATCTGATCTGGCATAATAAAGTGTCATATCCACATAGTTTTCAATTTTCTGATTTTCCAGTTCTATAGCACAAAACTCCTCCTCATTGTCTTTTCTGCGGTTTTCACATATTAGCGCAATACTTGTAATAGGTGTTTTTATCTCATGAACCCAGCTTTCAATGTATTCCCTGTAATCTTTCTTCTCATCCTCAATCTGATGTATCCTTTCAATAACGGATTTATTAGATTTCCGAATCATCTCTCTATATAGCTTATCTTCCAGGCGATAGGAGTCAGGCAGCATTTCACCCAGCAGATAACGCTGATCCAGCTGATCCAATGTCTGCTCAACCCGGCGGAAATAATGGTGTCTCTGGATATACGTTACAAGTAGCCACACACACACTATAAACGCCCAGAATATCTCAATCAGTATAAAATCAGAGGAAGAATAGCCTGTTATATGCAGAAATATGCCCGCTGCACACATACAGAAAACATGTAGCAGTATGAGCATAAATTTATCCTTAAGAAAATCAAGTAACCTCATACTCTGTATCCCATCCCTCTCTTCGTTTCAATTAGCCCGGTTACTCCGATGCTTTTTAACTTTTCCCTGATGCGGGTCACATTTACACTTAAGGTGTTGTCATCAATAAACACCTGATTATCCCATAAATACTCAATCAGATCCAGACGCGATATCACCTCCCCCTCATGCCGAAACAGATAGTGTAAAATCTTCAGCTCATTCTTAGATAAATCCACACATTTTTCACCAAATTTCAGGCAGGTACGGGCAAGATCCAGTTGTACTCCATGACAGGTCAAAACTGTAGATTCTTTCGTATCCGAGGTCCTTGTCCGCTTTAAAACTGCGGCTATTCGCGCAAGAAGTATGGATGCCTGATATGGCTTCGTAATATAATCATCCCCGCCTTTCAGCATTCCTGTCAGCTCATCCATAGAATCCGTTCTGCCAGTCAAAAAAATAACAGGAACCTCCGACTGTTTTCTAATTTCTGTGCAGATATCAAATCCCGCAGCATCTGGCAGATTTAAATCCAGCAAAACCAGATCCGGCATCTGCAGCATCACCTGCTCTGCCACCGAGTCAAACTCTTCCAGTACAGTCACCTGATAAAGGGCATTCTCTAATAAAATTCTTAACTCTTTTCTAATTATTGGTTCGTCTTCAACAATTAAAATATGCATATTCATTTCACTCCACAGCACTATAAACTTACTCCAAAAAGCCGCTTCCAGTTCATGCATTTTAGAGGGCTTCAGCAAAAATCTGGCAACCCCAAGGCGGATAGCCTTCTGTGCATAATCAAAGTCTCAGTAACCTGTCAGGATACAGACCTGCATCTGATCATACTGTGCTTTAATTCCTGCCAACATGGTAAGTCCGTCCATCTGTGCCATTGCAATGTTTGTAAACACAATAATCCCTTGTCATTCCCTCCAATATTACTGGTTCATCAATCTTAGCTGTTCCGGACGAAAGCTTCATATTCGAAATCGGACAATGCACTACGCCTGTCCCGGTATCTGCCAGAAGCTGTATCTCCTCATGATTAAAATGAACCCCATAGGCGAACCAGACATCCTCACCGACCCAGCCAAGGCTCTGCATGTAGGCCAGCGATCTCATTCCATAAGATTCCATCGTGAATTTCTCCTCGTCTTTCGTCTCTGCCAGATGGGTATGAAGACGCACGCCCAGGCTTCTTGCAAGCTTTGCGGACTCTTTCATCAGATCCGGAGTCACACTGAAAGGCGAACAAGGTGCCAGAGCAACCTGCCTCATGGAGCATGCGGATTCTAAGCTCCTCTGCCGCATGAAACTGTGTATCGATCAAATCCGGCTGTCCCTTGGGAAATACATAATGATGGTCAAAGCAGGTCGTGCAACCATTTTTCATCAGTTCTCCCATACCGACCAGCGATGTCTCATAGATTACATCGCTGTCGATGTTCTTCCAGAGTTCGTATAGCGTGACCAGCCACGGAAAGAGTTCCATGTTCTGAACCTGTGGCAGATTCCTAGTAAAGATCTGATACAGATGATGATGCGCGTTGATCAGTCCCGGGTAGAGGCACATGCCGGTGCCGTCGATCACTTCATCCCACGTCTATATCTCGTTCTGTAATTTCCCTGATGACGCCGTCTTCTATATATAAATTTACATGCTCCAATACCCGGTCCTCTGTGTCACAAGTCACCAGGTAACGGATGTTCTTTACTGCCAGTGAATGTTTCATGTCATGCGATCCCCCTTATCTGTAGTTCTGAAAATAAATAACTATCTCTCAAAACCTGTATTCTGTTGTTTTAACTATAACGTATTTATGAGCAGGCGTAAACAGCTGCTGCTCTCTATATCAGATAACTCCAGCTTCGAAACCCACAGTTTACCGCTGATTGATATACCGGCTCTATAGCATCCTGCAGAGCACGCGTAAAATGATCATAAGTCTGGCCTTTATGATAGATCCTGTATTTTAACTCATCATTATTCAGATGCTCTTTTGCACATTTCTCAAATTCATCATGTACATTCGGATACTCCCACATCATTTGATAAGATATATACTCGATCTTGGCAAGTTCCGGAAAATACTTATCCCAATCCGGAAGGTTGTTGCTCTTGCTGCTGTTAATTTCCCGCGTTGTCGGATGGAGATTCCATAGTTCATCATGTGCTACATAAGACCACGGCACAAAATGGTCGATGGATAGATCTCGTCTGCTGAGCTCTTTGTGGCCGTAAATCTCATGGAAAGGATGAATTGACATCAGCAGTCTCCAATATTTCCTTACCTTTTCGAGTTTTTGTTCCTGTGGCGGATACAGTTTATTCGCAATACCCGGAACACTCGGATTTCGTTTCTGAAGATATAAAATCATATTATACTGCAGCCATCCGCAAAGAATCTCAGCATTTCTTTTGATATAGAATACCCATTCCGAATCAACTGCTATTGTTGTCCGCAGCCCCTGAAATGTATTGAAGTAGTACATCAGCCGATTCTTTTGATTCTCATCATTGACTCTTTCAGCCAGTTTTGCCTCAGATGCTTTCCAGGCGTTACCCTTCATATCAGTCATAAACGGAGCCTGAAGACGATAAGGAACATTTTTTATTAACGTTTTCTTATGCTTTATCACTTCACTGTCATCCGTTTTCTTCAGATATTCAAGAATCCTCTCTTTTTTCTCCGAAGGCTTCATATGGGTTGCCTGTTGAATATAATTAACCAGCTTTTCCAGCGTATCATTCGGTCCAAGATTTAAATGATATTCAGTAACCATATACCATGCCTCCGCAGCCATATCATCGACAAGCTCTTCAAAGGAAATTACTGTTTTTCCCTCTGTGATCTTTGATATCATTGCCTGAAACCAGAACAGTTTATAACACTCACTTTTATTATCAAAAATGCGGGACAAATACCGAATGTCCAATTCGTCTGAATACGGCAGCTGCATCTTTTCATCTTCCTCTCTTACGAATCTCTGTACTTAATATACCTTTTCCCTTCTTGATGTATGACTTTTATGCCTGACAGCGCCTACAGTGTTCTTCTCCTCTTTGCCTTCACGCTTATCGATCCATTAAATATTTCTCAACAGTCCTTACTCTTCCATCATTATAATCAACTTCCGCGGTAATTCCATAAGGTAAGATACAACGTGGAAGAGAATGCCCGAAATTCATATTGTACAAAACAGGAGTGTTTAGATCAGCAAAAACTTCATAATATACATTTTTGTATTCATTGTAATATTCTTCATCTATCGGCTTGCCGACAATCAAACCTCTGACCGTCTGCAAAATCTTTCTGTCTTTCAACTCCAAAAGCATTTCCTTTAAATGCTCCGGTGTACTGGCAGACTCACTCGTTTCTACAAATAAGATCTTTTCACTCCATTCTGCTAAAGATGGAAAGATATTATATTTTTTACAGATATCTACTTCTTCCCTGCAGGTGTCATATCCCGTAAAACCATCATAAATGCTTTCGATACACCCGCCGTAAAGCTTGCCTTGAACGATTCCTGAGCCATTCAATATTTCATACCCATGCTCCTCTATGCATGTGGTCCTGTTCATTCCAATCTGTGTTTCATCATAACTCTCCCTGTCTTTATACCAAACCAGACTAGAATGGATCTCAAAAGGTTCTCCTGTCTCTAAAAACTTCTCAAAAGATTTTGCCGTATATGGGAGCATGCCTTCAGCAAGCTCAGCCAGATCAACCAGAAAGTTCGGGCCGTAAAATGTTACCATCCCCAGTCTGCTGAACATCAGATGATTCATAGTTGTGTCTGAAAATCCGGTAAATATTTTTGGATGATTCTGTACGGCTTGTATAAATTCCCGATCTTCCATCAAATATGGATATAATCGGTATGTATCATCACCCCCGATTGCACATATAACAGCTTTAATAGAATTATCTAAAAATGCATCTTTCAAATCCTGTGCTCTGTACTCCGGATGTCTGTCAAGATCTTCCAATCCATTTAGAGCATTTTCCATGATTACTGGTTCAAGTCCATATTCTCTTAACCTGCGAAGTCCAATCTCAAGTTCGTGCTTTGCAAACGTCTCTCCCAATATACCACTTGATAGAGATACGATTGCTACTTTATCATTTGTTTTTAATCTATCGGGAATCTTTCTCGTAAAACCTCGATCGTAAAACCGTCCGTTCTTCTTCATCCATTACTTTTCCTTCCTTAATACATTACTTTTACAAGCCTATCACAAATTATTTTTTTCTGCAATGTCATCCCGGGATTTTCAATCAATCAATTAGAATACGGATTTTATTGACAAGAATATTCTTAAACAAGTATAATAATCCTATACTTTTGTATAAATAAGCGAATATTTTTGATGTAGCTCTTTTATGTAGTGCATATTGTGTATCATCATAAACTAACGCTTCCTTCAAAGTTTTCCAAATCCCATCTGATTCATCTTCTTCATAAACTGTTGAATCTGGATCGCTGCCAGCTCTTTTCTCGTCTGATCAATCATACTCCTATCCTCCGTTACGAATCTTCCGCTTGTTCTCTCTGTATAGAGAAGTTCCTCTCTCTCAAGCCGGGACATCGCTTTCTGCATTGTGCTGGGATTCACACCGGCTTCCACAGCAAACTCCCGTACAGAAGGTCATTTATCACCCGGATAAGCATTCTTTTTTCTTTAATAAAAAAGCTCAAGATTTCCAAAGTCGAACCCTGGAAAATCTTGAGCTTTTGCTGCTCTGTTTAATTAAATATCTGCGTCGGATGCGAAGTTCTCAGAACCGATCGGTGAAATGGTGACGTAAAGGCGTAAGACATCCTCTCCGGTGTTTAGAACCTCCATCTTCTGCTGTCCGTCAATCTGCATTAATTCGCCCGGCTTCAGTGAAGTCTCCGTACCATCCGTGCGAACCCTGGCACTGCCTTTCATCACCTGAAGGAGCAGGGTTGACTGGAGGTGTGAGTGCTCTGGCAGCTTTTCACCTTTTGCAATATTCAAGATAAAGGCGATGACGTTCTCACTTTTAAAAATCATTCTTTTGGCAATTTTTTTCTGGGGTTCCTGAAAATAATCAGTGAAATTGAATTTGTTCATAACTGAAATCCTCCTTTTTTATTTCAACGTAAGTAGTAAAGCCATCTTGAATCTTCCGTCTGCGGTCACGGAATGCAGGCCGTTTTTCTCAAATCGGAAGGTCTGTCCTGCCTCGATCGGATAGTCCTGTCCCTCATATCCGATGACGGCTTTGCCTTCCAGTGCGAAGACCAGTGCATCCCCGGGAGCTTTGTGGGGACTTAAACCGGTACCCTCGTCAAATGCCATCACCACAAATTTCACGGTTTCATTTTTAATTACATCCAGATTTACGATACTGTCGTCTTCATAAGGGAGAAGTTCCGCAAGTTTGAAGACCTCTCCTGCTTTTACTGCTTTGGTCATGTGTAATTCCTCCTTTGGTATAATTTCCGTATATACAAATCCTTCTTCAGTTTCTGTTCCACACAGCGTGCCGGATGGAATCATGAGCACATCTCCCTCACCGACACTCAGCTTTTTGCTGTCATTTCCGACAACAAAGGTTCCTCTTCCGCCCATCCCGATATAGATCACCGGACGTTCATAGGTCTCTGCACTGATATCCGTTCCCGCACCGAGTGAAAAGTAAGTGATATTCGTTTCAGATGAAATTCCGGATGGAGAAGAAATCGTCAGACCGTCTTTCGGCGGATGTTCTTCGGCGATGGAATGTACGCGGGTATCACGCTCCAGCCAGTGTTTCAGTACTACCGCATTATTTCTTTCCTTATCTTTTGCGGAATACAGCAGGGTAACCGCAGACTTTTTCAGCATCTTTCTGACTTCTTCTTTATATTTCGTGGCTGCCCCAGACTGATTCAGTTCACTCATATACTTCCCGGAAAAGTCCCGGAATCTCTCAGGCTGATGACCGAACCACTTTCTCAGGTTACTGGAAGGAGCGATATCCTTCCACCAGTCGGTTAATGAAGCATTTTCCTTTTTGATACCGCGCGGCCAGAGTCTGTCAACCAGAATTCTTGCCCCGTCTTCCGGCGCCGGATCCTCATACATTCTCTTTAGTTGAATCTTATTCATTTCTGACACCTCACTTTTCTTCTGTAAAATGTTCCTTTGCAGCTCTCATGTTCTGTACACATTCCAGCGTACCGAGATACTTTCCTTTCTTGTCTTTTACTGCCATGTATTTCACAAGTACAGGTTCTCCACCCTTTGTCATCCACACATCGACATGATCACGTTCTCCGCTTCGGAAACGGTCGAGGATATTCCGAACCATCTTCTCGAATTTCGGAGGATGACAGGAGAACACCTCACGGTCGATAGCCATATCCGGACGCTTGAATAGTTTCTCGCCGTCATTGAAGAACCGGTTGATATTGTTCTCATCCACAAAAGTGATTTCCATCGGAATTGTATCCAGTACTGCCAGAATCTGCTCCGGATTCATATGTCCGCTGCCCAGCGTGATCATACCGGAATTAGTCTCCGGATCGTGAGCCTCTTCGGCCTCATGAATCCTGCTTCCGGTTTTTCCGCCGACTGTCTTTAGTTCTGATCTGCGTTTCTCCGCTTCTTCCCATACTGGATAGCCGTCAGTGAGGAGCGTGTCATAAGAAGGCATCTCATAATAGATTCTCATCCAGTCCTCTGTGCTGAAATTTTCAAGGCAGAGGGGATAGAGAATGTTGTTCTCCTTATAAACCATCTCTTCCGCACGTACCGTGACCTTGTTCAATCTCTCGCGAAAATCTGATGCGTCAGTATCCTCCCCGGTCAGTGACTTTAATTCATCGCGGATCTCGTCATCCACGCCCCACATGACATTGGAAGGGCCGGAAAAATTATAGGTTTTATTTAAAAGCGGGTAAATCAGGTCTCCTTTTCTCGCGTAATGAACCGTGACAGTCCGAAGTGCCGAAGCTTTCTCTAGGAGAGAGGATGTATCCGTGTCTTTACTCAGGGCATCTTTGACGTCCTCAGCAAGGGAATGTATCTTTTCATTTTCTGTCATGAAAACCTGGACCGGATGACCGGGAATCTCTGCGGCTTCCTGTGCAGTCATCTTCTCTGAACCTTTCTTGTTCAGTGACTCCATCACAGCCTCTTCTGCATTTGCGATCTGCTCCTCACGTGTGGCGCCGTGGAACAGTGCTGAATGCACATCGCAGAGTCTTTGAACATCGGAAATCTTTGTGCCTCCTTGAATCAGTTCCTGCTCTGCTTTTGCAATCTCTGCCGCATCGACATTTTTAAAATTCTTTACGAAATCTTCCCGGACCGATTCGAGATCCTCGCCTTCCGATAACCGTGCTACATAGTTTTTTAAAAGCTTTGTCCGTTTTTCAGGTGTATCACCGACGGCCTGTGCTGATTTTGTATTTCTTTTATCATCAAGTATTTTCTTCATGTGAATACCTCCAATATCTATCTTTAAATGTTATTGTTATTGATTTATCTTGATCTTATAGTTGTATTTTACTATAATTATATCCATGATGATGTGGTTATAACCACGGAAGGGACGATAGAATGTCGGTCTGGTTCTGGAGGGAAGTGTTAATATCGAGAATATAGACCTCTGGGGAAAGAGAACCATACTCTCCAATATTGTACAGGGGCAGATCTTAGATATCATTTTATATTTAGGGCTCTGCAGTGGTGCAGGTTGGGCAACACGGCTTGACAACAAACAAGTTGTTTTATTGGGAATAGAAAAAATAATCGAATTAGAATGGTGCGATAAGGATACTATGTATGCTCTTATTTCTCACGAAATAGGGCATATCTGGCATATGAGTGCTGGGGGAAGATTTCATTGCCGGAAAACACAAAAAGAGAAAGCTGTTTTTCAGCTTTACAGCGAAGGTGTAGCAATGTGGTGTGAACAGAAGCTTTGCGGAGACGATGGTTTTTACCACGGACACAAAAAAGATTGGTTAGTCTGGTGTAAAGAGAATATTATGGGAATTAAGCATGAATATTTTCGGAGAGTTCAAAATAATATCAGCGTTCAGGATTTTTTCGGAGACTGGTGTAATTACAAAGGGTACTCAGATGTTGGATATTATTTAGGCTGCCGATTTGTAAGATTTCTTTTGTCCAAATATGATCTTTATCAGATGGTATCTTTAAATAATGATATACTTTTTGATGAATTTATCCTATTCCAAAAATCAAGTTTAAGACAACCGAAGGCTTTGAATACATTTTTCATATCCTTTTTCGTTATTGGCTGTTAATCGAATATCCGCTTGGAATATAGTCGCTTTTCTCGGTCGAAAAAACGACTATGTTATACTTTTCTATACTTCTGATTCCGACCTCTCAGCTTATCAGGAATCGTCTATAGTTAATTCTTCGCTTCGACTTCAACACCATCGCTGTGGACATAAGTCGCAATGTTTTTGCCATCCCTGACATAGTAACTGACATTCACACATAGACCAGGTCTGAGATTTCTGTTGTCTGTCAGCTCACTTCTCTCGATTTCGATATCAGCCTCTGATAAGTCAAAGGCAACAGCCCGGTCTTCGCCTTCATTTGGAGTAGTTCTTGCACCTGAATTTTCAGTGTCCAGGTACATGATGTTATCACCAGTATTTAAAACAAAGCCGGAGGTCTGCTGCTCGTCGGCAGCGTGCGGATTGATCACCTTCCCATCACTTACGATATGAAATGCAATATTTTTTCCATTTTTAATCTGATATGTGATATCAACGTCTATTCCGGCTTGCAATTTTGCATCCATACCCTCTGGGAAATGTAGCTCGGCCTTGCTCACATCGAATATCATTGCCCGATCTTCTCCTTCTCCATGATACTTCCTGGAGCCGCGATTAAGCGGATCAATGTAGATGAGATTATCTTCAACTTTCAACAAATACCCATTCGCAGTGCTAAACGCTGGATCGAGGGGGGCGACTTCTGCGCCGTAACCACTTACATAAGTTGCGATGTTTTTTCCATCCTTTTCAAAATAATCCACATCAACGCTGAGTGATGTCCGCAAGGTCGGGATATTTATAACAGGATCATTTTCAATGTCAATAACTGCATTGCTGATATCAAAGGCAACCTGACGGTCTTCCCCCTCATGAGGATACTTTCTGGGACCGGGATTCTCTGTGTCCAGGTACATGATGTTTTCATCGGCACTGAATACATAGCCGGAAATATGCTTATTCTCTTTGCTATGCTCAGAAGCAGATGAAGAATGTCCAGAATTGCTGTCTTTGATAGATTCAGAAACCGCTGAGGGGGATTCTGAATTTGTGTCCACTGCCTTTTTCACAGGTTCGGTTGCTTCTGCGTGGAATTCCAGTAGAATCTTTGAAGATCTGGTCCAGGGCGGCATCCGTAAAAATATCTGTTTTTCCCTGTTCATAAACCAGATAAGACTTATTTTAGTGCGGAAAGCTTTTGTTCCTCAAAGCTGGGAGTATGGCATAACAGCCCATCGGTCTTAAATCCCTCAGAAGAGCCAGCGGCATTCTGTGAATCTGCCTGTATGTATCACTCTGATAAGCAATTGAGAGTGGATAGGATGCATCATCTTTTACTGTCTCAACAGTTATGGCCGGTCTGCCCGTGGATTCAGAATAAAAGTGTACGGAATTGCCTCCGTTTAAGCTGGACATGAATTCTTCCTCCTTTTTTCCTAGAGCAAAACCAGATATACGAGTCAGAGCGCTGGCAAGATGACGGCAGTGAATATTATATGTGTATGGCATAGCTTGTCTGTAATAATATATGACGTTCCCGCTTGAATGGAAATCAAGATACGCCAGTGTCTCATAATCTCTGAAAACTCCTATCAAAGCCTTCGTCTCCGGTTCACTGGCAGGATATTCAGAAAGCTGTTGCTGAATATAAGATCTGCTCGGAAAATTACGATTGATATCAACACCCTTCGCATTGTATTTCCAATCTTTTGAATGAATTTTACTCCGACGGCACATTCTTCGAAGCAGCTGATTGTGAATCGCATCGAAACCATACATTGCAATCTCATATCCATCCGGATTCAAAAGAGGAATGAAACAGATTGAGTATTGATTCAACAGGGTGTGAACATCTATGCCTTCAATCAGTCTGTGCGCGTGATAAGCCATACAATAATCCTCGATCATTTTCAGAAAAACAGGGGGGTTGATATTTTCTTTTCCGTGAATACCTGCAGTACAGATCAATGTTTCCATGCCAAATCCAATTCTCATCATAGGAATTTCGCGCTCATCATGAGATATTCCGATACTTCTGTAAATCGTAAACTCAGGAAACTGATCGGCCAGCATCTGCAGATACATCACAATGTCCTGATAAGAAAAGTGCTGATTCAGATTAATCATAAGAATAGTTAAACCTCCAATAGTTTTATACTGATACCACACATTTCCCCGGTATCATACATACTATTCTATGATCCTAATCCATATTTTATGACTTTCTTATGGCCGGATCTGGCCGTTTCCATACACGATATATTTTGTTGTTGTAAGAGCCTTAAGACCCATTGGGCCTCGGGCATGAAGTTTCTGTGTACTGATTCCAATCTCGGCTCCGAAACCGAATTCATTTCCGTCTGTGAATCGCGTAGATGCATTGACATAGACAACCGACGCGTCTATCTCATCCAGAAACTGTTGTGCGTGAAAATAATTGCTTGTCACAATAGATTCAGAGTGTTTTGTATTATACTTATTGATGTGGGCAATTGCCTCGCCAATATCTTTGACCGTCTTAATGGAGATGATGCTGTCAAGGTATTCTGTTCCCCAGTCTTTTTCTTCGGCTGGTATTCCGTTTTTTACATAGGGAAGAGCTTTCTCATCCGCCCTCATCTCCACGTGAAGTCCATCGAGTCTTTTTGAAAGGTCCGGAAGGACTTTCTCCAACATAGATTCATGTATAACAAGAGATTCACAGGCATTGCAGACACCCGTGCGCTGTGTCTTTGCATTCACAACAATGTCTTCTGCCATCGCAGGATCCGCCGACACATCGATATAGACATGGCAATTTCCCGTCCCTGTCTGAATGACAGGGATCGTGCTGTTCTCCACAACAGATCTTATTAGTCCCGCTCCTCCTCTGGGTATCAGGACATCCACATACTGATTCATCTTCATAAACTGTGCGGTCGTCTCATGAGAGGTATCTTCAATCAGTGCAACAGCATCCTGTGCAATCCCCTCATGCTGGAGTGTTTCCCGCAAAATACTGACAATCGCTTTGTTAGAGCATATGGCATCACTTCCACCTTTTAAAATCACTACATTTCCAGTCTTAAAGCAAAGTCCGAAAGCATCTGTCGTCACATTCGGGCGTGCTTCATAAATCATCCCCACAACTCCCAGCGGAACTCTCTTCTGTCCAATCATCAGACCATTCGGACGTGTCTCCATGCCAAGCACTTCTCCGATTGGATCCGGAAGTTTTGCAATCTGTGTTAAACCATCTGCCATGGCACAAAGTCTTTCAGATGTCAGAAGAAGTCGATCCTGTATGGGCAGCGGCAGAGAAGTGGCATGCTTCATATCGCATTCATTTGCTGCGAGAATACGGTTTTTTCCCTCAAGCAGAGCATTGGCGCACGCTGTCAAAACTTCATTTTTCTTTGCCGCCGTGAGTCTGCTAATCAAATATTCACTATTTTTTGCATTAATGCCGATTTCGTTCAGATTCATTCAACGATCTCCTTTCTTTTCCCACTTATAATTCATGGTGGTTACATTCTATTAGCTCTCGCAATTCTCGTCATCCGATTATTTCTTTTTCTGTAATCAGATAATCAGGTATTATATCATAGGAATTATAAGGCACATGTTCTTGGACCTGCCAGGAAAAAGCCACCGCTGCACAAATACAGCAACGATTTTTCTCAAGATATCTGTCATAATATCCGCCGCCGTATCCAACTCTATGCCGCTGCCGGTCAAAAGCCATTCCAGGCATAATCATAAAAGCACCATCGCATACAGCCTCTGACCCATTGGAGTCCGGCTCCGGAATGTCAAGACAACCCAGTGTACACTGGGAAAACTCTGTTATGTAATAGAATTTCAGGCTTTCACCCAGAACTTTAGGAACCGCAACTTTTTTGTTCTCATCCCAGGCACGACGGATCAGTTCTCTTGTCATAACCTCGCCTCTTACATCCATATAGGCAAAGATACATGGTGCCTCTGCAAATTGTCTCATATGGATAATCTTTTCTGTAATCTTATGACTATCCAGGATTATCTGCTGTTTGGATACCTCTTCGCGCAGCTTAAAAATCTGTTTTCTAATTTCCTTTTTTTCGTGCATGCATTTCACCCAGATTTGTGATGGATCCATCCGTCTCTTGTATATTTATATCATCCAGCTGGGAACGCAGATTTCTTTTTACAGCTTCTACATATTCTCTGCGAAGTCTCTGCTGTTCCTCTTTCTCTTTTGGCGTAAGACCTTCTCTCTTCTCTTTTCTTGCCAATTCATTAATTCTGTTTATATCCATATTCAGCCAACTCCTTAGTCATTTTTCAGTTTGTCCAGATAATCAATCAAAAAATATTCATCCTTTATTTTAGCGGGAAATATAGTACCGTACTTTTCGCCACGGATGAGCCTATGAATGATATGAAAATCCTCACCATTTGCTATGATCATATCCGTCCCAGCAGCTGTCGCCACCCGGGCAGCCTGCAGTTTCGTAGCCATCCCTCCGCTTCCGACGTCCGTTCCCGTACTTTCCTTTCCCATAGAGATGAGATTCTCGTCCAGAGAGTCTACGACATCTACGAATCGAGCATTGTGATTCTTATGAGGATCATCTGTATACAGTCCATCTATGTCAGATAGCAAAATCAAAAGATCTGCATCAATCAGTGCAGCGACTACTGCAGATAAGGTATCGTTATCGCCAAACTCAATCTCATAGGTTGAAATTGTATCATTTTCATTTACAATCGGAATTACTCCAAGTGACATCAATTCACAGAAGGTGTTTTTAGCGTTGAAACGGTTTAAATCATTTACCATTGTGTTTTTTGTAATCAGCACCTGACCGGCCGTCTGATTATATTCCATAAACAATTTTTGATATATCATCATAAGTCTGGCCTGTCCGACAGAAGCACATGCCTGTTTCTCAGATTTTTTCTTTGGTCTGTCTGTGAAACCCAATGTATGCTTTCCGACCATAATCGCTCCTGAGGAGACTAATACTACATCTTTTCCTTGATTTTTAAGATCACTGATCTCTCTTACGAGAATTTCCAGCTTTATTAAATCCAGGGATCCAGTCTCCTTATGAGCAAGAGAAGAAGAACCGATTTTGATTACAATCCGTTTCTTTTGGCTCAGCTGCTCCCTAATATCCATGCAAATACCTGCTTTCTTTTTCTATATTTTAATTGTAACATCAGATATCAGTTTTGTGCAAGCATTGTGACCTACTCCCACCACTTAAATCTCATGATTTTGAAGTGAGGGCTTCCTGTTCAATAGCCCCAACGGGCTAAGTATCTGCAGGCTATCCCCGTGTGCCCCACGGTTTTTGCCCGGTTACGGGCATTTTTTCGTTAAAAGGACAGACCGCGCCACAGTCTGTCCAAAATCATGTCTTATATCAGCTGGAATAGTTCTCCAGAAAGCTGTAGAGTGATGAACTGTCACGGACTGTTTTTCCGTCTGTTATTTCATCCTGCATTTTACCTGGCAGTGTGGATACAGGTATTCCGGTGGATTCATAGAGTGTCGTCCCATCCGATTCATAGACCTTGACCTCTCCGTCCTCTTCCTTTAATACATACTCGTATTTGCCGTCGCTGTTAACCTCCTGTGTCTCGTTCTCCATACGTTCGTCTGCTGTGCGTTTCTGCTCTCTTCTCTGTCCCATTTCGTAACTTCCGTAATATGCCATGCATATTAGAAGCACGATACAGACCCAGACGATACCATAGGATACTTTTTTCATCTCATTCACTCCTTTGTGGGTTTTTTTCCATATGTTTCTATCTAATAGTATCGCCCGTTTACGAATATTTATTCCATGATACTTTTAATCAGTCAATATCGCCAGGAAGCTGTCCCTCTTCTCTTCTTATGTCTAAGTTATCCAACACAGCAGCCTGCTTTCTCTCCATAACTTTTGCCTCTTCCGGCTCCATATGGTCATATCCAAGCAAATGCAGCATGCTGTGGACCGTCAGGAATGCAAACTCTCTTTTAAGACTATGGCCGTATTCCTCTGCCTGCTTTACCGCCCTCTCTACAGAAATAACAATATCCCCGAGCATCATCTCTCCCGTCTCAGGGTTGAAATATTCTTCCCATCCATCAGCCTCAAGAATGTCATAATCAGCAGGGTTTATAAAATCTACAAGCGGAAATGACAACACGTCTGTGGGCTTGTCCAGCTGCCTGAATTCTTTATTTATTCGGCGTATATTCTGATCATCTGATAAGGTCATTGATATCTCACACTCATAAGGACATTTTTCTGTTTCAAGAACCTCACCTATCACGGTTTTCGCCAGTTTTTCATAATCAAAAGGAAGTTCAACCTCTTGTTCATTTTCCAACTGTAACGTCATATCTACTATCTCCGTCCTCCTTTTTTGCTGTTCTTATGATTGTAGTTTTGTCCTCTGACTTGTTTGTTGCTATGTTTTTCGTAAACTTCATAAGCTTGTACAATTTTCTGAACAAGCGGATGACGGACGACATCTTTGCTTGTAAGCTCGCAAAAAGAAATTCCCTCTACTTTTTTAAGCACCTGCAATGCAACGTCAAGTCCTGACTTCGTACCCATTGGAAGGTCTTTTTGAGTCACGTCACCGGTAACAATGACTTTAGAACCAAATCCGATTCTCGTCAGAAACATCTTCATCTGAGCCGGAGTTGTATTCTGTGCTTCATCAAGTATGATGTAGGCATTGTCCAATGTGCGACCCCTCATATACGCCAACGGGGCTACTTCTATCAGACCTTTTTCCATGTTTTTCTGAAAGCTCTCTGCTCCCATGATCTGATACAGTGCATCATACAGAGGTCTCAGATAGGGATCGACCTTGGACTGAAGATCCCCGGGGAGAAATCCCAGATTTTCTCCCGCCTCTATAGCAGGTCTTGTAAGAATAATGCGGCTCACTTCATCACTTCTAAATGCCGTAATTGCCATAGCCATAGCCAGATATGTTTTTCCTGTGCCAGCAGGTCCAATTCCAAAAGTAATCATATTGCCGCGAATTTGATCAACATATTTCTTCTGACCGATTGTCTTGGGTTTCACCGGCCTCCCATTGATCGTATTGCAGATGAGATCGCTGTCGAGCTGCACAATCGCAGATTCCTGATCTTCCATAGAAAGTGCAAGAACATAATTCACATCCTGTGCTGTGATTTCGTTACCTCGAAGCGAAAGCTCTTTAAGCTGTCCAAGACACTTTTCAGCCTGATGCACATTCGCCTCATCCCCTATAATCTTGAGCTGCCCATCTCTTGCGATCAGCGAGACATTCAGAGTCTTCTCCAATGATTTGACATGTTCATCAAACTGACCGAATATATTTTTTTCATGTTCAGCCGGAAAATCCATCCGGCATTCTATAATATTATTGTTCATCCAAAGAATTATCCTTTCCGGGTGATGCCTCCTGTATCGTGCAGGGGATCTCCTTCTTTGCCTGTAAAACGACGGTCACCTCACCCTTCGCGATACATGCAGTATCCGTAATATCTATTTTAACATCATTTCCCAGAATTTGTACCCCCATTTTTTTTAATCCATCCAGATATTGCTGCAGCTGCTTGTTGGCAATTTTTTTACAGGTTTCGTTTGGATAAAGTTTTTCACTTTTTGTATACTCTCGTCTGGTGGTATTTCCATAGTAGACGGGCAGAGCAAAGTTTTCGGTCAAAAACAGCTGATGGCGATTCTCATAGTTGACAGACGTTCCCTCATCTTTTATTAATTTTGTAGTATCCATCCTTATATTTCCAATCTCCAGAAATGGATACTTTGACAATTTATCTGAGTAGGTACGATGTGTATACTTTCTCTTGAATTCTTTATAATAATAGTACTTTGTCTTTAAAAAGATATCACTGTCTGCATGAACATATTCGTACTGTATGGTCTCCCCTGCATCATTTAAGATCGGAATTTCACCTGTTACAAGAAGATCCCCTTTTTTGCAAGCTGACCCTTCTGTCACTTTCGGGATGCCACTTCTCGTGATAATTTTTACTACTTCCCCTTCACTTGAAGCTACAAGATCACAGGGTGCCTCATCTTTTTCGTCCTTTGGCCTCTCTTTATATCCATCTACATTCTCTTTAATATCAACCAAAAGCTGCGTTCCCATGATTCTTGTCGATACCCATGTGACATTCGGAAATGCAGCCCTGACCTCAGCAGAGATGTCCTGACAGCTTACTCCCTTTTTTCGGATCCCATGATATACACCTTTCTGCTCTAAAAAAGTCAGAATTGTATTCGTACTATTAGCATAATTGCCGTCTATATGAATATTCCAGATATAACAGGACATCATGTAGAGAAGCCCACAGAAAAAGAGGAATCCAACAAAAAATCCCTTCCTTTTTCTGTTATTATAAAAAAAGAAGGGCATTCCATGCTTCTCAAGGATATGATATCTGCAGCCAGCCTTGTGGCAGAGTGGCCCAAGCCTTCGAAAATCCGAGATAGACATAGTAATTTGATAAGAGTCATCTACATAAAGAAGGTCCCACAGTTCGATCTGATTTGCAGCACATAAATTCAAAAAACGCTCGGGCATTCTGCCGGACAGACGCAGACGGACATAACCCCTGCAAAACCGGATCAGCTGATTCATGAGTACTCCTCCTCTCAGAGATTGGTATCATTCAACTCTCGAATGTTATCTCATGTATCTGACCGGAGATTTTCATTTCCTCCTGACTATATTTCGTGATGATCAGGTTTGTACCGTTGATGCATAGTTTCCCGTTCTTAAGAAGCAGAACAATCCTGCCACATCTGTATTCCAGAATATGCCGATAATTTTCTATACTTACTTCCCTTTTTCCCCAGAAAGTAATGACGGACTCCTGATAAGCCAGATCCGGAGGTATCTGCATGCGGCCTAGCCATGATGAACCGATGTTGTTCATTTTTTTCATCATTCCACCGGACCTTCAAACCTGTTTTCTTGAATACTATATGTACGAGATCTGCAGATTATGCCTCTTTATAGAAAATTATGGAAAACCACAGGACATATCTCTCGCCCAGAAAGTAATCCATCCTGTTCTGTTCGATCAGTGCAGGCACTACGATTCCCTGGCTCTCAATGCATGGATGCATAGATTCCGGATGCCTGCAGGGACTTTTTGGATAGGAACATTTTTCACAGGCAGAACAAGATTCTGAAGAGAGCGCAAATGTGAGCATACATTGCTCTCTCAGATAATCATTAATAATTGTGGTGAGTTTTTCATGCTCTTCCTGAGTTTTAAGTGTATCCTTCATATTTGTAATGTCAGTGATATCTGATACGGACGAAAAAAACAGAGCATGATCATATTCCTGGCATTTCATCTTACACTTCTCGACACTGCCGACAGCCGGCGGACAGGACCAGGTATTGCCATACCTAGGACATTCTTTCTTACATATTGTACGCACTTTATCAGAAAACTCAATTTCACGGGGATTGATAAATGCATACTGATAAATTGGAAATTGGGTGATAAATGATTCTAATTCTTCTCTTGTCATGACAACTGCTCCTTAAACTCTATATGACACACTACAATACTTACTATATAGGCAAGTATAACGCCACCGAGTATATCACTCGGATAATGAACGCCCAGATAAATTCTTGAGAATGCGATCATTGCCGCCAGAAGCAATGCAAGGACAGCGCACTTTCCTGGAAGTTTTTTGAAATAGACAAACGCTGCACAAAACGATGAACTGGTATGGCCCGAAGGGAAAGAATAACTTCCCGGTTTCTGTATCAGCGGAACCAGTGTATCTATACTCCGAAATGGTCTTGGGCGTTTAAAGATTTCTTTAAAGATATCATTCGTGGCAATGTTGCAAATCAAAAGCGCCAGAAGTACCAGAAATCCGGTTTGTCTGGTCTTCTTACGCAGTAAAAGTATTACGGCAGAAAGAATCCATATCTTTCCGCCGTCTCCTAACCAAGTGATCGCCTTCCAAAAGACGGTCATGGTATCACTTCTTAATATTTCTTGAATCCATAGTAAAATAGAAACATCCCATTGTCCGATAAATTCCATTCAAGCACCTGCCAGTCATTTATGATAGGGTTCATGATTCATAATCCGGTATCCACGATAAACCTGTTCCAGTAAAATCATACGCATGAGTTGATGCGGAAATGTCAGTTTCGAGAAACTTAGGTTATAATCTGCTCTTTTAAGAAACTCCTCGGACAAACCCAAAGATCCGCCAATTGCAAACACAATATGGCTGATCCCGGAAATACCCAGTCTCTCAATCTGCTTTGAAAAGCCGACAGAATCCAACATGATTCCATGAATTGCGAGAGCAACGACATAATCATCCTCGTGAATATAGCGCAAGAGCCGCTCTGACTCCTTTGCTTTGATCAGCGATTCTTCCACTCTTGACAGATGATCCGGTGTTTTTTCATCACGGACCTCAATAATTTCTAGTTTACAATATCTGCTGAGACGTTTTGCATATTCAGCAATGCCGTCTCGCAAATACTTCTCTTTTACCTTTCCGACTGCCAGAATCGTGACTTTCATTTATTTTTATCAGATAAGAACTTATCAATTCCCTTAGCCGCAGCCTTTCCTGCACCCATAGCCAAAATTACAGTTGCCGATCCAGTCACTGCATCGCCGCCGGCAAAGACTCCTTCTTTTGATGTCTGTCCGTCTTCATCATTTGCAATGATACATTTTCTTTTATTTGTATCAAGACCAATTGTTGTCGACGAAATCAGCGGATTAGGAGATGTTCCAAGTGCCATAATAACAGTATCCACTTCAAGTTCGAATTCTGATCCCGGGATCTCTACGGGACGTCTTCTGCCCGATGCGTCAGGCTCGCCAAGTTCCATGCGAATACAGCGAATTCCCTTCACCCAGTCATTTTTATCAGTGATAATCTCAACAGGATTCGAAAGAAGATTAAATTCGACTCCCTCTTCCTTTGCATGATGAACTTCCTCTGTTCTGGCCGGGATCTCTTCTTCCGAACGGCGATAGACAATATGAACTTCTGCACCAAGCCTCAAAGCTGTCCTGGCAGCATCCATAGCAACGTTTCCGCCTCCTACAACAGCGACTTTTTTCCCTTTTACAATCGGCGTATCATAATCGCTGCGAAAAGCTTTCATAAGATTGTTTCTGGTAAGATACTCGTTTGCGGAAAACACACCATTCGCCTGCTCTCCGGGAATCCCCATAAACATAGGAAGACCGGCTCCGGAACCGATAAATACGGCCTCAAATCCTTCGTCCTCCATCAATTCATCAATTGTCACAGATCTTCCTATGATGACATCTGTCTCTATCTTAACACCGAGAGATTTTACGTTTTCAACTTCTGCCGCAACTACCTCATCCTTTGGAAGACGAAATTCAGGAATACCATAGACAAGCACACCGCCTTCTTTGTGAAGGGCTTCGAAGATTGTCACATCATACCCCAATTTTGCAAGATCTCCGGCGCAGGTAAGGCCCGCTGGGCCTGATCCAATTACGGCAACTTTATGTCCGTTCTTTTCCTTCGGAGGTTCAGGTTTGATATTATGTTCCCTGGCCCAGTCGGCCACAAAACGTTCCAGCTTCCCAATAGAAATTGGTTCTCCTTTGATTCCGCGGATACATCTTCCCTCACATTGGCTCTCTTGCGGGCATACACGACCACAGACTGCCGGAAGGGCACTCGAGTTACTGATAATCTGATATGCCTTTTCTATATTTTGACCTTTCACTTCCTGAATAAATGCAGGAATATTAATCGATACCGGACAACCCTGAATACATTTGGCGTTTTTACAGTTCAGGCATCGAATAGATTCTTCTGTTGCTTCTTCCTGATTATATCCTAAACATACCTCATCAAAGTTAGTCGCACGGACTTTTGGATCCTGCTCTCTGACAGGTACTTTTTTTAATACATCAGCCATTATTTGTCACCTCCACACAGTCCACATCCACCATGATGTGTATCACCTTCCTCTTCTTCCAGTAACGCTCTTCCCTCATCGGTCTTATACATCTGCTGACGTTTCATGGCAAGATCAAAGTCCACCTTATGTCCATCGAATTCTGGTCCATCGACACAGGCAAACTTAACTTCTCCGTCAATGAGAAGACGACAGGCTCCGCACATGCCAGTCCCATCCACCATAATGGGATTCATGCTGACAATCGTAGGAATTTCCAGTTCTTTTGTCAGAACACATACAAATTTCATCATGATCATAGGCCCAATTGCCACGCAGACATCATAATGTTTTCCCTGATTCTCCACAAGGTCACGCAGAACATCAGTCCCCATACCTTTCCTGACATAAGATCCATCATCAGTGGTCAGGTAGAGGTTAGACACTTCTTTCAATTTATCTTCCAGAATAATGAGGTCTTTAGTCTTTGCTCCGACAATCGCATCTGCTGTGATGCCATGCTCATAAAGCCACTTTAACTGAGGATAAACAGGTGCAGTTCCAACACCACCGGCGACATAAACAATTTTCTTTTTTTTGAGTTCATCTATATCCATCTTAGTGAATTCTGAAGGTTGTCCCAATGGTCCGACCACATCTTCAAAGAAATCTCCTGCATGAAAATCCGCCATTCTTCTGGTAGAAGCACCAATAGGCTGGAAGACAATTGTCACGATCCCTTTATCGGAATCGTAATCACAGATTGTAAGCGGGATACGCTCCCCTACTTCATCCACCTTCACAATCAAAAATTGTCCCGGCAGACAGTGCTTTGCAATTCGTGGAGCTTCAATATCCATTGAAATTATATTCGAAGCCAATTTTTCTGCATTAAGAATCTTGTACATAACTTCCTCCTAGATTTTTACTATTATAATCAAGCTTAACATCTTGTAAAATACAACACCATATTGGTTCCGTCTAACAGTTTATCACAATAACAAAAAACAGGCAACACAAATCTAATCCTGCTGTTTCAGATATTCCTCGAATTCCTCCAAAGTCATTAGAATCTTACGCGGTTTAGTCCCTTCTTCTGGTCCGACTACACCTGCCCCGTGCAGCTGATCCATAATTCTGGCAGCACGGTTAAATCCAATTCGAAACATCCTCTGGAGCATACCAATCGACGCTTTGTCTTTTTCAATAATAAACTTTCCTGCATCAACAAAATATTTATCCTGGTTATTGCCTGCGGACTCGCAGGTAGCTGTCCCAACTGGGGAACTTTCTTCAATTTTCTGCTGAAGTTCTTCATCATAACTAATATCTTTGGAGTTTTCCGAGAGGTACTTTACCACATCAGCCACCTCTTTGTCTGATACAAAAGAGCCCTGCAGTCTGGCCGGTTTCTGATACCCCTGAGGATAAAAGAGCATATCGCCCTTTCCGAGAAGTTTCTCTGCTCCATTCATATCCAGAATTGTTCTCGAATCCACACCGGATGATACCGAAAAAGCAATTCTGGATGGCATATTCGCCTTAATCAGACCAGTGATTACATTCACAGAAGGTCTCTGTGTCGCTATAATCAGATGCAGACCTGCGGCTCTTGCCAGCTGTGCCAGACGGCAGATTGCATCTTCTACTTCACCGGGAGCAGCCATCATAAGATCTGCAAGCTCATCCACAATAATTACAATCTGTGGAAGTTTCTCGGGTATTTCCTGTCCTTCGACAGGTATCGCTTTTTCAACTTTTGCATTATATCCTTTGATATCACGAACGTGATAATCGGCAAATTTATTATAGCGATCTGTCATCTCAGATACTGCCCAGTTCAGTGCACCGGCAGCTTTTTTGGGATCAGTAACTACGGGTATAAACAGATGTGGAATTCCGTTATACACTGAAAGTTCCACCACCTTGGGATCAATCATGATAAGTTTTACATCATCCGGACTGGATTTATATAATATGCTCATAATCAAGGTATTGATACAGACGGATTTACCAGATCCTGTCGCACCTGCAATTAGCAGATGAGGCATCTTTGCGATGTCCGTAATCACGGGTTCCCCAGCAATGTCCTTTCCAACAGCGAATGCGAGATTTGATGAGGATTTTCGAAATTCTGGAGTGTCCAGCAGATCTCTTAGCATTACCGTACTATTCGTTGAATTTGGCACCTCAATACCCACAGCTGCCTTGCCCGGAATCGGAGCTTCAATTCGAATATCTGCCGCGGCCAGATTGAGCTTAATATCATCGGCAAGATTTACAATTTTGCTTACTTTCACTCCATGCTCTGGCTGAAGTTCGTATCTCGTCACAGTGGGCCCACAGCTTACATTTGAAACGGTCACATTGACACCGAAACTGTCGAGAGTTTCCTGGAGCTTATTGGCTGTAGCTTTCAACTGACTGTCTGAATCACCCAGCTTACCCCCTTTTCCTCTTTTTAAAAGTGATACTGGAGGGTATTTATATTTCGGTTTCTTTTTATTGTTTGTAACTGAAACCTCTTCTTTCATATCCTGTATGTCGAATGATTTTCCTTCTATTACGGATTTTGCAGATTTACCTCTCTCCCTTTCTATCTCCGGTATCTGTGCAGCTGCAGTTTCCGCATGATCTTCATATACCGCCTCTTTCAAAGTATCATCTGCATACGTTTGTATAGGTTCTTCACTTCTGGTTATTACAAAATCCGGAAACCGTTCATGTATTGTTTCTTCTGCCTCCTCTTCTGACTGCAAGTTTTCATCCGGTTTTGTATCTTGTTTTTCTTTCGTCTTAGCTTTTTCTTCTTTTTGAATTCTTATTGTTTCCGTGAGCTTTTTACGCTGAATTTTCGCAGTTGACAAAACTTTAGTTCCCGATCTGCGTGCTGTTTCAAGGAGAGGTCTTTGAGTTGCCACGATCGCAGCGATAACCATTCCTGTCACCAAAACTATATACGCTCCAATTTTTCCAAACGCAAAGCCGAGCCACTTAACAAGAATTCCACCGAGAATTCCACCGCCGAGTCTGCCGGCTGAGCTGTCCGTATAATAATCTATGACAGAGGCACCCCTCTCATATCCAATGGTCAGCAGTTGGAGAAATCCACAGAACATGGCAAAGAACGCTATGCTCCCACACATTTTTCGGATAAGCAGATGGCTGTCCCAATTTGCAATCACAAATGCTGTACCGACAAAAAGCACAATGGGAAATGCATAGGAAGACAGTCCAAACAAGCCAAAGAAAAAAGAGCTGACAGCTCCTCCTAACGCCCCGCCAAGGCCAAAATTAGCCAACATTAGCAAAAGACAGCCCGCCAAAACCAACAGTGCTGAGATTTCAAGGCGTATACCTCTTTCATTTTGCTTCTTATTCTTTTTTCTGGTTTTTCCTCTGGCAGAAGATTTCTTTTTCGTCGACGACTTCATGTTTGTCGTCTTTCTTTTTTTTGTTTTGGCCATGAAAAAGTTCCTCCCCTCACATAAAAAAATTCACAGCAACTGCCGCCACACCGACTAGAATACAATAAGCAGAAAAATATCGAAGTTTTTTCTGTCTAACCATCGATAGCATGAATCTGATCGCCACATAGCCTGCTGCCGATGCGGCGGCGATACCTAGTATATAATTTCCTACATCTGAGATTGACACACGGCTTGTATTATTTTGAAGTTCGACAACGATTGCTCCCAAAACAGTCGGGATCATCATAATGTAGGAATATTTGATCGCATATTTTCGAGAAAATCCACACAAAAATCCGGCAGACAAGGTTGCGCCGGCACGTGAAAGACCCGGAAATACAGAAAATCCCTGAAACACTCCAATAATCACAGCATCGCGATACTTGGTATCTTTCGGTGATTTTTCCGCCTGATTTGATGCAACTTCTGTTACCAGCAGAAGAATTGCAGTAATAAAAAAACCAATTGCAGGAGCCAGAAGATTGTCAAAAGCCCTGGACGCCATCTTCTGGAGGATATATCCGATCACCGCAGTAGGAATAAGAGAAATCAAAATCAGTACAGTGAATTTTCTGTAGTTTGTAGAAAGAATCTTACGATAACGTACATCATCACGATGTTTTTTATTGTGAAACCAAATCGTAAAGTTCTTAATCAGATCCACAAAAATATGTATCATTCCCCAAAATAGGCGCTTAATATCCCTTTTAAACACTAAAATCACCGGAATCAAGGTGCCAATATGAAGCAGTGCGCCAAATAAAATACGGTTATTTAATTCTATCCCCAGGAGATGTTCTAAAAGCACCACATGTCCCGAGCTGCTGATTGGTAAGAATTCTGTGATTCCCTGTACCAATCCCAATAAAAATGCCTGCCAGGCAGCCATAACAAAATCATCCCATCTATATGTATATTTGTATGATACCAGGGTCAAAAGGTCATGCGTTTCATGCTCGCATGAAAAAGCATGACCTTTTGACCCGAACAAACATGAGAATGCAACCCGATTAGGAGTGAAATTCGAATGTTTTCCGGATTGCGGGAGTACCTTGTGCGGAGCAATCCGTGGTATCATTAAAGTGCAAACGCACAAAGAAACCTGTGCTCTTTTTCATGCCCGCATGAAAAAGGCATAGAACTTTAGATTATTACTCTGTGCCATCAATCATAGCATGAAGCCTCTTAAGTGCCTCAGCGATTCCCCCAACCTCATTGATCAGGCCTTCACGTACAGCCTCTCGTCCATCCAGCATTGTCCCTACATCCTTGACAAGCATACTTGTGTCCAACATCAATTCCTCAACACGATCCTTTGTAATCTGTGAATGTGTGGCAATAAATTCTGTAATTCGATCCTGTGTCTTTTCCATATTGCGATAAGACTGCTGAACTCCTATAAACATACCGCTTTGACGTACCGGATGAATCACCATCGTTCCACTTGGTACGATAAATGAGTAGTCTGCAGAAACTGCCAAAGGGACACCAATTGAATGACCTCCGCCGAGGACCAGCGACACTGTGGGTTTACTCATAGACGCGATCATCTCTGCAATCGCAAGTCCCGCTTCAACATCGCCTCCGACAGTGTTAAGCAGGATTAACATACCCTCTATAGTGCCATCATCCTCAGCCCTTGCAAGGTTAGGAAGTATATGTTCATACTTTGTCGCCTTAGCTCTGTCTCCCAGTGCCTCATGCCCCTCTACCTCACCAATAATTGATAACAGATATATATTACTCTTCGTAGCAACTAAATTTTCGCTTTGATTTTCCACCTTTTCATCCATACCTTTACATACTCCTGTCTGATCTTTTTCAAGAAGTATGTGCAGGAAAAGGCCTGTTTATTCATCCAGATTCGTGTAAACATACTGGACATCATCGTTGTCTTCGAGCATATCCAAAGTTCTTTGAAGATTCTTCTTGTCAGACTCATCGGTAAGAGACACATAAGTCTGGGGGATCATTGTGACATCTGCCTCAGCCATCAAGATTTTCTCTTTTTCCAGTGACTCACGCACAGCTGAAAAATCGTCAGGATCCGTGATAATCCCATAACAGTCTTCTTCTTCGGAAAAATCTTCTGCACCTGCATCAAGTGCTTTCATCATGAGATCATCGGCATCAGAAACATAGTCTTCTTTAGATATGATAATCTGTCCCTTTCTGTCAAACATAAAGGATACACATCCAGGGGTCCCTACATTTCCCTGCCCCTTAGTAAAAGCACTCCTGACATCCGCAGCCGTACGATTTTTATTATCAGTAAGAGTCTCAACGATAATCGCAATTCCACTGGGGCCATAACCCTCATATGTAATACGTTCATAGTTGTCTGCATTTGAATCGCCTGCAGCTTTCTTAATTCCCCGTTCTATTGTATCATTTGGCATATTATTCGCCTTGGCCTTAGCAATCACATCACGAAGTTTGCTGTTGTTCTCCGGATCAGGGCCGCCTTCTTTTACAGCAATCACAATTTCACGGCCAAGTATAGTAAAGATCTTACCTTTCTTGGCATCATTTCTCTCTTTTTTATGTTTAATATTTGCAAACTTTGAATGTCCTGACATGCTTTTTCTAACTCTCTTTCTATATAGTATCTCTTCAAAAATATAACACTGAAATTAACATTCGTCAAGTTTAGACAAATATCTTCAAGAGGAAAGATCCAGGCTGATCTTCAAGGCATGATCGACTTGGCTTAAAAGATCTGGCCTTAAGTGACAAATCTTGTCTTTCAGCCGCCGTTTGTCGATCGTGCGAAGCTGCTCCAGAAGAATTACGGAATCTCTCACAATCTCATAGGATGACGAATCAATTTCAACGTGTGTCGGCAGTTTTGCCTTATTCATCTTCGACGTAATCGCAGCACAGATCACTGTAGGACTGTGCTTGTTTCCAACATCATTTTGTATAATCAATACCGGGCGTATACCACCCTGTTCACTTCCTACCACGGGTCTTAAGTCCGCGTAAAAAATATCTCCTCTTCTTATAATCACTTTTTTTCACACTCCGATTTTATGTAGCTTATTTCAAGTATTTCCAAAAAATTCGGGTGTATTCAAATTTATTGATTCTCTAACTTTTTATTTTGTATCGTAAGCTCTTCGATCAGATCCGAAGCAATAACTCCCGCCTTTGAACGTCTAAACGATGCTGCTTCTCCCAATATTCCATGGAGATAAACCGCCAGTGGAATAACACGAATATCTGCATGATTGTCACTGCCCGCGAGAATGCCCAATATTATTCCTGTCAGTACATCTCCGCTTCCTGCTGTTGCCAGTGCTGAATTCCCGGAAGTATTAATATAAGCACATCCATTCGGAAGTATAGTAAGTGTCCTTGCATCCTTACAAACGCAGACGACACCATACTCCTGAACAAATTCCCGAACTGCTTTTGGAATATCCGAGCACAGCTCTGATACAGACATCCCCGTAAGTCTGGAAAATTCTCCTATGTGAGGGGTAACAATACACGGGGGAGCCGCAGATTTAAGCAGGCTCATATGTAGGCTGAGCAGATTTAAAGCATCAGCATCTATCACACATGGTTTATTTCCCTTATTTTTCAATACATATTCCAGAATCTGTCCGGCATATGGTTCTGTAGATATCCCCGGACCAATCCCAATTACGTCCGCCCACTCCATATCCTTTTCCAGCTGTTCACTCAGCGGCTCTTTTGTGTCAAAAACAGACAGCATTGCTTCCGGAAGATTAGACAAGATACTCTCCCTGATCTCATTTGTCGTATAAAATTTAAGCATCCCGGCTCCGGCCCTCATGCAGGCTTCACCTGAAAGAAGCGCTGCTCCCGCCATATTTTTTGATCCTGCAATTAATAATACTTTGCCAAAAGTTCCCTTATTACCATTTTCCTGTCTTATAAAAAGACTGCCAAGATCCTCTTTATCTGTTCGAAAAAAGCAGAAATTATCTTCATCCTGATTTTTTAGCCTTGTATCATAGATACCGATATCAGCAACCATCACATGGCCACTATGGGTTTGTCCATCTCGAAGAAATAACCCCGGCTTTGCATAAGCCATCGTCACTGTTACATCTGCCTGAACAGCGATACCCATAACTGTGCCGGTATCGCTGTTCAGGCCGGAGGGAATATCAACAGCCACGACCGGCACATGGCTTTCATTGATCTGACCCAGGATCACTCTCATCCGCCCTGTGACCGGACGTGAAAGACCTACACCGAACACAGCATCCACGATAACAGTATATTCCGCGTAGTCAGGATTTTTGACAAAATTAATCCGATAATTTCTGGCAATTTCTACCTGTTCCCTCATCCCCTCGCTAAATTTTTTGGGATCCCCGGCTACAAAGACTGATACCTTGTATCCTTTCAGATGAAGAATCCGGGCAGCACAAACGCCATCACCGCCATTATTTCCGCACCCACAGACAACCAGAATACGATCAGCAGAAAACCTTTTGCACGTAACCGCCTCAGAAACCGCAAGGCCCGCTCGTTCCATAAGGACAGAAGAAGGTACCTTCATGGAATTTATCGTATACTGATCCAACTTTTTCATCTGTTCTCCAGTTACTATCTTCTTCATACCTCTCTCCTTTTACCGTCCGTATGGTACCGAATGCAGGTTTGTCCTACTTCTCTTCTACCTTAGAATCCTTTTTGGTCGTGAGATTATATGACAATCTCATTAAGCTTTCGGCAAGATGAACATTTTCAACTACAACATCCTCCGGCAAAAGCAGATTGAGATCTGTATGGGCAAAATTCCAAATCGCCTTCACACCATAGTCAACCAGTTTCTCAGCAACCGAAACTGCCTCTGATTTCGGCAGCGTCAGTGCAGCTATTTCAACATGATGATCCGGAATAAATTCTGAAAGTTCATTCATCATATGAATCTCAATATCTCGAACCTTTTTGCCTTTGACGGCCGGATTCACATCAAACAACGCCACTGTTTTAAATCCACTGTTCTCAAAAGACTTATAATTAGCAAGTGCCTGTCCCAGATTACCTGCTCCCACAATAATCATATTATGTGTATGATTTAAACCGAGAATCTTACCAATTTCAGCATATAAATATCTTACATTGTATCCGTACCCCTGCTGGCCAAAACCGCCAAAATTATTCAGATCCTGTCTGATCTGTGAAGCAGTTACCTTCATCCGATTGCTGAGTTCACCCGAAGATATCCGTTCTACCCCATCATCCAGTAAGTCCCCCAGATAACGGTAATATCGCGGAAGCCTTCGAATCACAGCTTTTGAAATCAATTTCTCATCCAACTATTTTCCCTCCAAATGGATATATTCTCAAAAACTCCATAAAACTTCTATAATCAGCCTGTCATAGCCGAGTTCATCCATAAATTGCTATTATTAATTATAGTGGTATGGTATAACTTTGTCAAAGGAAAATGGCAATATCCTTGCCTAAGTGCTCAGTTATGAGTTATACTTATAAGCAGTCTGATGACTCTTGGCAGAGAACTATATGCAGGTACAAAGGATACTAAGGAGATTTTCAAATGATTTTATCATGTCAAAATATAAGCAAAAGTTTTGGAACTACTGAGGTATTAAAGAATGCCTCTTTTCATATAGAGGCCCATGAGAAGGCTGCATTGATTGGAATTAATGGAGCCGGCAAGTCAACCATGTTAAAGATTATCATGCGCGATATGTCAGCCGATGAAGGTGAGGTCGTACTGGCAAAAGACACATCAATCGGATACCTTTCTCAGCATCAGGATATCAAGGGTGCCCGCTCCATCTACGAAGAGGTATTGAGTGCCAGGCAAAACCTCATCGAGATGGAAGCTAAGATCCGCTCTCTTGAGACGCAGATGAAGAATGCTTCACAAAGGAAGCTGGAGAAACTGATGGCAGATTATACCCGTCTAAATCAGTCTTTTGAAATGCACAATGGTTACGCCTATCGAAGTGAAGTAACCGGTGTTTTAAAAGGTCTGGGATTCGAAGAATCGGAATTTACAAAGCTGGTATCCACACTTTCCGGCGGTCAGAAAACCAGGGTTGCTCTTGGAAAACTATTGATCACAAAACCGGATATCATTCTACTGGATGAGCCAACGAATCATCTTGACATGGCCTCGATCAACTGGCTTGAAACTTATCTGATCAATTATCCAGGAGCAGTGCTGATTGTCTCACATGACCGCTATTTTCTCGATCGTGTTGTGACAAAGGTAATAGAAATTGACGGTGGAAAAGTGTTAAGCTTTGAAGGAAATTATCATTCATACAGTGAAAAAAAGGCCCTCATCCGGCATGCTGCTATGAATGCCTATCTGAACCAGCAGCAGGAAATAAAACACCAGGAGGAGGTAATCGAAAAGTTAAAATCATTCAACCGTGAAAAATCAATTAAACGGGCCGAAAGCCGTGAGAAAATGCTTGACAAGATCGATCGTCTGGATAAACCCTCACAAGTCCGGGATGATATGCACATTGAGCTTACTCCTCAAATCACCAGCGGAAATGATGTTCTGCATGTCGAACATCTTTCAAAAAGTTTTGGCTGTGAGAGATTATTCTCTGACATAAATTTCGATATTAAACGTCAGGAGCGCGTTGCTCTGATTGGAAACAACGGAACCGGGAAAACAACCATTCTTAAAATATTAAACCAGATTGTTTTGCCTGACGAAGGAAAATTCGCACTTGGAAGCAAGGTACAGATTGGATATTACGATCAGGAACATCATGTTCTTCATATGGAAAAGACCGTATTCGAGGAAATTTCCGACACCTATCCGGATCTGAACAATACAATGATCAGAAATGTCCTGGCGGCATTTTTATTCACCGGTGAAGATGTATTCAAACCGATCAAAAGTTTGAGCGGCGGCGAGCGCGGGAGGGTTTCCCTCGCCAAACTGATGCTTTCAAAGGCAAATTTTCTGATCCTCGATGAGCCCACAAATCATCTGGATATTGTATCAAAAGAGATCCTGGAAAATGCTCTGTCAAACTATACCGGAACAGTTTTGTATGTTTCCCATGACCGCTATTTTATCAACCAGACAGCCACAAGAATTATAGAACTTACAAATGGACAACTTGTAAACTACATTGGAAATTATGATTATTATCGAGAAAAAAGAGAGCTGCTTACAAAAGCATATGCCCCAAAATCAGAGGATGAAACTACAGCATCTTCAACAGCAGCCGACTCAAAAACAGACTGGAAAAAGCAAAAACAGGAACAGGCAGAGCAGAGAAAATTAGAAAATGAAATTAAAAAATGCGAATCACAAGTTGAAGAGCTGGAAATAAAAAATGACAAACTGGACAAAGAGATGAGTCGTCCTGAAGTCTCAACGAATGTGACACGCTGCATTGAACTTTCGAAAGAAAAAGACATGATTGCAAAAGAGCTGGAAAAACTTTATGACAGATGGGAAAAGCTTTCTGAAAAAAAGGAGACAATATAAAGAGAAGAAACAATGGCCTCATAAGAAGCCTTTGTTTTTCTTCTCATATCTGAATGAAACACCTAGTTATTAAATCCTTGATTCTAACATCTCTCGTATAGCGAGGATAAAATCCCGGCTGTTTAAGATTTCAGGTCCTTTTATCGTGGTTATCAAAGCCAGGTCCTTTGTCATTCTTCCGCCCTCAATTGTGGCAAGTGTAGCCTTTTCCAAACGATCGGCGAATTCCACCATTTCACGATTCCCATCCAGTTCTCCGCGTTTTTTAAGTGCTCCGCTCCATGCAAAGATCGTAGCCACAGAGTTCGTGGAAGTCTCCTCTCCTTTCAGATGTCTGTAATAATGCCGCTGCACGGTTCCATGAGCCGCTTCATATTCATAGCAGCCATCGGGAGAGACAAGAACGGATGTCATCATGGCAAGAGAGCCGAAAGCAGAGGACACCATATCACTCATCACATCGCCGTCATAATTCTTGCATGCCCAGATAAATCCGCCCTCAGATTTCATAATACGTGCTACAGCGTCATCAATCAGCGTATAGAAATAAGTAATCCCGGCTTTTTTAAACTTATCCATATATTCATTTTCATATAAATCAGCAAAAACATCCTTAAATCTGTGATCATATTTTTTCGAAATTGTATCTTTCGTTGAGAACCATAGATCCTGCTTCGTATCAAGCGCATACTCAAAACAACTTTTTGCAAAGCTTGAAATCGAACAATCTAGGTTATGCTGTCCCTGTACAACACCGGCGGACTTAAAATCGTGAATCAGAAGTGTCTGCTCCTCTCCATCTTCCGGTACATAGAGTAATTCTACCTTTCCCGGTCCAGGTATCACCATCTCAGCATTTTTATAAACATCTCCATAAGCATGCCTTGCAATTGTGATCGGTTTCTTCCAGTTTTTAACGCAAGGCTGTATTCCTTTTACCACGATTGGAGAGCGAAATACTGTGCCATCCAGCATTGCACGGATGGTTCCGTTCGGACTTTTCCACATCTTTTTCAAGTCATATTCTTTCATACGGTCGGCATTAGGAGTGATAGTTGCACATTTTACCGCTACTTTGTATTTCTTTGCCGCATTTGCACTGTCTATGGTCACCTGGTCATCAGTTTCGTTGCGGTGAACCAGACTCAGATCATAATATTCTGTATTCAAATCAATAAATGGTAACAGCAATTCATCTTTGATCATCTGCCATAAGATGCGTGTCATCTCATCTCCATCCATTTCAACCAGGGGTGTCTGCATGCTTATTTTTTTCATAATGTCTCCTTGATAAAACTTAATCATCGGTTATCAGTAGTGATGCTCCTGAATTACATTGCACTTCGTGCTTTCCAATCCTGCAATAATTACAGTATAAAGTATTTTCTATTTCTTCTCAAGTAAGAAATTCATCCAGCTGAAATAATCCCCGTCCCTGCAGGTTATGTGGAAGTCCCAGATCTTTTGCAGTATCAAGCAGTCGGGCCTTGACTTCAAGATTGGTAAGCCATGGATATTTCTCGAGCAGGAGAGCTATCCCGCCTGATACCTTAGGCGTGGACATCGAAGTTCCGCTTTTGGCAGTGTATCTCCCCTGTCTGATCGCACAGCTGACCACCGAATCCCCAGGAGCAACAATATCCGGTTTGCTGATACACTCCCTCGTGGGACCCCTTCCTGAGATTGGCAGAGCAGAAGTGATCATATCCGAAGAACCCACGGTGATCACCTTCCTGCTGCTTCCCGGTGCCGTCACGCTTCCCGGTTTTGGCCCCATATTGCCGGCAGCTGCAACCACTATAAGACCGGCATCCCACACTCGTTCGACCGCATCAATAAGCTTTTTGTGAATATGATAATCTTTTTCTGTCGTACCAACAGATATGTTGACGATTCGTATCCCATACTTCTTATAATATACAAGTACCCAGTTGAGTGCTTCCAGAACTAGATCCTTATCCCCATTCCCATACTGATCCAGGACTTTTAGAGAAATAATATTAGCTCCCGGTGCCACACCCCGGTATCTCCCATAGGAACAATTTCCATTTCCAGCCGCTATTCCTGCTGTGTGAGTGCCGTGTCCATTGTTATCATAAGGTACATCTATATGATTAACAAAATCCCTGAAAATCAGAATTCGATCGTCAAAATCTATATGAGGGAAAATACCCGTATCGAGAAAGGCAATGCCAATCCCCTTTCCTGTCAAATCATCTTCCATCTATCCGCCTCATACTTATCTTCCTTATACTATATGCCAGGAAGAGATCTGACGCAATCAGGCGAAAGAATGTAATGATACACAGATTGTTACGCTCTTCGAGCTCTCACAATCTTATCATATTGTTTTTTTGATCAGTTCTTTTGCCTCGGAAGGATTCGCCTTTCCCTTCATTTCTTTCATGACCTGCCCGACAAGAAATCCCAGAATTTTTTCTTTTCCGGCTTTATATTCTTCTACAGGATTTGGATTCTCTTTAATAACTTTGTGAACCACCGCTGTCAGTAATTGTGTATCTTTTACGGTCTTAAGACCATGTTCCTCCACATAACACTCTGGATCTACGTTCTCCAGAAAAATCTTTTCGAAGACCTCTTTCGCAACTGTATTGCTCACTGCACCTTCATCGGAAAGCCGAACCAGCTTTGCGAGGTTCTCCGGTGAAAATGACAAATCATCCGGCTCATATTCATACACTTTTAAGAGCCGTAATGTCTCTCCCATCAGCCAGTTTGAAACCTTTTTAGGCTTTTTGCAGATTGCAGTAGTGGCTTCAAAGAGATCAGCCAGTTGGCGTGAACCGGTCAGAATCTGAGCGTCATACGTTGGCAGTCCATACTCTGTTTCATAACGTTTTTGTTTCTCAGGCTGAAGCTCCGGCAAAGATCTTTTCACCCGTTCCATCCATTCATCACTGATTCGAATCGGAGGAAGATCCGGATCGGGGAAATACCGATAATCCCGGGCATCTTCTTTGGACCGCATGGCATAGGAATACTCTTTGTTATCGTCCCATCGGCGCGTCTCCTGTATCACCAGTTCCCCTGATTCAATTAATTCAATCTGACGTCTGCGTTCACCCTCAATTGCATGCCGGATAGCCTTAAAGGAATTCAGATTCTTCATCTCTGTTCGCGTTCCCATCTGTCGGCTCCCACATTCTCGAACTGACAAGTTCACATCTGCACGCATGGATCCCTCCTGCAGCTTGCAGTCAGAGACGCCCAGATATTGCAAAATCAAACGAAGCTTCTCCAGATAAGCCACAACCTCATCCGCATCTCTCATGTCCGCTTCCGACACAATTTCAATCAGAGGGACTCCGCTTCTGTTATAATCAACAAGCGAGCAATCTTCCCATTCATCATGAATCAGTTTTCCGGCATCCTCCTCCATATGAATCTCATGAATCCGAATCTTCTTATTCCCGCCCAAAGTCAGGATCTCTATAAATCCATCATGACAGATTGGAACATATAGTTGAGAGATCTGGTAGTTTTGTGGATTGTCCGGATAAAAATAATTCTTGCGGTCAAACTTACAATACTGATTAATCCCGCAGTTAGAAGCTAGTCCAACGGCCATAGCATATTCCACCACCTGTCTGTTTAAAACCGGAAGAGTCCCCGGCATTCCAGTACATACCGGGCAGGTATGTGTATTTGGTTCGCCTCCAAATTCCGTCGAACACCCACAGAAAATCTTTGTTTCTGTGGCAAGTTCTACATGGACTTCCAGTCCAATTACTGTTTCATATTGTTTTGTCATCTGCATGATACCCCCTTTTCAAAGCTATAAGCAGCACCAAGCAGTGTCTTCTCTGAAAAACAATTGCCAATTAGCTGCATCCCAATCGGAAGCCCTTCTTGGTTCAGGCCGCAAGGCAAAGATATGGCAGGCAGCCCGGCCAGGTTCACCGAAACCGTATAAATATCATCCAAATACATCTTAAGAGGATCTCTTAAAGATGTTCCAAGTTTCGGAGGAGTCCCGGGAGATACGGGTGTCAACAAAACGTCGTATTTTTGAAATGCATAGTCAAAGGATTGTTTGATCATATTTTTTGCTTTTAATGCCTTGATATAGTAAGCATCGTAGTACCCCGAGCTTAATATAAAACTTCCCAGCATGATACGATGTTTGACTTCACTTCCAAATCCCTGTGTACGACTTTTCTTATACATATCGTGAAGGCCTTCGTATTCTAGCGCCCTGTATCCATATTTTACACCATCAAAGCGTTCCAGATTCGAGCTGGCCTCGGCAGAGGCTATCATGTAGTAGGCCGGTATGGCGTATTCTGTCATTCCCAGCTCAAAAGACTCCACAATTGCACCATTTTCCTTTAATACTTTTGTCGCTTCCAGAATGCTCTCTCTCACTTCGAAATCTAAACCTTCTTTGAAATAATCTATGGGAATCCCTATCCTCAATCCGTGAATATCCTGACAAAGAGCAGAAGTGAAATCATAATCTTTTAAATTCACCGAAGTGGAATCTCTAAGGTCATGCGAGGCAATGACAGATAATAGTGCCGCACAGTCACCCACGTCCTTCGCAATCGGTCCAATCTGGTCTAATGAGGACGCGTAGGCAATCAGACCATAGCGAGAAACTGTTCCATAAGTCGGTTTTAATCCTGTAACCCCGCAAAAAGCACTCGGCTGCCGTATAGAGCCGCCGGTATCCGAACCCAATGCAATACTGACCTCACCGGCCTTCACTGCCGCGCAGGATCCTCCTGATGATCCACCTGGTACATACTCAGGATTTATAGGATTTCGAGTCATGCCGTATGCTGAGGTCTCAGTCGTACTTCCCATGGCAAATTCATCCATATTTGTCTTTCCGATGATCACCGCGCCGGCTTTTTTTAGCCTGTCCACTACCCATGCATCATAAGGAGGTGTAAAATCAGAAAGCATCTTAGAGGCACAGGTCGTCTTGATTCCTTTTGTACATATATTGTCTTTCACTGCAACCGGAACTCCGGCCAGCGATCCTGTAAGCTCTCCATTTTCTATCCCTTTTTGTACTTCCCTGGCTGTATTTAAAACCTTTTCTTCATCCACTGTGATAAATGCATTCAGATCTTTTTCCTTTTGTTGTATTTCTTTCAGTGACACTTGAGCAGCCTCCACTGCCGTAATCTCACCGGACTGTATCATTTTTGACAGCTGAACAGCTGTAATTTTTCCAAGATCCATCTTTTTCACCTCCTATTCTACCGTCTTGGGAACCAGATACTGGCCGTCTTTTTTCTTAGGAGCATTTGCAAGCATGTTGTCCCGGTCATCATCATTTGTCACCACGTCTTCACGAAACACATTGTCAACCGGCAAGATATGAGACATTGGTTCAATCCCATCCGTGTCAAGTTCTTTCAACTTGTCGACATAATTCAGCATTTTTTGCATCTCTTCCTTTGCCTTATTTCTCTCATCTCCATCCAGGTCCAGTTTGGCAAGAATAGATACATAATTAATCATTTCATCTGTTATTTTTTCAGCCATTGTCATATTCTCCTACTTTTTTACTTAGATTACGGAACAAGTCTCCCCTGATCGCGAGGGAAAAGCGTCGTTTCGCGGACATTATCATCACCGATAAGCTGCATGGTAAGGCGTTCAAGTCCAATTCCAAGACCGCCGTGTGGAGGCATACCGTACCGAAAGACATCCAGGTACTTCTGCATCCCATCTACTTCAATTTTTCTCGCTTTCATCTTTTGGCACAATTCGCAATAATCGTGAATGCGCTGACCGCCGGTTGTGATCTCCATTCCATGAAAGAGAAGATCAAAACTCAAAGTGAAAGTCGGATCTTTCGGATCGTCCATAGCGTAAAACGGACGTTTCTTTGATGGATAGTGCGTGACAAAAACAAAATCAGCATTGTCCTCTTCTTTAAAGTACTGTCCGATCAGCAATTCTTCCTCGGGTTCCAGATCGTAGGGGTTTTTAATTTTCCGATGATATTTTTCAGATACCAGTTCTTTTGCGTTCGTAAATGTCACATATGGAATTTCATCAACTTTTGGAAGTTTAATGTCAAGAAGATCTAACTCTTTTTTATAATCTTTGTCGAGCAAGTTTACCATGTACTGTAGAAATCCCGTCTCCATCTCCATAATATCTGTGAAATTCTCTACATACCCCATCTCTAAATCAAGAGACGTATATTCGTTTAGATGACGTTTCGTATTGTGCTTTTCCGCCCGAAAAACGGGCCCGGTCTCGAATACTCGGTCAAAGACACCTACCATCATCTGTTTGTAGAACTGAGGACTCTGCTGAAGCACTGCCGGTCTGTGAAAATACTCCAGTCGAAACAAGTTTGCCCCTCCCTCTGCACTCTTTGCACCGATTTTCGGCGTGTGTATCTCTGTAAATCCCTGCTCGTAAAGAAACTCACGGAACCCTCTGACAATTCCTTCCTGAAGTTTAAATTTCGATCTCTCACGAATATTTCGAAGGGCAATTGCTCTCTGGTCAAGCCTGGCTTCAAGTGAAGCGGAAAGCTTCCACTTTGAGATATCAAGCGGGAGTGTCTCCTTTGGTTTTGACAATACCAGAATGGATGTAAGAAGGATCTCAATCCCACCCGGGGCACGCTTCTCTTCTCTTAAGATTCCTCTGACACAGACTGTTTCACCCTCTTTTAGCTCATTAACAGAGACGTCCAAGGAACTGTCCTCATATACCGTCTGAAGTAGTCCATCCCATCTCCTGAGTATCACAAAAGCGATTTCACCCATGTTTCGGACAGCGTGTATCGCGCCTTTTACTGTTACCTTGGTTCCTATATAGACTTTATCTTGTAACTTAGAAATCGTCAAATCCTCATGATCCATCGTTCCATATATATATTTCATATATAACTCCTTTCTGAATATAAAAATGTCCCGAAGCATCGTATCAAACGACACTTCGGGACGGATTATCTTATTCCGCGGTACCACCCGCATTATACAACCTATGTTGTATCTCTTTAAGAGCATAACGTGCTCCCCTCGGAACTGCCTACTGCTATTTCGACAGAACGGCTCCGGAATGTTCCCTGTTGTACATTTCTTCTCATGCAGATGCTCTCAGTCGGTGACACCCGCTTCCTGTCAAGTTCCATGTACAGAGTTTCCTTCATTGCCTTTTCATATTATTAACATTTCTGTGTAGTATACACAAAAATCATATATTTGTAAAGGGTATTATAATTTTTTTATTCTGTCCAGTGCTTCTACAGTACTCTCATACGTTCCAAACGCGGTCAGCCGGAAATATTCCTCGCCGGAAGGGCCGAATCCGGCACCTGGCGTTCCGACAACATTTGCCCTCTCCAGTAATGCATCGAAAAATTTCCATGAGGTCATACCATTCGGTGTTTTCATCCAGATGTAGGGAGCGTTGACGCCTCCGGTTACCGTATATCCGGCAGATTTAAGCCCTTCAGAGATCACTCTGGCATTTTTCATGTAATAGGCTACCTGAGATTTGATTTGACTTTGTCCCGCCGGTGAATAGACAGCCTCACCTGCTCTTTGAACAATATAGGGAGCACCATTATATTTTGTTCCGTGACGTCTTGCCCAGAGACTGTGAAGAGCGACCCCCTCCTCGGATTTTAAATCTTTTGGAACAACCGTATAGCCCAGCCGCATACCGGTAAAGCCTGCATTTTTAGAAAAACTGTGCATCTCGATAGCACAAGTTCTCGCACCCTTACACTCATAGATCGAATGCGGCACATGATTCTCTGATATATAGGCCTCATAGGCGGCATCATATATGATAACGGCTCCGACGCGGTTTGCATAATCTACCCATACCTGCAGCTGCTCTCTGGTAAGAGTCGAACCTGTAGGATTGTTCGGATAGCACAGATAGATGATGTCCAGAGCCTCTTTTGGCAATTCGGGACAGAAATCATTCTCCAGCGTGCATGGCATATAGACAACACCAGAAAACGTTCCTGTCAATGCATTATATTCACCGGTTCTCCCTGCCATGACATTAGAATCCACATACACAGGATAAACCGGATCGCATACAGCGATTTTATTGTCCTGACTGAAAATTTCCTGTATATTTGAGCAGTCACACTTTGCACCGTCGGATACGAAGATCTCATCTGCATATATGTCGCATCCTCTCTTTTGAAAATCATTCTCTACAATTGTATTCCTTAAAAACTCATAACCAAGATCCGGGGCATAACCGTGAAAGGTCTCTTTGTTTCCCATCTCATCTACGGATTTGTGAAGAGCTTCGATGATTGCAGGCGCAATTGGCTGCGTCACATCTCCTATCCCTAATCGAATTACTTGTCTGTTCGGATTTTCCTCCTCATATTCTTTCACTTTTTTTCCAATTTGGGAAAACAAATAGCTTCCCTGAAGTTTCAGATAATTCTCATTTACTTTGATCATCCGCAAATGACATCCTTTCTAATAATTCATTAGTGTTATTACCATTTCTGCTGTTTCAATAAGATTGGTTCCGTTTTCCATACTTCGTTTCTGAAGATAACGATGTGCCTCGGACTCTGTCAGGTGATTTCGTTCCATGAGAAGACTTTTTGCCTCATCGATGATGGACTGGTCCTTTTTGCTGTGTGTCTTTTTGTTTTTTCTGACCATTTTAATCCGACGATTCATCATCCGCACAGTGGCAACGAGATCATTTACTGACAGCGGCTGCGAAAGAGACATAATACCGCTGTCCTCATAGGAACTCAATACCCGCTCGGATGCGATCAGCAACATCTCAAATCCGTCCGGGAGCAATTCGTGAAGTTCGGTAAAAAACATATCCGGAAGTTTATAGCCGCAGATCAGAACACCGCTGTCTTGATCATTTATCTCACCGAGTGCCTGTGAAGCAGTGGTACATACTGCATCCACATAAAAATCATGCCGTGACAGAACATCTCTGATACGTTTTGCATCTTCAATCTTAGGAAAAGCAATTATCAAGCTGTTCATCCATCACATCCTTTATTTTATATATGATACATATATCTGTCAATTTCCCAGTCGGTAACTTGTTGAATATAATCTTCCCACTCGGCCCTCTTCATCTCAATCAGACGCCCTGCAAAGTCGGCCCCTAGCACTTGTGACAGAAAAGTATCCTCCTCAAATGCCTGTATCGCTTCATCTAAATTTCCGGGCAAAAGTGATATTTCTCTGTTTTCCAATTCTTTCTTCGACAGGTTATTCAGATTCTCCTCCATGTTTTTTGGAGGATGAACCTCATTCTTAATTCCATCGAGTCCAGCTGCAAGTATTGATGCCAGAACGAGATAGGGATTAGCCGAAGAATCAGGTGAGCGCAGTTCAATCTTAGTCTTCTCACCGCGGGAAGAAGGGATTCGGAGGATCTGGCTCTTGCTTTTTAACGCCCATCCGATGAAAACCGGAGCTTCAAACCCTGAAACAAGGCGTTTATAAGAATTGACCAGAGGGTTCGTAATTAAAGACATTCCCCGGATATGTTTTAAGATTCCCCCGATAAAATAATATGCTGTCTGACTTAATCCAAGATCATTCTTTTCGTCGTAAAATACATTGTTCCCGTTTGCATCTCTTAAGATACAATTGATATGCATTCCGGAACCATTTTCCCCGGCAGTTGGTTTTGGCATAAACGTTGCATGTAATCCATGACGTTTTGCAATCGTACGGACAGCAAACTTGAATGTCATCAGACTGTCAGCTGCTTCTAAGCCACTAAAATGATGAAAATCAATTTCATGCTGGCCGGGCGCGGCCTCATGATAGGATGACTCTACCTGAAATCCCATGTCTTCAAGTGTCAGAACCATATCTCTTCTGGCATTTTCACCCAGATCCAGCGGACCCAGATCAAAATATCCTGCCCGGTCATGCGTCAGACGTGTCGGTCTTCCATCATCATCGGTATGGAAAAGAAAGAATTCACATTCAGGACCGGCAATAAAGTCATAACCCATCACATGCGCCTCATTCATCACTCGCTTTAAAATCCCCCTGGAACACAAAGAATAGGCCTTTTGATCCGTCTGATAGATATCGCAGATCATACGTGCCACCTTTCCCTGCTGTGGTCTCCATGGCAGAATCACAAAAGAATCCGGATCGGGATGAAGACAGAGTTCGGTTTCTTCCTGTCCTGAAAATCCATCCAACGTGGATGCATCAAAGATGCAATCATTGTCAAGAGCCTTCTTAAGCTGGCTTTTTGTGACAGCCATGTTGCGCAAATTCCCGAGCATATCCGTAAACTGTAGCCGGATAAATTCTACGTCTTCCTCCCTGGCAGTCTTTAATATCATTTCCCTAGTTCGGTGTTCCATCATTGCCTCCTTATCATGATGCTGGGGGCAAAAGTAATTTGCCCCCCTATGATACACAGATTGCTCTGCGTTTTTCCTGTAGCCGTGTATTACAGATTTGTGTACCCCATCAGAGATTCATCCACGGCCTTTGCCGCTTGTTGGCCTTCCCATATAGCCCATACGACCAGAGACTGTCCCCGATGCATGTCTCCTGCTGTAAAAACGCGGGGAAGACTGGTTTCATATTTATTATCACTTGTCAGAACATTTGTGCGTGAGTTCACCTTAATGTTAAAAGCATCGGTCACATAGTTCTGAGAACCTAAGAATCCTGCTGCAATCAGTACAAGGTCTGCAGGAATCTTCCTTCCGGATCCTTCCACCGGCGCCATAATCATTCTTCCGGTTTTCTCATCCTTTTTTTGCTTAAGATCTACAATTTCAATCTGTTTTAGTTTTCCTCTGTTATCACCAATATATTCTGTTACTGTAGTCTGGTAGATTCTCGGATCATGTCCGAATACAGCAATCGCCTCCTCTTGTCCATAGTCTGTCTTCTCAATTTTCGGCCACTGTGGCCACGGATTTGTCTCAGCTCTTTGTAACGGCGGACGGGGCATCATCTCTAACTGCGTGACACTTTTGGCACCCAGGCGAATTGATGTTCCGACACAGTCATTGCCAGTATCACCGCCACCGATCACCACAACATGTTTTCCCCTCGGATCAATATAATGGTGATCAGCAAAATTGGAATCCAGAAGACTTTTTGTAACGGACCTTAAGAAATCCAAGGCAAAATAGATTCCCGCTAGCTGCCTCCCCTTTACTTTGATATCTCTTGGATTGGATGCCCCGCAGCAGAGCAGAACTCGGTTGAAATCTTTCAGAAGCTGCTCCGCGTAAACATCCACACCCACATCGACACTCGTTACGAATTCGATGCCTTCCTCTTTCATGAGGTTAATTCTGCGGTCTATCACCCATTTTTCAAGTTTCATATTCGGAATTCCGTAACGCATCAGTCCGCCAATACGGTCATTTCGTTCAAAGACTGTGACCTTGTGACCTCGTCTGTTGAGACACATCGCTGCCGCAAGTCCGGATGGTCCGCTTCCAACAACTGCCACCTTTTTTTCGGTACGCGTCTTTGGCGGCGTGGCTTTTATATATCCTGCCCTCCAGGCGTGTTCTATGATCGCCCTCTCATTGGCTTTCGAAGTCACTGCCTCTCCATACAAATCGCAGGTGCAAGCCTCCTCACAGAGAGCCGGACACACCCGGGCAGTAAACTCAGGAAAACAGTTCGTCTTATCCAGTCTCTCATAGGCCAGTTTCCAGTTGCCACTCATAATCAACTCGTTCCACTCCGGACAGAGATTGTTAAGCGGACAACCACTCGCCATACCCGCAATCATCCTTGCTGACTGACAAAATGGGACTCCGCAGTCCATACAGCGGGCACCTTGTATTCTCTGCTTTTTCTCGGAAAGAGGTATGTGAAATTCGTGAAAGCTTTTTATTCTCTCAAGCGGTGGAACTGACACGCCGTCAGCACGATCATATTCCAGAAACCCCATCGGTTTTCCCATATTATATTTACACCTCCCTTAAGCTTTCATTAAACGCTTCGACCTGAGCATACTCAGTGTCCATGCCTTTAGCCTCATATTTTGCTGTGAGCATCAGCATCCTTTTATAATCATCCGGAATCACCTTTTTAAATTTTGAAAGATAAAAGTCAAACTCTTTTAAAATGACGGCTCCCTTTTCGGATCCGGTGGCATCTACATGTGCTCTAATCATCTGTTTTAATTCCTTTTCATCGTGCTTATTATCTAAGGGATTCATCGTAACCAGCTCCTTGTTCAGCTTTTTATAAAGCGTATTATCCTCATCCAGAACATAGGCCACCCCGCCACTCATACCGGCAGCAAAATTCCTTCCTGTCTGCCCAAGTACCACGACACATCCGCCAGTCATGTATTCACATCCATGATCTCCAACTCCTTCTGTAACTGCCCTAACTCCTGAATTTCTCACACAGAAACGCTCACCTGCAACACCGCAGATATAAGCTTCTCCTCCGGTAGCACCATATAACGCTACATTTCCGATAATAATATTTTCATCTGCCTTGTAGCGGGCACCTTTGGGCGGCATAATAATCAGTTTGCCTCCGGAAAGACCCTTTCCAAAATAGTCATTCGAATCTCCTTCCAGTTTTAAAGTCAGCCCTTTCGGAATAAATGCGCCGAAGCTTTGTCCGCCGGCACCTGTGCATCTTACCAGGTAGGTGTCATCGGGAAGCGTTTCACCAAAACGTCTGGTGATCTCAGCTCCTGTGAGTGTACCTAGTGCACGGTCAGTATTATGCACTTCCGTATTAATCGTGGCCGATAACTTCTGATCAAAAGAAGGCCAAAATCCAGGAAGGAGAACTCTTTCATCTATTGTTTTTTCCAATTCAAATTTATATTTTCTTCTCGGCTCAAATATCAGGTGCTCTTCTTTGGAATATGGATTGTTGAGAATCTGTGTCAGATCTATGCGGGAAATCCCATCTTCTGTGCTATCCTCACGTCTTTTTAATCTGTCTGTGCGTCCCACAATTTCATCAACTGTATGAAATCCCAGCTTAGCCATATACTCACGCAGCTCTTCTGCAATAAATCGCATAAAATTGACCACGTATTCTGGTTTTCCACGAAAGCGTTCTCGTAATTTTGGATTCTGTGTTGCCACGCCGACCGGGCAGGTATCCAGATTGCAGACACGCATCATGATACAACCCATTGTGACGAGCGGAGCCGTTGCGAAGCCAAATTCCTCTGCCCCAAGAAGCGCTGCAATTGCAACGTCACGGCCACTCATCAGCTTACCATCTGTCTCTATCCGCACACGGTTTCTAAGTCCGTTAGCGATTAAATTCTGATGCGTCTCCGCAAGACCCAGCTCCCAGGGAAGTCCTGCATTTTGAATAGAACTTTTTGGTGCTGCGCCTGTTCCCCCGTCATACCCGGAGATCAGGATCACTTGTGCACCGGCCTTCGCTACTCCAGCTGCAACTGTCCCGACACCCGCTTCCGACACCAGTTTCACGGATATCCTCGCATCCTTATTGGCATTTTTAAGATCATAAATGAGCTGCGCCAGATCCTCGATCGAATAAATGTCATGATGAGGCGGAGGCGATATCAATGTAACGCCTGGCGTGGAATACCTGGTTTTCGCAATCCAAGGATACACTTTCCGGGCAGGGAGATGTCCTCCCTCACCGGGTTTCGCTCCCTGCGCCATCTTAATCTGAATCTCTTTTGCACTCACAAGGTATTGGCTCGTCACACCAAACCTTCCAGATGCAACCTGTTTGATTGCCGAGCATCGCTTTGGATCATCCAGACGATTTGGACTCTCACCGCCCTCTCCTGTATTTGATTTTCCGTGAATCTGATTCATGGCAATGGCCAACGTCTCATGGGCTTCTTTTGAGATGGACCCATAGGACATAGCACCAGTCTTAAAACGTTTCACAATCGAGTCAACACTTTCGACCGTTTCAAGCGGCAGCGGCTTATCGGCATATTGAAAATCCATCAGGCTTCTCAGATTGCCGCATTCCTCACAGTCAACTTTTCGGGTATATTCTTTGAACATCTGATAATCACCGCGTCTGACTGATTCCTGCAGAAGATGAATCGTCTCTGGATTGTAGCGATGTTCCTCTCCGGGGCGGATGCTATTATGTCTTCCGATTGTTTCCAGTGCAAGATTACTGTCCAGTCCCAATGGATCAAACGCCTTTGAATGACGTTCGTTGACATCACGTGCAATATCTTCCAAAGTGATACCTCCCACACGGCTTACGGTATTTGTAAAATATTGATCAATCACTTTATTTGATATTCCAACTGCCTCAAAGATCTGAGAACCCTGATAGGACTGTATCGTTGAAATACCCATCTTGGAAGCAATCTTGACGATACCAGCCCGAACGGCTTCATTATAATCATTCATTGCTGCATAAAAGTCTTTATGCACCATCTTGTTCTCAATCAGATCATGAATCGCTTCATAGGCAAGATAAGGATTGACAGCACTTGCCCCGTATCCGAGCAGTGTGGCAAAATGATGAACCTCTCTGGGCTCCGCAGATTCCAGTATGATTCCAAGACTGGTTCTCTTTTTTGTTCTCACCAGATGTTGGTGCACAGCTGAGACCGCAAGCAGAGATGGAATTGCAACATGATTTTCATCCACTCCCCGATCTGTGAGAACCAGTATTCCTGCTCCTATCTGAACTGCTTTATCCACTTCGATGAACAGATGATCCAAGGCTGTTGAAAGAGAAGTGCTTTTATAGTATAAGATGGACACCTCACTTACTTTGAAACCCTCTTTTTTCATTGTTTTGATCTTTTGCAGATCCGTATTTGTCAAAATCGGATTTTTGATTGCGAGTACTCTGCAATTTTCAGGCTTTTCCCTTAACAGATTTCCGTCTTTTCCAAGATATACCGTAGTCGAGGTCACAATTTTCTCACGAATCGCATCAATCGGCGGGTTGGTTACCTGTGCGAACATCTGCTTAAAATAATTAAACAATGGCTGATGTTCTTTTGACAATGCCGCAAGAGGAGTATCGATGCCCATCGCAGCAATTCCCTCGGATCCATTCAAAGCCATGGGTTTAATTGATGAGCGATATTCTTCGTAGCTGTAGCCAAAAGCAGTAAACAACTTTCGTCTATCCTCTTTCTTGTAAGTCACAGATTCCTGATTCGGAATTTTCAAGTCTTTTAGGTAAACGAGATTTTGATCTGTCCATTCTCCATACGCACATCGTTTTGCATAATATTCTTTCAGTTGATCATTCTGAATGATTCGTTTTTCTCTGGTGTCAATCAGAAGCATCTTTCCTGGATGTAGACGCTCCTTTAATACAATTTTCTCCGGAGGTATGTCAAGTACTCCGACTTCCGAAGCCAGAATCAGATTATCGTCATCTGTAATATAATACCGAGAGGGCCGAAGGCCATTACGGTCGAGTACAGCGCCTGCCAGATCTCCGTCCGAGAAAACAATCGAGGCGGGGCCATCCCATGGTTCCATCATCGTCGCATAATACTGATAGAATTCTCTCACCTTGGCAGGTAATGTATCGTTTTCCTCCCATGGCTCCGGTATCGTGACCATCACTGCAAGCGGCAGATCCATGCCACTCATCATCAGAAATTCCAGAGTATTGTCAAGCATGGCTGAATCGGATCCATTTGCACGAACCACTGGCAAAACTTTCCTCATAGAATCTTTCAGTTGATCTGATTCCATCGTCTCTTCCCTTGCAAGCATCTTATCCACGTTGCCTCTTATCGTGTTGATCTCACCGTTATGTATAATCAGACGATTTGGGTGTGCACGTTCCCAGCTGGGGGTTGTGTTTGTAGAGAATCTGGAATGTACAATGGCGATTGCAGATTCAAAATCTAGATCTTGCAAGTCTTTGAAGAATGTCCGAAGCTGTCCAACTAAAAACATCCCTTTATATACGATTGTACGGCTGGAAAAAGAGACAACATATGTATTTTCATTGCTCTGTTCAAATTCACGGCGAACAATATATAATTTCCTGTCAAAGTCAAGACCTTTTCTTACATCTTCCGGTTTTTTGACAAATACCTGTTCAATATAAGGCATACAGTCTCTGGCTTTTGATCCCAGTACATCGGGTACAATCGGTACTTTTCGCCATCCTAAAAGTTCCAGGCCTTCCTTTTTCAGAATAATCTCAAACATCTTTTTCGCCTGATTCCTTTTTGGCTCCTGCTCGGGAAGAAAGAACATTCCCACGCCATATTCCCGCTCTTTTCCCAAAAAAATGCCGAGGGTCCTACAGGTTTTCGTAAAGAATTTGTGCGAGATCTGCAGCAAAATTCCTACTCCATCACCTGTTTTTCCCTCGGCGTCCTTGCCGGCTCTGTGTTCCAGATTTTCAACTATTTTTAAAGCATTTTCAACTGTCTCATGAGTTGCACGCCCTTTAATATTCACAACTGCACCAATTCCGCAGTTATCATGTTCAAACTTTGGATTATATAAACCGGGCAGTTTCGGGTCCTTTGCACATATAGAGCTATGTGTCATAGATTAACCTTCTTTCTGTGGTTGATGTCTTGATACTTTGGATTGCGGCATCACTATTGTGTGAGACAATCCAAAAATATCATTAAAAACATTTTTATTATCATATACCAAAGCAGAAGTCTTGTAAAGATTTTTTTTATTCTTTGTGATGTAAAACAGCTGCCTCGATAAATCCTTTAAAGAGCGGGTGTGGTCTGTTTGGTCGGCTTTTCAGCTCGGGATGGCCCTGTGTTCCTACAAAAAATGGGTGATCGGTAAGTTCCATCATCTCAACAATTCTGCCATCCGGAGACAGACCGGATAAGACCATCCCATTTTCTTCCAGCGATCTTCTATAATCATTATTCACTTCGTATCTATGTCTGTGTCTCTCCTGTATTTCCCTAGTCTGATACAGTTCGTAAGCCTTTGTACCTTCTTTTAACACACACGGATATGCGCCCAGTCTTAGAGTTCCACCGAGATCTACAACACCATTTTGCTCCGGCATAAGAGAGATCACCGGATGCATGGTGTCAGGATTGAGTTCTATACTATGAGCATCATGATATCCCAATACATCTCTGGCGAATTCAACAATTGAAAGCTGCATACCCAGACAAATACCCAGAAATGGAATCTTCTGTGTTCTGGCATACTTGACTGCTACAATTTTCCCCTCAATTCCACGATCCCCAAATCCGCCGGGCACCAGAATTCCATCGGTATCCTTGAGTACTTGTGAGACGTTTTCATCATCCAGATGTTCCGAATCTACCCAATTAATATTCACATTGGCACGGGAAGCAATCCCTCCATGTTTCAGAGCTTCTGCAACTGACAAATATGCATCATGCAGCTGAACATATTTTCCAACTAACGCTATAGTTACCTCTTTGTCCGGATGACGCAATGCATCTACCATCTGACACCAATCTGAAAGATCAGGCCTTGGGCATGGCAGATTCAGGCATTCCAGAACAACCTGAGCAAGATTTTCTTTTTCCATCGCCAGCGGAACTTCATAGAGGTAATCTAGATCCAGATTCTGCAGAACATGTTCACTCATAACATTACAAAATAGCGCAATCTTATCTTTTAGTTCCTGTGTCAGCGGATATTCTGAGCGACATACCAAAATGTCCGGGCGAATTCCAAGTGCCTGCAGCTCTTTCACACTGGCCTGCGTTGGTTTCGTCTTCATTTCACCGGATGCTTTAAGATACGGAATCAGCGTCACATGAATCATGATTGCATTTTCTTTGCCCACATCATGTTGAAACTGACGGATTGCCTCCAAAAATGGCTGACTTTCTATATCGCCGACCGTTCCTCCTACTTCTATAATTGCTATGCGGTCTTCATCCACATCCCTGCCACGGTAAAATCGACTCTTAATCTCATTCGTAATATGAGGAATTACCTGAACAGTCCCGCCGCCGTAATCCCCTCTGCGTTCCTTTTGAAGAACACTCCAGTATATTTTTCCGGTTGTCACATTAGAGTTTTTATCCAGACTTTCATCGATAAAGCGCTCATAATGCCCCAAGTCAAGGTCTGTCTCTGTACCGTCATCGGTCACAAAAACCTCTCCGTGCTGGATCGGATTCATCGTTCCCGGATCAATGTTGATATAGGGATCAAATTTCTGCATAGTCACCTGGTATCCTCTGGCTTTTAATAATCTTCCAAGAGAAGCTGCGGTTATCCCTTTTCCCAGTCCGGATACCACGCCTCCTGTCACAAATACATACTTTACACTCATGGTTTTCTCCTAATCCTATTATCAGCTTGCCTTCAGTTCAAAAAATGTTCCTACTATCATAAAAAAACATTATAAACCTGTTTTTTATAAAAGATCAAGAAATTTTTCAAACTTTTTGTAACCATAAGTTCACCATCTACATAACCTAAAGTGTAAATAAAAGTTTCTCTGGAGGATTTAACATGAGTGATTTAAGTGCTACTGGTTGTGGATGTGACACGGATTGTGGCTGCGACAACAGATATGGCAATGCATCGGGATTTGGCGGCAATAACTGCCTGTGGATCATCATTCTTCTGTGCTGCTGCGGCGGTTTCGGCGGAAACAATGGATGCGGCGGCGGATGCGGCGGCAATGGCTTCGGAAATGATAGCTGCCTGTGGATCATCCTTCTTCTGTGCTGCTGTGGTGGATGGGGCTGCTAACTACTTTTTCTGAGCCCACAAAAGGCCGCCTGCCAAAAGGCTTAGGCGGCCTTGTTTTTTATTTATTAAATCCTTGCTTTTTATTCATCTTTTGTCTATTCTCTTTCTTCCTTTTCTTCTCCTCTTTCTTTCTCATACACTCCAAATCTATTTCATAAATTGCATTATGATCGACAATAAGTCTTGTTTTTTGTTCTTTCATGAGCAAATAATCCTTTTTTTCTTTATATAATTATATTATGATGCCAAAGTCAAAAGGTTATGTGTTTCGCGCCTGCATGGAAAATCATAAGTTTGGGAGCTTTGTATCATACATACTTACCGTCCTATTCTCATATGATAGACTGAAAACCAGTGAGGGATGCGTGATATGGACGAACCACAAGAACAGAAAATGACACCTTTCGACCAGACAATCAGTGACGATACTCTGCAGCTTCTGAAAGCATCTATTCCCTATGCTCCCGCGAAAATACAGGGTTTTCTTTCGGTTCTTGTTAAGATGAAAGAACTTGAAACCGTTATTTCCCTCACAAGAAAAAAGTCCTCCATACAGATGATGTCGAAAGAAGGACCAGATTTTTCCTTAACAGATATGCTTTCAGATATCGGCCGCTATACAAGTGGAACCATGAAAGAAATATTCGACAAAATCTCGCAGGCAATGACAATGTTTGAAATGTTCCAGAGTTTTCAGGATATGGACTTTTCTAACATGGATTTTTCTAATATGGACTTTTCTAATATGGACTTTTCTAATATGGATATGTCAAACATGGGGTTTAAAAATATGTTTCATGGATCTGATGAAGAAGACGATGAAAAAAGCACTGAGGAAAACAGTGACAAACCCATAAATCCTCCGCCGGTAAATGAATCTGATATAAAACAACAGGAACAAGAGGTAGATGATCTCATAGATTCACTAATCAATCATCCCAAAGAAGAAAAAACAGACAATAATCCTTCGGAGGCATAAGGCATAACTTTGAGATTCAAACATCAAAATATAAGAAAGGCAGGATATGAATTATGAGCGACTGGACAAATAATCCGAAACTTTCCGGCATCGACAGTTCAAAGCTTGCGATGCTTCAGGCTTTAGCAAGCCAGGGAGGACAGAAATCACAAAGTGAGATGTTACCTTTTCTGATGGCTGTCGCCAACAGTTCGAAGAAGAAAGGAGTGCAATTCACTCCCGAAGAAATGTCCGTAATCTTCGATGTCATTAAAGAAAGCAGCTCCCCGGAAGAAGCTGCTAAAATTGATCAGATGATAAATGTTATGCGAATGATGAAAAAATGATAATATCAGGGTCGAAAAGTGTATGCCTTTCATGCCTGCATGAATAAAGTATACACTTTGAAATCCAAACAAACACGAGAATACAGTCCGACAGAAGGGAATTCGAATAGACTGTTACAGAGAATTCAGAATACACTCTCTTAAAAATGCCAGCGCCGTGACAACAGTCTGCTCTCGAATTTTCCCTCGATTTCCGGAAAAGTGCAGTTCCTTTACACTTGTTTTTCCCCTGCAGGTACAACCTATATAGACAAGGCCCACAGGTTTTTCTTTTGTGCCGCCTGTTGGCCCTGCAATGCCTGTTACCGAAAGAGCACAATCACAACCTGCAGTACATGCAGCACCTTCTGACATTTCACGTGCTGTCTGTTCACTGACAGCTCCATATCTGGTCAGTGTTTCACCTTTTACACCGATCATATTTTGCTTTGCTTCATTCGCATAGGTGATATATCCCTGTCTAAACACACTGGAAGCACCGGAAACATTTACAATTCTCGCGGCAATTGCTCCTCCTGTACAAGACTCTGCCGTCGTAACAGTCAGATTATGATCGTAAAGAAGTCTGACAAGCGCCATCTCAAGCGTCTCCTCTTCATCTTCTGTATAAATCTGGGTTTCGAATCTTTTTTCCAGCTCAAGCCTTACTGGTGTTATGAGTTCTTTGGCTTTTTTTTCATTTTCCGCCTTTGCCGTCAGTCTAAGATGTACCTCTCCGGTTTTTGCATAGGTAGCAATTGTCGGATTTGTCTGTGTGTCAATCAGATCACGAATGGACATTTCCACATAGCTTTCGCCGCTTCCAACAATTTTCAGAGTTGTAGAATATATAACTTCCGACTGTTTTCTCTGCAGATAAGGAAACACCTGCTGATCGAACAGCGGTTTCATCTCCGATGGCGGACCAGGAAGCAGAACGATAATTTTCTGATTTTTATCTATGATAAGACCCGGTGCCGTGCCATTGTCATTCTTTAGCACAATTCCGTGTTCCGGCACCATAGCCTGCTTCCAATTATTCTCGGTAATCTGGTATCCGCGATGGGATCGTACGAAACGCCCCATATACATTTCGATCAGGCGATGTGTTTCGGCATCTTCCACAAGCCTTTCCCCCATAACGCTGCATGCGACTTCTTTTGTCATATCGTCCTCTGTGGGTCCTAGACCCCCTGAGCAGATCACAACATCTGATCGGTCAATGGCCGTCTTCATAGTCTCTGCCATGCGCGCCTCATTGTCCCCGACAACAACCTGATAATAACAGGAAAGCCCGAGAGCAGCACACTGTCTCGACAGGTATGCGGCATTCGTGTTCACAATATTTCCCAGCAAAATTTCAGTTCCAACGGATATAATTTCTACTGTCATATTTTTTCGCCTCTCTTATATGAGAATTAATCCTGCATGGATAATACTTGTTTGTTTTTCAGAAGATAGTCAATTAAAGAAATCACGGTGAGCACAGTAGCCACCACAATCAAAATGATCTCAATCGCATGAAAGACCCCGCCAAGATCCGCTATGAGGACAATTACCATAAGCATCTGACTTACGGTTTTTGCTTTTCCCCACCAGCTTGCAGCGATTACGATACCGTTATCAGACGCCACCAATCGAGATCCGCTGATGATGAATTCACGGGAAATAATGATTATGACAACCCATGATGGAAGTTTTCCCAGATCAATCAGACAGATCATGGCCGCACATACCAACAGTTTATCTGCCAGAGGGTCCATGAACTTTCCAAAATCCGTTATGAGATTATTTTTTCTGGCCAGATATCCGTCCAGAGTGTCTGTGAGACTCGCTATAATAAAGATCGCAAGTGCAATCCATTTATGAGCAATTCCGCCAATCGGAACCAGCATAAACAGCACAAAGAATGGTATCATGATAATTCGAAGTATTGTCAGCTTATTCGGTGTATTCATCTTCCTCTAACTCTCCTATCAAATCATATTCCAGTGAACCGGTAACTTTCGCCTTTACAAAGTCTCCCGTGACAAGCTGTCTGGAAGTATTCAAAAACAAATATCCATCAACATCAGGAGCATCGGCATATGTTCGGGCAATGTAAGCATTCTCATCTGCCACTTTTCCCTCAATCATGGCCCACACAGTCTGCCCTGCCCGTTTCTTTCCGTTTTCTTCAGAAATACTCTGCTGTAGCTCCATAAGATCTGCCTGGCGATCTTTCTTTACCTCCTCATCCATCTGGTTATCCATCAAGGCGGCGGGAGTACCTTCTTCCTGTGAATATGTAAAAACTCCCAGACGATCAAAATGCATCTCACGTACAAATTCCATGAGTTCCTCATGGTGTTCCTGTGTTTCTCCGGGAAATCCCGTGATCAGAGTTGTACGAAGGGCAACGTCCGGTATCTCTTTTCTCAGATTTGAGACAATTTGGACGATCTCTTTTTTCGTGGTCTTTCGACCCATACGCCTTAAAATTTCATCGTTTGCATGCTGAATTGGCAGATCAAGATAGTGACAAATCTTGGCTTCTTCCTTCATAGTCTGTATAAGTTCCGGGTAGATTTCTTCCGGATAGCAGTAGAGAACCCGAATCCAGCGAATCTGGGGAATCTTACACAACTCTTTTAATAGAACATGTAGGCTCTTCGCACCATAAAGATCCACACCGTAAAGAGTCGTCTCCTGAGCAACTAAAATTAACTCCTTTACACCAGAATCGGCCAGTTCTTTCGCCTCAGATACCAACTGTTCCATGGAGACACTGCGATAATGACCACGCAGCGACGGAATAATACAATATGTGCAGTGCTTATCACAGCCTTCTGCAATCTTCAGATATTCATAGCTCCCACCTGTCGTAATTAAACGTCTGTCCCCGGCAGCAGGTATCTCATCGTCTGAATAAAAATTCTCATACCCTTTTTTACTCAGTACCTCATCTATGGCAGGGACTATCATATCATAACTATTCGTCCCCAGCACCGCATCAACCTCTGGTAATTCCTGATAAATCTCTTTTTTGTACCTCTCAGCCATACACCCTGTTACAATCAGTGCCTTGAGGACACCATGAATCTTATACTCAGCCATTTCCAAAATATTCTGAATACTTTCCTCTTTTGCCTGCTGAATAAAACAGCAGGTATTGACGACTATGATATCCGCATTTTCCTCACTATCTGTTATTGTATACCCATGCCTGGTCAAAAGTCCAAGCATATGTTCTGAATCCACTAGGTTTTTATCACATCCCAGTGAAATAAAAAGTATCTTCATATAAACTCCCTAAACTACTTTTTCTGATGAGAACGGCTGTTACAGCTTTATATAATTCTGTAACAGCCCAATTTACATCAGATATCAAGACCAAATTCAGATTGTTTCCTCATCCTGTCTGTCCTTTTCCTGCTGGATTTCATCGCTTCTCATCGAGTCCTCCATCCCATCTTCATCCTTTAGAATATGAATATCTCCCTCATAGAGCTCTTTTACAGCAATAGATAAAGGTTTCTCAATCTCGCCTTCTACATATGGTTCCGCACCGGATATAATCTGTCTTGCGCGCTTACTTGCAGCCAGAACAATTGAATATCTGGATGTCACCAGCGGTGCCTCATCGATGTCCTGCCCTTTATTGATAACTTCTATTAATTCTTTATATGATGGATGTATCACGCTAAAATTCCTCCTTTAATTCTTCTCGGATCCCGGATATAAACTCCTTTTGATGGATGCTGGCGTCATGCTGAACTTGTATCATCTCATGAATATGTGTGACACAGGTATCGATATCATCATTGACTACAATGTAATCATACTGTTCCATACATTTCGATTCTTCGACTGCTCTGGCAAGACGATGTCGGATCTGCTCATCACTTTCTGTTCCCCTACCCTTTAGTCTCTTCACCAGTTCCTTTGCATCCGGCGGTGTCACAAATAGCAATAACGTTTCCGGATGTTTTCTCTTCACTTCGAGAGCACCTTGAAGTTCAATCTCCAGAATCACATCTTTGCCAGTTTCCAGCTGTTCCTCAACATATCTTTTTGGAGTGCCATAAAAGTGATCCACATATCTGGCATACTCTATAAATTCACGATTTTCAATCATCTGCTCAAATTCAGGCTCTGTCTTGAAAAAATAATGTATTCCCTCTTGTTCGCCCTTTCTCGGACTTCGCGTTGTCGCAGATATGGAAAGTGCGTAATCCGGGTACCTCTCCATAAGACCTTTCATAACAGTTCCTTTTCCGGCTCCCGAGAAACCAGAAATCACTACTAAAATCCCTTTCTTACTCATCTGTTTCAGCCTTCTCCTCCGGTGCAGTCATATCATGGTTAAAACGTCTGCTAATTGTATCGGCCTGAAGAGCAGATAAGATAATCAAATTCTCACTGGTCACAATCACTGATTTTGTTCTTCTTCCCTGTGTAGCATCAATCACACTTCCATCTTCTTTTGCATGGGACACCATTCGCTTAATCGGGGCAGCCTCCGGACTTACCACCGCCACGATCTTATCGGAATTCACAACATTCCCAAAGCCTATATTTACAAGTTTTACCAATGTTTCTCACCTTATTCTTTTTTTATTGATACCACGACTGTTTCGCATGTGGTACTCTATGATACTATAGATCTAATGTCACTTTCTGGTATCATTCAATATTTTGAATCTGTTCACGGGTCTTTTCAATCTCCGTCTTCAGTTCAATCGCAATGTTGGAGGTCTTAAGATCATTTGCTTTTGAAAGAATGGTGTTTGCCTCGCGATTCATCTCTTGTGCGATAAAGTCCAGCTTTCTTCCGACCGTGCCGCCTTGTTTTAATACTGACATCATATTCTCGATATGACTGCGCAGTCGTACTGTTTCCTCATCCGTACAAATCTTATCGGCAAAAAGAATCACCTCCGCGGCGATTCTGCTGTCCTCAACTGAAGTATCCTCCAACAATTCCCTCGTTTTCTGCTCAAGTTTTGACTTATACTCCTCTATAATCTGTGGAGAACGTATCTCAACCTCTCGAATATCTACAAGCATTTGGTTCAATTTATCAAGCAAATTATCTTTGAGATTCTCACCTTCGCGGTTTCTTTGTCTTTGAAACTGCTCTCCCGCCTCCTTAAGTGCCCTCTCCAAAACAGACCAGAGCCTTTCCTCATCAACTGGTGTCTCCTCCATCACGAGCACCTCAGGAAATCCCGCCAGTTTTGATACAGTTATATCATTCTTCAGATCGAAATCCTCCTGTATCTTGTGCGCACAATTCAGATACTGCGATGCCAGCTCTTTGTTGTATTTCAGAGAAATATTCGACTGAGTAAAATCTTCATACGTAATGAAGACGTCCACCTTGCCACGCTGAACATATTCCTTCAGTGTATTCCGTATTGCATTTTCAAAAGAACTAAGCTTCTTGGGCAGCTTAATATTAAAGTCCAGATATCTGTGATTTACCGATTTCATCTCCACCGTAAACCTTATATCCGAAAACTGAATTTCCGACCGTCCAAAGCCAGTCATACTGTTAACCATAAATTCCTCCTGCCTGCAATCACCAATTACACCTGTCTTTTTGTACATTCTAATTCATTATACTTGATTGCCCCTGGCACGTCAAATGTTTTCTCTATCGCATGTTGACACCACCCCCATTATTAAGTAGAATAAAATGATACCAAGGGTAGAAAAGTCATATGTTTCATGCTGGCATGAATAAGCATGACTTTGAAACCCGCACAAACATGAGAATGGAGCCTGACAGGGCGGAATTCGAATGTTTGCAGGATTGTGGGAGCACAAAGTGCGTAACAATCCGTGGTATCACACAAGAACAGAAAAGTCATGTGTTTCATGCTGGCATGAATAAGCATGACTTTGAAACCCGCACAAACATGAGAATGGAGCAATTATGGCATTTGATGGAATCACAATTGCGGCTCTTGCCGCTGAATTAGAAAATAAAATCACAGGCGGAAAAATCAACAAAATCACACAGCCGGAGGCAGACGAACTGATAATCACAGTTAAGAACAACCGCACACAATACAGACTTCTGCTTTCAGCAAACGCTTCCCTGCCTCTTGTTTATCTCACAGATCATAACAAGACAAGTCCTTTGACAGCACCTAACTTCTGCATGCTGTTAAGAAAGCATATCGGCAGCGGTAAAATAGTATCTGTTACTCAGCCGTCACTTGAGCGGGTACTAGTTTTTCATATTGAACATCTGGACGAACTTGGTGATCTTAGTCAAAAAAAATTAATCATTGAAATAATGGGGAAACACAGTAATATTATTTTCTGTAATGAGGACAATATCATTATAGACAGTATTAAGCATATCTCTGCCAATATGAGCTCGGTCAGAGAAGTTCTTCCCGGAAGACCGTACTTTATACCGCAGACGATGACAAAAAAAGATCCTCATATAATTCAAGAAGAAGAATTCATGGGTTTTGTTCTGGAAAAACCTATGGAAACTTCGAAGGCGATCTACTCTTCTCTGACTGGTTTGAGTCCTCTCATGAGTGAAGAGATATGCTTCCGTGCCGGAATCGACGGAGGACGTCCTCCAATGTCCATGAATCTCACAGATAAGCTGCATCTGTTTCGCACATTCAAGCTTATGATGAACGATGTTATGAGTAGTGATTTTACCCCAAACATCATATATAAGGGACATGAGCCACTTGAATTTTCTGCACTTTCTCTAACTCAATATCAGAATTATGAGTGCCAAAACTATGACAGTATTAGCCGGGTTCTTGAACAGTATTATGAGACGAAAAACCGTCTCAGCCGTATCCATCAGAAGTCCTCTGAACTGAGAAAGGTAGTCTCCACCATTCTGGAGCGCAATATAAAGAAATTAAACATTCAGGAAAAGCAGATGAAAGATACTGAAAAAAAGGATAAATACCGAATTTATGGAGAACTTCTGAATACTTACGGCTATGGAATAAATCCAGGTGCCAAATCCTTAGATGCCCTGAATTATTATACGGACGAAATGATTACGATTCCCCTTGATCAGACAAAAACTGCCAAGGAGAATGCCAACCACTATTTTGAACGCTATAACAAACTCAAAAGAACACAGGAGGCTCTGACGACACAGTTAAAAGACACAAGAGAAGAAATTGAACATCTTGAATCTGTATGTCATTCTCTCGATATTGCACTGGACGAAGAAGACCTGATTCAGATCAAAGAGGAATTAATCTCAAGTGGCTATATCCGGAGAAAACGCTCGAACAAGAAACGGGTCAGAATCACTTCTGAACCATTCCACTACGTTTCTTTTGATGGTTTCGATATCTATGTCGGCAAAAACAATCTGCAAAATGATGAGTTATCTTTCAAATTTGCCACTGGAAATGACTGGTGGTTTCACGCTAAGGGACGACCTGGCTCCCATGTCATCGTAAAATGCAAACCGGATGGGAAGATGCCTGATCGAACTTTTGAGGAAGCCGGCAGACTGGCTGGTTACTACTCCAGCGGTAAAAATGCACCAAAAGTAGAAGTTGACTATACGCAAAAAAAGAATCTTCGAAAACCAAATGGTTCAAAACCCGGTTTCGTAGTGTATTATACAAACTATTCTCTGAACATAGAACCCGATATTAGAGATATCCACCAGATAAGATGACAAAACACATGAGGAGTGTCTGCTTACATGAAAAAAGACATACAAAAAACAGGGGAATTCCCCAAAAAAACCACCGGAAGGATTCCCATTACCCGCCATGCAGTTAATGCAAATGAAGGACTTTCATCCCAGTTGGCGGATGAATACATGAGAAATGGATGGACGAATGAGGCCATAGAGCCTCCCTCCAAAACAACATCAGAAATTATAAAAAGCAATGTCTTTACTTATTTCAACTTGATATTTGCCATCATTGCTGTTCTTTTGATGATTGTGGGTTCATTTAAAAACCTCACTTTTCTGCCGATTATCATCGCAAACACACTGATTGGGATCATTCAAGAAATCCGTGCAAAGAATACATTGGATAAATTATCTGTGTTGAATGCTCCGAAAGCCAAAGTAGTACGCGATGGCGAAGAACAGGAAATCCCGGCGGAAATGCTTGTCCTAGATGATATTGTGATATTTTCCGCAGGAAACCAAATCTGCGCGGATGCTATCGTTCTAGACGGAGAAGTTTCCGTAAATGAATCCCTTCTCACCGGAGAAGCCGACGAAATCACAAAAAGAAACGGAGATACCCTGATGTCCGGCAGTTTCATCGTTTCAGGTACATGTCGTGCCAAGCTGGATAAGGTTGGAGCTGATTCTTATATATCCAAACTTACTCTAGAGGCTAAAATCTCAAAAGACGGTGAACAGTCAGAAATGATTCGTTCTTTGAATCGATTAGTCGAGGCTGTCGGAATCATCATTATTCCCATTGGTTTTTTACTCTTCTACCAACAGTTTTTTCTGTCGCATGCTCCGCTTCGAACAAGTGTAACATCTACAATGGCAGCAATTATAGGCATGATACCTGAGGGCCTTTATCTGCTGGCAAGTGTGGCTCTTGCAGTAAGCGTCATGAGGCTCGCAGGGAAAAAGGTCCTGGTTCACGACATGAAATGTATTGAGACTCTCGCCCGTGTAGATGTTCTTTGCGTCGATAAAACTGGAACAATCACCGACAACTGTATGCAGGTATGTGACGTCATTCCTCTCGGAGGATTTGACTGTGATCACATGCCCTCATTGATGGAAATGCTCAGTGACTTTGCAGCAGCCATGCCTCCTGATAACATCACCATGGAAGCAATAAAGAGTTACTTTACTGCTGCAAGCGGAAGAAAAGCCGAATGTATTACTTCTTTTTCTTCTGCTTTCAAATACAGCAGTGCCACATTCTCAGATGTATGCTACGTACTCGGGGCTCCTGAATTCGTACTGAAAGAAGATTATAACACTTACCGTGATGAAATTGAAGCTGAGGCGGCAAAAGGCCGCCGTGTACTTGTTTTCGGGTCTTTTGACGGTGTCCCAGACAGCGGAGAATTGCACGGAGAATTCAATCCGCTGGGGATGATCACGCTCACCAACCCGATCCGCGAAGACGCACCGGAAACATTTCAGTACTTTTCAGAGCAGGGCGTGGACATAAAGGTAATCTCAGGTGATAATCCCGTTGCTGTTTCAGAGATCGCAAAACAAGCCAATATTGCAAACGCAGAAAATTATGTGGATGCATCCACCTTAAATGAAAAATCGGATATTCAGGATGCTGTATCAAAATACACGGTCTTTGGACGTGTCACTCCTGATCAGAAAAGGGAACTGGTACGGGCTTTAAAATCCGAGGGGAAAACGGTAGCTATGACCGGTGATGGTGTCAACGATGTACTGGCCTTAAAAGAAGCCGACTGCTCAGTGGCTATGGCATCCGGAAGTGATGCTGCGGCGCAGGTATCTCAACTCGTTCTGTTAGATTCAAACTTTTCCTGTATGCCATCTGTGGTTGCGGAAGGCCGCAGAGTTGTCAATAATATTCAACGATCTGCGAGCCTGTTTCTGGTGAAGAATATTTTTTCGTTTTTGATGTCGATGTTTTCCATGATCTTTATGGTACATTACCCATTGGAACCTTCACAGATTTCCCTGATCAGTACGTTCACCATTGGTCTGCCAGGTTTCTTTTTGGCGCTGCAGCCAAATACAAATAAAATCGAGGGACATTTTCTGACAAATGTCATGATCAAGGCACTGCCCGCCGGACTCACTGACTTTCTGGTGGTCGCCACACTGGTTCTCTTTGGACAAGAGTTTTCTGTGAGCGCTGTTGACATCTCTACAGCCTGTACGATGCTTCTTGCAATTGTTGGTTTCATGATACTTTACAAGATCAGCAGGCCCATGAATAAGCTGCGCTGGATCATCTGGTGGGGATGCATCATCGGTTTGCTGGCATGCAGCTTCTACCTTGGCGATTTATTCGGCATCAACAAGATGTCATCGAAATGTATCATGCTGTTTGTCCTCTTCTCTGTTGCTACAGAGCCAATTCTACGTTACAGCATTCTAGCAGTTGATTATATACAAAAAAAGTTTTCCGAAGTCAGAAAAACAGTAAAGGGAAAAAATCCGTTTCAAAAACTGAGAGCGAAATCATAGATAACATTCAAACAGAAGATGGATAGGGGGGAGTAAAAACATGTTGTATTTAGTGTTGATCATCTATTTGATATTTGTTTTGTTCGTACAAAGAGCTATGAAAACCTGGATGAACTGTTTCCATCCCACCTTCAAAAGTCAAAGAATCCGTCTGATCTATACACTTTTTTACGCATTGTTTGCACTCTCACCCGCTGCGGTGCTGCTACCTACTATCCCGATAAAATCTTCACTTGTTAGGTTCGGAGATTTCTGGCTGGGTTTCTTCTTGTACATTCTTCTGGGAATTGTTATCGTGGACATTGTAGGAAAAGTTTTAAGAAAGCTCAAAAAAATGCCGCATATATGGACTGACGAGTATAAAAAACTTTGTCGGATCAGTGGAACTGTCATCGTTCTTGCATCTGTCTGCATCTGTGCATATGGAACGGTTCATGCAGAACACGTAAAATCAAAAGAATATCATGTAAAAATCAATAAAAGAGCAGAAAATCTCTCAGGACTTCGTATCGGACTTATATCAGACATCCATCTTGGCTGTCATACAGGCCCAAAACAGATAAGTGAAATGGTAGCAAAACTAAACCGTGAAGATCTTGATCTTGTATGTCTGACGGGCGATTTCTACAGCAACGATTTTGATTCCGTCGATCATCCAAAAAAGGTCAGTCAACTACTCGCCAAAATCAAGACAACTTATGGCACGTATGCCTGCTATGGAAATCATGACGTAGATCAGAGAGTACTTGGAGGCTTCCCTATAAACAAAAAGAAAAAGGCGCTGCGCGATCCACGACTCGATAAAATGTTAAAAGATGGAAAGGTGAAGGTTTTGATGGATGAAACTATATACGTCAACCACGATTTTTATCTAATTGGCCGTCTTGATGCCAGTGAAACTGGTGTTTCAAATCTGAAATCGAATACAATCACTGAAATATCCAAGACCCTTGATCCCACAAAACCAATTCTCGTTATGGAACATCAGCCAAAGGATCTTTCTGAAGAGTCCAATGCAGGGGTAGATCTCTCTCTGGCAGGGCACACACACAAGGGACAAATCTTTCCAGGAAATCTAATCGTAAAACTATTCTGGAAAAATTCTTATGGGAAATATCAAAAAAACAATCTCACTTCTATCGTCACCTCTGGTATCGGAACCTGGGGGCCGAATATGCGGATTGGAACAGACAGCGAAATTGCAATCATCAATATATCATTTTCAAATTAAAACTATGTATTTTCATAAGCTCATTTTCGTGGAAAAACGGGGCGAAGCCGCCAATTACTGGTCATCGACCAGTCAGGTTTCGTCCCGTTTTTATATAAAATCAATGCATCATTACAAGATATATCGCTGCCGCTGAAACGACGACCTGTATGATTGCGAATCGAAACACCGTCTGTGTATTCGACCAGCCAGATACCTTCCTTACATGGTCATGCAGCGGGGTTCTCACATTTTTTAAAATATGTATCTTAAAGAACCGAAGAAGGAACACTTTCACAAGGCCGGCCCCGCCATCGAATATCAGCACAATTGCGGCGAGTATATAAATTACAGGGCTTCCTGTTTTCATGGCGGCGACTGCAATAAAGATACCCATAGCTCTTGAACCTGCATCGCCCATCATTAGTACACTCGGTGTAGCATTGTACCAGAGATATCCCAGAATGCAGACGACAAACAGAAGGATCATGTATGCAAAAACTGGATCCATCTTACGCATCTGTCCGATAATATAGATTGTGATCAAGGTAATAATTGTCAGTGTCCCGGAAAGTCCGTCTACTCCATCAGAACAGTTTGTCACATTGATCGAGAACCAGATCAAGATCACTGCCAGAATACAATAAAGCGCAGAAGGAAGGGTCACACATACTCCCAGTGTAGCAAATTCAATCGTACTGCCGTTGAACATGATGAAAGTAACGGCAGTAATGATTGAAACAATCAGGTCGAGAAACCCCTTCTTATAATCTCCCCATGGCTGGTCCGAGGCATCATCCAGATATCCGGTCAGCATTTCAACTACAACCATAGCCAGATAAATCATAAGTTCCAAATTCACCTGTGCAAAAAGAATCGCTGATACAGTGAATGCCATAATAAAGATAAGCCCTGCCCCACGCGGCTTTCCGGCTGAAAGCTTTCCATCGACGGCATAATCTCTTCCCATGTCTCTGGGCAGTTTTCCGCCAAACTTTGTAATCGCTGCACAGGTACATATGAATGCAAATAGAATACCTGCAAATGCAAAAAGCGGTGACTGACTGTTCCATAGATAGTCTATCATCTGTATTTCCCCCTAAGCCATAGCTTTTAAGAATTTTTTCATATTATCAAGAACTTTTTCTCCCAGACGCACATCAGCCTGTCCAGTCCTTCCAGCTGACTGATGGATACAGTTTACATGGGGATTTGCAAGAAGTCTTCCTGTTGGATCCCCTAGTGCACCATCCGTATCACAGAAGAATTCATTATCTCCGTGTTCCAGCCACTTCTCAAGCGGAGCAATATCATGTGAGGGTGCAATTGATGTGTTAAAAAACATCTTATGGTTTCCAAGCTTTTCAAACTGTTCTTCATGGAGCAGGATGACATTCTTGTTCAAACATGTGCACACGACATCAACAGTCTCAAGGAGATCGTCTAGTTCCTTGTATTTAACCCCTTTCAATTCTTCGTCGTGTTTGCGGGTCCGACTATAGTAATAAAGATCTGCCCCCAGTCCCTGAAGACCCGCGGCAATCATCTTTCCTGTTGTGCCCAGCCCTACAACGCCGACTTTCAGATCGGTCAGTTCCATAGGTTTCTCTTTCCACTGTTTTTCTCCGAATCCATGGAGATAACGAATTAATTCGCTGAGGACAAATTCAACTACGCCCTGATCCCCATAGTCCCGAATACCGCGAACTGTAATTCCCTTTTCTTCAGCAAAACGAATATCCACGTTGGCACTTTCCGGGGAATAGAGGCTACAGCACATTCCAATATATCGAAGGTTTTGGCATGCTTCAATCACCGTTTGATCTATACTTGAAGTATAGCTGAGCAGAACACCATCCGCATCGCCAATTCTTCTTATAATCTCGTCGTCTCCCTCTGGTATATCCGGATACATCACGACCTCATGGGCAAAATCGTATAACTGTTTCTCCGCTGAGGGAACCATGCCAATCGGTTCTATCACAACAAGTTTTTTAAACATGATTATCTCCTTTTTTAAAATACGATCGGACTTACGGCATTCTGTAAAACGGCCACAACGCTCCAACCAGCTATGGCACTCGTCCGTGAATAGATGTTCAGTTCTGTTTTCACTTCTTCTCCATCAAGTTCAATCTTGTACTGATCGCCCTTAAATCCGGGAACCGCCTGAATCTTCATATCCGTGTCCTTTGGACCCGCACTTGCCAGGGCTGTTGCAACTGCAACATTTACCTGGGTCGGGAGAAGCTCAATCGCTTCTTTCGTAGTACCGGAAAATACAGTTTCCCGTTCTTTCACATCTGGACTGACTTTGGTCTTAAGCGGCATGCGGGCAGCGACATCGGGATCTTTCTCCGACAACATTGAAACATTTACATCACTCATCAGAGAAGCGGTGCGCAGGATATCGAATCCTCCTACTGCACCACTCGCGATATATACTCGCTTTTTGGCTGTCATAGCTGTCTGTTTTATGCAATCATAGAACTCTTTATCAGCCAATGCTCCAATTGAGAGCAAAACAAGGTTTGATCCACCCCTTATAATTGTCTCACTATAGTCTCTCACTGCCGAAACAGAAGCAGCTTCAGCAGTGAAATCTGGTTTCATCTCTATCATTTCTTCGATATTTTTACACATGCTGCAGTGATGACGCTCTGCAAAATCCTTTGCTCTTTTCTCATCACGTCCCAGAACTGCCACCAGTTCATATTCCGGAAGCAAACCCTCTTCCAGAGCATTTGCCACAATCTCATTTAATTTGCCACATCCGAGAAGGGCTAATTTTAATTTCTTCATCATTACCTCTTTACTTTTGCACAATATTTATGATCTTACCCGGTACGAAGATCTCTTTGATCACAGTTTTGGTCAGTTTCTCTTTCACTGCTTCTTTTCCAGCGGCGATTGCATCGTCTTTGCTTACTAAAGCGGATACCTTGATCACGGCTCTGGTCTTTCCGTTGATCTGAACCGGAATCTCAATCTGATCATCTTTCATAGCTTCCTCGTCATACTTTGGCCATGTCTCCGCAAAAATCGTATCCTTGTGACCATATCGTTCCCAAACTTCCTCCGCCATATGCGGCGCAAATGGTGCCAGAAGGATTGTTATCGTCTCGATCGTCTCGCAGTCTATTCCGCCGGTTTTTTTTGCTATATCTACAAATTTGTTCGTATATTCCATAAACCCTGAGATAACCGTATTCAAGCTGAATGATTGCAGACGTGAAGTAATCTCATAAACCATCTTATGGCGGTATCGTATCATCTCATCCGTTGGCTTTACATCACCCTCCAAGCTGTCTAAAGACAGTTTCCAGAAACGTTTTAAGAAACGGTTGACACCGTCAATTCCCCTGTCATCCCATTCAGCGTCCAATTCTGGCGGTCCGACAAAAAGTTCATACATACGAAGCGAGTCGCATCCGTAATCATCCACCAGTTCATCGGGAGAAACCACATTTCCCTTTGATTTACTCATCTTGATACCATTCTTACCGGTGATCATACCCTGATTAAAGAGCTTCAAAAATGGCTCATCAAAGTCTATCACGCCGATGTCATATAAAAACTTTGTGTAGAACCTAGAATATAGCAAATGCAGAACCGCATGTTCCACTCCGCCGATATACATATCAACCGGCAGATATTTCGATGCATTCTCTTTTGACACCAATTCTTCGGCATTCTTGTTATCCACATAGCGCAGAAAATACCAGGAGGAACCGGCCCACTGCGGCATCGTGTTCGTCTCTCTTTTGGCATCTGCACCACAGACAGGACACTTGCAATTCACCCATTCATCAATTGCAGCAAGTGGAGATTCCCCAGTTCCTGTCGGCTGATAACTTTTGACCTCAGGCAGGCGAAGCGGAAGCTCGTCTTCCGGAACAGGAACATTGCCGCAGTGAGGGCAGTGAATAATCGGTATCGGTTCCCCCCAGTAGCGCTGACGGGAGAAAACCCAGTCGCGAAGCTTGAAGTTTACGGTTGCTTTACCGATTCCCATCTTCTCTATCATATGAGGGGCTTCTTTTTTCAGCACTGCGGACTCCATGCCATTCCACACACCGGAGTTAATCATTGTCCCCTCCGCTTTCGTGTAAGCTTCCGTCATGTTTTCAATTTCTTTTCCATCTTTCGCAATAACCTGCACGATTGGAAGATCAAATTTTTTTGCGAATTCAAAGTCACGGTCATCATGCGCAGGAACACACATGATTGCCCCAGTACCATAATCGGCGAGAACATAATCAGAAAGCCAAATCGGCACTTTTTTTCCATTTAGAGGATTGATGCAGTAACTTCCGGTAAATACACCTGTCTTTTCTTTTCCCTGCAGACGATCAACATTCGACTTCATAGAAGAATCATAGATATACTTTTCGACTGCTTCTTTTGTCTCGTCTACAGCTAACTTTTTTGCCATTTCATGTTCCGGTGCAAGAACCATAAATGTTGCCCCGTGAAGTGTGTCAGGCCTTGTTGTATAGACTGTGATCTCCTCATTCATGCCATCCACCGGGAATTTGACCTCGGCACCATAGGACTTTCCAATCCAGTCAGACTGCATCTTTTTGACCTTTTCCGGCCAATCAAGCTTATCCAGATCATTTAACAGACGATCAGCATATTTTGTAATTTTAAGATTCCACTGGCGAAGATTCTTTTTGGTTACCTCAGATCCACAGCGTTCACACCTGCCGTTAACCACTTCTTCATTTGCAAGACCTGTCTTACACGAAGGACACCAGTTAATCGGAAACTCTTTCTCATAAGCCAGGCCCTGCTTGAACATCTGAATAAAAATCCACTGTGTCCACTTGTAGAATTCGGGATCTGTAGTATTGACTTCCATATCCCAGTCATAGATTGCGGCGATATCCTGTATCTGCCTTTTGATATTCTCTACATTCCTTGCGGTTGAGATCGCCGGATGTTCCCCCATCTTAATCGCATAATTTTCTGCCGGAAGGCCGAATGCATCCCACCCCATCGGATGGATCACATAATAGCCTTTCAGTAATTTATAACGGCTCCACACATCCGAGATGACATAGCCTCTCCAATGTCCCACATGAAGACCATTTCCCGAAGGATACGGAAACATATCCAAACAATAATATTTGGGCTTTTCTTTTCCTTTTTCATCCACTTTTGGATTCACGGGATTCTTCTCCCAGTTCACACGCCATTTTGCCTCAATGGCTTTATGATTATAAGGTACTGCCATTTTTAAAATTCCTCCTAAAATATATGAAGCCCTTCTCGTCTGTCAACTTCAGAGACGAAAAGGGCTTACATTCCGTGGTACCACTCCAATTCATCTGCATATACTGCAGATGCACTTATACCGATCGATAACGGGATCATACGCTTTCGCTTACTTTCAAAAACTCGTTAATGGTTTTTATCATCGAAGTGTTCAGCAAAAGAACTCCGGGGCCAGTTAGAAGTTATTCCTCACTGTCTTGCACCATACGACAGCTCTCTGCATCGGAAATCACTCTTAATAATCCTCTTCCATGTCTTTACATATTATAGGGCAAAAAACATCTTTGTCCCACATCTAAAACAATAATAACACATGAAAGGAATATGTCAAGTACAAGCATCTTACTCTTCATCATTTTTAATCTTATTAGCCCTGGCTTCAATCTGTTCTTTTTGGATATCAGATGGAGCCTGCTCATATCTTGCGAATTCGTATTCGAAAGTCCCGCTGCCTCCGGTCATGGAACGGAGAACTGTTCCGTATCCATAAACAGAAAGTTCCGGGACATCTGCCTCAACAACTGTATTTCCGTTTGAATCGGGATTCATGCCAAGAACACGACCGCGGCGTTTGTTCAGATCTCCCATGACATCACCGGTGAACTTTTCAGGCACTGAAATCTTCATATTCACAATTGGCTCCAAAAGCACAGGTTTTGCCTCCATAAATCCTTTCTTAAAGGCCATCACAGACGCTGTCTTAAAGGCCATCTCTGAGGAATCAACCGGATGATAGGATCCATCGTAGAGTATTGCTTTCACACCGACCACAGGATAAGCAGCGAGGGGACCAGACTGAACTGCCTCGGCGATACCCTTTTCCACAGCAGGGAAATAATTCTTGGGAACTGCTCCTCCTACAACTTCTTGTTCAAAGATATAGGGTGTATTCAGATCATCCCAAGGTTCAAAACGCATCTTGACATGCCCATACTGGCCGTGACCGCCTGTCTGTTTCTTATATTTTGACTCTACATCGGATTTTCCACGAATCGTCTCACGGAAAGCCACTTTTGGTTCGCTTAAGACCACTTCCACATTATAACGTTCCAGCAGTTTGCTTGCTGTTACATCAATCTGCTGATCTCCGATACAGAAAATCAAAGTTTGATGATTGGCTGAATCGTTGACAACTTTAAGTGTCTGATCCTCCTGCATCAACCTTGCAAATGCCTGAGATATCTTATCGACATCTTCTTTGTTTTTCGGTTTGAATCTCTTTGCCGTGTACGGTTTTGAGATCTCGATATCCGGATAGCGAACCGGAACAGATTTCGTTGCCAGGGTATCACCGGTTTTCGCATCACCTAGTTTTGCAATCGCACCAATATCGCCTGCGTGAATTTCCTCAACCTCAATGGGTTTTGAACCTTCCAGCACATAGAGCTTATTCAATTTTTCTTCGCTGTCCTGACTGACATTATAGAGAACATCATCATTCTTGATTACCCCTGAGCACACCTTAATCAGTGAGTATTTCCCCAGGAAAGGATCTGCAATTGTTTTGAATACAAATGATGACTTTGGCTTCTGAAAATCATAATCAGCATTGAATTCTTCGTTAGTCTGGATATTTTCTCCCCTGCATTCTCTTTCATCCGGACTTGGAAAGTATCCGCAGATATCGTCCAACAGATTGGAAACTCCATAAAGGCAGACTGGAGCCCCCATGCACACAGGTATCAGGCTGCCTTCCTTTACATTCTTAGACAGTGCTGCAGAAATCTCAGCAACAGAAAACTCATCCCCCTCGAAATAGCGGTCCATAAATTCATCACTTGTCTCGGCCACAGACTCCATCAGCGTTTCCCGATATTTTTCCAGATATTCTTTTGAATAATCAGGGATTTCGCACTCTTTTTTTTGACCTTTGTCAAGGTAACGGCGTCCTTTATTCTTCACGATATTGATATAACCGACAAATTTCTCATCTTCCCTGATTGGCATGTGAAGCGGTGCAATCCTTCTGCCATATAATTCTTTCAGCTGCTCGACCACTTCCCGGTAGCTGACATTGTCAATATCCATCTCTGTGACAAAGATCATGCGAGGAAGATGATATTTTTCACAGAGATCCCAGGCCTTCTGTGTACCGACCTCGACCCCTGATTTTCCCGATACTACAATCACTGCAGCATCGGCTGCCGCCACAGCCTCTTCTACCTCACCCACAAAATCGAAAAATCCAGGCGTATCAAGAATGTTGATTTTATATTTTCCCCAAATAACCGGAACCAGCGTTGTTGATATTGAAAATTTCCGTTTGATCTCTTCCTTATCATAATCGCTGACTGTATTACCATCCGTAATCTTTCCAAGACGATTCGTAATACCGGAAAGATAAGCCATAGCCTCGGTAAGTGTTGTCTTTCCCGCACTACCATGTCCAAGCAGCACCACATTTCTGATCCTGTCAGTTCGAAAAACGTCCATATGTAATACCTCCTAATTGTTGTATGTATACATTTTACTAAATATACAATGGTAATTCAAGCTTTTTATTCATTTTAACCATTTTAATTTTAAAACATTCAGAATATTCGCAACATTTCGCTTTCGAATTGTACTCTGACACTTTACCAGTACTGTTATTGACTTTTTCTCCTATATTTAGTAAACTTATCAAAGAAAAAGAGGCAAAAGGAGGAAACACAGCATTGACAACTATCGGCTTTATCGGCCTCGGACTGATCGGTGGATCCATTGCCAGAGCAATCAGAAAACACCACCCGGATTACAAAATTCTTGCATACAATCCCAATAAGGATACCCTTATAACTGCAGTATCAGAGCATGTCGTTGATATCCCCTGCGATAAAACAGACATACGTTTTCAGGAATGTGATGTGATCTTCCTGTGCGCACCCGTGAACGCAAATATCTCCTACCTTAAAACATTAAAAGATATCATCTCATCTGACATCATCCTCACAGACGTAGGAAGTGTAAAGGGCACCATCCATCAGGAAGCAGTAAGTTTACATTTGGATGCTAATTTTATCGGGGGTCACCCGATGGCCGGCTCGGAAAAAACAGGATATGAGAATTCTGCAGACTATCTGATTGAAAACGCATACTATATCCTAACACCCTGTGAGACTGTTAAACCGGAAAAAGCTTTGGAATTTCAAAAATTTATACGTTCTTTGGGAGCCCTCCCTCTGATCATGTCCCCATCGGAACATGATTACATCACTGCCGGTGTGAGCCATCTCCCTCATATTATTGCCTCGATCCTTGTAAATGAAGTAAAACAACTCGACGGACCATCTGAATATATGAAAATGATTGCTGCCGGCGGTTTTAAAGACATCACACGGATCGCATCATCCTCGCCTGAGATGTGGCAGCATATCTGTCTCTCTAATAAAGATATGATACTGAAAACGATCGACAAGTTTGATGAACTCCTGATGACGGCCAGAGCCTGCATTGCAGACGCCGATAAGGACGGGCTCTATTCCATGTTCGAATCCTCGCGCTATTACCGCGACTCCATCACGGATATCACATCTGCCTCCAATAAAAGTCATGTATTATACTGTGATATTTATGATGAGACAGGCGGGATCGCTGCAGTCACAAGTGTGCTGGCACAACACAACATCAGTATCAAAAACATTGGAATCATACATAACCGCGAATTCGAGGAAGGGGTTCTTAAGATTGAGTTCTATCAGGAAGATGCCTGCAAAAAGGGTGCTGCCATCCTAAAGCAAAACTCCTATCTGATTCACAGGAGAACATAGGGATATCGAAAATCATTATATTCGACAGACTATAAAAAACCAAAAAGGAAGAAGATACTTTATGAAAATATCAAAACTTACACATCCGCTTCGCGGTGAATTGAAAGTTCCGGGTGATAAGTCCATCTCTCATCGGGCTGTTATGCTGGGATCTCTCGCACAAGGTGATACCGAGGTGTCGGATTTTCTTGAAGGAGCGGACTGTCTCTCCACGATTGACTGTTTTCGAAAGATGGGAATCGACATCGAAAAAACTGATCATAAAATCATCATTCACGGAAAAGGACTGCATGGGCTAAAAAAGCCATATGGGATCCTCGACTGTGGAAACAGTGGAACCACCATGCGTCTCATCTCCGGAATTCTTTCGGGACAGTCTTTTGAAAGTACGCTTACCGGAGATCCGTCTATCAAAAAACGTCCTATGAATCGGATTATACGCCCCCTGAAAATGATGGGAGCCGATATTAAAAGTATCAATTCCAACGACTGTGCTCCTCTTTCAATTGTGGGAAAACAGCTTAACGGCATCGAATATCACTCTCCTCTTGCATCTGCGCAGGTAAAATCCTGCATTCTTCTGGCAGGTCTCTACGCAGATTCACCGACATCTGTGACAGAACCTTATGTATCGAGAAATCACACAGAGCTGATGCTGTCTTATTTCGAAGGAGATGTCAAAACCTTGGAAACTACCGCCATGATACAGCCAGAACCTCATCTGAAAGGACAAAAGGTAGACGTCCCGGGAGATATCTCCTCCGCTGCATATTTTATTGCCGCAGCTCTTATGATACCAGGATCAAAAATCCTGCTCAAAAATGTCGGTATCAATCCAACAAGAAGCGGTATCATAACGGTCTGTAAATCTATGGGGGGAAAGATTGAACTCATAAGTCAGAGAAATGATGGATATGAACCGACCGCTGATCTGCTGATACAATCATCAGATCTTCACGGATGCGTGATAGGGGGAGGGATGATTCCCACCTTAATAGATGAAATTCCAATCATAGCCGTCCTGGCTTCCTTTGCCTCAGGCATCACAATGATAAAAGACGCCCAGGAGCTGAAAGTTAAGGAATCCAATCGGCTTGATATTATGGTGAAAGAATTACAGGCTATGGGTGTCAATGTCGAAGGTACCGATGACGGCATGATCATCCAGGGGGGGAATCCAATGAATGGAACCGAAATCGAAAGCTATCTTGACCATCGCATTGCCATGGCATTTTCAATTGCAGGACTCGTCTGCGAGGGTGAAACCACGATTAAGCACAGCAATTGTATCGATATCTCTTATCCCGGATTTTACAAAGATCTCGCAGAATTATCACAGGATTAACATTGCATCTCCGAATGAGAAGAAGCGGTATCCTTGCCGAACTGCCTCTTCGTAAGCTGCCAGAATGTGATCCTTTCCTGCCAGTGCTGACACTAACATCAAAAGTGTGGACTCTGGCAGATGAAAATTGGTAATTAATCCGTCAACCATCTTGAACGTAAAGCCCGGGTAGATAAAGATATCGGTCCAGCCACTCTTTGCCCTCAATATTCCATCATCTGAAACTGCAGACTCAAGAGTCCTACAGCTTGTTGTTCCAACGGAAATTACTCGATGCCCAGACGCCTTTGTATCGTTAATCAGCTTTGCCTGATCTTCTTCTACCACGAAAAACTCTGAGTGCATATGATGCTCTTTTACATCATCTACCTTGACAGGACGAAAAGTTCCAAGTCCCACATGCAGTGTCACATGGGCAATCTTCACACCCATATCTTCCACCTGCCCCAAAAGCTCCTTTGTAAAATGAAGCCCTGCAGTAGGTGCTGCGGCTGAACCCTCATGTTTTGCATAGACCGTCTGATAGCGATTCTTATCTTTTAGTTTATGTGTGATGTAAGGAGGAAGCGGCATCTCGCCCAGCTGATCTAAGATTTCCTCAAAGATCCCATCATAGGTAAACTGAATCAGACGGTTTCCATCTTCAACAATATCAATGACCGTTCCGGTCAAAATTCCCTCTCCGAAATCAATGACCGTTCCGATCTTACACCTTTTCCCAGGTTTCACAAGTGTCTCCCAGACATCATTTTCTTTTCTCTTTAAGAGCAAAATCTCGATCGAAGCATCTGTTCCTTCTTTTCGTCCGTAAAGACGTGCCGGTATCACTTTTGTATCATTGATCACGAGACAGTCTCCCGGATGTAAGTACTCTAGAATATCCGTGAAATGACGGTGTTCCACAGCACCAGACAAGGGATCCAGATGCATCAGTCTCGATGCACTGCGATCCTTTAAAGGGTCTTGAGCGATTAGCTCCTTCGGTAGCTCATAATTAAAATCTGATGTTTTCATGCAAGCAACATCTCCTCTTATTGTGATTGTTATGCCAGTTTTTTATTTTACATCCAATACCCAGATTTTACAACCCGCCAGTGTATTCCGTTTTCACATTCTCAGTTTCATTCTGCTCTTTTGTCATCTTTTTGCAGAGAATAATACCACTGATAAGAAGCAGTGGAAAGACAATGGCGAAAAGCAAGCCCGCTTTTAAGTTTCCATTCATCTGCCCGGATATCGTCCCGACCAATGTCGGACCCAGTGTGCAGCCCAAATCTCCGAAAAGGGCAAACATCGCAAACATCGCTGTTCCGCCCTTCGGGCATGCTTTTGCGGCCAGACTGAAAGTCCCGGGCCACATGATACCGACAGAAAGACCACACAGACCACATCCCAGAAGTGCCAGAAACGGAATTGGTGAAAAACTGGCAAGCAGATAACTGATCACACAGAAAACGGCACTTAGCTTCATGAAATTCATCAGATCAATCTTTTCACTGAGTTTTGCATATAAAGCCCTCGATGTGCCCATTAATGCGGCAAAAAAGCAGGGACCGGCAAGATCTCCAACTGTTTTTGAGACTTTCAGCCCGCTTTCAGCAAAGGCCGATGCCCACTGACTCATAGCCTGTTCAGAGGCCCCGGCACATACCATCAACAGAGCAAAGATCCAAAAAATCTTCATGCCAAACAGCTGCGATGGGACAAGGCCCTTCCCGTCCTCCACAAGTGCACGGATAGGCACTTTCGTAAAAGCCACTGCATTCACAGCAGGTATAACAGCCCACAGTATCGACAGCACTCTCCAATTGTCAATTCCAAAAATTGCAAAATATAAAGTTGAAAACAGGACAACCCCCACTGATCCCCAACAGTAAAAAGAATGAAGCAGGCTCATCGCAGCCTCTTTTTTCTCGGTTGGGCATGCTTCCACAATCGGACTGATCAAAACCTCAATCATACCTCCCCCGACTGCGTAGCAGACTACCGCCAAAACAAGACCGACGAATGGGGTATCCGCAAGATCCGGCAGTATGCCCAGTCCGATCAAACCAACCGCACAAAATAGATGCGCGCAGACTGCAGAAATTCGGTAACCAATTTTGTCCACTAGTTTCACCGACAGCAGGTCGACAAGAAGCTGGATGATAAAATTCAGTGATACCAGCATGGTGATCTGTGAAAGTGGAATCTTATACGTCTTCTGAAATGTCAGAAACAACAGGGGGACAAAATTATTGACAATTGCCTGTGAGATATATCCTACATAACAGGCGTGTATTGTGTGATTATAGTTACTGGCAAGTCCCATCGTACCCGTCTCAACTTTCCAAAGTATAGTAATTCGTCATGTCATCTTCTCCATAATACACCTGATCCGCAGCCCGAAGCGTCGACACCCCATTCTCTACACTCACAATGTTAACTGCGCAGTTCATCGGAACACCATTTCCCCAGAAATGTTCCCGATCTTCCTTTACATTCTGAAGCAGTGCACGCACTGTACATCCATGAGTCGCAATCAGGATCGTCTTATCCTGATAGTCAGGATTATGGATCAGTTCTGTATAAAATTTGCTGGTTCTCTCACAAAGTTCAGGAATCGTCTCACCTCCATTACCAGGTATAAACTGCATAGGTCTCAGGTAAAAATCATCGAAATGATCCGATGGAATCTCGAAATTATCCTTGTGACAGCCCAGACCCTCCCATGCGCCAAAGGATAACTCCAGAAGGCGGTTATCTGTCAGAATAGGAACATTTCTATCCCCAAGGATGATCTTTGCCGTTTTTAGTGCACGTGAAGAGGGACTGGAAAATCCAAGATCAAAAGGAATATCTTTAAGTGCCTTTGCAGTGATTTTTGCAAGACGAATCCCGTTCTCATTCAATTGTGTATCAGACTGACCCTGCAGCCGTCCCTGTACATTCCAGTCTGTTTCTCCGTGCCTTATAATATATAATCGCATGTAAACCTCTCTATTTCCTAAGTTCTATTCCAAGGCTTTCCAGCCCGTTCATAATCTTTCTCATCGCCGATGTAATCTCTGATTCTTCCAACGTCTTTTCCTTTGAGCGGAACAGAAGGGAATATGCCATAGACTTGTATCCTTCTTTAATCTGATGTCCTTCGTAGACGTCAAACAGTTCAAAACTTTCCAGAATATTTCCGCCCCTCTGAATCAGCAGATCTTCAATCTGACCTGCCTGAATCTCTTTTTGAACTACCATGCTGATATCTCTTGTAACAGCCGGGAATCTGGCAATCCCTTCATATTTATGGTCAAAGGTGGCATATTCCAGAACAGCCGGAATATCGATCACAGCTATATAAGTTCTCTCACCAATTCCATAGTTATCACATACAAGCGGATGTACCTCACCCAGAAAACCAAGCTTGGTCCCCTCATAATAAACATCAGCCTGACGGCCGGGATGAAGATAATTTCTTCCGGCATTGCTTTTATATTCCGGTCGTTTATTCAAGCCAACCTTTGTAAAGAATTCTTCGGCGACGCCCTTCATATCATAGAAATCACCCTCTCCATACATGGCAAGAGTAAACATCATCTTTTCTGTAGGCAGTTCTGTAAGTGGAAGACTTTTTGCCAGATAAACATTTCCCATCTCATAAAGTCTGACATTTTTATTCCTGCGATTATAATTAATGGCAAGCGAGGTAAGCAAACCATTCAGTGTAATCGTCCTCATAATTGAAAAATCCTCGCCCAGTGGGTTCATGATCGGAATTGCTTTCCGAAGAGGATCATCTACATCTAGCAGTAACTTGTCGAATACTTTCGGGCTTTCGAAGGAATAGCTCATCCCCTGTGAAAATCCGCAGTATTCCGCAACATCTCTGGCCCTGTCCTCAACCTGAAGTTTAAATGGCAGTTTTCCTGTTGTCGCCTGACCACTCGGAAGAGTCGTCGGAATATTGTCATATCCGAAAAATCTTGCCACCTCCTCAGCCAGATCAGCTGTGCGGAAGATATCCTGACGAAACGTAGGAGCAATCACTTCATTTTTCCTTTTATCATAGGTAAGTTCCACTTTTGCCATGTAATCAAGCATTTCCTGAGGTGAGAGACTAGTTCCGAGCAGACTGTTGATTCGTTCTGGCTCGAAAGTTACCCTCATCGGTTCTCTGATCTCATTACATACATCAATCATACCTCCTACAACTTCCCCTGCCCCCATCTCTTCCATGAGCTGGCAGGCACGATTTATGGCCTCGCTCGCATTATTTGGATCCAAGCCTTTCTCGAACTTTCCGGATGCATCGGTACGAAGTCCCAGTCGTTTCGAAGAAAGGCGGATATTCGTGCCATCGAAATTAGCTGCTTCAAACAGGATTGTGTGTACGTGGTCCGTAATCATGGAGTTTTCTCCTCCCATGATCCCAGCAATTCCGACAGGCTCCCTGTCATCACAGATCATCAGTATATTTTCATCCAGTTTTCTCTCCTGCCCGTCCAGTGTCGTGTAGATTTCGCCATTTTTTGCACGTCTGACGATGATCTTGCCGCCGGAAATTGTATCCAGGTCATAAGCATGCATTGGCTGTCCATATTCCTCCATCACATAATTTGTAATATCTACCAGGTTGTTGATCGGACGAATTCCATTCGAAGCCAGACATCTTCGCATCCACTTCGGAGAAGGGCCGATCTTCACGTTTTTGACCACACGGGCCGTATAACGCGGGCAAAGTTCCTTATCCTGCACATCAACACTGATATAATCACTGATATTCTCATCATTCCCCGTAGGTGTTATTACCGGAGATTTGAATTCTTTGTCGAAGGTTGCAGCAGCTTCTCTTGCAATCCCAATGACACTATAGCAGTCCACGCGGTTGGACGTGATCTCATATTCAATCACCGAGTCATGTAGTCCCAAAGCCTCGATAGCGTCATCTCCTGGTTCTACATCTGAATCTTCTGGAAAGATATAGATCCCGTATTCCGGAGCTTCCGGATACATCTCCCGGCTGCTTCCCATCTCCTCGATCGAGCACATCATGCCCTCACTTTTAACACCTCGAAGTTCTCCGGTCTTAATCGTTGTCCCTCCCGGTACTTTTTTGCCGTCATGACCGCCAGCAACCTTTCCCCCATCCAGAACGACTGCCACTTTCTGTCCAGATATACCTTCTTTGACATTCGGGGCACCGGTCACGATCTGTAATGTATTGTCTTTGACATTTACCTGACAGATAACCAGATGGTCAGAATCCGGATGTTTCTCAACACTCAAGATTTCCCCGACAACAATCTTATCAAGATCTTCGTCGAGAGTTTCATACCCTTCTACCTTCGTTCCGGACAACGTCATCGCATCCATATATTCCTGCGCCGTGACAGAAAGATCCGGCACATACCTTTTAATCCATGATAATGAAGTGTTCACGATATTTCCTCCTATTGCTCACCTTTTTGCAGTTTCATGTATCAGAACTGATTTAAGAACCGCTGGTCATTCTCATACAACAGTCTCATGTCATCAATTTCATATTTTAGCAGAGCGATTCGTTCTAGTCCTACACCGAATGCAAATCCTGTGTATTCATCCGGATCGATGCCGCTCATTTCAAGCACATGTGGGTGTACCATACCACAGCCTAAAATCTCAATCCAGCCTTCCCCCTTGCAGAATCTGCAGCCTTTTCCACCACATTTAAAACAGCTGACATCCATCTCCGCACTGGGTTCCGTAAATGGAAAATGATGCGGACGGAATTTTGTCTTTGTATCCGGCCCGAATAGTTCTTTCGCGAATTCCGCCAAAGTTCCTTTTAAGTCGGAAAATGTAATATGCTTGTCGATGACTAATCCTTCGACCTGATGAAAGGAAGGTGAATGCGTCGCATCAACCTCATCCGCACGGAACACACGCCCCGGTGCGATCATGCGAATTGGGAGTTTCCCTTTTTCCATCACACGTGCCTGTACCGGAGATGTTTGAGTGCGAAGGACTATATCCTTGTTAATGTAGAAGGTATCCTGCTCATCTTTTGCCGGATGATTGGCCGGAATATTCAGTTTTTCAAAATTATATAAATCAAGCTCAATATCCGGTCCTTCCACAACCTCATAACCCATGCCGATGAAGATTCTCTCCAGTTCGCCGAGAACAATCGTATTTGGATGACGGTGACCAATCTTATTTCTCCTGGCTGGGAGTGTAACATCAATAACTTCATCCTTCAACCTTTTGTCAAGTGCTTCTCTTTCAATTTTCTGCTTTATGAAATCAAGCTCTCCCTCGATCTTTTCGCGCGCATCATTGACCATCTGTCCGACGGCCGGACGGTCTTTTGGATCCACATCCTTCATACCCTTGAGGACAGTCTTTAATTTTCCTTTTTTTCCGAGTACATCAACTCGCACTTCATTCAGCTTTTCCGTTGTATCGGAGGAATCGATTCTCTCTAATGCTTCTTTTAAGATCGAATCCAGCTTCTCACTGATCTTTGTATCACTCATGTAATAATCTCCTTTTTTATTGTTTCAGGACATAGAAAAAGCTCCATCCCATAAAGGGACGAAGCCATCATAATCGGTTCCGCGGTACCACCCTGATTTCAGACAATCGTCTGGCTCTCATTCGCCGCTGTAACGTGCGGTCACGTCCCATGGCTACTCAAACGCTTCACCCGGAAAGCTTCAGTGCGAATCTCAATTCAGGTCTGAACTTAAGGAGCTTCCAGCCCATGACTCCCATTCTCTGTTAAGAAAACATAAATCTACAGACACCTTCAACGCTTTTTCATATGTATCTTATTTTACTAGAAATTTCTCACTTGTCAAGCACTAAATGATTCTCGGCAAGAACTTTTGTCGTCTGATCCTTAAATTTACTAAAGTCATCCATCCTTGAATCCAATCGGTTATAAAGTTTTAACATATCGCTCTGCGTTGAATCTTCTATTCTGTGGATTCTATAATAGGAGTCCATGTCATCCATCTTCTGATCCAGCCCATTTATTCTTGACTCAAGACCGGTCCTTGTTCTTACAATTTCATCAAGTAACAGTTCGCTTCGTCTATCGATTTTTTGATCCATCGACTGGAATCTCTGATCAGATTTGCGATCCATCGACTGGAATCTCTTGTCAAATTTGCGATCCATCTCTTTCATCTTTTGGTCCATCTTATTAAAACGTTTATCATATTTTCGTTCCATTTGTTCAAACTTGGATTCAAATTTTTGATCCATCTGTTCAAACCTGGATTCAAATTTCTGATCCATCTGTTCAAACCTGGATTCAAATTTCTGATCCATCTGTTCAAACTTCGATTCAAATTTCTGATCCATCTGTTCAAACTTCGATTCAAATTTCTGATCCATCTGATCAAATCTCTGATCTACCTTATCAAATCTCTGGTCCAGTTCCGTGTGCAATTCACTGCTGAACTCTTTAAACAGCGTTCTCAGCACCTCTACATCCTTTGCCTCCATGGATAACAGCTCCTCCTTGTCTGCGAAATGTTCAATAAAGTGTTTTTCAAGCTTTTTCTCTGCCATACAGTCTCCTCTCTCCCGGGAGGCCGGACAGTCATGATGTTTGATAAGTATAGCAAGAAACGATCAAAATTTCAATTGACTTTTTTCAGCTTCCCATGGAATATGTTCAGTTGTAAGTATCGGGAATTCAGGCTGAAATGCCTATGAAATTAAGATTCCAGATATTTACAGATTACTGTTTCCGCATCAAAAAGTCAATCAAAAACATGCCCAAAAATACGCAGACAATCTTGTGGATACTGCTACATTAGCTATGAACCTGATCTAGATATTCCTCCAGAGTGATGCCTCGATTATGAATCTGTGCGGCAGCATCTGTTCCAACGTATCGAAAATGCCAGGGTTCATTGATCACTCCCGTGATGTCTGTCTTATCAGGAGGATAGCGGCGGATAAATCCATATTTGTAGCTATTTTGTTCCATCCACTGGTAGACCTGATCTCCGGTCGAGTAAACGCCGTCTGCATTGATATCCACGCCAAGCCCCAGCTGATGTTCACTCGTTCCGGGAAGAGCAACCCATGCCTCCGCTTTCTCTTTCGCCTCTTGATCCGAAAGACCCTTTGCCTTGTAGTCTGCGATCTTTTCCTTCATCAGTGATTTCTGCTTTTTCTCTGTCCGAAACCCAGAGCCGACAATCGGATAGATACCCGCTTGTCTCGCATCATCAAACATCTGTTGAAGTGCCGGATAGATCCGCTGATCGACTGACTGTCCATTGGAGAGCGTCGTAAGTTCGATCTTATAGTTGGAAGGCAGGCGATTCCACTTATTGACCAGAATCAGATTCCAGGGGGTGCCATCCACACTGGCAGTTGCTTCCTGTCCATCTTTTGCAACAACGTCTGAAGATAGTCCCTCTTTCAGCAAGATCCCTGCTCCTGCCCCGACAGTCAATAATAGAACAATTAGAATGATTACAATATGTTTTCTTCTTCTCCGCTTTCGCTGTTTTGTATGTGCCATAATCTATAATAGATTCCTTCCTTTTTCAACAGTTCCTCATGTGTTCCGCTTTCCTGAATGTGCCCCTGATCGAGTACAATAATCTGATCCGCCTTTAAAAGGAATCAATATTTTTTAAAGATTCTTTTGAAGTCCAATACTCAATACAAGCATCACAGATTCTGCCAATGAAGTGCTCACTAATCCAATTAAATTTTTAAGCATTTTTCGATCAGCATATGTAACGCTTTCAGTCATAAGTGTCATAAAATCTCTCCACTTTTCACGGATTAATTCCGTCCAGAACGAAAAATCAGACCATGCGGATGGAATGTAATCATCAGAGAAATGCAGACTCAGCAGTAAAATTGCGCACACACCAAGAAAACCTAACACGATAACACCATAGCGGAGCAGATAAGCTGCTATATCCTGCCAGGGATGCTCCCACTCTTTCGCACTTAGAACCTTTACTTCTTTCCAGGTGTATTTCAGAAGACAAACCAGGCAGATCCAGGCCGGAATCCATAAGAATATTCCTCCCACGCCTGCATAGAGCTGACCTTCTGACACAGAATCGGGTTCTTCCATGAAAAGTGCGCTTAACTGCTGCTTCACCACTGAGAGTGGAATTCCGGGAGCAGATACCCTCATATTAGAATATTTACTGTTTCCGGGTCCCTGGATCAGACCAAGTTCATCCTTGCTATCCAGGATTCCACGCACCTGATATGTCTTTTTGTTCAATAAGACTTCTTCTCCCAGAACCTCGTGGGTTGAAAAAAGGGCGTCTGCCGTTTTTTTACTCAATACACAACCATACTCATCCTGACTTTCGGCGAATGATCCGTTCAACAGACTCTGTGGAACAACCAGATTCATATTGCCGGCTGTCAGAATAAGATTTACTTTTACCCTTCGGTTCAATGTCGGATTCTCGATCTTTGTATGTTCCTTCGGCTGAAAAAATGCAAAATCCCGGATTTCACGTTTTGCCTCCAAAGAAGTATCGTTCCAGAAGTCCTGGATTTGTTCCCGCGTGTAAACAGGCTTCTGGTTATAGAATCCTGCCATGGCCGAAAACTCCTTCAAATTTTCATAACAACGAATTCCAAAACCCAGAATCAATCCAAATAGGAACAAAAAAAGTCCCTTTTTGCCTGCTGCTTTTACTCGGTCAGTCGTACGCGGTCACCTTCCTTTACATATTTATTACTTTCTGTGATGATCCTGGCATCCTCGGGTAGGTTGATCTGCAGTGCCGCATTTTTATCATCTTTATCCACCAGCACTGCCGATACCTTGACTGCCGTATAAGAATTTCCAAGAATTCCAGACTTTTTCCCGGCTGTTAGAACATAGGCGTTTCCTTCAGATTCTCTTAGCGCGGTAATCGGAACCATACTGTCATAGCTGATATCCAGCTTCTTCTTATAATCATAAGTTACGGTGGTTCCAATTTGATAGGTCCCCTGATCAAGAGGCGCATACCATACCGTCCGGATGCTATCTTCTTCCTTTTTCCGGGCGATACGGTCCACGTTCAAAGACACAGAATCCGCAGTTCCGGATATTCGTGTTTCAATCTCATCACCCTTCTCAATCTTTCCGATTTTGTCATCCGGTATCACGCCATAAACTTCCAAATCCTCTGTATAGAGGGCCAGCTGCTCGCTTCCGGTAGTGATGAGTCCTTCCGTTAGATCGGTGGAAGCCATAGTCCCCTTCATCTCTGCCTTAATCATGGCCCCTCCATCTTTAATGGCCGTAAGTTTTATCAGTTCTTCCTTTTGTTCATCGACATCCACCTGTGCTTCCTGAACTGCCAGATAGTTCCCCTGTTTTTTATTTTTTTCATCCTTCTTCACCTCAGCCTCCTGCTGTTCGGCAAGATGATAACTTTTTATGGACTGCTGATATGTGGAATTTGCAGTATTCATGGTCTCTTCCTGTGCCTGAATCTGATCCTGCAGTTCCTCTTTTTTCTGCTCTGCCTCCTGCTGCTCTTCTTCTGTTCCACCTGGATGTGCATTGGCATAGTTATTGAACGCATCCACTGCCTTTTGATAATTTTTCTGTGTCTGTACAAAGGCATCTTTCGCAGTGTTCATATCAATCTCAGGCTGAGCCGTAAGCGGTGTCCGCGGCTCGCCTTTTCCCTCCAGCTTTTTTTGTTCCATCTGGAGCTCCGCTTTCCGGACCTCTCTCTGCTTTTTTTGAATCTGATCATCGAGATAAGAAACATCCAGTGATACCAGAGGAGTGCCGGCTTCAACCTCTGTGCCCGGCTGTACCAGGATATTTGATATTTTCTGATTTTCCGGTACGGAAACTGCCTTCTGATCGCGAGATACAACTTCTCCGTTTCCCTCAAATTTCTCCGTCAGTTCTCCCTTTTTCAGGCGTGTGGTTTTGACTTTGGGAACTGTCAGAGAATCTGCACTCCTTGCAGCGAAGGTACAGCCTGCCATGACAACAAAAAAGGCAAGGATCATCTTTAATATTTTTTCTTTCATTGTTTTCCACCTATTACCCTACTCTTTCAATCCCGACGCCACAATTCCCTGCTGCAGATATTCCTGGCCCCACAAAAATCCCAGTATCGCCGGGATCATCATCACAACAGAAGCGACAAAAGATACGCTGACCTGATCTGTAGTTATCTGGGGCAGATATAGGGACAGCGGAAGCTTTGATTTCGTCTTTAAAAATGTCATGGGTGCCTCAATCGCATTCCAGTATTCGAGAAAATTCAAAATCAGTGAGGAGATAATTCCAGAGGAAGCCAGCGGAATTCCCACTTTTAAAAATATCTGAAATGAATTTGCTCCGTCTATTTTGGCTGCTTCTATCAGTGCATCCGGAATCGAGTTAAAAAACTTCTCCATGATAAAGACCGGAAATGTAGAAAAGATCCCCGGCAATATGATTCCCCAATGCGTATCCATCAGCGATAACTTCGATAATACCAGGTAATTCGACACCATCGTCACCTGAAAGGGCATCACCATCAGAATCATATAAACCAGAAGCAATATCTTTCTGCCCGGAAAATCATACTTGGCAAATGCCCATGCAGCCGGTATTCCTACCGCCATTTGACCGATTAAGATCGGAAATACCTGTCTGCAGGAATTCCAGAACATGACAAAAAAATCAGGAGAATCCAGCAGAAGCTCTACATATGATCGGAATGTCGGAAAATCCGGTATTAGCTTTAAGGTGATAGGACCTGAAGTCTCTTCTAATACCACTCCATAAGATTCCCTCAGCTCTTCCGGACCCAGAAAGGATCCGGTTACCATCATAATCAGCGGGAATATCATGATGAAACCCGTGAGAGTTAAAATCCCATACGATATATCTCTGTTTTTCAATTCATCGATCCCTCCCCTGTCTGTCATTCCAGACTTCCACAAGTATCATCAGGATGCTCACTACTACAGACATCATAACCGCACCTGCGCTCATCTTTTGAATATCAAGTTTTGTAAACCAGTTGTTGAACACATGTTGCAGCATATAGATACTGTGATGCGGATAATCTCCCGCGATCAGATATGCTTCGCGAAACACTCGAAAAGCATTGACAAATGACAGTACACCAATCATTGCCACACTGTCTTTCATCTGTGGAAGCGTAATATACCAAAAACACTGTATTTTCCCGGCACCGCTGACTTTTGCTGCTTCATACTGTTCTTTTGGGATCCCGGATAACCCGGCCACCCAGAGTATGACGTCATACCCGACGTTTCTCCAAATATAGGAGAATACCAGCACGCCAAAAGCATATCCTGTGTTCATCCAGTCTTGTCCGGAAAGATTGAATAGGTGGAGGAGTTCATTCAACAGTCCCTTCCGGTCGAAAGTAAGTTTCCAGAAAACCACGACAGAAGCCACCGGAATGGCCATCGGAATCAGATATAAGGCCTCATAAAAGGAACGCCACCTGGGAAGTTCATAGAGCAGAATCGCCAGTAAAAAGGAAATCACCATCAACAGGGGAAGACATATAGCCAGGAACCTGACTGTATGTGATACCGCCTGTACAAATGCTTCGTTTCTCAGTACATTTCTGTAATTAGTCAGTCCCACAAACGTGTTCCCCACTGCCTGAAAGAACGACCGCCGGATCACATCTGCAAAAGGAATCAGCCAGAACAGTAAAGTTCCCAGCAGGCTCGGTGCCAGAAACAAATAGGCTGTTTTACTCTTGGAGGTATGTATCCACTTTCTGGCTGATCCCTTGAGCTGTCTCTTCCGGAGTCTTCGTCCCCGCATAGCAATTCTCCATCTCCTTCATCACTGTATCTGTCAGAATATCATCCGGTCGGAACGGTTTTTTCAGCCCCTTAATCTTCGTATTGATCTGTTCTACCGCCACCTTATCCGGATAATGAGCATCGAATTTTTCTTCTGTTCCTGTGAACGGATTGACAGCAGATGTCCCGACAATATCATTCTTTGCTGCAGCTGTTTCCACATAATCCGCAAGATATTGAAGAGCATTCTCCGTTACCGGAAATCCCTCTGAGGTATCAATATTCTGAACGGAATCTGAATACATACTCTGGATAAATTCTTTGGCAAGTTCCTGGTTCTTTGAAGCGGCATTGACACCGATAATCACTTTTGGTATATATAGTTGTTTGATGCTATCATAGCCGACACCTTTCTGTTCCATCCTTGAGAATGGTTCCCGAATAGAGTTAAGTCCTCTGCCTTCTTCAATACTTGCAAATCTGTCACCAAAAAGGCTAAATCCTGACTGGAAGTCTATGCCAGCCTGTTTCAAGTCTATTTTTTCTTCATCTCCTGCTCCATCTCACTGGCTTTGGATGTTTTACAGATCTGTATCCAGTCGGAAAGAAGTTCTGATAACTTTTTCTCATTTACCGAGCCGTCTTTCTCGATAATTTCATCGTACATAACGGAAAAGAGAGTTCTACCAAGGGCAACCTTTTCACTCACTCTTCCCATAGCAAAAAAATAAAAGCTGTTCCCTGCAGTTAATCCCTGCATTGTACAGCTTTTTCTTTTATTTTTCTATTTTTTACTGTTGTCTATCTTCTATTCCTCAATATCTCTCGTAATCTTACTATCGACCACCAGCTCTTTTCTGCCAAATTTCCAATGTTCCAGGTAGGTACGGATCTTATACCCTTCTGCGTTTTCTACATGCCAGTCAAAATAATCCGCCTGTGGAAACCCATAGGTATCCAGGATACTCATAATTGTGCCGCCATGAACCACCATAGCCACATTTTCATATTTTTTTTGTATACAGTAAGCGATCATATGCTCAAATGCATCCAATGTGCGTTCTTTAAATTCCTGCATAGTCTCTCCGCCGGGAAATCCGAGAGTTCCCTCGCTGTCGATCCACTGCTGATAAGATTTACGATCTGACAGCTCCTGATAATTTTTATTCTCAAATTCACCGAAATCACATTCGCGGAACCCATCGATGATCATATATTCTTGTTCGGGAAACAACAGCAGTGCCGTCTCGCGACATCGGATCATGGGGCTTAAAAATACGCACTCCACCGGGGAAAAGAAAGGTTTCAAAAGTGCCTGGGATTCCGATTCCAGAAGGTGTTCATCCGTCGTTCCTATATAGCGCCCCTGTGTATTGCCATATGTTTTGCCATGTCGTATCATCTGTATTTTAAGCATTTTTTATCACCATCCCAACCCCACATACTACACGGTGCACCTCATCTGCCTGCTCTGCAAGTTCTGTACAGATGCGTCCTGTTTTTTCTCTCCAAGCCCGATCAGAAGCCTCTACCGGCACAACACCATATCCAAGCTCGTCCGTGACAATTACAATATCCGGATTTTCTCTCATCAATTGCTCCGGAAACTGGTCAGGCTCGCCTGTGCGTAAAATTCGTTTCACAAATAGATGGAAATTGAAAATACCCTCAGACGAAAAAATATCATCGTATTCACATTCCTTTCCGTCAATCCAATGAATCTCTTTTTTTAAATAGTTATTAGCATATGCTCTTTTACCTTGAAAAGCCCCTCCTACAATCAGTATCATTCTTTTGCTCCATTCTCATACCTAATTCGAAATATCTATTTGATATAATTACTCGATGCTTCACAACATCTTACAGCTTTCCCATTATAGTGGCTGCAAAGATAACAGCAAGCTGCATCAAAAGTTCTGCCAAACTTAAGAAGTACCCCGCCAGATCTCCTGTAATTCCGCCAAAATACTTGTAGCTTTTCCATCTGTAATAGAAAAAAACAGCCAGTCCTGTACCAAAACAAGTGATACCCTGCACAGGGTTTAAACTACACATCACAACCAGCAAAATTGCAAGATAGATGATTAACACACATCCAGTCGCTTTCTTCTGAGCCTGGTCAGAGAATGCAGCCGCACTGCCCTTTGGATTTGCATTATGAAAGCAGATTACGGACAAACCACTAAAACATCTCGAGACGACAAATATTGCGCAATAAAAGGGCATCATTTTTCCTGTGATCTCTGTTGCAGCAGCAAAAGAGATTAAAAACCAGACAACCCCCGTAATGATGGCAAATGCACCCGCATGTGGATCTTTTAAGATTACCAGTCTTTGATTTTTCTCTCTCCACGAACTTAATGCATCCATCGTGTCCAGGTATCCATCCATGTGAATCCCACCGGTCACCAAAACGGGTATCAGTGTCATTCCGGCTGCCCGAAATACCGCTCCAAATCGCAGATACGAGGCCAACAAAAACCATCCATATTCGATAAGTCCGACAGCCACACCCACAAACGGAAAAAAACACATCGAATACTTCATGTGATCTTTCGTCCATTCAGTCTTTGGCATTGGAATCTTTGAATACATTGCAAATGCCACAATAAAACTACTCCATATATTCTTCATCATACTTCCTTCGTGTCTCTATTTGAATATCAACGGAATCCCATATACAATTTCTGTCACATGATCGGATATGGAGGCCATCCAAACATTAATATCTCCCAGAATTCGCTGATAATTCCTCGTTTCATCATCGTACCGGATTCCGTCAGAGAAGATCTCGTTTGTCACAACAATCAGATTCTTACAGGAATCTAAGAGATGGCGAATTCCTTTCATAATGGAAAGTGAAACATCTTTTCTAGCTCCCTCAGGACGAAACAGCTCATTTGCAGTGAGGTTTGACATACATTCCAGCAGAACATTCGCGCCCTCGGGAATCTGTGCCGAAGCAAGATCTGTATAGCACTCCACCGTTTCGAATTCCTTTTTTGCACGCATCTGACGATGTCTGGCAATTCTTTTATGGCTTTCCTCATCATACGGATACATCGTGGCAATGTAGATACGCGGACCAGATCCCGATCTTATAATAAGTTCCTCCGCATATGCCGATTTTCCGCTGCCGGAACCGCCTGTTACCACATAAAACATCCTGCTCCTCCTTTACTCAAGCGGCTGATATGCTTCAATAGAATTGTCTTTAAAGGTGCTCATTTTATCGTATACTTCACATGCCATATCGAGAATTGGAAAGAGTGTCACCGCACCGGTCCCCTCTCCCAGGCACATATCACAGGTGAGAAATGCATCTTTATGCAGTGCCTCAAGCAGCATTTTCGTTGCAGGCTCTTTTGAGACATGCGAGGCAATCATATAATCTCGTGTAATCGGAGAGATTCTCGACGCACAAAGTGCCGCAGCAAGAGAGATAAATCCATCAATGACAACTGGAATATGATAACAGGCTCCTCCCAAAAATACTCCTGTCATTCCTGCAAGATCAAATCCTCCGACTTTTGCAAGTACGTCAATGGTATCCTCTCGATCTGGATTATTTAGTTCAATTGCCTTTTTAATTGTGATAATCTTCCTGTTCAATCCCTCACCGGATAGCCCAGCGCCTCTGCCTGTCACCTCCTCCACAGATTTGTCAAGCAAGACGGAAACAACAGCACTGCTAGAGGTCGTATTACCAATTCCCATCTCACCGGTTGCCAAAATATCATAACCTTTATTCTTTAATTCTTTCACCAGTAAGATCCCTGTTTCAATTCCCTGTATTGCCTGTGCACGGGTCATCGCTGGCCCTTTTGCCATATTTTTAGTTCCATAGGCGATCTTACAGTTTCGAAGATTCGTGTCTCTAGCAATTCCCATGTCGACCGGAAGAAGATCTGCTCCGGCTCTTTGACATAATATGGCGGCTGTTGCTTTATCCGTCAGAAAATTCTCGGAGACAATTGCTGTGACTTCCTGCCCGGTCTGCGTGACACCCTCTTCGACCACACCGTTATCCGCACAGAGGATAACCAGTGCTTTTCTTGCAATATGTACTTTTTCCGTTCCCTGAATTCCTGCGATCTGCACGATCACATCTTCCAGCTTTCCCAGACTATGAAGTGGTTTTGCGATACTGTCCCAGTGGACGACCGCCCGTTTCATCGATTTCAAGTCTAATCTTTCAATTTTCTCACACAGCTTCTGTAACTCCAATTGTTATCCCCCCATTTTATCTGAAAATGATATTTTTGACCGTTTGTTCCATATTTTTTACATCAGTCACTGTGTCGTGAAGCACAGGAGCATCAAAGATCTCTTTTACTGCATTCGGAACTGCAACGTTACAGATTTTATGAAGTGCACTGATCTGTTCTACGTCTGTCAGATTTTCAGACTTTTCCGTACTTATGGAATGAAGAACACTTCCCATAAATTTATATGGACTTGCCGTCGATGCAATCACTGTAGGTGTATCATCCTTCGTTTCTGACTGATATTCATCATAAACTGCCGATGCCACAGCCGTATGTGGATCTAAGACATAACCGGTATCCTCAAACATCTTTTTTATCACAGCCTGTGTTTCTTTCTCAGAAGCATAATTGCCATAAAAGTTATGCAATCTCCCTCTCATCTCATCTGAGATTTTATAGATTCCCTTTTGTGACAGCTGTTCCATTAGCTTTTTATTCTCATCCTCAGAGCCAGAAACCATGTATATCAATCGTTCCAGGTTGCTGGATATGAGAATATCCATGGACGGGGATGAAGTGAGAAAAAACTCCCTGTTCCTATCATAACATCCCGTATGAAAGAAGTCGCTGAGAACTTTGTTTTCATTTGACGCGCAGATCAGCTTTCCAATCGGAAGTCCCATATTCTTTGCATAAAATGCAGCCAGGATATTTCCAAAGTTTCCTGTCGGAACAACAACATTCATCTTATCGCCGTTTTTTATTTTATTTCTTCTCACTAATAAAGCGTAAGCATAGACGTAATAAACGATCTGAGGAACCAGACGTCCGATGTTAATAGAATTTGCTGAGCTAAACTGAAAGCCTTTTTCAGCCAGTTCCCTCGAAAGTTTCTCATCTTCCAGAATCTTCTTTACACCAGTCTGAGCATCATCAAAGTTACCTCTTATTGCCACCACATATGTATTACCACCTTTCTGTGTTACCATCTGCCTCTCCTGAACAGGACTGACCCCGTCTTTGGGATAGAATACGATAACCTTTGTGCCCGGCACATCGGCAAAGCCTGCAAGAGCGGCTTTTCCGGTGTCTCCGGATGTCGCTGTCAAAATCACAATTTCATTTTTCACATGATTTTTTCTGGCTGCCGTTGTCATAAGGTGCGGCAAAATTGAAAGAGCCATATCCTTGAATGCAATTGTAGGACCGTGAAATAGTTCCAGATAAAATGCTCCATCTCTTTCTTTTAAAGAGACGATTTCTTCTGTATCAAACTTTTCATCATATGCTTTTGCAATGCAAGATTTCAACTCAGCTTCAGTAAAATCCGATAAAAACCGTCTCATTACCTCGAACGCAACTTCCCTGTAATCCATCTTCGCCAGGTCACTGACATTAACATCCAGTTTCGGTATCTCAAAAGGGACAAAAAGACCGCCATCGTCGGGCATACCCTTTAGAATTGCCTGTGAAGCACTCACTGCACTGCCATTTCCCCGTGTACTTTTGTATAGAACATCCATCATATCCACCGGCTCCTGTTATTAAAAATTTTTAAACACTTTTTACAAATTATAGCATAGGATAACCTCTCTGACAACTATACATATAACAATACCAATGGTCAAAAAGTATGTGTCGTTCATGTCCTCATGAGTAAAGCACACGGCTTAAGACCCGAAACAAACATGAGAAAGGCGCCTGATAAGTTATGCAGACAATATCAAATCGTTCTCTGAAGAATCGTTTGTACTTCCAGGGCAGACCCGTATTTATCTACGAAATCAATTATCCTATATTTTCTACCACTTGTGCTGATGACACTGCACAGAAGATCAATCGCTATTATCTGAAACAAGCGAATGATCTGGAATTCCGCTGTCGAAACGAACTCTTCCCTCAGGCTGTAAGCGGGCTTGGGAATCGCCCTTTGTACCCCTCGCCTTTTCCAAGTTATACCTTCACCTGCGATTATAAGATCACCTATAACTCCATGTGCATTACAAGCCTGTACTTTGATCAATACACCTATATGGGAGGAGCTCACGGTGATACCATCCGCAGTTCCGACACCTGGAATTTTAAAAACGCAGAACAACTGATGCTGCAGGACTTCTTCCCCAAACAGGAAGATTTCAAAGAACTGATACTAAAAGAAATAGAACGGCAGATTTCCGAGCGGGAGAAAAAAAATCCAGGGAACTACTTTGAAAACTATACAGATCTTCTGAGAGAAAATTTTCATTCTGAGAATTTCTTTCTTACACCAGAAGGGGTTGTGGTCTACTATCAACAATATGATATAGCACCATACGTGGGAGGAATACAGGAGTTTACAATCCACGGGATCCTATAAATGCGGTACACCATATGAAAACACGTGCTCTCTTTCCTGTACGCGAAAAAGGTACTGCAAAAACAGTACCTTTTTAGAGAATATCAGATAAATAATCGGAGTAACTGGATTCGAACCAGCGATCTCATGACCCCCAGTCATGCGCGATAACCAAACTTCGCTATACCCCGATCGACAACGAATTAATTATATCAAAAAAGCACATAATTGGCAAGTGTATTTTTATTTTCAGTTTTTTTAATTTTTCCTTGACAATCGTTTCATTCAATCTTATAATAACGCATGTATTTATTAATTTGTTGTAGAGACAGCAAAGAGGCAGAACCTGATGAAGTGATCTTATAAGCGAGGGTGAAAGACTATGGAAATTCTCTGCATGAATGAAAATATTGACTATACGCATATTCCGGCAAAAATCAATTACTATTCTAATGAAGACTTTAAGATACCGGCACATTGGCACACAAACATTGAATTAGAATACGTCATCCATGGCAAGGTACAAATCACCAAAAACGGCAAAGCCAGATGGATTAGTGCCGGAGAATGTATCATTATAGACAGCGGCAGTGTACACAAACTGCGAACTGCTCCTGATGAACACGCGGAAGGCATCAGTTTAATCTTTTCTAATGAATATTTAAAGGGCATCTGTCCCGATTTTGAAAATATATCTTTTGATCTGGGACACAGTCCCGAGAAGAAAAGGCTCTTCTATGAAACCATAGAGGAGCTTTTTTATATTCACAAAGAACAGTCTGAGACAAATACAGACAAAACCTCTGATCAAGATACCTATACTTTTCTTCTGGAAAGTAGTTATATACAGCGGATTTTATATCTTATGATGAATGATTTTGTTACAAACAATAAGCAGACACAGCAGACTCGAGCACAGATCACAGGTCAGAATCAGAGAATCAAACTTTGTATCCGCTATATGGAGGAACACTACTGTGAGAATCTAAATGCCGGTGAGATGGCTGAGCGGACAGGTGTATCACGTGAGTACTTCTCCCGCAGCTTTAAAAAATATACAGGAACGACATTCTGTGAATATCTAAATACTCTTCGTTTGTCCTTTGCATTTCGCTCTCTTGTATCATCTAAAAATTCAATTCTTGATATTGCCATGGAATCCGGTTTTCCAGACCAGCGGGCATTTGTAAGATGTTTTCGAGGCAGGTATAACTGCTCTCCAAGCGAATACAGAAAACAACTCAAAAACCATGGGAAGTCACAAATTGTACAAAAACCGGTCAATAATTGCGAAGAAATTCCAAGCAGCAGGTCCTATACTATAGATGAATCAAACATTTCTTTCAAATAGCGAGGTATCGCGCTCCCACTTTTCCATTACAAGGAGGATTATTACATGAAAATTGAGAAAGTATCTATGCCTGTATTAAAGCCTGCTTACATCGCCGCACTGCTTCCGACAGGGGTTGCCATTAACTTTGCCGGCTCTTTGCTGCGGCAACTCCTCGGAGTTCCGCTGTTTCTGGATTCCGGCGGTACAATGCTTGTCACTTTCATAGGAGGTCCCTGGCTCGGTGTTCTATGTTCCATTCTAAACGCTTGTGTAACCGCACTTACAATGGGTCCAATTCAGATCGTGACATTTCTTCCAACTTCCATCATCGCACTCATTCTCGGATACTCCGCCAGATATGGTATTACCAGAAGCTGGCCCGGATTACTTGCCACTCTTGTTATCATCCAGCCGCCGGCATGTCTGGCAAGTGCTTTCATATATACCTATATATATGGCGGTTTCGCCGGAAATGGTCTTGATATCATGCATGCCGTCGTCATGAAGGCATCGGACAGTGTCTTTGCGGCTTCTTTCATCAGTGAACTTATCACCGGATTTCTAGACAAAACAGTTCTTGTCATCATATTGATGTTCATCTTCCGAGCTCTTCCGGAAAAATTCCGAATCTGTACTCCTTTCAAGGGCAAAGTGGACAAAGATGATCTAAAACAATATGACATCGCCCGGAAAGGACCGACCACATGGAAATAATCGCGAAAACAGAACATCTCAGTCATAGTTATCCCGGAGGAATAAAAGCTTTAAACAATATTAATCTTACCCTTTACAAACACGATATCACAGCCATCATAGGACAAAATGGAAGCGGTAAGACTACCCTTTCCAAGCATTTTAATGGTCTGCTAAAAGCAACAAAAGGTAACGTACTGGTGAATGATCACAACATAGCGAGAAAAAAAGTCAGCGAAATGGCCAAAGATGTCGGATATGTCTTTCAGAATCCAAGTTACCAGCTGTTTTGTTCCAATGTAAAAGACGAAATCAAGTTCGGCCTTAAAAATCTGAAACTAGATGACAGAGAAATCGCTCTAAAAGCCAGAGAAGTGATGGAGCGTTTCCATCTCACAGAATACGCTAAATCACAGCCGATGACACTTGGAAGTGGAATGAAAAAAATTGTCGCGCTCGCCAGTGTTTACGTCATGAATCCATCTCTTTTGATTCTGGATGAGCCGACTACCGGACAGGATCAGCCCGGCAAAAGCAGCCTCGGTGAACTAATGCTGGAAATGGCATCGCAGGGAAAATCAGTCTTAGTCGTAACACATGATATGAATTTCGTTTCCGAATATGCAAAACGTGTCATCGTCATGGCAAATGGAGAAATTATCAAGGAAGGAACCCCGGATCAGATTTTTACGGATGAATCTGTCATGAACAAGGCTCATATACAACCGCCACAGATTTATGCGATTGCCAACTCCTTAAAAAAGTCAGGCATGAATATTCAAAACAATGAAATAAATATCAAACATCTGGCACAATTGATTTCAGAAAGGAGTGCGGTAATTGATGGATGCTATGACACTTTACAAACCAGGGAACTCATTCTTTCACAGGTGTGACAGCAGGATAAAACTATTTATCCTGGCTGTCATCTCGGTTTTATCCTTTTTATTCTATAACCCGATGATACCAATGCTCCTTTTTCTTTTGACCCTTTCTCTAAATCTTCTATCTACGGGAAGCTATACCGTTAAAAACTTTATGTTTAAAATGATTTTGGTAATGATGATTTTTCTCATTGTTTTACACGGATTTGTTAATCCGGGCGGCAAAACACCTGCACTGTTTTTCGGACATGAACTTCACATTCCCTATTTTGGTGCTTATACAATAGAAGGTTTTTATCTGGGGCTTGTCTTCTGGTTTCGAATGTCTACTGTTATTCTAGCTGCCATGCTCTATATCACCACTACTTCCCCCTCAGAGATGATGAGTGGTCTTCAAAAACTTGGAATTCCCTTTAAGTTCTGTTTCATGCTCTCCATGTCACTTCAGCTGATTCCCATCAGCACCAGAGAGGCATCTATCATAGTCTCCGCGCAAAGAGCAAGGGGGCTTTCCGAAAAAACTGTCACTGACAAATTCAAAGGGCTTCTTCCAATGTTCGTTCCCCTTGTTGTCAGTTCTCTGGACCGCATGGAGACGTTGTCGATGGCTCTCGAAAGCAGGGCTTTTGGCTACAGTAATAATCCGACTGATTTATCCAATATTAAAATAAGAAAAGCAGACTGGGCAATTCTCATCACAGGAACTATACTTTTAATCTTATGTATCACGATTCGCGTTCGCTACGGAGGGCTTAACTGGATTCATTCAGTAAAAAGCTGGAGTGATATATGGTTTCCAAGACAGATATAATCGAAAAGAGGAGGAAACTAAAATCTTATGAATGATACCATTACTGCAAAAAGGGAAGAATCCGAGACTGTGATCGAATTCGACCACGTAAACTGGAAATATGCGGATACAGAAATTCCGGCCTTAAGAGAGATTGACTTCAAAGTAAATCGAGGAGAATTTATAGGCATTATCGGTGTCAATGACTCCGGTAAAACCTCCTTATGCAGACTTTGTAACGGACTGATTCCACATTCGTTCACCGGTGAGTTGTCCGGGAATGTACGAATTGAGGGGGAAGATGTCAGGAACACACAGACAGCCCGTCTGGCAAAAAGATCCGGTCTGGTCTTTCCCGATCCCGAAGCACAGCTTAGTCAGCTTACAGTATTTGACGAACTTGCTTTTGGCCCGGCAAATCTGGGACTCCCAAAGGAAGAAATCATCGAAACAGTAAACAAAGTACTCCATCTTATGGACCTTGATTCCATGAAAAGCCGTTCTCCTTATACGCTCTCGGGAGGCGAACAGCAAAGAGTTGCCATCGCTTCTGTTCTTGCTATGAATCCAGCTTTGCTTGTCTTAGATGAACCCACCTCGAATCTGGACCCTGACGGAACGAAGAAGATCTTTCAGACGATGAAAGATCTGAATCAGAACGAGGGTATCACGGTTCTTTTGGTTGAACATGAAATCGAGCTGCTGGCAGAGTATGCCACCAGAATCATAGTTTTAAATCAGGGAAAAAAACTTCTCGACGGTACCCCTCGAGAAGTTTTCTCTAAAATAGATATCTTTCATCAGATTGGAATCCATGTTCCCCAGATGACGCAAGTATCTGAATCTGCCAGGGAGGACTATGGCTTATGGCCAAACCAGCAGGATCCCCTCACATTAAGCGAAATGATAGATCTTCTGAACCTGTAAAATAATCTTATATACAAAGGAAAGGAAAAATATGGGAAACGATGCATATGCATTGAAAGGAATTATCGTCTGCACACCAGACTTTAATACGATTGAATATCATGAAAATGAGTATGTGATTTGTGAGAATCGAAAATCAAGGGGAGTTTTTAAAGAACTCCCAAAAGAATATGAAGGTATTCCTGTCATAGATTACAAAGACAAGTTCATCATCCCCGGCATGTGCGATATGCACCTGCATGCGCCACAATATGGTTTCCGTGGAATAGGGATGCTTTTGGATTCCGATTCCGAATGGGAAACCTGGTTTGACACCTATTCATTTCCCGAAGAAAGTCGTTACTTCGATCTTACTTATGCCGATAAGGCATACGGACGTTTTGTGGACGATCTTCTCACCAACACAACAACGACAAGAGCATGTGTATTTGCAACAATCCACAGACCGGCAACAGAACTTCTGATGAGAAAGATGGCAGATGCCGGTTTCTCCGCCTACGTCGGAAAGCTGAATATGGATCGAAATTCCAGATATGGACTTCAGGAAACAACCAAAGAATCACTCACTGAAACAAAACGCTGGATTGAAGAAACCATGAACGGATATGGAGCGATAAAGCCAATCCTGACACCGCGCTACACTCCCACTTGCACGGATGAATGTATGGAAGGACTGGGAAAACTTTCAGTTTGGTACCATCTTCCCGTACAGTCACATTTGTCCGAAGGATTAGATGAAATTGAATGGGTCAAAAAGCTGAAACCACAGATATCCTGCTATGGTGAAGCTTACGATCAATATGGCCTTCTTGGAAGCAGCGAACCCTCGCTGATGGCTCATGTCGTACATCCGACTGATGTCGAATTCGAACTGCTGACACGACGCAATGTTATGGTGGCTCACTGTCCGCAGTCGAATATGAACGCAGCAGGCGGCGTTGCACCGATCCTTGACATGGTCGGTGCCGGAATCAAGGTGGGATTGGGAACGGATATGGCCGGCGGATGTAACTTGAGTCTCATGCGCGCTATGACAGACGCCATACAGGCGAGCAAACTCCGCTGGGTTTACACCAAGAGAAACGGGGATCCCTTCGCAAAGAAACAGTTTCTTACCGTCGCAAACGCTTTCTATCTCGCAACAAAAGGAGGCGGGACATTCTTTGGAAATGTCGGAAGTTTCGAAAAGGATTATGAGTTTGATGCGGTAGTCCTAGATGATGCACCTCTCGCCGATTTCATCTTGCGCAGCGTATCCGACAGATTTCAGCGGGTTTTGTGGCGGCATAACGAAGATACAATTCACGCAAAATACATACAGGGAAAGGAAGTATATCTAAAAAAATAGATATCTTCTGACAAAAAGTTTATCTAGGAACATGCACTTATTTTTCCTGAGATTAAAAGTGAGGTATTCCCATATATCAGGCTATACCTCACTTCATGTTATCTTAACTACTTTATCCATGAATCCACGAGTTCTTCGTGGTCATTCATCCAGTCTTTTACCACTTCGTACTCGTCTTCGCTGCTGCTGTCAATTTTCTCCATTATATCCGATAGATCATCAATGGAAAGCGTAAACTTCTTCATAAAACGGGCTGCTTCCGGCTGATCCTCCTCGAAACCTTTTCTCACATACTTATGAGCTGATTCTGCCTCTCCAAAGGCTCCCTTTGGATCATCCAAAAATTTGAGATCCCATCTGGCCATCATCCAATGCGGAGCCCATCCGGTAACAACGATTGGCTCTTTTTTTTGAATTGCCTTGCTAAGAGCTGCCGTCATCGTCGCATCACTTCCGGTGATCAGCTGCAGATCAAGATCATAATCTTTAACCACCTGTTCAGCAACGGTCATAATCCCAGCACCGGCATCGACACCCACGATCTGATCGCCAAATACATCTTTATTTTCATTTAATTCCTCAATACTGTCAACTTCAACATAAGATGGAACTACAAAACCATTTCTTGCACTCTCATGAAGAGTCCCCAGATCGATCATGTCGTCCCCGAATTTATCTACATAAGCTTTATGTGTATCCGGAAGCCACACATTCAAATAGGCATCCGTGCCTCCTCTTGACACAGATGTTAAGACAGGTGCGATATCTGCCATTACCATATCCACATCATATCCCATTTTTTCCTGTAATACGGCCGCTGCCAGGTTCGTGATGGCGGCCGTATCTGTCCAGTTGACATATCCAAGTTTAATTGTATCTTTCTGATTCTCCGATTCTTGATTCGAACCGCATCCCGATAAGCCAGTCAGGAGTAACGAACATGACAAAATAGCCACAATTGCTTTTTTATACATCTAACTCCTCCTCGCTTTCTTTTTCCGGTACTCTTTTACGAATACACTTCCAGACTTTTTATTCATATTTCCAAAGCACTGTGTGATTCTGTCGAGAATCATGGCAACGATTACCACGGCAAGCCCTCCCTCGAATCCCTGTCCAATCTTCATCTGTGTAATACCTTTTAACACAATCTTTCCCAGTCCTTCCGCACCGATCATTGCAGATATTACGACCATGGATAAGGAAAGCATGATTGTCTGGTTAAGTCCTGCCATGACAGTTGGTATCGCGAGGGGAATCTGTACTTTAAATAAAAGCTGCGAGGGTGTAGCCCCAAAAGATTTTGCGGCCTCCACTACATCTCTTGGAACTCCGCGAACTCCCAGATTGGTAAGTCTTACGACGGGGGGCATCGCAAATATGATCGTCGCAAAAACACCGGGAACAGATCCAAGATCAAAGAAATATACAGCCGGTATCAGATAAACAAATGCCGGCATTGTCTGCATAAAATCCAGAACCGGCCGCAGGATCTTGTCTGCAATATTACTTTTTGCCATTAATATGCCGAGCGGCAGTCCGATGATCAGAGAAATTAATGTTGCAGTCAGCACAAGGCTTAATGTCTCCATCGTCTGAGACCATAATCCCAGGTTTTCAACCAAAACTAAACCAATTCCTGCAAAGATGGCGAGACCTTTCCCCGAGACCCACCACGCAAGAAACAGAATCAGCAGGACAAAGACAATGAATGGGATCCAGATCAGGAAACTATTGATTCCGCCAATCATAGCGTTTAATCCGTTTTTCAGACCATCAAAGAATCCTTCCCAGTGAATCGTCAGCCAGTTAACGCCTCTTTCAACACCTTCTCCAATTGGAATCTTCATAGCGATAGGCATATTAATCATCCTCCCTTCCTGAAATACCCGCAAGTACAGTAGACTTAAATATGATTCCTTTTAGTATACCATCATCATCCACCACGCCAATCGGATATTTCGACTCAAAAAACAGAGGTATAATATCATCTACAAGAGTATCCAAATGCACAGTCTGAATATCTCTGTCAATAGCAGATTCTAGGTTTGTTTCTTTGTTTTTCATCAACTCTGATACTTTGTCTATGGTCACTATTCCCAACAGTTTATGCTTTTTGTCTGTGACGAAGATACTGGATATACCTAGATTGTTCATCACTTTCGCAGCGGTTCGAAGACCCGCCTTTTCAAGTATTGCGGATTCGGAATTGCGCATAATGGATTCCGCCGTGACCACCTTGCTTCGATTAACACCATGTGTAAATTCTTTTACGTAGTCATTGGCCGGGTGGTGAAGGATATCCTCCGGCGTACCAATCTGAACAATATCTCCATCTTTCATGATCGCTATTCGATCTCCCAATTTTAATGCCTCGTCGAGATCATGCGTGATAAACACAATCGTTTTTTGAATCTTTGCCTGTATATTTAACAGCTCATTTTGCATTTCATTTCGAATCAGGGGATCCAGTGCACTAAACGCCTCATCCATCAGCAAGATATCGGCATTAATCGCCAGTGCTCTGGCAAGGCCGACCCTCTGCTGCATACCACCTGAGAGTTCTTTTGGCATAGAATCCTGATAGCCTTTCAGACCGACAACTTCAAGCATTTCCATCGCTTTGTTCCTGCGTTCTTCCACATCCACATTTTGTATTTCCAGTCCAAAAGCCACGTTATCCAAAACATTTCGGTGCGGAAGGAGGGCAAAGTTCTGAAATACCATTGCTATTTTATTTCGCCGAATTTCTCTTAATTTCGCCGGCGCTGCATGGACAACATCTTCACCGTCTATGTAGATTTCACCACTGGTAGGTTCGATCAGTCTGTTCAGACATCGAACCAGTGTGGATTTTCCACTTCCAGACAGTCCCATAATCACGAAAATCTCACCCTCCCCTACGTGAAATGAAGCGTTGTTCACGCCAACGCTATGCTTGTGTTTTTTTAGTATACTTTTTTTGTTTTCACCCTTTTCCAGATAAGGAATCATCTGTTTCGGGGAAGAACCGTATATCTTATAAACATTCTTAACCTCTAATTTATCCATGAAATCTCCTTCTCATCTATATAAGCCGCAATCCAATGAAATATTGTAATGTCGATCTTGTGTTTTGTGGTTTGAACCGGCACTTAAAGTAACAACTTATAATATTTTATGTGTTGCTTGTTAATTATATTAGTTTCTCTTATTTTTGTCAACCTGGCGAGAATGATGGATTTTCAGCAATTATTTATAATATAATATAAAAATACCGCTGAAAATTGATATATTCATCAATCCCCAACGGTTATTGCATGGTATTAGTTATAAGTACTATAATTATGATAAAATTATTTTTCTGAATAAAAGAAATTTTGGACACGTTCCTCACAGTCCTTGTCTCCTATATAATAGACAATATCTTCGATACGAAACTCTGCGTAAGGTCCAGGTGAAAGAATTAATTCATCATTTCGCTTGATCGCAATGATTGTAGCTGCCGTATTATGCCAGAACTGAATACTCGAGAGACTTTCTCCTATATAAACTGCATCTTTTGTGATTTCGATTTCAAAGGGAGTGAACGGATTGACACTTTGAAAACGCTCTGTCTTATATAAGAGCTCATTTACCATCTCTTTCATCTCAACATTGAGTGCATTCTGTCTGGATATTCCATCCAGTATATGCTCCTTCAGCTCCCCCATCTGATTGATTGAGTGGAATCGGCTCACGAATTCTTTTGCCCTCTGTTTTGAGGCAATAATTACACCGCTGCCCCGAGTCACATCGACGATCTTCATATCTGCCAGTGTGTTGATGGCTCTCCTTGCTGTCTCAGAGGATACTCCATAACGGCTCGCAAGAGACGAGCGGGCATAGATTTTCTCTCCTTCTTTATAATATCCATCAGCAATCTTAGAGGCAACATCTGCCGCGATTTGCTGATAGCGTGAAATTGAAACCTTCATAAAAATTCCTCACTTAAAAAGGGACAACCAGCCTATTCGGCCGGTCGTCTGCTAAACTTTACGCATCAATACCTTTTGACTTTAAGTACTCAATCACAGACCCCACTGTATCGAGATCTGTCAGATCATCTGCCGGTATCTCTATCTCGTATTCCTCTTCCAGTGCCATGATCAATTCAAACAGATCGAGTGAATCGGCCCCTAAATCATCTTTGAAAGAAGTATCTTCCGTAATCATATCCTCATCACAGTTCAGCTGTTCTGCCAGGATGGTCTTCATCTTCTCTAACATCATTTTTACTCCTTAAATCAATTTCTATACAATGCCAGTGTAAATGCTGATTTAGATTTTGTCAACATCTTTCGAATCGAAAATCAAAATTTTATTTTTCAAACTTAATCTTTCTCGATACAGACAATGCAATCCCAATCTCAGCCATCAAAAAAACAACGGAAGTTCCCCCGTAACTAATAAAAGGAAGAGTAATGCCGGTCGTCGGAATAATATTTAACACGACACAGATATTTAAAATCACCTGGAGTGCCATATGAACAAAGATCCCGCTTACAATCAGAGTTCCATAAAGATCCGGTGCATTCTGGGCAATAAAGAACAGACGATAGAGCAGATAGCCAAACATCAAAAGCACGAGAAGTGCACCGAAAACCCCCAGTTCTTCACATATGATAGAAAAAATCATATCATTTTGAGCTTCCGGTATCGTACTCAGCTTCTGCTCACTGTTCCCCAGTCCTTTACCAAAAAAGCCGCCTGATCCTATGGCATATAAACCTTGAATTACCTGAAAGCCACCATCCGCCAGGCTTTCCTCCGGATCCAGCCATGTGACGACACGTTGGGCACGGAATCCAGAAATCGCATGTACATTTGTCTTCAGAATTATCACACCGACTCCGATCAGAATAGCAGCTGATACAAGTGCGATGACAAAAGGAGCGTTTTTCGGATGTCCCAAATAGACCAACACACAGGCAATTGCCATAATAATCAACGCCGTACTTAAATTATCTGTCAGAAACTTCGCCCCAAAGGCCTGAATCCCTCCTATAATCAGCAAAATAACGACTGCTTTCAATGATTTCATCTGTTTTCCCATCTTAATAATTACTGTTGGAATAAATACAATCACTGCAATCTTGGCAAGCTCTGACGGCTGAAACTGAATTCCCAGATTCAGCCATCTTTTGGATCCGTGAGACTCTACCCCTAAAGGCGAGAAACGCACCATAGCCATAAGAATCAGCGAAAACACATAGATTACGCCGGAAAGCTTTGCAAGTAAATGGTAATCCAACAATATCGAAATCATAACCGCCATAATAATCGATGCCAGGCTGATCAATGCCTGTTTCCGAAAGAAAAACATATAATTCCCTTTATGATGACGAAAAGCGTCATAGTAGCTAGCACTATAAAGCATAATCAGGCCAAAACAAATCAAGAGTATGACTGAAGCTAAAAGATTATAATCAAAATATACGGCCTTTCTTTCTGTTCGTTTTTTTCGTTTTACTATCTTTGCACCTGTCGAATGCTTATTCGTTTTGATGACGGCAGAATTCTTTCTACGTCCGGCCGTCATTTTCTGCCTGTCTGCCATATATCGTATACCTCCTGTCTTTAATGTAATGCATATTTTAGAAGCGTTAAAAAGGAAGGATTGCGGTCCGTCTCCCCTAAGATGACTCTGCGCACGAGCTCAGGCTCATCTGTGATAATATTATTCACATGTACGCTCACCATGCGCTGCATATCTCCCTGGTAATTCAGCGTCCATGCATGTACTTCTTTTCCAAGCTTATGAACCTGTTCTACAAACCGTTCATTGACATACGTATGTTTTACACTGAAAAAATCCGCATCTGACAGATCCGCAAGATCACCATAGGTCATCTTGAGAGTATAACCGGTCTTGATATCCGGATTTTCCTGTTTTACCTGCTGTAGAAACTTATAATTCATTGAGGTGACCACACAGTCATTCTCAAAGTGATTGTTTTCAATCACGTCGACAACTTTTTTCACAATTCCTTTATTGTGCCCATTGTATTTCACTTCGATGTTAAGCTTAATTTTCCCCTTGCAGTAACGAATGACCTCCTCCAACGTCGGAATCCGCTCTCCCACATACTTCTTGTTGAATTTGATGCCGGCATCCAGCTGGCTCACCTGCTCATATGTCACATCCCAGATATTCGCATTAAAACCAGTAGTTCTCTTCAAGTTAGTGTCATGGAGTAAAACAATCTTTCCGTCTTTTGTCTCCTGAACATCTATTTCAGCCACATCCGCCAGGGCATCCACCGCGTATTTCATCGAACTGAGCGTGTTTTCCGGTGCCATCTTCGCACCTCCTCTGTGAGCCGTGACTGCTACATCAGCCTGTGGTTCGGCAAGATTCGGAAGATCTCTTCGAATTTCCACCGTCAAGTATCCGATCTGTGAAACCAGAAGAAAAAAAGTTACAACACAAGTCACAATCCTGGAACCTTGCACTTTAGCAATATCATACTGTCTTCCATCTATGGGAGAATCCTCCCTTTCCAAAACACCTTTCTTATTTGCTAAATCTCCACATTCATATCCCACATGCAGAATATAAAGTCCAAGAAGAGTAGTTGTAAATCCAAGCCCGCCGGCAACAATTGAAGTAATGTATTTTACCACTCTCCCGTAGAAGAGGACGGCACTTACCATCGTATTCGAAACTCTCGTCACTCTTACAATCCCGACCATGAGCATCATGGCTGTCACATATAAAATGACAATAAAAAGAGCCGAAGCAAACTGAAGAAATAATATAATTAAAACTTTCTTAATCCACCTTGTCCTATCTCTTCCAAAATATTTTCTACGTATCTGCTCCGGAGACTTTTCCATCCGAATCCGTTCCGGCAAACTCAGGGAAAATAGTAAAGAGACACAATAGACAACAGCTATAATCATAATCAGCAGGGGGTAATCCTGTACAACGTTTCCAATCAAGGTAATGATAAACTGCAGAATTCTCGTCTGAACTATCTCCGATATCAGAAAATGGATCCCCAAAAAGGGACCACCTAAAATCATATAGAGGAACCATCGAAACGGATACTTTTTCACAAATTGTATCGCCTTTACCGCCCCTCTTACAATCATCACTGGAACTGACGTTTTTTGACCATCTAATGAGTCTTCATAGCAGACGAACAATACATGAATTTCATAAAGCATTGCAAATGTCATAACCAGTATTCCGATCACAACAAAAAATATAGTGAGCGGATAACAAATAAACTGAACGAATGTTTCTGCCGTGAGATAACTGTGACCGAGCCTTTTAAGCGACAGTTTCATAACAAAATTCACATATTTTGCCAGTACCATTGTCGCAAAAATCCGATAGACCAGTTCGAAAACCAGAAGGCTTTTCCAGTTTAACTTTAAAATTCGATTTAAATCTTTAATGAAAGATTTCATATGCATTCTATAGTGAAAGAACTCTGTTTAAAGAACACGGGTGCGATATTTCCGAGGTACTCTTTTAAAAATTTCCGCAAAATACATTCCTCCAATTTCTGTTTCAATTTGTCCAGTTGTGGCCTCTGTACACTGCTGCATATATTGTATTGCAGCAGCAGTGCCTATCAAAAACTATACCTATCATTATAAGTCACCCGGATAGTTTTTCAAGTATAAACTTCCATTTTCTTCAAAACTATCTATGACACTTTAATTATTCCTTCATATTGTAATATTGAAGGAAACTTCAAAGAAAGGAATTGTAATGGATAACTATCGCACAAATCGCCCTGGATATGGCAAAAGGCCTGGAAACTATCCACGGCCTAATCACTATACGCCAAAGCCGCCCAGACCAACTGTTCCTCCCTGTGACACTGATGTAAAATCTATGTATGAACAGCTGGATGACCTTGGACTTCCTGTCGCTATGGGATATGTCCCGATGACTCGTTTTGGAAAAACCTTCGATCCGGCAGCTGGTCTTCAAAACGGAACGATCTTCCCAGATCTTTGTAAACCGTTCTGTGGAAAGGGAGGAGGCGGCTGTAAATGAATGACAATCGCATGAATCAACAGCAATTACTCTGCACGATTAATGAACTCAGCTTTGCTATTGTTGATGTCAGTCTCTATCTGGATACTCATCCCGACGATCAGGATGCACTGGACTATTTTCATGAAAAATCAGTGCTTCGCAAAAAAGCTGTTGACAGATATACTACAATGTGTGGACCTCTTACCATCGAGGCAGCTGATGACAGAGCCTCTGGAAACTGGGACTGGGTTACACAGCCATGGCCCTGGGAAGTAAGGAAAGGAGGACGCCGTTAGTATGTGGAATTATGAAAAAAGATTACAGTATCCTGTAAATATAACAACACCAAACGCAAAAATGGCACAGATTATAATGAGCCAATATGGTGGACCTGATGTCAAATACATATGGTATTATGTTCTAATAAAGTATAAATCTAATTGATAGAACCAGTTTAATAATCAATAACATTAGAATTTCAAATTTTGGCAATTGCTTTTATATTAATAATGGAATATGATTACCTTAATTAAAGGAGGATTTACATATGAAAAAAAGTAAAATAATATCTGAAAAAGATCTATTTAAAAGAGAAGAGAAAAACAAGCAAATATTAGATAATGGAAATAAAGTGATTCTTAATCTTCATTCCAAAGGGCATTTCATTATAGAAGTGACAAAAGAGTCCATTAAAATTTCCAGCAAAGGATTTGCAAACTTTTCAAGAAGAGGATTTTCGGGATCAAAAACTATCAGCATTGATAAACTTAGCGGTGTCCAATATAAAAAGTCAGGTTTCTTTGTTGGATATCTTCAATTTATACTTATTGGTAGTGGCGAAAGTAAAAGAGGCCTTACCGGCGCAATGTCAGATGAAAACACGATAACATTTGCTAATGAAAATAATGATATTCTCATGCAGGAACTAAAAGCATATGTTGAACACAGAATTGCTAATCCAAATAAAAAAGAAATTCAAAATTCTTCTGATTTAAATGATCTGAAGAAACTAAAAGAACTTATGGATGAAGGAATAATCACCCCTGATGAATTTCAAAAGAAGAAAAAGCAAATACTTGGTATATAATATTGTTTGCTGTAATTTTTATAAAGCCCCAAGCTTAATAGCCAGGGGCTTTATTTTTAATGTTGGTTAAGATATTTTTGTAGAGCAGTAATACATTGGCTCGGATTGGATAGTATCCCGTCCTGGCTCTTTCCCATTTTTCTTTGTAAAGCCTTGATAAATTGCGGACCAATGTATCCATCTTGAGGAATCCCCATCCATGCCTGCATCTTACGAATCAACTGTGATCCGCCCTTTTTTACATCACTCCACTGCGCGGATACAATACCGGGACATATGGGTTTATAGAAGTTTAATTGGTTACTGATCACACCGTCCTGTGGCAAACCAAAGATCTGCTGTGCTCGTCTGGTCGTATCTGCACCCCACTTGCCGTCCTCTTTAAGGATAATCTTATTAGGTTTAGGCACTGTCTGTGCTGCAGGTTCTGCCGCCGGTACCGGTTTGTCATATTTTACGTAATTGCTGTGCATCCATCCGATCGTGTTCTGCACCTTAATTTTTACCCATTTTCCAGATATTTCTCCATTGACCTCAAATCGCTGACCCTTGTTTAACTGTAAGATCACATTGCCATTCGGAATCATACGCACTCTGACCCCATCTCCGCCACAGGTCGCAGTTCCGGTCGCTTTCCAGGGGGGGTCCACGACTGGCTGAGCCGGTTTAATCGGAGTAATTGATGCTTTCCCCCAGGTTTTCTTGAAACTCTCAAAGGTTCCATACGTACTTTTCAGGATACCCGTATTGGATCCCCAGTCCGGGAGGTACAAATGCGGTTTATCCACGATGCTGTGCCAGTCTCCGCCCCAAGCCAGGCCAATTGTCCTACCCAATTGCGAAACACGGGTAAAAAATGCATTGTCATCGTACTCATGACCGCGCACATTTTTGAAAAAATCGAACGCGATCCCCCATTGATGTTGTGAGCTGTAACTCGATCCCGGTGCGTTGGTAATGATTGCACCCGCTTTAGTTCTGCCTTGAGCATATAATTCATTTTGCTCCGCAGCTGTCCGAAAGCATTCGCCGATGCCAAGCAATAGGTTTTCCTTTGCACACAGTATCTGTAGCTGCGCAACCTTTTCTTGCAGGCGTGGATGTAATTCAGTTAAATTTCTTCCCATAACTACTGACTTCCTCCTATTAATCTAAAATATGTATAGAGGGCTTATTTGCCCTCTGAATCATTATCTTCCTTATTTATAATCTTTTCAGTTACTGCAAGACCGTTGACTAATATCTTAGGCACATTTACTCCACACTCTACAAGATTTTCAAATATACTACGAATCTCGTTTATGAGCAGGCATGCTACTGTAAACCATCCGATAAGGGTTAAAAAACTTAAATCCACATGTAGTAAATCTTTCCCCATCATTGTGAAAACGTAGGACATTATAAAAGCAATAGCAATAATTAGCCAGTAGAACACCTTTTTTACAATGCCTACCAATCCTACAGAGCTGCTCTCTTTTTTAAGCCGTCTTGCCTTGTACCATCCTGTTATGTAGTCGAACACATTCAGGATCAGGAAGGCTGCGAACACATACCAATGTGGCCCAAAGATTGCAGTCAGCACTGTTATTACCCCTCCTACTGCAATGTTATAAGTATCTACTACTTTACTAGCATTCATTTTCTTCATATACCTCACTCTCTTTCTTTTTGCATTAAAATAGCCCAGCCGGTTAGGACTGGACTAATGCTTTAAGTTTACTCTGAACCGTATCAATGATAGTCCTTAAGTTCTCCATCGTCATCATACTCAAACATGATATCCTGTATTTTTAACATACTTTTCCATCTCCCCCTCCCTTAAAAATATTCCAAGAATCCAGTTATTGGATTCCCGGACGTAACATTGGTTACTTTAGCTACCGTACCTGTAGCATTAAGTTGTATTTTTTCGATGCTGCCGGTGGCTGTCCACGGAGATATTGTATACATACCATCATTCTGTGGAAGAAAATCCCCTGTAAGTTTTGCTATATCACCTGTTCCATTGAGCACAAAATAGTTAAATCGCAACATTCTACGCCCCATATACCGTCTTGCATATATCTTACCATCGGTTCCTTTCAGCTTCGGAAATTCAACCCATCCGGTGTCGTATAACATTTCATCCGACAGATTAAGCCATTTATTGTATCTGTTAGTGTACATCATGAATGCGCCCGCGGACAACTCTATTCCTGCAACCTTTTTTCCTTTGCCATCATCCAGGTGCATAGTATAATGTAGTGGCGATAATTCCCAATATCCTTTCTGCCCCGTATCAACGACCGTGTATTCATTTTTTACAAGTGCATTAGAAATCGTGACCTGTCCTTTTATATGCTCGCCTTCATAGGTTGTATCATATGGATTAATTACGGAACCAAGGGTAGATGAGATCGCACTCAAATTTTGCACATTCAGATTCGATACGTCTAAATACCAGATTACCCATTTGCTGCCATCCCAGCGCTTTATCGGTGCACCAGATGCCGTTTGCCAGAGCTGGCCTACATAATGGTTACCGGGGTCTGTGGCTTGTATTATTATGCCACTATCTCCTTTAGCACCTTTGTCACCTTTTGCGCCGGTAGGACCTTTATCACCTTTTGCGCCGGTAGGACCTTGGGGTCCTGTTGCTCCTTTATCTCCGGCGTTACCTGTTGCTCCTTTAGCCCCTTGAGGTCCCTGTGGTCCTGTAGATCCAGTAGCTCCTTGTGTCCCCTGCGGTCCTTGCTTGGCCTTGATGACCGCCAACGTCCGCTGTATGGTCTTACCGCTATATGTTGCCTGGAACATTGCTGTGCCATAGTCTGTGCCATTAGGCATAGATGATACTGTATAGGTACCGGTACTGCTATTGATGGATGCAGTAACCCCAGAAGAGGAAATAAGAGAATACGCCACACCACTACTTACAGTTGTGGTGCCATTTATAACCTTGAATGTACCATTCGCACCAGAGTAACTTGTAACTGCTCCGGATGCGTTTGCCGGAAGTATGATCGGGCTTAAAGACAAGTCCCCTAGTAGAGCATTTTGACCATTGGAACCATTTGCCCCATTATTTCCCTTGGGGCCCTGAGGTCCTTGCGTCCCTTGTGGACCCTGTGGACCGGTTGCGCCCTTATCGCCCTTGGCTCCTGTAGGACCTGTGGGGCCTTGTATCTTAGTCCAGCTATACTTTGTGGGATCCGTGCTATCGGCACTTGTAAAGTCGGTATATTGGCCAATATAAGTTTTGTTATTGCTATCTGTGGTGCTAAATCCGGTTGTCCCGGTTGCATTAGTAGCATAGGCAATGTGCAGATACGGTGTCTTACCATCTGCACCTGCCTTGCCGGGTGTACCCTGCGCTCCATCTGCCCCCAGTATCTTAGACCAGTGGTATTTTGTAGGATCTGTGCTATCTGCGGATACATTATCAACATACATGCCGACATAGGCCCTGTTACTATCGGATACAGAGAAAGCTACCTTGCCATCATTACTGTTACTGTACGCAATATGGGTATAGCTTGGTTTGCCATCTGCTCCTTTGGCTCCTTGTATGCCTTGGTCTCCCTTATCGCCCTGTAATCCTCTTACTCCCTGTTCTCCACGGTCTCCCTTGTCTCCTTTTTCTCCCTTGATCTTTGTCCATGCATATTTGGCAGGGTCATTGCTGTCTGCCTGTACAAAGTCCGTATATTGCCCGATGTATAGCTTGTCTGTGCTGTCCGTTGTGGAGAATCCTGTTTTTCCGTCGGCACTATTGGCATAAGCGACATGAAAATATGGCGTTTTGCCGTCTGCACCTGCTTTTCCCGGTGTGCCTTGTGTTCCATCGGCCCCCTTGATTAGGCTCCAAGCATACTTAGTCGGGTCGGTACTGTCTGCCTGCGTAAAATCGACGTACATGCCAACGTATTTCCGGTCGCTGTTTGTTGTGGAAAAATCCGTCTTACCGTCTGAACTGTTGCTGTATGAAATGTGTGTGTAAGAGGTATCTCCATTAGCTCCCGGCTTTCCTGGTGCACCATCTGCTCCCGGCGTGCCGTCTCGTCCATTTTGTCCGTCCTGTCCGTCTTTTCCATCTTTACCATTTTTGCCATCAGTTACATTGGTGACTGTAACTTCGTAGCGCCCAATTTCTTTTCCATCTGCATCGTAGGCGATAAACCTATATACAGATTTACCAACTATATCAAGTGCATTCACCGTAACACTTTTGGATGCACTCAAGGCATCCGAATCCTTATACCACTGAATAACATACTTATCTGTAATATCTTTTCCACCGTCTTTGACTTGTGCCGTCAAGGACGTTGTGCCTTCACCGTTTTTAAATGCGATACCGTTATCTGTTGTGATATTGCAGACATACAGTTTCTTGTCTGCGATTAATTTCTGCATCGCCGCCAGCAACCCCGGATCTATTTCAGATTCCAGTTCTTTCACATTGCTGTAAGTGGTTTTATTCTTGGTAACATCGACAAAATATTCTTCTTGTTCTGTCACCCTGGCCTCGAGAATGAGCATGGGGTTATAAGCTTCGTCTTGGATCGTAAAGGTGTCCCCAATACTCGCATCATAGTAGCCTTGTATCTCATAGGTAACCTGCGGGACACAGTGTCGTTTGAGTTGCCCCAGCCCCTGCCCGTACAGAGTATTTTTGTCATCGCTGTCGTAGATCCAGTCCATGGTGATATATCGGTCATTGGATTTATTGACATTTGACGGAAAACGGTCTCTCGCAAGAGGTGCCCAGATGATATCATCGCTTGCATTCGTGTAGTACTCTAATCTGCCTTCGCTGTCATATTCTTTTCGCTCAATACCGGATATATTCGCACCATCTTTTCCAATGATTCGAATCGCTGTGTAAAGTTCTGTGATATCCGAGGTTTTCCGTATTGCGCTGATCGTCTTTCCATACCTCAATACCTGATCCGTTCGGTTTTCTCCGATCCCCTGATACTGATCATCATGTGCCCTGTATACGTTCAGGGTAATCTGCTTTAACGAATAGTCGTCGTTAAGCTCGGTCACAAACTCCATCTCAGCAGAAAAGAGCGTGGCAATCGAATACAGCCTGGCAAGTATCGTTTGACTGCCTTCCCACTCGTTGGCTACCTTTTTATCGCTGACTTCATTTGTTCCTAGAGTGAGCGTGTGCTCTGCGTCAATATAGTTGATATACTGCACAAGTGACATCGCCCCATTGCTTTTATAGGCGTCCCTGGTCTCGTTCGTGAGTTCCAATAACAGCCCCCAGCAGGTTACTGTGATGTCGGCCTCCGTACGTTCCACGCCGACGATGTTGCACATATAATCATGGTTCTTATATACAAAAGAAACCTTATTGCCGTCCACAAGGTACTGTGTATCCTCGTGTGCGGTTCCTGTCTCAATCTCGAGGGTATACGCGGCTCCCTGTAGATAGGTGTGTAGGCAGGCTTCCGAGTAGTGCATGGCATCCGGTATTTGATTGTCAAAAAAAGTACAGACAGTTTCATCTGCACTCAGTACTGCCATTCTTACATTTTCCATTTTATATCCATGCCTCCCTTATCTCCGCTGTCACCGTTGGGACCGGTACGCTGAAATCACTGTGATAGATCTGTACTTTGGATTTCCCCGGCGGTGCTAAAAAATATTGGGATCCCTTAATTTCGTCATCCATTCTCAATAGACCATCTGTATAAATCTTTCCTTCTTTTCCATCGATTTCAACTTTGCTTCCTTTTGGATACCGGTTAGGGTTATCACTCCACTTTTCTACATTTGACTTCTGAAAGACAAGACTCCTTAGGCAGGACCCTGTAACTACTGGCAAATTATCATAGCCTCCAATATAAATCTGAATTTTGCAGCATTTTGTGTTTTTTAGATCGGGTACGATTGTTGAATATCGCGTCCCGTAATAGTACCCGCTGAGCTTATCGCCTTCTTTCAAAATGTCACAATGTCCTCTGGGCCAGTCAAACATATTGTACTGTGTATATCCGGCCCCAGCCGGTGTAAAATATATATCTTTATACAAATGTTTTTGACTGCCACCGGCCCTCATCATGACGTGGGCTCTATTACTGCCCAAGTCATTTTTTTCTACCATGTAACAGTATATTAGCTTTCCATTTTCATCCAAAAAATTAATACTAGTGGTCGCTACTTGGCGGACAGCTCCTGTTTCGAACCATTCGTTAAAATAGCACCAAAAATTACTTGCTCCAACTTCTCCCTCGCTATCAGGCGGTATGTCTATACTGATCATTCCACCATTCACGCCTACTGTCCCTCCCTTATCAACTAACTGTAGGATGTTCTGACCACTGTAGGTGTTTACCTGCAGCTTTCCATTTGTTTTTTTTGCCGAGTTTTCGGGGTGTACCGACGTATCTCTATCCCATCCAGAGAAATCATTCGTATTAATAAGTGTTTCACTCTGTTTATATGGGGTTAAATCTACTTCCTGAATCTTCCCGGTCTGCAGTACCCCGCGATCAGAGACAAATCCCAGAAAGCCATTATCATGATTGTGGACAACCGTGTAATTAATCGGTACGTCTGCGGATCCTTCGTTGTCAATGGTAAGTTCCAATACGCCGTTGGAATTCTTAGCAGCTGTAAACTGTTCTGTAACAACGCTGTACTTATGTGGATCAGGACAATAGATCGTGAATGTGGATGTTACGTTCAATCTTCCCTTAGGCGGAGCTTCAGATTCTGCCTTGCTTCCTATATAATACTTGTCAGATTCATCGGCAAAAATCAACTGTGCTTCCTTAAAATTCAGAAGGCCGTTTAGAACATTGTACTTCTTCATTAATTCTTCCGGACTATCTGCAAGCAACTGATACTCCACTTCAATAATCCGACTGTCCTGATAGTAGTTCTGCATATACAAGTGATTGCCGATCCGCTTCTCATCATAATCCATACTGTGGTTTTCTCGCCCTGAAACAGTCAGTGTGCGGTATCCATCAATAACATCCTCGATATATACACCATTAATCGAAAGAGCCTCTGCAGGGAGAGACTCTTCATTACTGCCATGCTCAATTGTATCAATAAATCTCATATTCCCTCCCTACTGATTCCCTTGTAATCTGTTCTTAAATTTCTCAGTTTTCTTGTTCTTTTCCTGCACATACTGCGCGGATCCATAGCCTACTTCTCTGCCATCCATTACGCTTGTCACTTCTGCATTTACATAGATCACAGGGCTGTACTCATATTCAGCACTCAGCGTTCGATTCATGGAGAACGTTCCGCCACCTGCGCCGGCAAGCTCAGGCATGTCAGGTATCTGCACCATACGGTCACTTACTCGTTGAACTGTATCGCTCATGGATTCAATGCCGTCAGCGAAACCTTCTCCAACAAACGCACCAAGTTTGCTAAATACTCTTGACGGACTGTGAATCTGCGCTTTTGCCCGTACTGCCTGCTCAGCGGCTGAAGCCATTTGAGCGGCGATTGACCTCACTCGTCCCAAACTTGACGCCATACCGTTTGCAAGCCCTGCTCCGATATTAGCTCCAACACCTCGCATCCTTCCGGTCGCCGAGTTAGCGGCTGAAACAATTTGATTTGCAGTACTCCTCATGGTGGATACTGCCGCTCTTCCGCCACTCGCAAGAGCTGAATTAAAAGTATTCATGCTCTTACCTGCGATTCCAGGCACAGGTTGTAGCCCGGACTGAACACCGCTTTTCACTCCATCAGCCATTTTTCTTCCGGCGCTCTGCGCGGTACTTGCCCCGGAAGAAAATGCACTCGTGAATTTCTTTACGGCATCCTTTGCTTTGTTCCCCAATGCATCCAGACCATCGCTGACAATGCTGACTGAACTCTTCATGCTGCTAATTGATTTCTGTGCGGATTTGGCATTATTTGCTATGGATTTCATACTTGAATTTACCAGCTTCAGCGCTGCAGCCATTAAAGTGCATCCGACCGCTGATCCTGTCATTGCTAGGCCAAAAGCTAATGCTCCGGCTGTAGCGACTAAAAATGTTGGTCCCAGTAGTAATAAGGGAGCATTCAGCACGAGCAAGCCTGCCGCCAGTCCTACAGTAATCGCAAGCATTCCTGCAAGTCCCGCTGTGGCTGCTATGGCTCCGGATCCAACAAGAGAAAGGGCAGCGCCAACAACTGTTAATGCCGCTCCCGCGACGGTAAGTCCTGCTCCAAGTACAACCGCTCCGGCCCCAAGGGCAAGAACGCCGACTGCAGCAATCATAACTACTGCGGCAACAAGGCCAAGGCCAACAGCTACAACCGCAAGTCCCGCGCCAAGTACAACGCTGGCCACACCAGCAGCTGCAGCACCGGCAGAAAACGCAAGCATTCCTGCTCCGAGAGCCGCAATCGCTACAGCACCTTGTAATCCATATTGAGCAACCGTAGGCAATACACCAGCAACAATAGACAATGCTGCGCTTGCCGCAAGAGCACCAACACCGACCAGCGCAATTGCAGCACCGAAAGCAACAAACCCGACTGCACCGGCGGTAAGTGCTGGGCCTAAAACTGCAGCCCCTACCGCAAGTAATGCCATGACAACTACAAGACCAGCCACTGCCACTGCGGCCATTGGTCCAGCCTGCGCCAGTTGAATCGCAGAATTTACAATCAACGCAAGTCCCAGACTGGCAAGTGCTATTCCTGCGCCAAGAGCAATAAAAGCCACTGACATCTGTAAAAGGCTGCCTGAGCTTGATGCACTAGCACTCCCCAAGGTTTGTGTGGCAGAAGATACACCCGTCAGTTTGCCGGCAATCGCTCCTACACCTTTTCCTGCGAGGCCCATGATACCCTTCGAGAAAAGGCCCAATGCTGGAGCTACCGAACTTACTATTTTAAATCCTTTATACGCAAGGAGTAATTGAGGCAGCTTCGTGATCAGATCTGCAATCTGATCGGAATGTTCTGTCAGGAAACCAGCAAACTTTTTAATGGCATCCGTAGCGGTTCCCATGATATCTGAAAAGTTACTTACGCTTTCTGTGGACCCGAACGATCCAGTGAGTTCACTTAAGCTATCACCAATAGCGCTGACTGCTTCACCGAATGCTTCTTTAACCTGGCCAGCATCTTCTTTGATAACGTCCCAGTATGGCGATATTTTATCTAAAACACCAGGGATCTTCTCTGCCATCCAGTCGAATGCGGATCCAATCTTGTCATTCATCCCGTTGATAGCGTCAATCACTTTTGTTTTCGCAAAGGAATCATACAGTTTCTGTATTCCACTGGACGCTGTTGCTTCCATGTTACCCATAGCTCCTTCAAAAGTCGTTACGGACGTAGCCGCATCTTTGGCCATATCAGTCATACCTATGTTGTTCATGGCCTGACCTAAGAGCTCTGCTGTGATCTTGCCGTCTTCCATTGCGCCTTTAAAATCTTTACCGATAACCGGATTGAGCTTTGACAACTCTTTTCTGAGTCCCCCGGCCAACTGTGGGCTGGCATTCAAGATCTGATTCCAATCCTGTGCATGGAGAGCACCGGCAGCCATTGCCTGGCTATATGCCAATCCAACAGCACTGAATTCCTGTGCACCGCCACCGAATACAGCAACTGCGTTGCCAACAGCCTCGGTCATCTTATCAGCGTCCTTAATTCCATTCGCCGACAATGCTCCAAATGTACTCAGAACATCATTGAGAGAAAACACGGTATCGTCAGCATAGGTTTTCAGCGATCCAGTAGCGCCGGCAATCCTCTGTATTTCTGCTTCCGGGGTACCGCCAAACCGCATTGCTGTCTGCAGTTTCTGCATAGAATCGGAGGTCCCTATAGTCTCCTTAGTAAGCCCAGTTAGACCACTGGAGACTATGGAAAAGGCCTTGTGCCCGATGCCGGCCATAATGCCGAATCCAAGACCGCCAGTAAGAGTGGTCTTCAAACTATTCGCAGAACCCATTGCAGTTTTTAGAGTAGATGAAAACCCATGATCAACTGCAGAAAGAACTGCTCTTACTGAAAAATCACCCATGTATTTTCCCTCCTTTCCTTAATAATCTTCCGATACCTTTAAATCTCTCCTGCGGATTATCTGGTTTCTTCTTTTTTACACTGGCAATTGCTTTCTCATAGTCAAAGAACTTGTTGAATGTGTTATATACCGGTCTTGTCTTATTTCTTCCGGCAGGCTTTTGTGCCTGAACCTGATAATTTAAAAATGCCTGCTCATGGCGTCTATATTCTTCATCCACCATATGCAGGTTATGCGCTTCGATCAGCAGTTCATATTCAGGTATCGTAAGCTGATCCACCTCTGATAGTCTCTTAAATCCGAAATAGCGGAAGCAATTGACAGCTATCTCATGGTACATTTCTTCAATGCTTACTGATTTGCTCTCGCTTTTTGATTCTCCACTGCTTCCAGAATCTGGTTTGTCACTTTTCTGGTAGAGTTTGCTGTCTTTAAAAAACCCATAACTTCATCAAACACCTCATCGATATTGGTGTTTTCATCGTCAATAAAGGCGTCAATCGCCGCTTTTGTCAGACGAGGGTTCTGCCCTTTATTCGCTGTATCAAGCACATCCTCCAAGGCTTCCACATCACCATCAATAATCCTCGCTATGTTATAGCGCGCCCCAACATTTCGCCTTACACCAGGCGCGTCGCTATCTGTAATGGAAACTTTCGCGTTCATATCTCGAAGAAAGCCCATCCCAAAGTTGAACTGATACACCTGACCGTTAATTGTTAATTCCTGCATCTATTTTTCCTCCATCTACTATCTACTCACTTAATATCGCCATATCAACGATCCCCTGGCCTACTATGGCTGACATGGCAGGGGATGTTATTCCCCCGACGTGTCTTTTTTTGTGTCCTTAAATACCAGATCAGCGATAGCCTGCTGTTCGTCGCTTATAGTCGCATATCCATCAACACCTTTACCGTCAATGGCAAACTCAAGTGCAACCTCTGCATGGTCCTCACTGTTTGAAGTCAATTCGTAACTTGTACCATATCCATGATAGTAAGTAGCGGCGAACTTGCCTTCATTTGTGTCATCGCCGGGAGCATCGAGGTTTGCCTCCCAGATCTCCAGCATTTCACCATTCATTACCGCTGATTTTATCTTTTTAGCAATCTCATCATTCTCGCTGGAAAAAATCGCTGTCGCTTTAATCTCCGTCTCAGGATCTTTCGGGACCCTGATACTTCCGCTCTTCGTGGAAACCGTGTCCGAATCGCTCGAAATAGATGTACTGTTTTCTGTTGTGAATGCAATTGCTGTCGCGTCATTCGTCTTCGCCTCATCCAAAAGGCGATATAAATATACAATTCGCTTGCCTTGTATAACTGACATATTTTTTACCTCCTATACGTCAAATTCTAAATGGACCATGCATCGCCAAATTGGAGGCGTCACGGTTCTGTCTTGCATTACTCTGATTGTGGAATCGCTGACTCTCATGGATATTTGATATCCAAATACATCTGTCAGCTGCATTGCCTGCCTGAAAAGAGCTTCTCCTGCATCGGAGACGTGCTTCCGCTTGTCCTCAGATTCCCAGAGGTTTAGATCAACCGCAATCCGTGCAAGCGTCCCATTCTTTGTACCTACAAAGTTGGAAAGAAAGTCTTCAAAATCCGCAAAGGGATATATGACTTCCGCCATAGGGCGACTTTCATATACGTGTTCATTAACCAGAGGAGATACGATCTGCCATAGTTTATCGTGTATGGCCTGTTCTACTGTCTTTTCCATATGCACCTCCTACTTTACCAGTTTCTTCATGTCCGCCTTAAACTGCCCTTCCTGCTTTTCCAGAGACGGGCGTATATAAGGCTGGGCCCGCATGTATCGGGTTCCATATTCCACATACGGCGCATATTCAGCGGTTGGCTCAACTTCTGCAGTTAAACCACTGTCCTTAATTTCAAGTCCGATGCTACGCTTCAGGGTGCCAGTGTCTACTGGTACAACACGCTCAGCAGCAGTCTGCAGTTCAGACCCGTTTTGCTTTACAACCCTCTTTACATCATCAAGCTTTACATTCTTTTTCAGGGCTTTTATGAGCTCACCAACGCCTTCAATTTTTACCTCAGCCATTGTTCTGCATCACCACCAAGCTCTGTGCGACACTGGGAAGCCTCTCAGTGTCCGTATGGTAGGCTTTTCCGCCTATTTCGATAAGGTCATAAGCTTCGCCATAAACACGCTGTAAACGTACAACAAGCCGGTTGGCTTTCACATCACCAAACACGGCCTGCTGTCGGTCTGCACCCATGTGTGTTACATTCGCATATTTCTTTGTTCTTACTGGCTCTTCCTGAATCCATTCTCCTGCTTCCGGATCATAATGTTTCTCAGCCTCTTTAACAAAGGAAATAGGGGTATCATATCTCATATGAAACGCACCACCCCTCGATTATTGTTCTCCTGTTCTTCACACCATGCCTGTATAGCAGAGAGATACGGGGCAATATCATCCCCGTATGTAATACTCTCGCCCTCTTGGCTGTAGCTGGACATGCCCTCGTTGCCGATCCGGTTGAAGCGCACAATCGCAAGCTCGGTCACGATGTACTGCAATGGATCCGGAACAGTCGTTACATCGGCTGGCAGATAAGCAAGCACCTGTCTCCCTGCATTAGCAATGATCAGGTTTAGCTTGCTGTCCATGTCGGTATCAGTAATACCCAACAGGAGTTTTACATCGTCAAGTGCTGCCATCTAATCACCTCGCTTACGGGGTTACTGGTGCTTCTGGTTCTTCCACCGTAATCACCGCAATTGCATCCTGATATTCTGCAAAGAGCCTTAAGCCCATAATTGCATAGGATTCAGACAGTGCACGGCTGTAATTGCCCTCGGTATGGAATCCAATCAGTCCAGTTTCAGAATCCGTGGTGTACGGCAGTCCTGCCTGCGCAAACTCGGAATCACCTGGATCTACATAATAACCAATGATGTTATTAATAGGCGTTGCGATGATCTGTCCTTCTTCCAATTCGGACGAAATGAATACGACATCTGCCCCTAGGAAGTTTTTCACGTAATCCATACCGAAAGCGGTCTGGATCGTGATCTGTGCGGCACCGACATACTTGTACAGGTCAAGAGTATTCACCCACACAGCAACGCCTGTGGCCGTTCTGTGTATCTTCTTAAACTTGTCCTTTACTTTTCCAATCACCATTGCGATTCCCATCTGCCAAGTCGTTTCGGTAGATGTCAGAGTTCCCGTTTTGAGGAAGTCGTAGAACCGGTTCAGTACGATATCCTGCAGCTCTGTCTTGAACTCTTCGTCTGTCATGGCAACAGCTACATCATAGCCATGCTCTGCAATAGCCTCGGCAGACACACCTTTTCGATATTTCTCAATATCAATAGAATCGTAAGGTGTCTCTTTTACTTCAAACTGGGAAAGCGGGATTTCCTCGCCCTCGGCTACCGTCCCACTCTTTAAAGTGCCGGTTGCTTTCTTTGTCTTTAAGGTGGTTCCGTTCCCTTTTTTGATAAATCTGGAAATGCCCATGATATCCGTCAGGGCTTGCAGATTTTTGGAGAAGGATGTAACAAAATCAATTTCTCTGGCTGCCACCGTGATCTGCGCTTTGCCGGTCATCCCCGCCG